>CABIYX010000034.1:32189-34138 GCA_902363045.1 Clostridiales bacterium
TGGTCAGCACCAGGGTCAACGCCCGCAAAAGCGGTAATGGCGTTTCGGTGGGTAAACCGGGTCACATCCCCAAGTTCAGCTATGAGCTGAGGGCCGAGAGAATCACCTACGCCGCGCATGTCCATGACAACAGGATATTCCGGGAGCTGTGCTGCCAGAGCCTGCATTTCAACCTTGAGCCGTTCCAGAGAGGCAGAGACGGCGTTCAGCGCATCAATGGCCTGCCGGACCATGGTTTTGGTCAAGGCGTCCCTGGGGAGCATGGCGATCAAGTCCTGTGCTCCAGCATGGACCTCAACGGCTTTGCTCTGGCTGAAGTTGTAGCCATGCCGTTTACACCACTTGCGGTAACGCTCGGCAAAGGCAGCGAGGCTCATGTTCCGCACACAGTCCACATGCCAAAAGGCCGTGGCAAAGTCCACCCACTTTTGGCTTCCGTCCTCACGGACAGGGCTGTCAAATAGGGCGTTGACGCCGGGATAGGTCTGGTCAAGAAGGGCGATGAGGTTGTTTTTCATCATCGTCTTAGTCTTAGCGTATAGACTCTGCTGCCGGTTCAGCGTTTTCAGTTGCATTCGAATCGTATCCATGGGTGTATGTTGGCGCAATTCTGCCCAGTTGTTTGCATGGCTCTTGGCGGCTCTGCCGCTTAGAGACATGGCATCCCCCTTGTGGGGACAAGCCCATAGCGGGCGATCTTCCGGGCATCTGCCTTGTCTGTTTTCACTTTTCGCAGGGTGTTGTTTCCATAGTCCTTGATAAGCTTCGGATTGACTGCGCTGACAAAGACGCCCTCTTCATGAAGAAAACGAGCTACTGGCTCATAGTACCGTCCGGTGTGCTCCATGACTACCCGTGTCTCACCATCCAGGCTTTTCAAGTAGTCTGCCAGCTCCTTGAGTTCGCTGCCGGTGTGACCAACAGAAAATGGTTTTGCCACCACTTCTCCAAAAGGACGAAGAACGGATACCATGCTCTTTCCTTTGGAAACATCGATCCCTGCCACATTGTTCATATTGATCGCTCCTCATCATGGATTTGTTTTGGCGACCAGCCATTCCACCATTGCCGATCCAATCTATTTGATGACACGGGCGCACCAAGGAGGTGGCTCAACCTGCATAAATCGAACGCTGCGAATGAGAGGCTGGCTGACAGACTTTGCTACGGACGCAATGGTCCTTGGAGGTGTACATCAGGCCAAGACCCTCTCATTCTAACAGCTTTGGCAACGATGCGGAAAAAGACACGGCTGGCTGCCGTGCCTTAGACCGTAAATACATTGTAATAGGAGGTGGGAAGAAAAAGCGTGCTCACGGGACCATCAGTAACATATACGGTGAAAAGAAAGGAAGTATGAAAATGAAAAAGTTGTTTTCGATGCTGACAGCACTGGCCCTGATGTTCTCCCTTTGTATTCCGGCGCTGGCGGCGGACTCTGAGGCTCGGGATGTGACCGCTCATATTTTTACGCAGGAGGATATGGATCGCTTTTGGACGGTTCAGCCCTCTGAGCGCATTGTGAGCACCGTGAAGCTGAACCGGAATACGACAGGCGCCCAGGGAACAGGGTGCGGATATTTTACCGCGGACGCTCAGGATGTGACGTTTATGATTACCAACGCCCCCGGCGCGCTTACTTACAATGTTGGCCTTCTTGATTCACAGGGAAATGCTGTCACCGATTGGCTGAGGGAGGTGCCGGTCAACAATCCTGTGAGCTTCACTGGCTTGACCATAGGTGAGGAGTACCATTTTGTAGTAAGCTCCAATGATGTTCCAGAAAGAGGCTGCACAGCCAATTATGAGGTTTATTGATTGAGGTCCACAGCTGGAACACCAAAGCGGTCCTTCTTGTGAAAAAACGTAAAATAGTCAAGACCACGCGTGAAACGCGTGGCTTGAACAAGCCCTAAAAGGGCATAGTGCGGCCAGCGCCTGAAAGACGC
>CABIYX010000035.1:0-5385 GCA_902363045.1 Clostridiales bacterium
GCTTATTTCCTTTATGGACAGATCCATCATCATTTCACCTTTACTATCTGATTCCTTTTATCTGTGGCGGGGTTGAAAAAGTTTTTTTCAATCATGGTTTTGATTGTTCCTCCTTTCGGATCAGGATGCTTTTTCCCACGGCGTTGATGCCATACAGGTCATCCAAATGGATATGAAATCCATCCTCACGAATGGTTTCCGCCATACCAAGAGCGGCTTTCGCCAATAGAAGCAGCCCCGCCCGGTTTCCTGTTAACTCCAATTCATTTCCGTCGGCATGAGTGGTAAAGGAGAGGTGAGCTTCTGGTTCCACTGGGAGGATGGGCAGTTGTTCATCATTCAGTTGAATGGTCAGCGTTTTAGTTTTCATTGCTTGTATCCTACCTTTTGAAAACTCCTCAATCAAAATCCATCCAGACCAGGTGCTTTCCGCAGTGGAGGCACTGGAACAGATAACATTGCAGATGCCCGCCATTGACGGATTCCCGGATCATTCCCTTCTGCTCCTCGTCCCACATGGGGTCGTCCAGCACCTCCTCCAGCACACCCAGTGCCCGCAGTTCTCTGGCGCCCACATAGCCCAAAAAGGCGCAGTAATCGCCACAGTGGGCCCTCCAGTATTCCTGCTGCCAGCCGGAGTAGCTGGGAGTACGGTGGATCAGCTCGTCCAGCTTCTCCGGATCGTCTACGCCATCGTCCACAGAGAAATCATCTTGAAAGCTGCCGTCATATTTCCGGGCCGCCTCGCCGCTGGCGATACACGCCGGGCACAGATATGCAATATCCTCCACTGAAAAGAACGGATTGGTATAGAAAATATGGGTCGTCTTGCCACAGCAGTCGCAGACAACGCCGTCTGCGGATTCCTCAAAAGCCCCAGTTTCCAGAGGGTTTGGGTGATACCGGAAGGCGGGCATGCCCAGCTGGGCCTGCCGTTCCTTTTCTTTCTGCTTTTCCTCCGGCGTTTTGGGCTTGGGGAGAGCATAATGATTGCCCCAGTTTTCCGCATAGTCCTTCAGCGTGCCCAG
Source organism: Clostridiales bacterium (assembly GCA_902363045.1). Lineage (GTDB taxonomy): Bacteria > Bacillota > Clostridia > Oscillospirales > Oscillospiraceae > Lawsonibacter. Next base: position 1,029 of record CABIYX010000035.1, read on the forward strand.
CCGCTTGAGGGTCTTTTTATCGGAACGATTTCCGATTTGGCAGAGCAGTTCATAGGCATCTTTCTTGAAGTCCAGTAGATCATACACATCCACCAGCACTTCCTTGGCCTGCTGATCCTCACTCTGCTCAAGTTCTTCCTTGAAGGTATATAGAGCGCGGACACTGTCCGGACCTTCATTGGTCGCAACAAACTGTTTTTTTAGTTCGATATAGGTTTTCTGATATTCTGTCATTAGTCGCACCTCCCATCAATCCCACCAGAAATACCAGACGGTGGACTGCCACAGGACATCTGCCAAGGAGCCAATGCTTCCATCCTCATTCTGATCCAGATCTGGGCAGAAACCATATTGCTCCACAGCCACCTCCATAGCTCTTTCCTTGGAGATTGGAGTTGGAAGTTCAAACTCCAATTCATCGTGGCTCATGGCGGCAGGAATGGCACCATGTTGCTCGAACCAGTATTTCGCCACTGCCATCAGGTCCGGTGTGTCCGGACACTCATTCCAATTTCCAAAGGGCAGGTAGGCGAAGATCTCCCAGGGGTTCTTTACCGGAATTTTAGCCAGAATGAGCGGATATGTCATTCCGGTATCATCGTTCCAATAGTTTGCGAAGCGGTCATTGGGTTCTCCGCCCTCCATCTCGCCCAGGACTTCCTCCTCCCAGTCCAGATCATCGTCCTCGGCTTCTTCCTTGCGCTGGCCGGTCAATTCCTCCAAAACCGCCTTTCCGTCCTTGACGGGAGCGGAGAGCATCTTCTTCCGGTACTCCGTTACCGTTTTGAGGTCAAATTCATAGAAGTCCGCATCATGCTCCGGATCGGCGTTCATTACCAAACACTCCAACAGCGTTTCATCATCCGCCTGGATAAGCACGGGAACAAAGCCTTCCCGTACCCCCAGCCGCTGGGCGTAGCTGTATGCTGACATGATGGGGTCATCATCTGCCATGGTCGGGAAATAGGTACACTCGCAGTCCAGATACTCCATGATGGCATGAGCCACCTCGGAAGGCTCCAGCGTGTCCTCGTCGAAGTCCTGTCCCTGCCAGTTTTCAAAGCGTTCTTCGATCACCTCTGCCATAGCCTGATAGTAGTCCTCGTCAAAGGGGATGAACAGGTAGGCTTCATCCTGGAACTCATCAGAGTGATACCGCCCCGGGCCGAAGAAGCGGAGGGCGTTGTCGTCAACATCGGCAGGATAGTAGGGGCTGTCGCCCTCTCCGTAGTAATAGCCTGCAAATGCACGGCCTTGCTGATTGAACAGCACAGAGAACAGACAGCCGTCCAGCTCATCCCGGATAAACTCCCTCAGATCCACACTGGCAGAATCATCTTTGACCTGTTTGGCCACTTCGCTGTATTCTTTCAGGAAGTCCTCGCCCATCAGGTCGTGCTCCATACACCAGCGCAGGTAGATGGCCATATGGTTATAAGCATTGATGGGGTCAATAGGCAGTTCCTTCTCCTCAATGCTCTCGATATGATAGGAAGCATCGTCCATCTCACCGTCAAAATCATCATTGGAAAGGGTGCCACGGGTGATTGCATCCTGGCGGGTGGGGTTCACCACAAAGCTGATCCCCGCCATCTTGTCCAGCAGAGCGTCTACATCATGTTCCAGTTTATAGTCCAACTCGTCCTCATAAAGCGGAATGACCTGATAGAAGTTGACCTCCTCGCCGCCCGGCAGAGTGCAGACCTCGCTGCCATCCTCCGTACCCTGGGGACCGATCAGGGTAGCAGTACACAGTTTGGTGTTGTCTGCAAATGGTTCCCGGTTTTCCACTGTATGACCATGCCCCAACCAGCTGTCACAGTTGATGGGCAGACGAGCCAAGGATTTCAGCAGGCGGATGGGCCAGTACCACTTTTCGTCTTTCATGGACTCCTGATCCAGCTTCCAGTCCGCAGGCAGGGCAATGGCCAGCTCCGCCCGCTCCAGCTTGTATTCCGCCAGTTCCTCCGGCACATTCATCCGGTGAGCACCCATACCCATGGTGACCAGGGTATAATAGTCCCGCTCCTCAGTGGGCGGCACGATGCAGATGTCCACATGGATGTCCGGGGAGACCAACTCGTGGAACACATTCTCGACCTTACCGAAATACTGCTCAATGTGACCCTCGACGGCCTCCATCTCCTCCTCTGTGTAGACTTCGGGATTACTGAATTCTTCCTCATCCTGTGTGTCATCATTGTCTGAGTGGTCGCAGCTGTCATCCTCCGGATCTCCCTTTATAGGCTCGTAACCGATCTTCAGGGTCATCTGTTCCTCTGGCAGAGAGACACCGGGGCTGCGGGTGATGGTGTGCTTATCGTCCGCAGAAAAACCGATGGTCTCGCCGTCTTGCAGCGTCACATCACACGCCAGCACATAGGAGGCAAGGCTTGCCAAAAAGTCCCGTAGTTCCTCCGGCTCAGCGTCGGTGTTCAACACCTCCATTTCCTCCTTGCCAAACACATCCATGCCGTAGGTGTAGCCGTTTAGGCCCCCCTCGCTCCGGTACAGGCCGAACCAAACCCAGTTGAAGATGGGCAGTTCGTCCTTTTTGAGCATATCGGCAAGGCCCTCATAGAAACGAGGCTCAAATACCACGCCGCTGGTGTAGACACCGGTGGCGTATTTCTGCTTGCAGCACACTGCCATCGCCTTGGTGAACAGCTTACCTCGTTCCAGCAGTTTTTCCTCCTCGCCCAACACAGCCACCATGATATGGGCCTTGTGCGCTGTGGCCACTTCTACGGCCTCTGGCCACATATAGTTGTTTTCGGCGTTGATCTCTGCTTCATTGTCAGGGATGTGACCGTGGAATAGTGTCACGATCAGCATCATATTGCCGACCCGCATTACCACAGCGTCATCGCTGTTCTCAACATCTTCGTCGCCCTCAGCCGGCTCATCGTCCACGATGCCCCATTCTTCCCGCAGATCTCGGATCAACTGCTCCTTGTCCCACTCTGCTTTGGAGAGGAGCACAGATCCGGCAAAGGAACCCTTATGGTCGGTTTCCTCCTCGTCGGCGTCATCCTCAAGACCCTCTACATCTTCATCCGGATCATAGAGGGATTCATGCTCCAGTCCGCGGATAAATTCCTCAAAGCTATCTGCCAGATGGGTAATTTTATAGTCATTTTCCTGATCCACATGGACTACCGCAGGATCTCCCTGGGGACCGCAAGCTCGGTAGTCCAGGAAAATCATATCGTGTCCGGCGCTTGGACAGTCACAGATGGCCACACCGATGGCAGGATACTCCCACTCATCGATCATAAACTGGCTGCCCAGCTCTCCGCAGAGGGAGCAGCTCTTTTCTCGTCCGATGCCGAAAATGCCGGTGATGGCCACATGGTCATCTGCCCAGCAGGTAGGTTCATCGCAGGGATAGCAGGTGTTCACCGGAATGCCGCCGTTGTGCTGCTTCATCAGCCAGATGTAGGCGGCGGGCAGCTTGTAGCCCAGTTCCTCCTCCACGCTGGCGATCAGCTCATCGGAAGGCGGCTCACTGACATATTCTTTCAGTGCATACCAATTATCATCCCAGAAGTTGGTGAGGTCGAAGCCCTCAAATGGGGTATCACCGGGCACGAATTTGGCCTTCTTCTTCCAGCTGCGCTGGCGTTTCCGGATCTCCGCCTTACACTCCCGAATTACTGCCGGGGCATTTTCGTCCTCGGGGTCCAGCTCCGCCCAACGCTGGGCGTAGGGAATGGCTTTTTCCTCCTGGCCGTAGAGATACTGATAGCCGTAGGCCATCCGCATATTCCACTCCGCCTTGTCCTGGCCTTCCTCCCGGACGGACTCCAGCACCTCAATGGCCCTCAGGAGGGCTTTGTCTCCCTTGGATTTCAAAGTGCCTTCGTCATGGTCCCCAATGATGGCGTAGTTCTCCAGTGCTCGTGCCATGGCGTAGGCAATGCGGTAGTTCCGCCAGTCCTCCGGGATGGCATTCAGTGCCTGGATGCAGCGGGTGTACTCGTCCTCGTCGTTCCACTGCTCCAGCTGAGCGAAGAATGCTTCGGCGTTCTGTTGGGTATAAGGAATATAGTCCATGCCAGTAAGCGTTTCATCCAACTCGTCATCCTGATTCTCAGTTTCTGTCCCATCATCTTGTTGCTTTAGGGGTACAGAACCTGCTTCACGGCGGAAGGTGTGGAAGATGGCCCATGGGATGTCCGTGCCTTCAAAGAACTCTTTCGCCATGTTCAGCGCCGTCCGGATGTCCCAGGCGATGAAGTCCACATAGCCGCAGTAGAGGCCGGTGGCCCCGCCGGTGAGAGTGAGCACTTCCGGGCCGTTGCCGGTGGTGAACAATTCCTCCAACTTGTCCCGGAAATCGAAGATTTTCTCCGTT
>CABIYX010000035.1:5591-9941 GCA_902363045.1 Clostridiales bacterium
GGCCCCGCCGGTGAGAGTGAGCACTTCCGGGCCGTTGCCGGTGGTGAACAATTCCTCCAACTTGTCCCGGAAATCGAAGATTTTCTCCGTTCCTTCCTCCTCCCGCAAGGTGTCCAGAGGATAGCAGAAGAAGCCCGCTACTGCGCCATCGGCGTGAAGATCGTCCATAAAATCATTGTCGGCATTCAGATAGCCGTTGATGAGCGGCACACAGCAAGTGGAGCCCAACATGGTATCCAACCGCCAATCGGCGTCCGGGTCCTGTTTGGGTTCCATTTTGTAACCAAGGTAGCTCTCCAAATAGGCTTCCGGGTCGGTGGAGAGCTCCAGGCCCTGCTCCCGCAGTTTGTCGGGCAGCTGGGACAGGAGGAAGGACGGCTCTGCCTTGGGCTTTTCCAGCACATCAAAGCTGTCTATGTATCTCATGTGGGGGATCTCGCCCAGCACTTGGTCGGTGAGGGTAGTGAGCATCCACCAGGCCCGGCCTTCCTCCTCCCGGAGCATAGGCAGCAGCTTTTCACAGTAGGCGGAGATGGCGAAGCTGTTTTCACCCTGCTCCTCCAGCCAGATCTGCACATCCTCCCCGGAGATGTCCCAGCCATCGTCGGTGCGCAGTCCGATGTTTTGGAGGGGCTGACGGCCCACAAGGATGTTCCACTGCTCCAGCACCTCCTTGGGGGCGTGTTTCTGGAAGTAGACCAGCTCAAACAGCTTGACCTTGTCGCCCTCCGGGGTGAGGATCAGCTCATACTTCTCGCCATTGAAGCCCATCTCGAAGGAAATCTCGTCAAAGACCAGATTCAGGGTTTCCTGCATTTGGGCTACGAGTTCGGCGCCGCGGGTGTGATCCTTGTCCTCGTCCATCATCTGGCGCAGTTGGGCCTCCTGCTGGGCAAAGTCCTTCCATGCAGATTCCGTCCGCTCCCGGAAGCACTCCCAGAACTGCGGCAGAGAAATACCCTTCTTGCACCGTTCGATAAACTCTTTGGTGTCATCGTCACCAGGGCGGGCTTCCAATGCCTTTTCAAAATATCGCAGAGCCCGGCCCTCCTGATCCAGATAAAAGTAGGAGTAACCCATGCGGAAGTTCCAGTAATAGTCGTCCTCGAAGTATTCCTCATGGGGCTTTAGCAGAGCGAGGGCCTTTTTGAGCATTTCTTTGCAAGTTGGCTTATGTGGGTCTGCCAGATTGTTATAGGCACGGGCTAACTCGCTGTCCATCTCAGGGGTACGCTCCTCGGCGGGGATGGCCTCCAGCGCATCAATAATTTTATGTTGTTTGCTCTCCTCATGCCACTTCTGGCACTGCTTCAAAATATCCATATCCGGGTCCTCCTCGTCCTCGTCCGGTTTCCAGTTTTTGATCTGCTGGAACACGCCGTTCTCATCCCGCTCAAAGGCGCAGGGGGCGGGGGTGTTCAGCAGAGGAATGATGTCGGGATCGTCGTTGCAGATCGTATTCAGTTTGTAGATCCCGGCGTTGTTGGGATCGTCCATGTACGCCTCACTCTCGTCACCAGCGGTGAAGCGCCAGCCACTGTCCCAGCCGCCGTCCGGCTTCTCCCGGTAACAGTAGCCGACCTTGTAGCCCTCCACCGTGATACGGTTGGTGGCGATACAGCCATCGGCACCCTCCCAGTCAGGGAGCAGATGTTTTACATCTTCCGCCTTTACATGGTAGTTCCGATTACGGCCGGAGGCTTCGTACAGCTCTTTCCGCAGCATCTCCACCTGATAAGCCATATCTGTGATCTCATCCTCGCCCATCATCTCGCTGATGTCGTATTCCAGCGGGTTCTGGGCAAAATCCGCCAGGGACTTGTTCATTGCGTCATGCTCCTCTGGCGTAGCAGTGATGCGGATACGGCGGATGGGGGTGTTGTACTCGTCCAGATCCTGAAGGTTTACACTGCCACTGACGCTGCACTCCAGCAGGATGGCGGCCAGGTCGGTGACCACATCAATGGCGAAGTGGAAGTCCATTTCCACGCCATCGGAATGTGTAAACTCCAGGTACTCCACGGTTTGGCGAAAGTCCCAGTTCTGCTTGTCCAGACCGATCTTGGCGAAAATCTCGCTGAGGGGGATCTCCTCCTTTTTCTGATCCTCTAAAAATGCCACAAGGTTCAGACTGTCATCGGAACCGCCAATAAAGTTGCCCCAATATTTTTTGATATACATCTGTCACGCCTCCTGTTCTGAATCCAGTCGATCAATGAGCTGATTCAAGTGTTCCAACCACGCAGGAGCGATCTCACCGCTGTCCTCGTTCTTCCAAAGATCCACAATCTCACGGATGCCGTCCTCGTCCGGCACCTCATTTTTGATGTCGGTGAGCTGCCGCAGCAGGAAAGCAAGGGCTTCTTTGGATGCTGTGAAACCGGTGACTTTATCCCATATAGCTTCTTCATGATCGTAGTCCAGTTTGCTGTTATCCTTCCATTGGAAATACAGCTCTGCCAGAGCCATCGCAGTATTGTCAAAGAGGAAGTCGATTTGTGAGAAGTCAGATCCCAGCATGACTTCCTCTTTCATCAGTTCGATCATCTCGCCCAGATCCATTACCGGATGCTCCGGTACATATTCATTTTTGAGGATGTCCAGTACATCCAGCCCTTCGTCACGCTCTAATGCTTTTATGCCCCATGCTCCCATGTCGGCACCTCTCTTTCTTTATTTTGTATCAAGCTTCTATTGTCAATCATAGTTCTCCAGCCGAATGATAGGCCGATAAAAGTCATAATCTCCGTTTAGTTCATTGTCCTCCTGCACTTCCGGCTTACAGTGGGGCGAACAGGGTAGGAAACCGAGAAATGGGCCCAGCCCACCGCAGATATTGCATCCGCCGTCACCGCCGCAGGTGGTAAGTCTATCAGCCTGCACCACTTCCCGCATATAGGGATCATAGGCGATGGACAGGCCGAAGAAGTTGGGTTCCTCCATGTCATAGGGCCGGTTCTCATCCTCATCCATGTCCTCAAACCAGTGCAGACGCATGGAGTAGTCTAACCCATCTCCCCATGGAAACAGGGTCCGACACCCACCGCCACACAGGTAGGCCCACTCGTCCGCCGTGGGCAGGGAGAAGCCCTGTTTTTGCAGCATGGCAAGAAGCGCATCGTAGTCTGTGCGGTTATAGATACAGATCTGAAAGCCCTTTTCCGTCCGCTCAATGCGGGCCGACTGATGCAAGGTAAGACTGCTGCTGTCACTCCAGGCAAAATCACGGAATTCCTTCAGCCAGTCAGGGTGGGCAGTCAGCCTGGGATCGTCCATCTTGACCGGCTCCCAGCAGAGTTCCTCCAGCTCCCGGCCCACCAACATGGGTCCAATGGCCGCCTGCCGAACAGGAGCCATGCTTTCCCGAATCATCTCCTCCGGGTCCCGCTCCATTTCCCATTCTCGGAACAGATACTCCAATTCCTCCCGGCTCTCCTGATTCAGTCCCACGGCAAACTGCTCCCAGCCCAGGGTGACGGTATCGCCGGGGACAAAGACGAACTCCCGACCATCTTTCTCGAAGATGCCGGTGGTGCAACTCTGGCCCCAGCGGTCAAAAGTATGTAGACCGAGAAAGGTCATATCATAACGATCAGCCAAGCTTTCCATCAGCGTTTGCTTCTCGGTTGTATCCATTTGATTGAATTGGGGACGGGACAGTTTTTCGTTCATGGCAAGTCCTCCTTCGATTCGTTTTGCGTGTTCCAGCAGATAGCTCCGACCATCCTGCTTGGCCCGTTCCAAGTATTGTGGAAGCAGGTCGGAATGGATGGCGTCCAGTGAGACCAGAACGGCGATCCGCTGGTATTCCGGAAGTTCAGGAGAGTAACAGTTGCGCTCCCAGAACAGCGGAGCGAACTGCTCCACACAGTCAGGACGCAGAGCGGGCATCGCCAAAAGTGCCCGCCGGCTTACATATTCATTGGGGTCCTTTGCGAAGTCCAGGATCATGTCTTTGACTTCCTGGCTGCACGGACATTCTGACAGATATGCGGCAAACTGCCACTTGGCCTCACTCTCATTGGAGGCTGCGGCCCTGCGGCAGAGGCGCTCGAACCATTGGGGATGGGAAGTGGTCTCCTGTATAAACCCCTCCGCTTCGTTGTCCCTGGCGATCAGATAGACCATCTCATCCAGTAGGACGCTGTCTGCTGTTTCTGCATCCATTTGGGTCAACACATGGCAAAAGGCATCAAATATATCATTCCACGCAGGGTAATCGACCTCCCATGCACCGCCGATCTCCTCGGTGGTTTTTCCGGGATAAGTGATTTCCTGCCACTGATGAAATTTTCCTACCTGCTCCAGCAGGCACTCCCTGATGTCCTTTGCCATACGCTTACCTCACAA
>CABIYX010000035.1:10189-11245 GCA_902363045.1 Clostridiales bacterium
CTCTTTCAGTGTGAAGATCCACGGCTCCGCCAAATAGCAGCCGCCGAAGTTCAAAAGTAGCCAGCGGTACTCTGCGGGGATGGGAGTATACCTGCTTTCAAATCGTTTCACAGCATCCTCCGGTTCTGGGCAGGTACCCTTTGTGAAGGGGCTTACTTTATAAGCAGTTTGAATTTTACTGCGGTTTTTTTCCAAATTCATGTCATGCATTGTATTTCCCTCACAGAGCATCCAGGTTTTCCTGTAAATCGCCCTGCATCAAGTGCTGGGCAATGGCTTGGTTCAGTGGCTTATGGGGGTGATAGGCTGCCTGCTCTACATCGTGCAGGCACTCCTCCATCAGTGCCTCCGGAGAAATGCCTTCCCGTTTGCCATAAAGATGGCCGAAGGCATAGCACACGGACTTGAGAAAGCCGAAAATATAGTCATGATTTCCACGCATACTGGGCAGGTCATTGAACGAGCCCATGCCGCCGTATGCCCGAAGATGGTGGGCAACCTCACGGCGCTGGGTCCAGTCCTGAATATCCCTCTCCAGCCAGTCGATCCAGTTTTGAAATTCTGGATGGTCTGCCAGAAGGATGGAGCGCAGACAGGTCAGAGCTTCGGTATAAATATCTGTCTGTTTCATCAGAACCCTCCTGATTCTTTTAACGCTCCATCATAGGTGTGGCTTTCCCAGATGGCCTCAAATTCCGCTTTCTCTATGACGCAGGCGTGGAATTCCTCGCCCCAGACATGAGCGTTCAGTTCATCTACGGTGGGGATCGGCGTGATCTCGATAGCGTCTTCGTAAAGGTCAGGTATGTTGTGGGTGTGACCGTCCATAAAGATGTCAATGGAGCGGAGAGCCAGCCGCTCATTTCCTGTATCCACTTCATAGAGGATCACCGACGGTTCTCCCTCCGGTGCGCCCTCCCAAAAGAGTTTGATGTACTCGATCATTCCATTTCCCTCATTTGAACCAATGCCACCCCGTCATGGTGCCGGTTACTTCATCTATCTGTACCGCAATATCATAATTGCCGCGACAGCCCAGCAAAGCTGTAGGATGGT
>CABIYX010000035.1:11495-18359 GCA_902363045.1 Clostridiales bacterium
CTTTCATAGTGTTCTCCTCATTCGATGTCGTTTCGTTCTTCTTTTACATCCAGTGGAGCACCGTCCAGAGATGTGATCTGTGCCAGCTCTGTTTCCGTCAGATTTTTCAGGAAAATGCAATATTCGTCCGGGTGGCCTCCCACAAATTCCATTTTAGGCATCCCGATCTGCTCCGGGTCGGTAATCCACAGGCAAGGTTCTCCTGTTGCCCAAAACCGAGTCAGGGTAAGAATTTGGCCGTTGAAAATAACTTCCTGTTCCATCCTCATTCCTCCTGCATTTGCCTCAGCAGCTTCACGATCCGCTCCCGGTTCTTTGCGGTTTTCATGAAGGTGGGGAGATGGTCAGCCTGGGTCATTTTCGCTCTTCCCAGCGGCTTTTCCCGCAGGTCGGCGCTGAGATAGCCGATCAAATAGGCAAGATGTTCCCGGTTGAGTGCCCAGACCGACTTACCCTGGAAGGAGGTCAAAAACCATAGTTCCAACCTGAAATAAGGTTCTCGTCCATCCCTGATTTCGCCAATATATGAAAACGCCTCCGCTGTTTTATGAACTTCTCCTGACATGGTTGTTCCACAATAGGGACAGGCCACATGGAGAACGGAAAACTGCTGCTTTGCCTCATCTTCAATATCCACCCGATAGTATCTGCCGCAGTTTTTGCACTGGTTATGGACATCATAGCGGTAGATCGTCCGGTCGCGGGTCTCCTGATGGCCGCAACTCAAACAGCGGAAATAGACGTTATCCTCATCCGCTGTCACCACACCCGCGCCGTGGCACTTGGGGCATTTCACCTGAATGCCGGAGGTCAGGGCGTTGTATGCACTGTATGTAAAGTAGGGTTTATCGACAATTCGGCTCATGCGCCCACACGCTCCTCTCTTCCGTCTTTCTCTAAATAAAATCCCCACACGCAGTTGGAGAACTCTCCGGCGGCAAAGCGGTGGATCTGTCCGTCAATCTCTACCTGCCAGACCTCGAAGGTATGGTCTTGGTGATAGATCGGGTCTTTGACTTTTACTCGCTTGCCGGTGGTTTGCCAGTTGTAGTCAAAGATGTTCACACCGAACAATTTGCATTGACCGTCCGGGCCAAAGGTTTCATATTCCCAAGCCATGTGATGCCTCACACTTCCGTGCGCTGCCAGCCGTTCAGCCGCTCCTGCACCGCATCAATCTTCCAGCCTTCGCCCACACGCTTCATAAGAAAGCGGCGGTCAAAGCCGGTGTTTTTCTCCCTGGTGTAGATGTAGAGCTTGTTTTTGGTGATCTGCTCTGCGTCAAGGAATTCTTCCCCGTTGTAGGTGCCCTGGGCGCTGTATGAGAGGCCCAGAGGTCGATAGCCCGGACGGGGCTTTTCGCTCACATATTTCTCCCAGATCGTCAGCAGACGGGGCACTGCCTCAGCACCTTCAAACCCGGCCTGCTCCATGTACTGCTCCCACTGCGTCATCTCGGCAAAGAAAGCGGACAGCACCCTGCGGCATTCCGCCGCCGCCTGCTCATCCAGCTGGACGGGCTTTTTGGCCTTTTCCCGCTGGAGCTGGAAGAAGTGTTCCATCTGCTCCTGGGTGAATTGCACATGGGCCACTGGCTCGATACGGTTGTTGCCAGCGATGGCCAGCAGGCCCTCATAGGTAACGGCGGTATGGTCGATCTGGATGTGGGAGAGCTTGGAGATGGAGGCCGCCTGGAGCAGACCGGCATCATCCAGCCCGGTACGGTTGAGCGTCAGAAGGTCCAGCTTGCAGCCTTGCAGAGCGGACAGACTGCTGCCGTGGATGGCGGCGTTACCGTCCAGCAGCAGATAACGCAGCTTGGGCATAGCGGAAAAAACGGGGAAACAGGCGTCAGTGAGCGCACCGTCCTCCACGCCGAAGTTGGCCATGCTTTTATGTCCGGCAAAAGGGGCAAGCAGTTCATCCGTCACCGGATAGCTTTTCACATGGAAGCCCACCAGGGTGTAACCGGCCAGCTGCTCCATGATCTCTACGGTCAGTTCCGGGACTTCAAACTGCTTTTCTCCGTCTAAGGTCAGGACACCGCTCTCCCAGTTCACTGTCCGCGCCCGTTTTGGTAATTCCATAGCGCGCCTCCTTATTCCTGCTCTTTGTAACTGGCTTCAATGTCGATGAAGCGCACATACACGGCGCAGACTTCGCCCTTTGCGTCATAGCCGAAGTAGACGGGATAGTAACCGTCACCCCAGCCAGAGGCAAAGATGGGCAGATTGCAGTCCGTGTCCGGCACCGTCCAGTTGAGCCAGTCGCCGCAGTCTCCCTGATATTTGGGGTGGGCTTTGGCGTTTTCCTCCAGGAGATCGCAGAACAGGTCGTTGTAGGGGTCGATGTCCGGGTCCTCCTCCAGCCGCTTGGCCCAGTAGGTCTTGAAGGCCGCCTGGGTCTGGATGTCCGCAACACAGCCCATTCCAGCGTCTACGCCAAAGCCAAAATACTCGTCCTCGCCCAATTCCTCGTCCAGATCCTCGTTGCCCACCATGCCCAGCTCATAGCGGACAGGCTTTTCCTGAGAAACCTCCACCTTGACGCAGGCATAGCGGTCGCCGTATTGTTCGCTGGGCACCACACAGATCTTTACGGGGTAAGTCCCGGCGGGGATGGTCTGCATAAACGGCAGAGTGTCCTCCAGCTCCACCAGCGGATCGCAGGCGAAGATCTGCCCGGTGGGGAAATGGACGGCACCGATGTCCAGTACATCCACCGCCATGTTCCCAATCACTTTCTCTGTGAAATGGGCCTCCAAGTCATCTTTACAGGTCAGTTTGTTCTTGATTGCTTCGTATTTGTTCAGCCATTCAGTTGTAGGCATATCAGTTTCCTCCTGTTGATTTTGTTTCTTGATGTACACACTCTTTGAGCCATCCCAATAGCAGTTCACACACCGGCCATCCTGAAAATGATGGTCACAATTCGGGTAGCCATAAAGAATATGGGCACATTCCGGGCACAGCCCCATCATCTGTGAGGAGCCTTTGAAAAACAGGCTGCCGCACTCATCACAAACGGCCAGTTCTTTTTCTGTCATAGGGCTCACCAGTCCCGTTCCCGGATAGCCTCCTCGGTGTCGATGGGGATGTTGAACCACTCCAGAATGTAGGCCACAGTTGCCGCAATGCATTCCCGTGCCACCGTTTCGATCTCGCTGTCGTTCTCGTCAAACTCCTCCTGGAGATCATTGATGCCGCAGACCGCCTCGTCCAGCGTTTCCTGTACCACTTCGGGGTCGGTTTCGCCGTTCTCCAGCAGGTCGATGACCTTCTGAAGCTCGTCCTTGACCTTGTCCACCAGAGAAGCAGGATAGTAATCGTCCTGATACATCTCGTCCAGCAGTTTATAATTGGGGTCAAATGCTTTCATCGTGATTGCTCCTTTCTCATTCAAACATCAAACCGTATGATTCGGTCAGGCTTCCGTCGTCCTCGTGGAATATACACTGATACACAGGCTCACGCTGGGTTGCTTTGCGGAACCGCTCCAGAACCGGAGCCAGCGGCTCACCGGTAGGGATGCCGAGCGCATCAGACACCCGCCGCAAGCTGTCCATATCCATATCTTCCAAGTTACAGTTGCGATGTCTCTGCCCATACTCCTCCAATGTCTTGGAATCCACATACTGCTTTGCGTCACAGCAGTCGTGCCAGCAGATACAATTCACAAGCAGGGAAAAGAGATCGTCCATGCTCTCGGCCAGACGGCCTGCCTCCCCTTCGCTGCTGTAATATCCAATGGAGCCATCTTCCAGCAGATGGTATTCTCCGCCGGAGCCATCTCTGGCAAAAGCCATGCCGGGCAGTGTGAAGGTTGCTCGGCCGTCCGCCTCATCCCGCGGGGATAACTCATCCAGCAGGAAGAAGTCAAACAGCGAATCAAATTCATCCGCCAAATCAGGGTTTTCATGCAATATCTTCAAATAGTCCATAGCCGTTTTCCTCCGTTTACGGTTCTTGGGTCATTTTGCGCAGCTGTTCCAGCCACAGCGTTTCTTCCATTATCTCATCATTTTGGTAAAAATGGTCTTTGTCGCGGGCCAGATGATCGACAAGTGGAGCCGCGTCCACAGGAGTGCAAACTGTAAAACTGTCCCGATCCGCGCCCTTGATCTCTCGGTTGAGGTAGTACACCCGCTTGGCATCGCGGGAATACCAGTGCCCAAGCAGTTCCCAGGAAGTCAGCTCTGCTTTGGAAAGCTGCTTGCCGTAGGCATAGATCCGCTTCTCATCTCTGGCAAAATAGGTATCGCCCAACGAGCGGAAAGAGGAAACTTCCGCACCCTTGATGATCTTCACCTTGCCGTCCCCGTTGTGGAAGTAGACCTGCCGGCCGTCCTTTGCATATCCCTGGGGCGCACCCGAATCGTTCTGGCCGTTGTCTAATACCTGGAAGGCTGCCAGCTCTACATCTGGGATTCTTCCGCTGGTGGTGTAGACGGCTGTTTTGTCCATGGCGTAGGCATAGTTTAACACCCGAAACGATGCCGGGTCTGCTCCACGAAGGCGAATCCCGCCGAGAAAGCAGGCCGCAGAGGACTTACCCCAGTAATGCCAGCAGCAGAAGTCTTTGGGCGCAACACCTTTGAGCAGACCGTTTTCATATAGGCCGGAGAAATAGACCGCTCCATCCCGAAGGAAAAATTCGTTGTCCACCGGCTCTGTGTTGGCGATTGGTTGCAGCGTTTCTTCGTGCTCGGCTGTGACGCTCAACTCGATCTCATTGTCGCTGTAAATTAAGTAGAGTCCATGAGGAGCCTTTCTATCGAAATGCAGTTCAATGTCATGGTATTTGAGGATCAAAGGTTTCCCGCCGCTCCTCATGGTGGAAACGGCATCGGGCTTGCCAAAGATTTCTATGACCTCATCCTGTGACATTCCGAATTTCAGCGGTGAAATGTCCCGCGGATTCTGCAATATTTGACTGCGCCAAATCGGAAAGTCCTGTTTCATAGTTTTAATAGCACTGGAGGATCAGCCAGATCCGGTCGAAGCGGCGGGCTGCCAGATCCTCTTTGGTAATGTAGAAATAGATGTGCCCGCAGTCTCCGAACATCAGCTCAAAGTCGCCAAGCTCCACGGTATCCAGCTGGAACAGCAGCATCCATCGGTCTCTGGCCGTTTCTTCCGCCTGCTGACGGACCTCCTTTGGAATCTTAACCCAACCATTGCCCAGATAGTAGCCCTGGGTCACCAAATCACATTCGGCAAACATACTGTTCTGGATCACATCGGGCCAGCCCAGCAGCTGGGAGCGGTTCTCCGGGGTTTCGTCGGTCAGCTCGTTCCATACAAGATCAAAGGCATCGTAGTCTTTCTCATCGGGGAACATCTCGCTGAAATCCTGCCAGGAAGGATAGGAGTATTTTGAGTCCATCTTGATTTTGACCATAGGAAACTTGAAATCTTCCTCCATATCCGCAGGAAAGTTTGCTGCGGACAGCGCCGAAAGATCCTCAAACCAATAGACGCGGGCGCAACCCTTATCCTTGGGGTCATAGCCCCAGCACTGGGTATCCGTTTCATAGAAGAAGGACAGCAGACCGTGATCGGGCAGAAGATGCTCTTTGTCAAACTGGGCCAGCTCCTCACAGTTGAACTGGGCCAGGAAAGTGAGAGGACGATCTTTTACCACATGGTCATAGCTCTCGCCCTCATAAGTAGGCCAAACGAAGTCCGGGGGCACATCCGGCTTTCCGCCGAAGCGGGTAGCGCCCAGCTTGTATGTTTCTTTTCTGGCAATTTTCAGCTGAATGCTGTTTCTGCCCAACGACTCCAGTTTTTCTTTCATGTTCATAATCAGTTCCTCCTTGTTGCTTCGTCATATCTTTCCGTCCAGTGCCTCAACCGTTTTCATGGCAGCGGAATCAAATTTGCACTGCCGCAACTCCCGTTCAATCAGGGCAAACACATCTGGAAAGCACTCAATCTCATCCTGATACTCATATTTCGCATATAGTTTCCCGTACTCGGAGATCCAAACCTCCGCCGGGTAGTAGTAGCCGATATGACCGATGGGCTGGCACTTCTGACCGGCAGCCTGTTCGATCTCCGCCAGCTCACAGCCGGACATATCCCGGAAATAGGCGTCCTCCAAATGGTTTTTGATCCCATTGACCAGGTAAGGGAACAAAGCAAACTCAAAGTCAGCCGCCCAGTTCAGCTTTTTCTGCGCCAGGTACCACTCACAGCACAGGCCGAAATACTTGCGGTAAAACCGCTGGGTGGTCTTCATCATCGGGACGCCATGATTGGCGTAATACTTCTCCGCAATGGAAATATCCACACTGCGGCCTTCGTACCACCCAGCGTACTCCATCAGCTGCTTGACCTTGCTGCCCAGATCGCCGGAAATGGGGATGCGTTCTTTCGTCATAGAGTACCACCTCAGCTTTCATCAGTAATACAAAAAATCTCCTTGTTCAAGTCAAAGTAGATCACCATCAGCTCGTCGGTGATCTCCGGGTTGAAGGACAGATCCATAATGAAAACTTGTTGATCCATCTTGTAATCCACCAGGCTGCCAAAGCGATCAAGCCGCAAAAAGTCTACCATCTCGGCAAAGGACAGCTTGGCCGGGTCGGTTCCCGGAAAAAGTTCCGCCGCAATATCCGGGTCTACATCGTCCCGGTAGAACTCCATGAAAAATGTCACAACGCTATGGTAGCGGCTGTCCTCGTCCGCCAGTGCCGCTTTGATGGCGGCTTTGGCCTTCTCCGCCAATTTCTCCGCTTCATCCAGCATTTCTCCCACCGCATCCATAGCGGCAGGATTAGCCGTCAGTTCTTCCTCTACATCGAAAAGAAAGGGCAGTCCCGATTCCTCGGGAAAGTTGAAGATTTCCTCGCCGGGGGTA
>CABIYX010000035.1:18609-25004 GCA_902363045.1 Clostridiales bacterium
CCCGCATGGCTTTGTCCCAGGTTTCACAGTCGGCCAGCAGCTTCTTGGCGGCACTGCGGGCGCGGGTCCAGGAGGGCTTGCTTTCAGCATTGACCTCCAGAGAAAGGAGCACATCCTTTCCGCACCACTGGATCTCTCCCTCGAAGGTATCATAGTCCTTGTCCAGCTTCAGCTCACCCAGCACCTGGTCCTGGATCACCACCGGCTTGTGGTACTCGTCCAGAACGGCTTGAAGTTCCGGACAGTCCTCGTGGGCCTTGACCACCTGGGAGATACACCAGGGCCATGCCACCAGATCTTTTGCCCATTCCTCTTTCATCCGGCGGATCTTCAGGCGGCAGATCTGCTCGTTTTGAAAGCGTTCCCAGCCCTTTTCGCTGTTACGCTCCTCATCGGTGACCGGCCACTCCAGCCGCTCCTCTTTGGTGCTGACCTTGCCGGTGTCACAGAACACGATACCCAGCGTCACAACGGTCATTTCCCAAAAGTTGCCTTTCCAGTTAAATCCGCCCCCAATGCAGCGGTTGATCAGAGCGACCACTTCCTGTTCCTCGGGCTCGTATATCTCATAGAATTCTTCAAACATCTGTGCAGCCTCCTTTACAGCAGTTCCAGCACTGCGGCAGCAGGCTGGGCAAACTCTGCCGGGACTTGCTTCAATACATCCTGGTAGGCTTTCACCGCCTGCCAGGAGTAGTAATAGAAGCTATAGAACAGGTCATCGGGGAAGACCTCGTCCTCCTCGTAGCGCATCTCATCTTCTTCCTCGTCGTATTCCTCCGACCACAGGTATTCTTCCTTCAGCAGATCGGAGAACAGCGGCAGCGGCTCGGCGTGTTCCATCTCATCTCCATCACGGAAGCACTGGAGGATGCAGGAGAAGAAGTCCAGCAGCTCCCCGGCCAGGAAATGGGCTGCGGGGTTCTGCCCGCTGTCTGCGAGGGCCTTCTCCAGAATTCGGCTCAGGAACACCATGCCAAAGGGGGTGGCGTGCCAAAGGGTACTCTGGTGCTCCATGTTGGTGGTGAGCTCGTAGAGGGACTCTTTGACGGACGCCAAATCACGCATCTGCTCCAGCACGGTCAGGTGTGCGGGAAAATCCGTCCCCCGGCCATAGGCGGTGGTGAGCCGGTGCCACGGGACATCCGTGACCTTGAGATGGGTGATGTAGGTTCTGTTTTCTTCTGTCATCGGTTTGCTCCTTATTCCTCAAACTCGCCCTCGATCATCCCGTTCAGATACCGACCGGGATCTGCGATGAAGTCATCCCATTTGGCCAGAGGGTGGAATTCCTCATGCTCGATGTCCAGATACCACAGCTTCTTGTCCCTGGGGCTCCACAGCAGCAGATAGTCGCTGTAGTTGTCCATCTGCACCATCAGGGAGAGCAGCTTCTTCCGTTTCCAGGTCATCTCCTGCACATCCATGAAGGAGTAGAGTTCCGCCCACTTCACCCATTCCTGATCCGGGAACTCCAGCCGTAGGGGGCCGGTCTTCAAGTATTCCACCAGCTTGGCAGGCAGCTTATAGGGCATGAGCTGCCGGGCCTTTTCCTGTTCGTTGTGCCAGTCCTCCGGTTCCAGGGCTTTTAAGTAGTCGGCCATCTCCTGATTCTTGTTCTGCACCGCCACACTGTAGGGACGGTCGCCGTATTTGTCAGCAATGGTGATGTCGGCTCCTTGCTCAATAAGCCAGCGCACCATGGGGAGATTTTTGTGTCGGACAGCTTCGGTGACAGCGGTGGAGGCGTTCGGAAACACCATGTCCGGCTTGTGGTAATTGATGTCTGCCCCTTTTTCCAGAAGCAACCGGGCAAGTTTGGTATTGCCCTCAGACACAGCGGCCCGAAATGCCTCGCCGCCAAACTTGTCCACTGTGATCCCGGCCTGTTCCAGCACCTGGATATTCTCCGCTCGCTGTCCCCAGCGCACTTCCTGGAAGGCCCGCTCTTTCTGCTTCGGGGAGAGTATTGCGGCCTGTCCCGCAAAGAGGGCCACCACCTCCGGCCCACAACAGCGGGCGGCGGTGAGCAGCAGGGGCTGTTCCTCTGCCAGACCGGGATCAGCTCCATGCTCCAACAGGAAATGGATCATGGGCACATCATTCCGAAAAACCGCGATCTCCAATGGCATCAGCTTGATGTATTCGCTGAGCTGGATGGGAACATCTAAATCCAGACCGCCTTGAAGCAGCGCCTCCAGCTTGGGAGTGTCATGGTCACAGATGGCAGCAGCCGGTTCCGGGAGGGTCTCCCAGCGGCCAATATATGCAATTTGGTACATAAGGCACCTACTTTCGTTGTTGTTTCACTTGATAGGGAACGGTTCGGCCCAGCACCCGGCCCTTGCCAACGGCATTGGCTCTCTCATAGATCAAAAATTCCGCATTGTTTTCCAGCGGGGCGTAGTCAATGGTATCTGGATAGAGAGGCTGGGCATTTCCAAAAGCCGGTGTATCAAATATACACTCGGTTCCGTCCAGAAAGCATACACCCAGATATTCCGTAGTTCCAATAACCATAAAATGGGGACAATACTTTCCACTGACCAGGCTGGGGGGCGTTTTTCGCTTGCCGCTCCAGAAGATGACCTCCACATGGAGCACCGCCCAGTTTTCATCTGTCCCGATCATGCCGCATTCTCCTCTTATCCCACAATGGTGGTTTCCTTGACGGTCAGATTGTCGTAATTCATGGCGATTAGCTTCCCGGCGGCCTGTGGGGTACACATAAACCAGGTGCTCATGCCCCAGGCATCCATCCTTGTAACCGTGAAGAAGTCGGTTTCGGTGGGAGTTGGATTTCTTGCGTCAAGATAGTGGTCGGAGTAGAGGTACACCAGATCTACCTCCCGCTCCGGCAGCCACTTGGCCCGGCGTGCACGGGGCTTTCCGTTTTTCAGCGTCTTTTCTCTGGGGTTCTCGAACCATTCCAGCTCCTTGAGTTTCAGGCCAGTGAAGGTATCCATCAGCCGCTGGGCAATCTCCCGGTGGGTAAATACTCCGCAGTCCCAGGAGCCCATCAGCCATGTCTTTATAAAATCGCCCACCTTGCTGCCAGGAGCAGGCGGCCCGTAGACGCTCTCATCCGCCCACATGACCTCTACCTTTTCACATTGATCTGGCCGAGGACAGGACTGCTTGTTGCCATAACGATACATGATATTTACATAGCCATAATCTTCTCCGGTTCGGTCATGACCGACGGCTTCCACTTTATAGGCAGTTATGGACATTGCAGTTTCACCTCCTGAGCCAATACAAATCCGCACAGCCCAAGGGAAGAATCAATGACAAATACCCGGATGTGCTCCCGATCCATGCGCTCCCGCAGTTCCTCGATGCCGCAACAGGCGGGAAAGCCGTAAGGGATGGTACCGTCCAGCAGGTCTTTATACTGTTCAAAAAAACCGTCCACGGTGATCTCGTCCATGCCAAAGAGGATGTTGTCCTGGATTACATTCTCAAACCAGTGGGCCAGCAGGCCGGTAAAGCGAACAGATACTTTCTCTCCGGCCTCGGTCTGGGTATCCATGTGCAGAGTATGGGCTTCAAAGTCAGCGCAGTAGCACAGGACTCTGTTGTCGTGCAGACCATCAAAAGAGCCAATCAGCGTACTCATAGGGATTCCTCCTCGTCCATGAGCTGCTCCTGCACCTCTTTGGGCAGGTCATTCCACAAAATATCGTATGTAAAATCCCGAATCTCCGGGTAACACTCCCGTGCGGTCTTTTCCGCAATATCTCTATTCAGGTAGTGCATCTCTTGGTGGAAAAACCAGTTGAGTTTTTCCATCAGCCGATAGAGTCGGATTTGTTCTTCTTGGGTCATGGGATTGCTCCTCCTATTTCAACTTCAGCACAAATCCCCAGATACTCACCACAATCAGGAGGACACCCAGCAGAAAGAAAACCACACGCCGGTATCCTCTGCTGTGTCGATGAGCATCCCGCGTACCAGTGGGGTCGCAGAGCCAGTTCCAGTTGCGGATCGCCCCAATTAAAATCACGGCCCCGATGAGCACCGAGGTAATGTACCAATGCTCTTGCAAAAATGCTGTGATCTGTTCGCTGTTCATTCTACTTCCTCCTCACGCAAATACCTGCTGGTATTTCTCTTTCAGTTCCTTCGGTGCTGTCTTGATGACCTTGCTACCACCATTTTCGGAATTCTTTCCCCAGATGGCCCAGAGCAGGCTCTGCCAAGCGATGGCCCGGAATTTCGGGTCCTTGTCCTCTTCCGGCAGGAGATAGGCGGAAAAGCGGCGCTTGACTGTCAGCAGCGCATCCAGGCTTTCCGCATTGGCAATCAGGCTGCGAAATTCCTTGGCAGGCTCCAACCACTGCATAGACAATGCGCCCCGCACCAATACCCCCAGCGTCCATGGTTGAAAACCAAACTTCCGGATCAAGGCATGAAGAAATTTTCCTTGCAGTGAGGAGTGCTCGTCGTCGCAGAAATCCAGATACTCCGTTACCAGCGGTGCCCATCGTTCTCCCTCCAGTCCCAGGGCGAACACAGCAAAGGTGCCGGGCATCGCGCAGAACTCATCAGCAAAGTTTTCATAGTACTCATACTCCCGCATGGCCAGACGAGCGTATCGCTCTATAGCCGGATGCAGATCGGGGTGCTGCACAGCGCAGGCAAAGAGCTGATTGACTCCCCTTTTAGGAAGTCCAGGAATGGGCAGATAGAGTTTTTCCTTTCCACAGAACTCCACCGAGTAACTGCGGGGAAATTCCTCCTGAGAAAGCACCGCACACAGGTAGTCCAAGATTTCCGCATAGCACTCTTCGGTGGCGGCCTTAGCCGTGATGCGGATGGTGGCAAACGCATCGTTGGCTGATGCGGTGAAATGCTCCGTCTTACGGCGCTGGATGTCCTTTGGCAATTTGCCGCTGCCGGCTGTTTTCAGTTGCTTCACCATATCTGGGCGAAGCTGGGAGACCAGGCCGAGGATGTGCTCGGTGGTGAGGGATTCAAAACTCTGCCCGTACACCGTATGGCAGACCGCCACATAGCAGGCAAAGCGCAGCAGGCCTTCATCCACATCCTCCGGACGCAATTCCGGCCACACGGTGCAGGGTGGAAAGACGGTAAAGCCATCATCCCGCTCTCCCACAAGGAAGAACCGCTCCTGCACCTGCTTTTCTATGTATTTCTCCAATGTATAGCGGATCTCCTGCCAGCCCACCAACCGCCGCAGGGCATCGCAGAATATAACAGCTTCCTCATAGGGAAATCCCTTCAAAGGCAGTTTGGACAGATACCGATCCAACAGCTGGCTGGGAAGAAAGGGTGTCCCGTTGTGATTTCGCACCACGGTCGGGTAGGCGGAGTGATTTTCACGAGCGGTTCCGTTCAGCACATCCTGAATGCAGAGATCCGCCTCCACCAGCACCTCCGGGGAAGTGTCCGGCTTGTGGATCAGATAGTAGCGGTCATGTACGCCATCACGCTTTGGCAAACTCATGTTCTCATACTCCTTTCAGGCAATAAAAAAGCCCCACGCCGCACTGTCATAAAGACAGGCTGACGCAGGACATGAAGAAGCCGCGTTGAAGGAGCCGCATCCACCAGCAGATGTAGTTTCTTCAACAACCAAAATATTTTTTTCGTATCTTAAAGCAGCAAATTGCTGTTCAATATATTTGTTCATAGCGGCACCATTTGTTCTGAGCATAGTTTTATATTTTATTATATCACAGCACTCCTTCAATGAAAATATTTTGTTGGAAATGCCAATGAAAAATTTTTGTGAATTTGTTAAGTCGTAGGGGTTGTTATTTCCATAGTATCTGGATGGATCAGAGTGATTACTTTTCCCTGATGCAAGGCATAATTGACTGTCTGTGCTGTGCCTGAGCGCAGCTTTTTCTGATTATCAAACACACCGATGATGTACTCTGCATGATCGACCATATAATAATTTCTTTTTTTATAACTGGAAACATCCGCAGAATGTGAAATAACAATAGAATCGTTTGAGTTTTGGATCAGCTTTTTCAATCTATGTCTACTCTGATCCGGCCATTTAGAGTCATAGCCGATGAAGGGAATTACAACGATAATTTTAATATCCTCGTATCCTGTTTGTGCTCTCAATGTTAGCAGCTGTTCTCCAGCCCACATATCCACACCAAGAGCACCGCCGACAAAAAAAGTACGGACAAATTTCTCGTCATGGAGTATGCGAAACTGCTCCAGGAGACATTCTTTCAGCTTTTGGCATAGAGGATCTTCCTCATTATATCCAAAGCAAAATCTTGTTGGTCTGTGGCCGGTAATGGCACAGGCATACTGATTCATACAAATCACCCTTGATAACTGCCTTGATTACGCATATAAAGCAAAAATAACGTAAATAATAATGCGTATAAAGGTTATATTACAAAATT
>CABIYX010000035.1:25184-31113 GCA_902363045.1 Clostridiales bacterium
ATGCAGAGATCCGCCTCCACCAGCACCTCCGGGGAAGTGTCCGGCTTGTGGATCAGATAGTAGCGGTCATGTACGCCATCACGCTTTGGCAAACTCATGTTCTCATACTCCTTTCAGGCAATAAAAAAGCCCCACGCCGCACTGTCATAAAGACAGGCTGACGCAGGACATGAAGAAGCCGCGTTGAAGGAGCCGCATCCACCAGCAGATGTAGTTTCTTCAACAACCAAAATATTTTTTTCGTATCTTAAAGCAGCAAATTGCTGTTCAATATATTTGTTCATAGCGGCACCATTTGTTCTGAGCATAGTTTTATATTTTATTATATCACAGCACTCCTTCAATGAAAATATTTTGTTGGAAATGCCAATGAAAAATTTTTGTGAATTTGTTAAGTCGTAGGGGTTGTTATTTCCATAGTATCTGGATGGATCAGAGTGATTACTTTTCCCTGATGCAAGGCATAATTGACTGTCTGTGCTGTGCCTGAGCGCAGCTTTTTCTGATTATCAAACACACCGATGATGTACTCTGCATGATCGACCATATAATAATTTCTTTTTTTATAACTGGAAACATCCGCAGAATGTGAAATAACAATCGAATCGTTTGCGTTTTGGATCAGCTTTTTCAATCTATGTCTACTCTGATCCGGCCATTTAGAGTCATAGCCGATGAAGGGAATTACAACGATAATTTTAATATCCTCGTATCCTGTTTGTGCTCTCAATGTTAGCAGCTGTTCTCCAGCCCACATATCCACACCAAGAGCACCGCCGACAAAAAAAGTACGGACAAATTTCTCGTCATGGAGTATGCGAAACTGCTCCAGGAGACATTCTTTCAGCTTTTGGCATAGAGGATCTTCCTCATTATATCCAAAGCAAAATCTTGTTGGTCTGTGGCCGGTAATGGCACAGGCATACTGATTCATACAAATCACCCTTGATAACTGCCTTGATTACGCATATAAAGCAAAAATAACGTAAATAATAATGCGTATAAAGGTTATATTACAAAATTATAACACAACACATACGAAGTATCAAGAATTGCTTTCTGCTATGCTAAAAGAGCAGAGAGGTGAGCGTATGGACGAAGAATTTATCCGCAATCGAATCACAGAATTACGATTGAAAAAAGGCGTTTCAGAATATCAGATGAGCATGGAGTTAGGGCAGAACAGAAGCTATATTCAGGCGATTTCTTCCGGGCGTTCTATGCCGTCTATGAAGCAGTTTCTCAACATCTGTGAGTATTTTGAAATCACGCCGCTTCAATTTTTTGATGCACAGGAGAATAACCCTCAGCTTATCAAGAAGGCTTTGGACGGAATGAGAAAGATGTCAGATGACGATCTGATTATGCTGATTGGTTTTATAAGTCGCTTAAACACAGAAAACTAACGATAGGAGGCAGTAAGCGTCCCGTCGTTAGTTTTTTCATTTTATGCGCAGCATATTGTGGCAAGCAATGCTTGTGGCTATCCATTTCGCCACAAACTGCTTGTTGAGGGCAGTGCCCCCAAGCCCCTTTGAACACAGAATTTCATTCTGTGGCTGCGCGTTCTGCGAACGCTTTTGACCAGGACCAGCTTACCGCTGGCCGTGGTCTTTTTCTTTTTCAACATCCTGTTCTACCTCCATTTTCAACACTCGATCCACATTGGCCTTTGCCGTTAAAAGCTCCCGCATTTCCTCACGGGAACGTCGGTACTCGGCATAGGTCTTTTTCTTTTCTTCCAGCAATTTCGCGTACTCCGTCTGCAACTCTTTGACCTTGGGCAGCTTCTTGACTCCCATCTCATCAAAGGCATTCTTAGCAGCCTGGTGGAGCAGAATTTCTTCCTCATGTTCCTCCCGGAATTTCTTAGAGTAGCCCGCCTTGCGGTATGCCACATAGACCTCACGGGTCTTGGCATAATTTACGATGTGAGTACGCAGAACAGCAATCTCTGCCATGCGCTTTTCAGCCGCTTTGATCTGCGCCGAAAGCTCATTGTGATGTGCCGTGGCAGCCGCAGCCTTTTCTTCCAAAACCGCATACTCCAGCAGGTTATGCTCTGACAAGTAATTCATGGTCTGTGCCATTTGTTTCAGATTGAAAACCTTGGCCCATCGAGCATAACCAGCACCTTTTCCTGCCTGCAATTTTGCCTGAATGTCCACCAGCAGATTGACCTTCGGCGGCTCTGCCTGTGTGACTGTTTTCTTTCGTGGGATATGCGCTTTCTTCCCGGAGAGAACTGCCTGCAAATCTTCCAATCCATATCCTTCGCCCAGGCTGTCCATGCGGGCGGCTTTCTCCCAACCGGGGAGCTTCAGGCGATACGATTTTCCGCGCTTTGATACTTCACAGTCGGACTCTTTCAGTAGCTTCAGCAGTTCCTCAAAATTAGCAGGGCTTTGTGATAATGCGTTGTCAATCGCCACACGAAGCAGCTCTCGGTGAGATGGCTTTGCCTGATCGCCCAGCCATTTGTTATAGCTCTTTCCATGAGGGTTCGGATTCTCTACAATGGACAGTCCATTCTCAATGCAGATGGTGTCACTTATCCGACGAACCGCCTTGGTGCTGCCCCAAAAGTTTCGGAACTTCCGGTCATATTCTAAGCTGACCGATGACCAGATAATGTGATTATGAATGTGAGACTTGTCTATGTGAGTACAGACCACAAAAGCATGATTGCCCTTGGTAAAACGCTTGGCAAATTCTACGCCCAGCAGGTTGGCTTCTTCCGGAGTGATCTCTCCGGGGCGGAAAGACTGGCGCACATGATAGGCAATCACATCGTCCGCACCTCGCACTCGTCCGGTCGCGGCAAGGTACTGTCGCTTTGCCAGAAGGAACTCTGCATCCGCAGTCCGACTGTCACACGCATAGCCGGTAATGAGCCTGCCGTTATCTGTTTTCTTTGGATTGGCCACATAGTCGATGATGTCACTGATCGCCCGACTTTCTGTGCGGCCCTTGCCGACATGAAGCGGCATGATTCTTGTGGTTGCCATAGGTCAGACCTCCTTTCCGAAAAGAAAACGGCCTGTCGTAGCAGACCGCGTTCTTTTAACCTTTTTGACTTCCGAAAATATTGCAGTTTCACTTCCGATTTTGTAAAGACAGGATGTTAAATCTGACATCCTGTTTCTTTATCCATACACCTTATCCTGGATCGCAAATTTCAAACTCTGCACCTTGCCCAGCAGCCAGATTGCAGCCAGCGGCAGTCCCATAGGGCTAATCAAAAATGCCGTAACCAAAAGGATTACACCATTCTGTGGGGAGTAGGCAATCAGCACAGCCACGCCAAGCAGAGCAATTACAGTGCTGAGCAGGCCAAGCACCAGACCGGATATGTAGATCAGCCCCGTGCAGAGCCAGACAAAAAGCGTCAGTACCAAAATGACCGGTGCAGTTACGATCATCAGCAGGCATTTCAAAATCTTCATTCCAGTTCCTCCTTCCAGCGATCCAGATGCCGTTTGCACAGGGCATCCGCTTCTCTCTCATCATCTTCCGTCACTTCCCGTTTGCCTTTGGTCAGTTCAATCTCCAGATAAGTCCGGTAATCATCGGCTAAGAGGTCGAACAGTTCCTTGGGAGTATGGCACACCTCGCCGGTGCAATAGTGAAAGTCTTGGCCAAACTCAACCCTTACACATCCGTGACGGCTGATATAAACTTCGGTGGTCTCGTCTGCGTCCAGGTAGTCCGCAAAAATCCCCAGCACTTTTTCAAAGGTCAGCATCTGTTTTCCACTCCTTTGCTACACTTTTTATTCTACTCATATTATCCGGTACGGACAGGCAAAAGACAAGGATACCGGCAAAAAGAAAAAGCGGAGGGAGGTGCGGCGAAGAAACGCCGTTCCTCCCTCCGCAAACGGAGTATTTATCCCTGTTATGAAAGTTTAGAAAGCTGGGTAAGGATTTCCCTCACACCCTCCCATAACTGTTCCTGCTGCTGGGATATATCCTCCAAGTCAGTATCATAAACCCGCCCCGTCTCATGCACTTTGCGGGTCAGCTGATTCAAGTTGTTACTGCTTCGGCGCATTAGGGAGACCAGCTCCTTCAGCTCCGGCAGTTCCAGCTTGACCACATACCCATCCAGTGCCATTTTTCTTAGATAGGCTTCACGGTTTGAGGTTCCAAACTGAGACATTTTTTGCTCAATTACAGCAAGCTCCTCCGATGAAACTCTAAAATTTAATTGCATATCCCTCTTACGCTTTGCCATAGTTATCTCTCCGGTTCCTGTTTCTTTGGGGCGGCAGGCTTATGGGGAGGCAGCTCCTGCTTGAGCTTTTGCAGGACAGAGCCTTTTTCTTTCTCCTGAACGATCTTTCGAGCCTGTCTTGTAAACAGGTCTACAAGTCCCGGATTGACTCGATCCACTACCAGATCTGCACATTGTTGGGAAGAAGCACTATCCTCCGGCATAGGAATGGTCTTTGCCCATGCTTTGTTGTCACGGGAGATCCGCCCATCTGCATCCTTATGCTGAATGGTATTGGCGAGAATAAAGTTCATTCGCTCCGGTCCGAATTTCTCCATGACCTCCTGCACCGCAGAAGAGGTATCCAGTCGGTTGTCTCCGTAGTGGGTGCTGATTGCCTGCTCAATGGCAACTTTACAGGAAAAATTCGCCTGGTCAGACATCCAATATGCGTCTGTTTCTCCATGCTTAGTCGCGTATGAAGCAGAATGAAGATAAACTACCATAGGATTAAGTTCTTCTGGTTCTCTGCATACCTCATTGGCTCGGCTTTCAATGCTGTCCCGGATCACATCCATATAGCCGGTCTCCAGCTTTTCAAAATAGCGGTACACATCCGCCAGCGGCGAGGGAGATTCCAAAAGCGCCTTGGCCTGGGCGTCGGTCAGCTCCAGTTCCTCCATCGCCATCACGATGTCCTCACGGATGGTGTACTCATAGGTGTGATTCAGGATTTCTTCCGGGGGCTGGCTTTTCAGCCAGTCCCTGTATTTGTCCTGCTCAGCAGCCATCTTTTCATAAAGAGCCGTATTCAGATCGTTGGTATTCATGTTATCGCACCTCCTCATGCTGTTTTGGTTTCTTGTCTGTACTGCGGGACGGCACCGGGCGTTTCAGATGGTTCAATACCGAAGGCCGTGTGCTTTTGGCAACGACAGCTTCATCGTGTGCCTGTCCCTTTCCGTCGATGTTGAGCAGGGTATCCAGCTCCACCAGACGGGCGTTTTTGCTTCTCAGTTCTTCTTCATAAAGGAATGGCTTTCCAACTTCCTCTTTTGCGGCAGCCTGCTGCTGATAGAGGTTATCCAGCTGGGCCTTTGCCGCCTCCAGACGCTGGGGCATCTGGGCGAGGGCATTGTCGATACGGGTAAGATTTCCGCGAGGGTCTGTACCAAGGGTTGCCCTGTGGGTCATCTGTCCTTTCAGCAGGAGCGTATATTCCTGTTTCCAGGCGGAAAATTCCACGGACATGGCATAGCCCCGATAGCTGCCGATCTGCACCGGATCGGAGGTTTTGACCTCCTTGCAGGCATCCAAAAGGGCTGCACCGGCGTTCTCCTTATCGGTCAGCAGGTCGCCCCGGATCTCCATACCGGCAAAGCCGTCCTCTGGGTGCGGGTGAGCTGCCAAAACCTCCAGGTCAGATTCAAAGCCCTTGATAAAGCCCTTGTGCTTTTCAATCTCCTCCGGGAAATATTTGAGCAGCTGGTCCTCCAGACGATACTGCTTGCTCTGGTGGTCGGCTTTCATCAGCTTCAGGCGAGATACTTCCACATCCAAATCCATACGCTCTTTGATACGGGGGTCTCCGGCGCACAGAGCCTTGATCTCGGCAAAACTGAGGGCGGTTTCATCCACATCATCGCAGGAGCGCACCGGCGATTTAGAAGTCATGATCTGGCTGATGAATTTCTGCTTATTCTCCACCGTCTGC
>CABIYX010000035.1:31154-33089 GCA_902363045.1 Clostridiales bacterium
TTTTCCGCACTTCGGTGTTGGCTTCATGGATAAAAGCGATCTGGTCGGCAGGCATCCCCTGAGCAATGAGCTTCTGACGAATATCGTCATATACCGTAAAGGCCGGTTCCTGCTCCGGCAGGGGTACAGCGCCTTCCAGTGCGTGAAGCAGTGGATTATCCAGCGTTTTCGCCGCCTTGCTTGCAGGAGCTTTTGTCTGCGGTGTAGAAATGTCGCAGAATACCAGCTGGGTCAGCTTGTCAACTTCACCATCCCGCCAGATCTGCATGATGTTGTCCACGCACTGATTGACCTTTGTGCCGGGTTCGTCCGGTAGCATCTGGTTGACGATCCTCTGGTCCAGCCCCAGCTTGCGGCCATCCGAGGTAATCTTGAGCATATTGTCCTGGGACGGGTCAACGGTTCCGCTGTGTACCAGCGATGCGCGCTCCGAAAGGGCCTTGACCATTTCCTGCTGATGTTCGGTAGGCTGCGCCACGATGTTGTGGTATTCCACTTCCGGGGTAGGCAGATTCAGCTGGTCGGCAGTCTTAATGTCGGCCACTTCTTTGAACAGGTTCATCAGCTCCGGCAGATTAAAGAACTTGCTGAATCTCGTCCTTGCCCGGTAGCCGGTGCCTTCCGGTGCCAGCTCCAATGCTGTGACGGTCTCCCCAAATCGGGAAGCCCAGCAGTCGAAGTGGGTCATGTTCAGTTCTTGCAGGCGTTCATACTGAAGGTAACGCTGCATGGTGTAAAGCTCGGTCATGGAGTTGCTGACCGGTGTGCCGGTGGCAAAGATCACGCCACGGTTTCCCGTGATCTCATCCATATAGCGGCACTTGGCAAACATATCGGAGGATTTCTGCGCGTCCGATGTGGATAAGCCTGCCACATTCCTCATTTTTGTGTATAGAAACAGGTTTTTATAGTTGTGGGCCTCGTCCACGAACAATCGGTCTACACCCAGCTGCTCGAAGGTTACCACATCGTCTTTTCGTCCCTCGGCTTGCAGCTTTTCCAGTCTGGCTTCCAGAGACTTTCTGGTACGCTCCAGCTGCTTGACCGTGAAACGCTCGCCGCCGCTGGCCTGCACCTCTGCGATCCCCTCGGTGATCTCGTCGATCTGCTCATAGAGAAGCCGTTCCTGACGCTCCCGGCTGATGGGGATACGCTCAAACTGGCTGTGTCCCATGATGATGGCGTCGTACTCACCGGTCGCAATACGGGCGCAGAACTTTTTGCGGTTATGGGTCTCAAAGTCCTTTTTGGTTGTGACTAAGATGTTGGCGGAAGGATAGAGGCGCAAAAACTCCGACGCCCACTGCTCGGTCAGGTGGTTTGGAACCACAAAAAGAGATTTCTGGCACAAGCCCAGGCGTTTGGCTTCCATAGCAGCGGCCACCATCTCAAAGGTTTTGCCCGCGCCTACTTCATGTGCCAGCAGGGTATTACCGCCATACAGCACATGGGCGATGGCGCTTTTCTGGTGTTCCCGCAGGGTAATGGCTGGGTTCATGCCGCCAAAAGTGATATGGCTGCCATCATACTCGCGGGGACGGGTAGAGTTCATTTCTTCGTTGTACTGGCGCACCAAAGTCTGGCGGCGCTCCGGGTCTTTCCAAATCCAGTCCCTAAAGGCTTCCCGGATCGCCTGCTGTTTTTGAGCAGCCAGGGTGGTCTCCTTGGCGTTCAGCACGCGGCGCTCTTTTCCGTCTGCGTCCTCTATGGTGTCATAGATACGGACATCTCGCAGATTCAGGCTGTCCTCCAAAATCTTGTAGGCGTTGGCACGGCTGGTTCCGTAGGTGGTGTAGGCTGCCACATCGTTGTAAGATACGGAAGATTTCCCCTTGATCTGCCATTCAGCGGTAAAGGACGAATAGTTGACCTCGATACTGCGCTGGAGATAAAACGGAGTATTGAAGGTCTCATACATAAACTGCTGGATGTACT
>CABIYX010000036.1 GCA_902363045.1 Clostridiales bacterium
TGCTTCGTGTTTGTCACGTTGTTTAATTTACAAGGTGCACACCGCTCTCAGCGGCGGGAGTTTATCTTACCACACCGTTTTCATCTTGTCAAGAACTTTTTTCAGGTTTTTCAACCTTTTTTGTTCTCTCAGACGCCCCGGCGGGCTGCTCCCTATTTGCTTGCCGCCTCAGCAGGCGACTCGCTTATTGTAGCACTTCTTCTTCGCTCTGTCAAGAACTTTTTTCAGGAATTTTTTCGTCCCGTTTTGTTCCCTCATCCAAAACTTTGATTCAGAAGTACCTGCGCTGCTGTCCGGTGACCCGTCCCGCAAGCGCTTGGCTATCATAGCAAATCCTGCCTCCTTTGTCAAGCACTTTTTTCGCCTTTTTTCTGCTTTTTCCTTTTGTCTCTCTCTGGAGAACATTCTTCCGCAGAATTCTCTCTTGCACAACCACCTCAGTTATGATACCCTCATCTTATCTTAAAATTTATATAGGAAAGAGGTCTTTCCCATGCCCATCAAGATCCCCGACTCCCTCCCGGCCACTGCGACGCTGGAGAGCGAGAATATCTTTGTGATGACAGAATACCGGGCCATGCACCAGGACATCCGCCCGCTGAATCTGTTGATCCTCAACCTGATGCCCACCAAGATCGTAACCGAGACCCAGCTGCTGCGCAAGCTGTCCAACTCCCCCCTCCAGGTGAAGGTGGAGCTGCTCCACACCCTGAGCCACATCTCCCAGAACACGGATGCTGACCACCTCTCCTCCTTCTACACCACCTTCGACCAGATTAAGGACCGGAAGTACGACGGCATGATTATCACCGGCGCGCCGGTGGAGAATCTGGACTTCACCGATGTGGACTACTGGGACGAGTTGTGCCAAATCATGGACTGGACCACTACCCATGTCCACTCTACGCTGCACATCTGCTGGGGAGCTCAGGCCGGCCTGTTCCACCACTATGGGATCCCGAAGTATACTCTGGACAAAAAGCTCTTTGGCGTGTTCCCCCACACGGTGGTCCGCACCCAGTCCCCCCTCTTCCGGGGCTTTGACGATGTGTTCTACATCCCTCACTCACGCTACACCGAAAACCGGCTGGAGGACATCCAGCGCGTTCCCGAGCTGGAGCTGCTGGCCGTCTCTCAGCAGGCGGGCGTGTTCGCCGTCAAGAGTGCGGACAACCGCCGCTTCTTTATCACCGGACACCCGGAGTATGACCCGGAAACTCTGGCCAACGAGTATTTCCGGGATGTAAACAAGGGGATTGACATCAACGTCCCGGACAACTACTTCCCCAACAACGACCCCACACAGCCCCCCCTGGTCCGCTGGCGCTCCGCCGCCCAGCTGTTTTATACCAACTGGCTGAATTATTATGTGTACCAGACCACCCCTTACGATGTCAGGGACATCTGAGTTTTACGCCGCGGTCTACCGCCTCACAGCCCTCATCCCCCGCGGCCAGGCGGCCACCTATGGTCAGCTGGCTTTTCTGGCGGGACATCCTCGGGCCAGCCGCATCGTGGGACAGGCGATGGCCCGCGCCCCGGAGGGCCTGCCCTGTCACCGGGTGGTGTACCGGGACGGGCGGCTGAGCCCTTCGGACATCTTTGGCGGCCCCGGGATCCAGCGGTTCCTGCTGGAGCAGGAGGGCGTCCCGTTTTTACCTGATGGCCGCGTCGATCTGTCCCGCTGTCTTTGGACCGCTGGGCAAGGGAAGAAAGGAGTTTCCAACATGAACGTCACCTTTGAGATCGTCAAAAATTCCCCCGAGATCCGCACCTATATCACCCAGGCCGACGTGGCCGCGGTCATCACCGCCATTGGCCACCACGATGACTCCACCGCCTTCCCGGTGAACGCCGTGGCCGCCGCCCTGATTCTGGCGGATAAGACGGATGTGCGCCGCAGCCGGGTCCGCAACAAGGACATGGCCACTTTCGACATCCACGACCGGGTGAATTACTCCGTGGAGCGCTCCGAGGTGCTGCTGGACGTGCCCGGCCGCACCGTCACCCTCTCCCTGTCCATCAACACGCAAGTGTGCGCCGTGATGGACTACTTTGAGATCTTCCTCCAGCGGATGCTCCTGTGCCGCCGGGCCGCCGAGGCCCTGGAGCTGAAATTCCGCTTGGAGATCAACGGACAGATCCTTCTGTAACGCGCCCAGACAGCGCCGCCTCTCTCCGTTCAACCGCCGGGGAGGGGCGGCGTTTTGTCATTGATCTGTAACTTGCCTTTCTATCACTTCAAGTGTAGTATATTATTATCAACTACATTTGAAGTAAAAGGAGCATTCCCTATGAAACGTCTCCCCGACACA
This sequence comes from Clostridiales bacterium, assembly GCA_902363045.1. GTDB lineage: Bacteria > Bacillota > Clostridia > Oscillospirales > Oscillospiraceae > Lawsonibacter. The sequence goes on from CABIYX010000036.1 coordinate 2,316, forward strand.
GAGCTGGAAGTGATGAAGGCTCTTTGGGACGCCGGAGCCGACGTCCCCCGGGCCGTGCTGGATCAGGCTCTGGCTCCCTTCCAATGGGCGTCCAACACCGTCAACACCTACCTGTCCCGCCTGGCAGAAAAGGGCTTCGTCTCTGTCCGCCGTGAGGGGCGCAGCAACCTGTACACCCCCCTGGTCTCTCAGGAGGACTATCTGGCCTTTGACAGCCGGGCGGTGCTGGACCGCCTGTACGGCTCCCCCAAAAACTTCGTGGCCGCCCTGGCCAGCCGGGGGTTGGAGCGGGGAGAACTGGAGGAGCTCCAGGCACTGCTGGACCAGCTGAAGGGGAGGCGTGCGCCGTGAGGGAGTTTCTGTTCACTCTGACGGGGCTGACCCTGGGCGGCTCCGCCGCTGTGTGCCTGCTGGCCCTGGCCGGCCGGTCCACCCGCGCCCGGTACGGCGCGCGCTGGCGGTGCTTGGCCTGGCTGCTCCTCTGCCTGCGCCTGGCCGTCCCCTTCTCACTTCTGCCTGTCCTGCAAAGCCGTGCCCTGATCCAGGTCCCCGTCCCTGCCGTCTCCATCCAGCAGCCCAGCGGGCAGCGCCCGCTGCCTGTCCCCGCTCCGGAGCAGAGTGCCCAGACACCTGGAACCTCCCCCAACCGCCCCGGAGCCTCCGGCCAGACCGCCCCCGACCTTCCAGCGCCCCAGCAGGCCCCGTCCCGCTCCCCGGTCCAGCTTCTCTTTCTCCTCTGGCTGACCGGGGCCGCCGCTGTTCTGATCTGGAACCTGGCCGCCCACCTCCGGCTCCTCGCCTATCTGCGCCGCTGGGCCGCCCCAGTCCATGATCCCCAGATCCTGCTCTCCTTCCAACAGCTGAAGGACCGCATGAAGCTGGAGCGCAGCCCCCGCCTGCTCATCTGCCAGGGCCTGAAGGTCCCCATGCTGGCTGGGGTGATCCGGCCAGCCCTCCTTCTCCCGCCGGAGCCTCTCTCCCAGCAGGAGCTCCACTGCTCCCTCCTGCACGAACTGACTCACTTCCGCCGGCGGGATATATGGCTCCGGGCTCTGGCCCTGTGGGTCAAGGCGCTGTACTGGTTCAACCCCCTGTGCTGGCTGATGGAGCGCCTGATCCAGCGGGACACAGAGCTGGCCTGTGACGAGGAGGTGCTGTCCCTGCTGTCCCCGGAGGAGCACGCCGCCTATGGGCAGACCATTCTCTCTGCCGCCGCGCGGCTGTGCCCCGCGGACCAGGAGGGCGGCCCCGGCGGCCGCCCTTGACCTGACCATTACAGATGACTATTACTTGACTTTACTATGACTTTTACTATTACCCTTTACGCACCCCTTAATTGCACTGAAAGATACACCTTTCCAACCACTTTTTCCATAGTCAGGAGGCGATCTTATGATACCTGTCCCCCGCTCCCCCTTCACCACCCCTCTGTCCGGCTCCGCCCGTGAGACCGAGCTGCGCATCCGCAGCATCTTCCAGTGGAAAAAGCAGCGCCCGCCCCTGTGGGCCATGGTCCTCATTGCCGCCCTTGTCCTCTCCTGCGGCGGACTGGCCGCCTGTCAGGTGCAGGGCGGGACACAGTCCAGCGGCCCCGCCGCCCTGGCAGGTCCCACCTTCTCTTTGACGGAGCCCGGCCGGGAGGTCCTGGAGTTTGATGCCCTCTGCGGCTTTTCCGGCTCCGTCACCCACACCGTGACAGAGGAGGGCTCCCACTGGTACGACTATCAGGCTCTCCTCCCCAATGGAGCCTCCTTTTGCCTGGCAGAGGGCTCCGGCCCCATGTACCATCTGGATCTGGATGGGGACGGTGCTTTGGAGCTGCTGGAAAACGACCCGGCACTGGGCGCACTCCGGCTGTGGCGGCGGTGGCCCGACGGCTCGGTCCGCTCCCAGGAGCTGCAGCAGGCTGGTGCGGACCTCCTCAACCTGGAGGGGGAGGGCTGGAAACTGGTGGATCTGGCCTTCCATCCGGAGGACACGACCGTGACCGTCACCCCAGTCTCCGGCACCCCTCAGACCGTCCCTCTATCCCGGTTGATCGGGATGAGCCGATCCGGTGAGTTCCTGTTCGCCCCTCTGACCCAGGACGGCGAAGCAGTTCCCATTGACTCCACGCTGCCCGACGGCATCCTGATGCGCTATTTTGATGGTCTGGAGCTGGACGGGACCGGATCCGGAGATGACGTCCTGATCCTCAGCAGCTTTGGTCCGGGGCCTGGCTCTGAGGGCTCCACCCTGGCAGAGGTCACTTTAGGCTCCGGAGCCCGCTTCCGCTGGTCCCTGCCTTCCCCCAGCATCCCCGCCGCCGCCGCAGGATACCTCACCCATCCGGAGCACCAGTCTCTGGTCCTGGAGCTGGCCGACCGATACTCCAATTATGGAGGCACCTCCTATGTGGTCCTGGATGTGGAGGACGGCGCCCTGGTGGAGCGTGCCCGCATCGGCCAGTGGGATGACCCGGAGCATGACCTTTTGTCTGATGGGACCGTCCTGTCCGGCGCTTATGTAAGCCAACAGGAGGACCATCCCCTCCCGGTCCTCCGGGTCCCCGTCCTCATTGACAAGTGGCACAGCCCCTGCTATGTCACACTGGCCTGGGAAAATGGGCAGTTTTCCGCCCAGGCCGACGATCACTTCACCGATACAGAGCTTCTTTCCCTGCCGGATGGCGGGCCGCTGACCCTGGCGCTGACCGGGAGGTGGAGGGAAAACAGCCTGGGGCTTCGGGAGTTGTATTATGACCGGATCCAGGTGCTGGAGGGGGACCGGCTTCTTCAGACCATCACGCCCCCGCACGCACTGCCCCAGCCCCGTGCCTTCGACTCCGATACCGCCGCCCAGGTCACGCCTTCGGCGGCCAACGCCCCCGCCTCCGGCTTCAGCGCCGAAAACCAGTTTCATGCCCTGGACCTCCGGGATGTGAACTTCGACGGCTTCCCCGATCTGGGCCTGCCTTGGGACACCACCCACAACGATGTCCACCTCTGGTACCTGTGGGACGGCGGGACCCGGACCTTCCAATACGCCTTTGCCCTCCAGGGGGACCTGACCATTGACACGGACCAGCAGCTGCTGACAGAAAACCGATGGGAGGAAGGCCCCCATATCTACTCCTTCAACGCCCGGGGACAGATCTGCTGGTATGGCCCAGGCGGGGCCTGACCGCGGCACATCCCCAACCACCCGAGGAGGTATCTTGATATGAAACAGCTCCCCCGCTCCCCCTTCACCACCCCGCTGTCCGGCTCCGCCCGGGAGACCGAGCTGCGCATCCGCAGCATCTTCCAGTGGGGCAGACAGCGCCCACCCCTGTGGGCCATGGTCCTCATTGCCGCACTCATTTTGACCTGCGGCGGGCTGGTGTCCTGCCACCTCCGGCAACAGGGCCCATCCATTGAGATGGATGTACAGTTCTATGATACCTCAGAAAACTATATTGAGATTCCGGTTTTAGTCATGCCTGATAGTGCTGAAACCACTCAGGGTATCACAGACATCAATGCAGCTTTAGCAGAGTTAAAAGGAGAATACTCGTCTTTACTCTCTGCTCTGGAGTCAGATTCTGCCCTTTGCGTGTCCAATTCAGTCTTTTTTGAGAACCGCTGTCTGCTTTACCCAACAGAGACAAACCGTTATCTCAGCCTGCTCTTCTTCCGGGACGAATTTAAGACCGATCTGAGCACCGCCCATCTCACCTCTTTTGTCTATGACAAAGAGAATTGTATGCAGATTACGCTGGATGATGCGCTGGCACTGGCAGGCAAGACCGAAGCGGGACTGTGTCAATCTTTGGCAGACCAGTTCGATCCAACTTTGGGACAGGATATTCCCGGGTCTGACCTATGCATACAGAACCAGACTTTGGAGGCCTTCCGCATGAAGGCAGACGGCCAGCCCATCTTCTACCTCACCGCCCGCAGCGATGACCGCGATGACCTGAACAGCGACTTCATCAGCGGGGCCGACCATATCTATATCTGGGACGATGGGTCTTTCACCCTCTATAATCAATACACCCCAAAACTGGAGCCACTGGTTCCAACAGAGGAATGTCTCTCGCTCCAACCGCCTCTGTACTGTCAGTGGTATTTTGATGGATAACGTCCGTCTCTGGCCTTCGGTGTGGAAAACCAGCTTTTGATTGAAACCGCTGAGAGGAAGGCCCCCCATATCTACTCCTTCAACGCCCGGGGACAGATCTGCTGGTATGGCCCAGGCGGGGCCTGACCGCGGCACACCCCCAACCACCCGAGGAGGTATCTTGATATGAAACAGCTCCCCCGCTTCCCCTTCACCACCCCGCTGTCCGGCTCCGCCCGGGAGACCGAGCTGCGCATCCGCAGCATCTTCCAGTGGGGCAGACAGCGCCCACCCCTGTGGGCCATGGTCCTCATGGCCACACTCATTTTGACCTGCGGCGGGCTGGTGTCCTGCCAGGTGCAGGGCGGGCAGACCAGCGAGCCCGCCGCCCAGAGCGGCGAGGGCTGGGATACTCAGGCCGTTCTGGACGCCCTGTTCCAGTCCTCTGACGCCTCCATCCTCTTCCCAGGCTCCATCCAAGGCGAGCTGCTGGATGTCCAAGACGTCTCCGAGGATCTCACCCTGGCCGCGGCCCATTTTTACGACGATTATCCCCGTTACTCCCTGGTCATCGGTATGGTGGACCGGGCGGGAGAGGTGGTCGGAACACCTTTTGAAACCAGCGGCTCCGGCGGTCGCCCCTACACCGCCGTCTTTGAGAAGGACGGCAGCCGGTACCTGCTCTACACCGCCACATGGGCCCGTCAGGGCTTTTCCGGCGGCGAGGCGGGCGTGATCCGCCTGGACGGGGACGACTTCACCTGGGTGTGGCCGGTAGAGGGGGACGTCCGGGACTCCCGCTCCCAGGCTTATCAGGACTACCACGACGATTGGGAGAGCAGAAAGCCCCTGATAGCCCCCGGCGGCGTGGATATTTTTACAGAAAACCAGGACTACGGCATCTACGAGGGCTCCCCCGTCCAGTGGGTCCCAGCACAAAACGAGATCTTTTGGCATACCGCGGAGGAGGACCTGCCCACCGGCGTCTACGATCAGAGCCGGGTGTGGCTGGACCAGTTCACCCGGACCGGGTACAACCCCTGGAATGCCCGGAACACCTCCGCCCTGTGGCAGATCGTCTCTCTTGCCCCAGCGGACGGGGTATACCGGGACCGGAACGACGCCGGGGAGGCGGTCTATGAGCTGACGGCCCGGGCGGACAACGGGGAGGACCTGTGGTTTGCCGCCTCCCTCCTCTTTGACCACAGCGGGGAGCGCCCCATCCAGGTCCAGCACTGGAGCATGGGCACAAGGGCCGAGATCGACCGCGGCCAGAGGATGGAGCGCATCACCGCCACCCGCATGGACAACTAGCCCGCCCCTCAGCTGAGGAGCAGATCCAAATCCTCCACCCGCAGCCCCGGATGGAGGGCCAGGCCGATGCCATAGCCGATGACCTTGGCCATGTCGCTCACCTGGCTGTCGATGTCCTTCGGGGTGACCAGCAGGTCCCGCCCCTCCCCCAGGGGCGGCAGTTCCGCCGTCCCCAGCAGATCGGCGGCCAGGGTGGCCCCGTCCACCACCGTGGGGACCCCAACCGCCAGCACCGGCGCCCCCAGGGAGGCCCGGTCCAGCGCCGCCCGGTGGTTGCCCACCCCGGAGCCGGGGGCAATCCCCGTATCAGACAGCTGCACCGTGCGGCACAGCCGCTTCAGAGAGCGGGAGGCCAGGGCGTCCACCGCCACCACGCAGGCCGGCTTCAGCCGGCGGCACACCGCCTGGACCAGCTCGCCGCTCTCCATCCCCGTGGTGCCCAGCACCCCGGCGGACAGGGCGGCCACCGGGCGGAAGCCGCCGAATTGCTCCGGACAGCCCTCCACCAGGTGCCGGGTGACCAGGGTGTGGTCATGGACCTTGGGCCCCAGGGCGTCCGGCGTGATGGCTCGATTGCCCAGCCCCACCACCAGCGCCAGCCCGCCGGCGGGGACCCCCTCCAGCAGCCCGGCCAGCTCCCCGGCCACCGCCCGGGCCGCCCGGCCGAAGGCCCCCTCCTCCCGCCGGGCCAGGCCATCCAGAGTGAGGGTCACATACCGCCCCGCCGGCTTGCCCAGGGCCTCCTCCCCACGCCGGTCCAAAATGCGCACCGTTTCTGTGGGGAAACCCTCCCGTTCTCCGGCGGCGGCCTCTACCCCCTCCAGCACCGCGGCCTCCGCCGCTCCCTCCTCCCAGATCTCCTTGGCCTCCAGGGCCAGGTCCGTTCTGCGTCCAGCCATCTGCGCCGCCTCCTGTTCCGCCGGAGCATCCCCCGGCCGTCTTTGAGGGTAGTTTCTGCGCCAAATGGAGAACTATGCGGCGAGCCGCATGACCTTGGGATCGGGCGGAAAAAATCAGAAATTTTTTCAAAAAAGGAGTTGCTTTTTTCAAGGGCCGATGGTATAATACATATCCGCACAGGGATTCTTGTGTTCTATTTTATTGATTTTAAAAATCGGAGGAGGTGTTTGGTTTGCCGAATATCAAGTCTGCCAAGAAGCGTGTCCTGGTGTCCCAGACCAAGGCCATGCAGAACAAGGCCGCGAAGTCCGCGCTCAAGACCGACATCAAGAAGTTTGAGGCCGCGGTGGCGGAAGGCAACCGCAGCGAGGCCGATGTCGCTTACAAGGTGGCCGTCAAGGCTGTGGACAAGGCTGTTGTCAAGGGGCTGCTGCACAAGAACAATGCCGCCCACAAGAAGAGCAGCATGACCATCAAGCTGAGCAAGCTGGCCTGAGCATCCTGAACCAAGCAAGAGAGAGAAAGCCGTCTGCGTCGCAGGCGGCTTTTTGCTTCACTCCCCCGGTGCGGCCCGCCCCGCCGGGGGAGTACAGTTGAGAGGAGGCGCGCTTCCATGTGGAGATCCCTGCTCCGTCTGCCGCCCGTGGCCTTTGTGTGGGGGGTGGCGGACACTTACAGCCGCCTGGGCGTGGCCCGGGCCGCCGCTGCTCTGGCTTACTTTTTGATCCTGACCCTATTTCCCCTGCTCATGTGCGTCAACTTCTTCATTGGCCTGCTGCCCCTCAGCCCGGAGGAGGTCTTTTCCGCCCTGGACTCCATCCTCCCCCGGGAGAGCCTGTCTCTGATCCTGGACTATCTGGACTACGTCTCCGCCATCCCGCAGAGCCAGTCCACTCCCCTGCTGCTGGCCTGCCTGTTCACCATCGGCCTGTCTGCCTCGGCGGGGCTGCGCACCCTGCTCCAGACCATGGACGAGCTGTATCAGGTCCGCCATGTCAACAGCCTGCACCGCCTGATCCTCAGCGTGGCCCTCTCCCTGCTGTTCCTGCTGACCATCTACCTGTCCATCGTGGTCATTTTCACCGGGGAGTGGTTCTTCCGCCTGCTGGAGTCCCGGCTGCCCCAGGCCCTGCTGGATCTGATCCCCCTGGTCTCCCTGTCCCAGTTGTGGGGCTGGCTGCGCTATCTGCTGCTGTTCCTGCTGGTGCTGATCCTGGTGCTGGCCGTCTACCGGCTGGGGACCCCTCTCCCCTTCCGCCGGCAGACCCGCACCCTGCGCCTCACCGCCCTGCTGTCCGCCGCCGCCCTGGTGGCCTGCTCGGTGCTGTTCTCCTGGTTCATCGGGATGTCCTCCCGGTATTCCCTGGTCTACGGCTCTCTGGCCTCCCTGGTCATCCTGCTGGTCTGGCTCTACTTCTGCGGGAACATCCTGCTGCTGGGTGCGGTGGCCGGGCGGGTGTGGGGACAGCTCCACGCCCCCTCCGGAGGCGATTGACGGCAGACCGGCCCCTGTGCTACAATAGGAAAAACCGCCCAGGCGGTACTGTGTACAGAATGGAAAGGAGCGCATCCCATGAAACAGGTCATCCACACTGAGCTCGCCCCCGCCGCCATCGGCCCCTACTCCCAAGCCGTCAAGATCGGCGATCTGCTGTTCACCTCCGGCCAGATCCCCGTAGACCCCGCCACCGGCGCCGTCCCCGAGGGAGGCATCCAGGCCCAGGCCCGGCAGTCTCTTAACAACATCAAGGCCATCCTCAACGCCGCCGGGACCAACATGGGCGCGGTGGTCAAGACCACGGTGTTCCTCAACGATATGAACGACTTCGCCGCCATGAACGAGGTCTACGCCCAGTTCTTCCAGGAGCCCTATCCCGCCCGCTCCGCCGTCCAGGTGGCCCGCCTGCCCAAGGACGTGCTGGTGGAGATCGAGGCCATCGCCCAGCTTTGACCCTGCGCCTCACGTTTTTCCCCAAACCGCGGAAAAATCCTTGCTTTTCCTGCCGGTATGTAGTATAATGTCTTCTGCGTCCGGGATTTTCCGCCGCATTTTTGATTTTTCGCCTGTCTGGACAGGCCTGAAAGGAACGATATTGATATGAAGTTCGCCCTCACCATCATTCAGCTTCTGTGCGGCCTGGTCCTGATCGCCGTGGTCATGCTCCAGTCCGGCAAGAGCGCGGGCCTGTCCGGCGCCATCGCCGGCGGCGTGGACACCTTCCTGTCCAAGAACAAGGCCAAGACCTGGGACGCCAAGCTGGCCAAGATGACCAAGTGGGTCGCCATCGTGTTCATGGTGCTGACCCTGGTCCTGTGCCTGATCTGACCGAATTGCAAAAGCCGCCCGGATGCACAGCATCCGGGCGGCTTTTTCTTACTGTGACCCTCATACCGCGGGCCGTGTCCGCCCCTCCAGGAACCGGGCCAGCGCGTCCAGATCCCGGGCCAGAAAGACATGGGGCCAGACGTCGAAGGCCGACGCCGGGGTAGTCCCGTTGAGCACCGCGGCGAACTCCAGCCCCGCCCGCTGGGCGGCCTCAGCGTCCAGCACCGTGTCCCCACAGTACAGGACCCGCTCCGGGGCAAGCCCCAGCCGGTCCAGAGCCATTTCCAGCCCCTCAGGGTGGGGCTTGTGGTGCTTCACATCGCTGCTGCCAATGACAAAGTCCAGGCAGTCCCCCAGCCCCAGCCGGTCCATGATGTACTCGATGGTCTCCCCCGTCTTGGTGCTGACGATCCCCAGCCGGACGCCCCGCACCCTCAGCCCCCGGAGCAGCTCCGCCGCCCCCGGGAACAGGAAGGTCTCCTCCCTCTGGCGGGGTTTGGCTACCTCCAAAAAATAGGCCCGGAACAGGGCCTGCCGCTCCGGGTCCCGGTCCCCGGTGAGCATGGTATACGCATCCTCCAACAGATAGCCGATGGTGCCCCGCACCGTCTCCCGGTCGGGAACGGGGTGCCCCAGCCGCTCAAATCCATACTGAAAGCCCGCCACGATGGAGTCGGTGGAGTCCCCCAAGGTGTAGTCAAAGTCAAAGCAAACCGCGGAATAGTGTTTCATAGCCTCTCCCTGCTGGACCGGATCCGGTCCCATGTCATTCCAGACGGTCAAGGGAAACGTCACCCGCGCGCCCCCACCCGTCCGCTGTCCGGTTGATTATAGCATGGGGGAGGAAAAAGGACAAGGGGCGGGAGCGCCGGCTGCGACGCTCCCGCCTGCTTTAACAGATCCCAGGAGCGTTCTCTTTCCGGCAGTTCCTCAAGAATAAAGCGTACACCAGTAGCACAATATGCTCTCATACCACAGTTCAATCGAACATCACCGCATCAGCGAGGTTTTGATTGGCCTGTAATAGTTCTGCGTCTACAATAGACACCGGAGCATTACTCTTCACTCTTTCTGCTCCTGTGAAATCCCATCCGCCGCCAGGAGTTACTTCATTTGTATTCACCATCACTTCCATACCACGATACATGAATCTTAGCCAGCCTTCTGCTGTTATCGTGTCTTCTCCGAAGTACTCATAATCATCGACGCCGATCAAGGCAAAGAAATCTTGAAAGGACATAGCATCTTCCATATCTGTAAAAAGTACGTCCGCCGTTGTAATAAAACCAGCGCATCTCAGCTGGTCCTCACATTCGTTCATGGTCTTTTCAAAATCACCGCTCTGTCCCCCAAAAAAGAAGGACACATATTCCGCCCCCTGTTCCCCAAAACAGGCAGCGGCCGCATCCGGGAATCCATCTAAGCGCACAACAAATTCGCCTTCCGGATGCTCGTTTTTTAATTCACTCAGCGTTTTTCCAATGTCATTCAAAAATTCAGGTGCCTGGCCGCCAGGAGTTACAGGCGCGCAAGCAGAAAACGAGAATGATACAAGCAAAAATATGCTTGCAAGGACTATGTTTCGTTTCATAGCAACCTCCATCCTGGGGTATGATACCGCTAGTTTCTTTCTGAATATAGCATTTATGGGGAATTTCCTGAAGTTAAGATACAGGTCAAACCCATTCTTTCTGTGCGCTCAAGCTGCACCTCACACAACGGCGGAGTCCGGCCCAAGCCCGGTGGCAGCAGTTCTAGTTGGGAAAGGCGGGAACATCTGAAACGACGCTCCTACCTTATTGATTGAAATATTGCAAACAAATATCTATTCACTGCCCTTGATCTCATAAAGCAAAGCAACAATTTTTTCTATTCCTAAAAATATCATACCAATCAAGAATGCTGGAAACCAGTAACCAATCGCATCTGAAAAAACGAAGTGCCAGCCTACGGTATTGGGAGCCGGAGAATATGCCTGACTTCCAGAAGACAATCCGAATAAGAAACCAACTACAAAAACAACGATTGCAAGTTTACCCCAAATTGTTTTAATCAACCTATCCATATAGGATTTCTCCTCCTTTACAAGGGGATAGAGCAACTCGTTTGGATTCGTATTTAGGGTTTCACTAATCTGAACAAGCATATCTAAATCCGGGTATGAATTTCCACGCTCCCAGTTTGAAATTGTTTGACGGATCACCATCAATTTTTCAGCCAATAACTCCTGAGATAAGTTTTCTCTTTTTCTGATCCGCTTTAAGTTGCGGCTAAAATCCGCCAATTTGATCCCCCCTTTTCGTCTGAATTATATCATAACAGGCGATTGCAAACAAGCAAAGATGCTTTGCATAAAAGAAAAGGGCGAAGACACGAATCCTCGATCTTTTCAATCAAAGCACATTTTCAACAGAAATGATCAATCCGAACTACATGACCCACCTGGATCCATGTAGTTCGGATTATGATTGTTTGCAGAGGGTGGTTACAATCGATATTTCTATGCACGAAAAACACCGCGAAGCGGCGGAACCAAATCGCAGCCCGGTACAGCGGTTGTGATTTGGAAAGGAGGCGCAACAAAATGAGTCCGCTCCACACGCAAAAAATTAGAGCAGACGCACAGCGTCTGCTCTAATTGGTCCGAGTGCTGAGATTCGAACTCAGGGCCTCTTGAACCCCATTCAAGCGCGATACCAAACTTCGCCACACCCGGTTATCCTTGCCGCTCAAGGTGTCTCACCCGGACGGCTCATATAGAATACCACAGCTTCCCGAAGAATGCAAGCCTTTTTTTCAATTTTTTCGATTTTATTTTTTGGGGTGGTTTCTTCCGAAAAAGCGGCCCCCTTCTTCTTGTCAACGGGGGTAAACTGTGCTTTAATTGGGGTATCCTAAAATCGGAAGGAAGGTCCCGCTTATGATCGAATACCGTGATGTCCAGGCCGCCCGGGCCAGGATCGCCCCCCACATCGTCCGCACGCCCCTGCTCCGTGTCCCCGCCCTGGATGAGGCCCTGGGCTGTCAGGTCTATCTCAAGCACGAGGGCTTCCAGGCCATCGGCGCCTTCAAGATCCGCGGTGCCCTCAACAAGGCCCTCTCCCTGTCGGAGGAGGAGCTGGGCCGCGGCCTTGTGTGTGCCTCCTCGGGCAACCACGCCCAGGGGGTGGCCTACGCCGCCCACAAGCTGGGGGCACAGGCGGTCATCGTCATGCCCACCAACGCCAACCCGGTGAAGCTGGCTGGGGTCCAGCGCTGGGGCGGACAGGTGGAGCTGGTGGGTACGCTCTCCTCCCAGCGGGAGGAACGAGCCGCCCAGCTGGTGCGGGAGCAGGGCATGGTGGAGATCCACCCCTACGCCGATCCGTTCGTTGCCGCCGGACAGGGCACCCTCGCCCTGGAGGTCCTGGAGGATCTTCCGGACGCCAGCCTGATCGCAGCTCCCATCGGAGGCGGCGGGCTGATCTCCGGCATCGCCACCGCCGTCAAGGGGGCCGCGACTCAGGTACGCACCGTGGGAGTGGAGCCGGCGGGCGCGCCCCGGTACACCAGAAGCCGGGCGGAGGGCCGCCCCGTCCAGCTGGAGTCCGTCCAGACCATCGCCGACGGCACCCGCACCGACCACGCCAACCCAGACAACTTCGCCGTCATCCAGGCCCGGGTGGATGAGCTGTACGCCGTGGAGGACCGCTGGATCGAGGAGGCCATGCGCCTTCTGATGACCGCCGCCAAGGTGATCGCCGAGCCCTCCTCCGCCCTCCCCGTGGCCGCCGCCCTGTGCGGTGCGCTCCCCGTCCGGCCGGAGGACAAGGCGGTGTTCGTCCTGTCCGGCGGCAACGCAGACCCGGCTCTGCTGGCCCGGCTGCTGGCCTGACGGCAGCCCGCTCTGTGATCTGGTCACAGAAGGCACGGCGTTCCTGTGTTATGCTGAACACACCAAACAAGGGAGAGGAGGCGCAGCGGGATGCGCTATGACGTCATCGTTCTGGGGGGCGGCCCTGCTGGACTGTCCGCAGCCGTGGCAGCCCGGGGCCGGAACAAAAGCGTGCTGGTGGTGGGGAACCGCTGGCAAGACAGCCCCCTGGCCCGGGCCGAGCGGGTGGACAACTACCTGGGTCTGCCCGGCGTCACCGGCATGGAGCTTCTGGAGCAGTTCCGCCGGCACGCGGAGGAGATGGGCGCTGACTTTGTCCTGGGCCGCGTCATCTCTCTGATGGCCTGGAACGGTTTTCATCTGACGGTGGGCAGCGAGCTCTATGAGGGCGAGACCCTGGTCCTGGCCCCCGGCGTGGTCCGCCAGGCCAAATACCCCGGCGAGGCGGAGTACCTGGGCCGCGGGGTGAGCTACTGCGCCACCTGCGACGGGATGCTCTACCGGGGCAAGCCGGTGGCCGTGGTGGGCCGCAGCGGAGACGCCCCCCGGGAGGCCGCCTATCTGAAAAGCCTGGGCTGCCAGGTGGTCTATGTGGCCCCCAAACGCCCCACAGCCCTGGAGCCGGACATTCCCTTTCTCCAGGCCAACCGTCTTGAGATCGCCGGGGCGCAGACCGTCACTACCCTGGTGGCCGACGGGGCCCCCATTCCGTGCAGCGGCGTCTTTATCCTGCGGGACGCGGTGGCCCCCACCGATCTGCTCCCCCAGCTGGAGACCCTGGGGGGCTCCATCCGGGTGGACCGCTCCATGGCCACTAGCATCCCCGGCGTCTTTGCCGCCGGCGACTGCACCGGCGGCCCCCTCCAGGTCTCCAAGGCGGTGGGCGAGGGACTCATCGCAGCCCTGTCCGCCGCGGAATTTTTGGACCGCCGGGGCGCGGAGTCCCCGGCCGGCGGGACCTGACCTGTCATCCGATCAAATCAGAAGGAAGGAATCAGAATATGTCATTACAGCATTTTACCAAGGAGAGCTTTGACCAGGCCCTGAACGGGGGCCGGCTGATGATGGTGGACTTTTGGGCCAACTGGTGTATGCCCTGCCGGATGCTGGGCCCGGTGATCCAGCAGCTGGCCGACCAGTACGACGGCAAAGCCGTGGTGGGCAAGGTGGATGTGGACGCCGAGGGCGAGCTGGCCATGCGCTACGGCGTGATGAACATTCCCACCGTCATTTTCTTCAAGGACGGCAAGGAGATCGCCCGCGAGGTGGGCGCTCTGCCCCCGGAGGCATTTGCCCGGATCCTGGACGAAAACCTGTAAGACAAACGGGAGCGATCCTCAACTGAGGGCCGCTCCCGTTTTCGCTGTGTCAAAGAAAATGCCACGCCGCCCGTGGGCGGCGTGGCATTTTTTCTCTTGTATTAGGCCGCGTACTTCAGCAGGGTGTTGAAGTAGGCCGCAAAGGCCGCGTCCGTCAGCGCGTCCGCCTCGGGGTGGAACTGCACGCCCAGAGTGAACTCATTGGCCTGATACTCCACCGCCTCGATCACCTGGTCGGGGCCGTAGGCCGTGACCTTCAGGCCCTCGCCCAGCTTCTGGGGGTTGAGCACCTGGTGATGCCAGGAGGCTACGTTCTTCATGGAGCTGCCGCCCACGATCTCCGCCATCCACTTGGAACCGGCCTCCACCGTGATGTCATGCCGGGCCCAGTCGGGGGCGTTGCGGTGGGTCTTATAGACGTTGGCGTCCTTCTCCAGATAGGTGGGCAGGTCCTGGATCAGACCGCCGCCCTGGACCACGTTGAGCATCTGCATCCCGCGGCAGATGGTCAGCATGGGCACATTCTCGGCCACAGCGGCCTTGATCAGATTGTAGTCAGAGGTGTCGCGGATGTCCCGCTCCTCGTTGTTGTCCTCCAGCAGGGGGCTGTGCTCCTCGCCGTACAGGTCAGGGTTGATGTCCTGGCCGCCGGTGACCACGATGCCGTCCACCTTCTTGACCTCGGCCGCCGCCTGGTCATAGCCGGTGATCTGCTGCACATGGGTGACCACGCCGCCGCCGTTCTGGATGATGTCCTGAATATCGGTGTAGTCCGCAGGATCGCCGCCCCAGGAGATGCCGATGACCGGCTTACCGGAGGCGTAGCTCACCAGGTACTGGAAGAAGGTCAGGCACACGTCGGGGTCGCACTTGGCCTCCTCGGGCTTGCCGTCATGCAGGGCCAGCTTGGCGTCGTTCTCGGGGTGGAACTGCACGCCCAGGCAGAAGGTCTTGCTCTGGTTCTCCACGGCCTCCACGATGTCCAGGCCGTTCACGGTGGTCTTGGCCACCACGGTCAGGCCAGTGTCGGAGGTCACGTCGGTCACCGCCTGATGGTGCCAGGAGGAAACGTTCTCCAGCTTATCCGCCCCCACGATGTCATACATCCAAGAGTCGGTCTCGATGATGTCCACCACATGGCGGGCGTAGTCCCGGTCGGGGGCGTCCGCAGGCATCCGGTGGCTGTCGTCATAGGTCTTGCCCTTGGCCTGATAATAGGCGGGGATGTCCTGGATGAAGCCGGCGCCGGAGACGATGCTCATCACCTGCATTCCGCGGCAGGCGCCCAGGGTGGGCACGTCCTTGCTCAGGCAGTAGGCCATCAGCGTATAGTCGGAGATGTCCCGGGTGGCGTTGATCTCCTCGCCCATGTTGGCCTCCTTCTGAGGCACCTTGAACAGGGAGGGGCTCACGTCCTCGCCGCCGGTGAAGAACACGCCGTCAATGCCGGCCATGGCCTCGCCCACGTTGCTGTTGGCCAGATTCTTGGCCTTGATCTGGTCGGCGTACTCCTGCTTGAGCATCCCGCTCTCCTCCAGATAGGAGTCCAGGATCTTGCCGTCCTTGTCATAGGCGACCGCGGTGCTGGTCACCCGGTCCAATTCCACCGGGTTGCCGCCGGCGGCGCGGATCACCGTCTTGAAGGAATCATAGTTCTGCGTGTTGCTCTTCCAGCTGATGCCGATATAGGGCTTGCCAATGAGGGCCGAGCCGTTCTTCAGCATGGTCTCAAACTGAGCCTGGGTCACGCCGGACGTCCCATCAAAGGTGAGGCCCGCAGTCAGGCCCACCCGGACCGCCGTGTCCTCATAATCGGCGGGCCAGGCCTTCATCATCTCATCGGGCACCCCGGCGTACTGCATGACGGCCGCCGCCGCCTCCAGCTGGGTGGTCTTGGCGTCGGGGCGGAAGGAACCGCTGCCGGTGCCGCTCATCAGGCCCTTTTCATACGCGAGATTGATGTAGCCCTCATAGGCGCTGCCCTCGGCAACATCCTGGAAGGCGCTGTTCTTGGCGGCATACTCCGCCGCCTGACCGGACAGTCCAGCTCCCTCCACCAGGAGCTTAGCCATCTCGCCTCGGGTCATTCCGCTGTCTGCGGCGTGGGCAGTGACCACCATTCCAAGGGTCAGGGCTGCCGCTGTGGTCAGAGACAGGATCTTGCGAACTTGCTGTTTCATCTCAGGACCTCCTTTTGTTGTTCTCGCCAGCAGAAGGGGCCATGCCAGCGCTTGGGTCGGCACGCCCTCGCCCACTGGTAAACCCGACGTCTTTTCTGCTTTAAAGCAGCACGCCATCGTTATAAAAAGTATAATCAATTTCACCTTTCCTGTCAAGCGGGATTTTTCCCCGCACCTCCGCCGCCCGCCCCGCATAGGCTGGTGCAGCATTGAGGATAAAGGAGGTCCTGCTATGCGGCACGAACTGAATTTCTGGGTCCTGGGAGGGGATATGCGCCAGGGAAAGCTGGCCCAGCTTCTGGCGGAGGACGGCCACCGGGTCCACACCTACGCCCTGGAGGATGGAGCCGCCCCTGCTCCCGGGCTCACAGCGGAGCCCGGGCTGTCCGGGGTGGAGCAGGCGGACTGCGTGGTCCTCCCCCTCCCTGTTTCATCGGGCGGAGGGCTTCTGAACGCCCCGCTCTCCCGCCTCTCCCCAACGGTGACTGAGGTGCTGGCCCCCCTCACCCCCGGCCAGGTGCTCTGCGGCGGCCGGGTGGACCCTGTCACCGCCGCCCTGGCCGCCGAGCGGGGGCTCACCCTTCGGGACTACTTCGCCCGGGAGGAGCTGGCGGTGGCCAACGCCGTGCCCACCGCCGAGGGGGCGGTCCAGATCGCCATGGAGCAGCTCCCCATCACCATTCACGGCGCGCGGGTGCTGGTGGTGGGCTTCGGCCGGGTGGGCCGGGCCCTGGCCCAGCGGCTGGCCGCCCTGGGTGCTAAGGTCACCGTGGCCGCCCGGCGGTATGAGTCCCTGGCCTGGGCCCAGGCCAGCGGCTACGGGGCGGAGCAGACCGGCCAGCTGGCCGGCTGGCTGTGCGGCTATGACCTGGTGGTCAACACCGTCCCCGCCCTGGTTTTGGGGGAGGCGGAGCTGGCCGACCTGAAGCCGGACTGTCTGGTGCTGGACCTGGCCAGCAAGCCCGGCGGCGTGGACCTGGAGGCCGCCGGGCGGCTGGGCCGCACCGTGATCTGGGCCCTCTCCCTGCCGGGCAAGGTAGCCCCCGTCACCGCCGGGGCCGCCATCAAAAACACCATCTACCACATGCTTCACGAACTGGGAGCATAACGCGGAAAGGAAGGTTTTTCTTGGAAAACAAGACCATTGGATTTGCGGTCTGCGGCTCCTTCTGCACTCACGCCCGGGCCATGGAGGCGCTGGAGCAGGTAAAGGCCCGCTTCGCCCGGGTGATCCCCATCGTCTCGGAGTGCACCGCCGCCACCGACACCCGCTTCGGCTGCGCCCACGAGTTGATGCGGGAGATGGCCCGCATCTGTGACCACCGGGTCATCTCCACCATCGCCGGGGCGGAGCCCATCGGGCCCCAGAAGCTGCTGGACCTGCTGATCATCGCCCCCTGCACGGGCAACACCCTGGGCAAGCTGGCCTCCGGCGTCACCGACACCTGCGTCACCATGGCGGCCAAGGCCCACCTGCGCAACGGCCGCCCCATCCTCCTCGCGCCCTCCACCAACGACGGGCTGGCCGGCTCCGCCCCCAGCCTGGGCGCCCTGCTCAACCGCAGGTACATCTATTTCGTCCCCTTCGGCCAGGACGACCCGGAGAACAAGCCCACCTCCCTGGTGGCCGACTTCTCCCGGGTGGCCGACGCCGCCCAGGCCGCCCTGGAGGGGTGGCAGCTCCAGCCCCTGCTCACCGTCTGCTGACCGGGTTAACAAAGCCTGTGGTCCGCCGGAACTCCGGCAGCCCACAGGCTTACGTTTATCCGATGACCCGCTTGGCGATGTCCACGCTCTCCTTGGCGTCCCGGGCGTAGAAGTCCGCCTGGATCTGCCGGGCGTAGTCCGGGGTGAGCACCGCGCCCCCCACCATGATCTGACAGGGCAGGCCCGCGCCGCGGAGCATGGCGATGGTCTCCGCCATGCTCTTCAGGGTGGTGGTCATCAGGGCGGACAGGCCCACCAGGGGCGCGCCATGCCGCCGGACGGCCTCCACCACGGCGGCGGGGTCCACATCCTTCCCCAGGTCCACCACAGTGTAGCCGTAGTTCTCCAGCAGGACCTTGACGATGTTCTTTCCGATGTCGTGGATGTCCCCCTTGACGGTGGCCAGCACCACCGTCCCCCGGCTGACCGAGCCGCCGTCCCGCTGGGACAGGCGCTCCCGGATGACCTCGAAGGCTGCCTGGGCCGCCCCCGCGGACTGGATCAGCTGGGGCAGAAAGACCCGGTTCTGCTCAAAGTCGGCCCCCACCTTGTCCAGGGCGGGGATCAGGATGTGATCCACCACATCCATAGGCTCCCGGTTCTCCAGCAGGGCCCGGGCGGCGGAGGCGGCCTCCCCCTTCAGCCCGGCCTCCACCACCTCGGCCAGGCTCCGTCCCCCGCCGGAGGCCGGGGACGCCGGGGCGGCTCCTCCGCCGGAGATGGCGGTGGTCACGGTGGCATTTCCATAGGCGGCGATAAACTCCCGGGCGTCCCGGTCCACGTTGGTCAGCAGGTGATAGCACCGCACCGCCGCCATCATGGTATCCACATTGGGGTTGAGAATGGGCAGGTCCAGCCCCGCCGCCATGGCCATGGTGAGGAAATTCTGGTTCACCAGGGGCCGGGCCGGCAGGCCGAAGGAGATGTTGGACACCCCCAGCACAGTTTTCAGCCCCAGCTCCTCCTTCACCCGGCGCAGGGCGGTCAGGGTCTGGGCCGCCCCCTCCTGCTCGGCGGAGACGGTGAGGGTCAGGCAGTCGATGTACACATCCTCCCGGCGGACGCCCAGGGCCAGCGCCCGCTCTAAAATCCGGCTGGCCACCTCCACCCGTGCCTCCGCGCTCCTGGGGATGCCCCCCTGGTCCAGGGTCAGGCCCACCACCGCCGCGCCGTACTTCTTCACCAGGGGCAGAATGGCGGACAGGCTCTCCTCCTCCCCGTTGACCGAGTTGACGATGGCCTTGCCGCAGTAGACCCGCAGGGCCCGCTCCAGCACCTTCGGGTCGGTGGAGTCCAACTGGAGGGGGGCGTCGGTCACCCCCTGGAGGGCCTTCACCGTGCGGACCATCATGTCCGCCTCGTCGATCTCCGGCAGGCCCACGTTCACATCCAGGATGTCCGCCCCGGCCTCCGTCTGGGCCAGGGCCTGGTTCAGCATATAGTCCACATCCCCCCGGCGCAGGGCCTCCTTCATCAGCTTCTTGCCCGTGGGGTTGATCCGCTCGCCGATGACCCGCACCCGGTCGATGGGCACCGCCTGGGTGCCGCTGCACACGGCGGCGGGGACCGCCCTGGGGACCCGGCGCACCGTCCGGCCCTCCAGCTCCCGCCGCAGCAGGGCGATGTACTCCGGCGTGGTGCCGCAGCAGCCACCGAACACCTGCACCCCCAGGTCCGCCAGGGCGGCCAGGCTGTGGGCAAACTCCTCCGGGGAGATGTCATAGCCGGAGCCGTCCGGGCGGGGCAGGCCGGCATTGGGCTTGAGGACGATGGGCAGGGTGGTCCACTTCAGCAGCTCCTCCACCAGAGGGGGCATCTCCCGGGGCCCCAGGGAGCAGTTCACACCAATCGCGTCCGCCCCAAGCCCCTCCAGGGTCAGAGCGGCGCAGGCGGGGGAGCAGCCCAGGAAGGTCCGCCCTGTGGCCTCATAGGTCATGGTCACCAGCACCGGCAGGTCGGAGTGCTCCTTGGCCGCCAGCAGGGCGGCCCGGGCCTCCTGGAGGTCGGTCATGGTCTCAATGGCGATCAGGTCGGCCCCCGCCGCCGCGCCGGCCTCCACCACCTCGGCAAAGATGTCCACCGCCTGTTCAAACTCCAGAGTGCCGGTGGGCTCCAGCAGCTGGCCGATGGGGCCCACATCCAGGGCCACCAGCCCCCGGCCCCGGGCCGCCTCCCGGGCAGCAGCGACGGCGGCGGGGACCACCTCTGCCACTGTTCTTCCACAGTGGGCCAGCTTCTCCCGGTTGGCCCCGAAGGTATTGGCATAAACGATCTGGGATCCGGCGTCCAGATAGGCGCTGTGGATCTCCCGCAGCCACTCCGGGTGCTCCAGGGCAGCCGTCTCCGGCGCCGCCCCCACGGGCAGGCCTCTGGCCTGGAGCATAGTGCCCATGCCGCCGTCCAGCAGGACGGGGCGGCCAGTCTTTAACAGTTCAAGAAATTCCACAGTGTCCACCTGACTTTCGATATTGGCAGCTGTCGTGGGCGGGACAGCCCAGGCAGCTGCGTACAGAGGCTTGAATGGGGTGGTCGGCTACCCCAAGAATGGCGGTCACCGACTTGCGCGGGGTAAGGATATGGCTGGCACTGGCGCACAGCCCCACCTGCCGTGGGGCGTCCAGCAGGGCCAGCAGGCTGCTCTGGAGGGTAAGGGGCAGATCCCCGTACCCCGGGCTGTACCGGAAGGGGAAAAAGCAGCCGGGGAACTGCCGCTGGAGTTCCAGCTCGATCTGGTCGCACAGCTGCTCCACCGCGGCGGTGGCACAGCAGTCCAGGGCCAGGGCCCGGAGCATATCCCCGCTCTCCGCCCGCCGGATGAGGGCGTCCGCCTGGGCAGACAGCGTGGCGCAGAACAGCACAGCCCGGCGGCACCCCGCCAAATGGCGCTTCAAGTCCTCCCCCGGCAGAAGCAGGCCGGAGGACAGACGAACGCCCACCTCCTCCAGCGTCAGTTCAAAGGTCCGCGCCGCCCATCGGGGACGCGCCACACCCAGCAGCTCCTGGGCACACTCCTCCGCCAGCTTGCGTATGGCGGGCTCCGCCCGGTCGGGGGGCGTCCCCATATAGCGGAGGACCTCGTCGATCTGGAGATCAGTCAAAGAAATGGGCAAGGACAACACACCTTTCCTGCGTTCACGGTCTCATACCTGACGAGCAGCCAGGCTCAGACCGTTCGGATGGAGGCGACGCTGTCGCTGATCTGCTGGGCCACGGCGGGGTTGTTCATGGTGTACAGGTGGACGCCGTCCACCCCGGCGGCCATCAGGTCGGCGATCTGGTCGATGGCATAGGCCATCCCCGCCTCCCGCATGGCCTGTGGGTGGTCGCCGTACCGGGCCAGGATGCGGGTCAGCTTCCTGGGCAGGGAGGCGCCGCACATGGACACCATCCGCTCGATGGAGCTCTTGTTCAGCACCGGCATGATGCCCGCCTCGATGGGCACGTTGATGCCGGCGATGCGGCACCGCTCCACAAAGCGGTAGAAATCGTCATTGTCAAAAAACAGCTGGCTCACCAGATGCTGGGCCCCGGCATCCACCTTCTGCTTCAAATAGCGAATGTCGTGGATCATGTCCGGGCTCTCGGGGTGTCCCTCGGGATAGCAGGCCCCGGACACGCCGAAGTCCCCCCGGCGGTGGATGAAGGAGACCAGCTCATCGGCATGGAGAAAATCTGTCTTGGGCGGGAAATTGGGGTTCCGGTCGCCCCGCAGGGCCAGCACGTTCTCCACCCCATTCCGCTTCAGTCCGGCAAGCAGCTCGGCGGCCTCCCCCCGGGTGCAGGCCACACAGGTCAGATGGGCCATGGCGGTGATGTGGTACTGGTTCTGGATGATGGAGGCGATCTCCTGGGTGGACTGGTTCACCGCGCTGGAGCCTCCCGCACCGTAGGTGACGCTGATGAAGTCGGGCTGGATGTCCTTCAGACCGTCCAGCGTTTTATAAATGCTGTCCACCGGGCTGGTTTTCTTGGGGGGAAATACTTCGCAGGAAAAGACAGTCTTGCCCTTTCCAAACAGTTCTGCAATTTTCATGGAATATACCTTCTTTCTGGGGCCGCTTGGGTGTCTGTGTTTGAATGAGTGAGGGGATGTGCTCCCGCCGGGAGCGGTCTTACCAGGCCGCCACTGTCCCGTCGCACCGGGGCTCCGTGCCCCCGATGTACAGGCCGTTCTCTGTTTTCCAAATGATCTGCCCCCGGCCCATGTGCAGGTTGGAGTTGACGATCTCCACCTCATGGCCCCGGCGGGCCAGTTCCTGGGCGATGTGGGCAGGGACCTCCCGCTCCAGCTGGATATGCTTCCCGCCGGTCCACTGGATCCGGGGCGCGTCCATGGCCTCCTGAGGATTCATGTGGTAGTCCACCGTGTTCACCACCACCAGGACATGGCCCTGGGGCTGCATAAAGGCCCCCATCACGCCGAAGGGCCCCACCGCCTCCCCGTCCCGCATCAGGAACCCGGGGATGATGGTGTGATAGGACCGCTTCCCTCCGGCCAGGCAGTTGTCGCTCCCCTCGTCCAGGGAGAAGTTGGCCCCCCGGTTCTGGAGGGAGATGCCGGTCCCGGGGATGGCCACCCCCGCGCCGAAGGTGGTGTAGTTGCTCTGAATGAAGGACACCATGTTCCCCTGTGGGTCGGCGGTGCACAGATAGATCGTTCCGCCGCAGGAGGGATCCCCCGCCTCGGGCGTCAGCGCCTGCTCTGAGATCAGCGCCCTGCGTCGGGCGGCATACTCCTCCGACAACAGATCCTCCACCCGGGTCCTCATGTACCGGGGATCCGCCACATAGGTCTTGGTGTCCGCAAAGGCCAGCTTGATGGACTCCAGGATCTTGTGATAGGTGTCGGCGCAGTCCTTCTGGCCGGACAGCTCCAGCCCCTTCAGCAGGTTCAGGGCCATGAGCACCGTGATCCCGTGTCCGTTGGGGGGGATCTCGCAGACGGTGTACCCCTTATAGTCTGTGGAGATGGGTTCCACCCACTCCGGCTTGTAGTTCCGGAAGTCGTCCTCACAGAAGTAACCGCCGGTGGCCTGGCTGAAGGCCACAATCTTCTCCATCAGGGGCCCGCGGTAATAGCTCTCGCAGCCGGTGGCCGCCAGCTCCTCCAGGGTCTGGGCATATTCCTCCCAGCGAAAGACGTCCCCCGCCCGATAGGGCGTGCCATCCGGCTTCATAAACCGCTCCCACCAGTAGGCGTGGGGGGCGGGGTCCTGCTCCATGGCGGAGGCGATCCGCCGGGCGTCCGCTTCCCACATGGGCTCCAGGTTTACCTGGACGGGGACGCCCTCCCGGGCGGCGGAGATGGCCGGGGCAAACAGCTGGGCCAGGGGCTTGGTCCCGAAGCGGCGGTTCAGCTCCGCCCACCCCGCCGGGGCGCCGGGCACCATGGTGGGGATCCACCCGGTTTGGGGCATCGTCTGATGTCCCATCTCCCGCACCATGGCCGCGGACAGGGCCGCCGGGGCCACGCCGCTGGCGTTCAGTCCGTAGAGCTTCTTCTCCGCCTCCACCCACACCAGGGCAAAGCAGTCGGAGCCCAGACCGTTGCTGGTGGGCTCCAGCAGCGGCATGGCCGCCGCCATGGCCACCGCCGCATCCATCGCGTTCCCCCCGGCCTTCATCACATCCAGCCCGATCTGGGCCCCCTGGGGAATGGAGGTACAGGCCATGGCCTTTCGGGCGTACACCACATTCCGCCGGGAGGGGTAGGCATAGCTTCTGGGATCAAACTCCGGCATTTCTCTCTCTCCTCTCTGAATGTCCGGCCCTTATCAGCCGTCCTGATTGCTCTTTCCGGTCCACTCCGCCGCCCGGAGGGCAAACACAGCGGTCCGGTCCACCTGCTCCGCCAGCAGCTCCCACTCCCGTCCGGTCATGTGGACCATGATGGCGTTGAGGGCCGTCCGCTTCTCCTCCAGGCCGGTGAGCTCCCGGATGGTCCCGCTGCCCATGATGCTGCGGTAGGTAAAGCTGTGTCCGCAGGCGGTGGCCGCAGGGCGCAGAGCATGGCCGCAGTCCATCTCAAAGGCCGCCTCCCCGCCCGACCGGAAGGCGGACACCTTCCGCCCCTCCGGCGCGGAGTGGACGAACAGAGTCAGCTCCTCCCCCTCCAGGGTGTAGCCGTAGCTCATGGGGACAATGAACATCCCCCGCTCATCCCGAGTCCCGATCCGTACCGCAGTACACGCCCGCAGAATCTCCTCCAGCTGCTCCAGATCTTTGACTTCCTTGTCCGCTCTGCGCATGAACGAAACCTCCTTTTATTGTCCGTACCGCATCCTGTCCCGCTTAAAGGTCCAGCTCCAGCAGCACCGGGCAGTGGTCGCTGCCCTCTACATCCGTGAGGATCTCCGCCCGCCGGATCTTGTCCCGCAGCCGGTCGGAGACGATAAAGTAATCGATGCGCCACCCCGCGTTGTTCTTCCGGGCGTTGAACCGATAGGACCACCAGGAGTAGACCCCTGTGGCCTCCGGATAGAGGTGCCGGAAGGAATCGGTAAACCCGGAGGAAAGCAGCGCGGTCATTTTTTCCCGCTCCTGATCGCTGAAGCCGGCATTGTTCCGGTTGGTCTTGGGGTTTTTCAGGTCGATCTCCTGATGGGCTACGTTCAGATCACCGCAGTAGATCACCGGCTTGCTCCGGTCCAGGGACATGAGGTACTCCCGCAGGTCGTCCTCCCACTCCATGCGGTAGTCCAGCCGCTTCAGCCCGTCCTGGGAATTGGGCGTGTAGCAGCAGACCAGGTAAAAGGACTCGTACTCCAGGGTGATGAGCCGTCCCTCATGGTTGTGCTTGTCCAGATCCATGCCATAGGCCACAGCGATAGGGGCGTGGGGAGTAAACACCGCAGTACCGGAGTATCCCTTCTTCTCCGCAGAGTTCCAATACTCCAGGACCCCCTCGCCCAGCTCCACAGCCGCCTGCCCCTGCTCCATTTTGGTCTCCTGGAGGCAGCAGAAATCGGGGCGCTCCCGCTGGTAGAACTCCAAAAACCCCTTTTTCAGGCAGGCCCGCAGGCCGTTCACATTCCAAGATATGAATTTCATAGGTTTTTCTCCAGTCCGCAGAATGATAGTTTATTATAAAAGACTTGCCCCATCTTGGCAAGTGTATGGCGTTCAATTTTTGCCGCATCTCCCTCTCAAACAGAGGGGCGCGCCTGTATCATCCACAGGCGCGCCCAGAGGAAAAAGGTTCAATCCGCTCCTCCCATACTGCCGCTGCCGCCCATCAGGTCAGCAAGCCGCTGGATATGCTCCAGAGGGAAGGGCGGCTGAGCCAGCGGCCGGAGGGCCACCGACATCAGCTTCATGGGGTTGTCATCCGCCGCGGTCCGGTTGGAACTGAGCTTGCCGCACCGGCGGCAGCGGTGTATGACGGCCCACTCTCCGCCCCGGCGCACCCACACGCCGATGGGATCCATAACGCCCCCGCAGTCAGAACTGCGGTCGCCCGGCTCCTCATCCACATGGAGGCTGGATAGGCAGTTGGGGCAGTGGTTGCGGTGGTCGCTCCCGGCGGCCTCCGGGACCACCAGCCGTCCGCACACGCGGCAGGTGAAGGCGTCCCGGCAGGGATGTGTTTTGTAGTATCCTTTTTCAAACGATTTTCTCTTATTTTCCCGGTTCATGGGATTGCTCCTCCTAAAAGTCTGTTCGTCTTTCGGGAGGTTCCGCGTCTGTCACTGCGCAGGCCTCCCGGTCAGCGCACAGACACCGAATCAAAATGACGCAGCATAGCGATTCTCCTTTTGATTATTCTTTCCATATTTTTTGTCCGCGCGGGTCCGCGGCAGATGAATTTTAGCACACAGTGCCAAAATCCGCAAGACCTCTCGGGAAATTCCCGTCTGTCCGTTGCCTTTTTCAGAAAAATTCAGTATAATATCCTCTATAACTGCAATTCCTGCTTTTAATATGCAATATGGGCCATCCGCCCGGATGTTCCAAGCTCACAAGAAAAGGAGTATTCTGTTATGGACCATTCCCACATCCCTCAGGGGTACACCCCCCTGCTCAATATTTATGAGACGCAAAAGGCCATCGGCCTGCTCCACCGCCTGTTTGAGGACCGCCTCAGCGGCGCCCTCCGCCTCCACCGGGTCTCCGCCCCCCTGTTCGTAGCCAAGTCCTCCGGCCTGAACGATGATCTGAACGGCGTGGAGCGCCCCGTTGCCTTTGACATCCGCGGCGTGTCCGACACCGCCGTGGTGGTCCACTCCCTGGCCAAGTGGAAGCGCCTGGCCCTGAAGCGCTATCAGTTCCACCCCGGCGAGGGCCTGTACACCGACATGAACGCCATCCGCCGGGATGAGGATCTGGACAACCTCCACTCCGCCTATGTGGACCAGTGGGACTGGGAGAAGATCATCACCGCTGAGGACCGCAACCTGGACTATCTGAAGGACACCGTCCGGGCCATCGTGGGCGCGCTGCGGGACACCCAGGCCTTCCTGCGCTCCGTGTTCCCCCAGCTGTCCGTTCTGCCCGAGCTGCCCGAAAAGGTGACCTTCGTCACCTCTCAGGAGCTGGAGGATCTGTACCCCGACTTCACCGCCAAGGAGCGGGAGAACGCCTTCGTCCGGGAACATCCTGCCACCTTCCTCATCGGCATCGGCGGCAAGCTGCGCTCCGGCAAGCCCCACGACGGCCGCGCCCCCGACTATGACGACTGGAGCCTCAACGGCGACCTGCTCTGCTGGGACAGCGTCAACGGCCACGCAGTAGAGCTCTCCTCCATGGGGATCCGCGTCAGCCCCGAGTCCCTGGACCGCCAGCTCACCCTGGCCGGCTGTGATGACCGCCGGGAGCTCCCCTTCCATAAGATGCTCCTGGAGGGGCAGCTGCCCCTGACCATGGGCGGCGGCATCGGCCAGTCCCGGGTCTCTATGCTGCTCCTGGGCAAGTCCCACATCGGCGAGGTGCAGGTATCCCTCTGGGATGACAGCTCCCTCACCGCCTGCGACGCCGCCGGGGTCATGCTCCTCTGATCGCTCCTTCCTTTATCAAAAACCGGCTGCCTCTGTGCGGCCGGTTTTTTGTGCCTGCTGGCGTGATCCCGCCCATCCTCCTGTCCTGCTGCGATCCGCCTGAACCCCCGTAGGGGCGGCCACCACATCACGCATAACCGAAATTGCCCCATAGGGGCGGGTCTCCTGACCCACCCGCCCACCGTGGACCGTGATGCCCGTAGGGCGCGACGACCCGGCGCGCCGCCTCACAGGGTTTCGCCCGCCGGTTTTCCGCCGCAGAATGTTTCCCCGCCATCCCGTAGGGGAGGGGCTCGCCCCTCCCGTTGCCTCGTCCTGCTGTGATCTGCCTGAACCCCCGTAGGGGCGGCCCCATGTGGCCGCCCGTCCTCCGGTTCTGCTGTATTTTACTTGAGGTGTTGTAGGGGCGGATCTCCTGATCCGCCCGCCGGTTTTCCAGAAGGGTTTCATTCCTCCCGGGCCACTGGGCCCTGATACAGTGCAAAATTTCGGTTGATATGGTTCCACAGCCGCGCCTGTTTCCGACCAGCCGTGGCAGAGGGTGCGAGTCGGGGACGCCGATCCGCCCACAATGGCCGCTGCAGGCGGCCCCCAACACAACGCCCCATGTGCCCGCCTGTCCTCTGCCGGGGAATCTCTCTCTACCACCCCGTAGGGGAGGGGCTTGTCCCTCCCGTTGTCCGGTTTTGCTGTATTTCGTCTGACACCCCGTAGGGGCGGGTCTCCTGACCCGCCCGTCCTTCGCGGACCATGACACTCGTAGAGCGCGACGGCACGGCGCGCCGACCCGCAGGACGAACCCCCCGGCGTTGACCGAAGAAATTCCGGAAACTGGCGGGAGGGGCAAGCCCCTCCCCTACGGAACAACAGGGAAACCGTCCCTCAACGGAGAACGGGCGGCCACAGAGGGCCGCCCCTACGGCGTTTCAGGCAGGACACAGCAAAACAGGGCGGCCCGCCGGGGCCGCCCTCATTCATCCTTCTCTGCCGGAAAACAGCATCCGAAATCCCAGCCACAGCGCGGCCCCGTTGACCAGCGGAAGCGCCGCCGCCCACCGCCATCCGACCCAGAGGCACAGCCCCATGGCCAGCAGGCTGACCGCCATGCTGAGCGCACTGCTCCAGAGATAGGCCCGCCGCCCGCCCGGAAGGAGCTGGGTATCTTCATCCTTCTTGAACCACCACACCCCGCTGGTGAAGGTCCGCTTTTCAAACCAACCGCTGACCGCCAGCAGGAGCGTCAGGATGGTCACATCCACGAACAAAAGCGGACTTTTGTTGTAGTTCAGATACCCCAGCCCCTCACGCAGGGCCCTGTCTATCAAATGGCTTTCCCAAAGTGGGAGCGGGAAAACCGCAAGGAACCCCAGGATTACGTCCCGCCGGCGAAATGGTTTCATGTCCGCTGTCTCCTCTCTTGTGCGGCTGTCCCTCTTTTATTCCTCCGCCTTGGGAGTCTGCTCCGGCGGCAGGCGGAAACGCCCCGGGACGAACCGATAGACCAGATAGCACGCCGACCGGATCAGCATACAGGCCGCCAGATAGGCGGGAAACGCTCCGTTCACCATGATCCAGCGCGCATTTTCCGGCAGAGCAAATTGGATCAGCCAGTTTCCCCCTATCGCGATCACCAGGAACAGGATCCATTCCATGCGGCGGAACCGCTTTGCAAAGATCCTTCTGGCCTCCTCTCTGCCCACAGACGTCCCACACTGAACGCCAAGCCCCACCGCCAGCGTCAGCAGCTCCTGCACGATGTTCATGGGCACGAACCACAGCGCATAGGCCGCGCCGAGCGTCACCAAAAACGCCAGTACCTCCAAAAGCTTTCTTGTCCGTATAGACATCGTCCTGTTCACCTCTCTTAATAAATGTCTGAACTGAGATTTTTACAGTTCCCGCCTCCCTCTGGGAGGCGGGAACATACAAAGGATCATATCTGCTCACTTCATTGTGATCTCTCTGGTGTACGAATCTGTTGTGCCATCCAGTCCCACAAAATCATAGTGGCTGACCAACCACTTGGTTTCCACTACTCTTTTACTTTCATCCAGACGATCCACACGGTACTTATACTTCATGGACAAGGTAACGGTGTAAGTACCCGCTCGCGCATAAGGCTCCTGCGCATAAATATGGTTGACAAACGCTTCGGCAATCCCACTGACAAGTCTTTCTTTGTCCGACTCTCCCGGTATACCAGCTTCAATTATATCTCCAACACATTCCGCAATATAACCTTTAACCTTATCTTTGTCCTTTGCTTCTTCCTCCGTGACTGTAACGGTATTGGTCCTGCCCAAAGGCTTAGTCTCATAGGTATAGTAGTAACGGTTGTTAAAAGGCTCAACCTCCTCGCCGCCCGGCATACCGGCCGCAAAGCTGGGAGACGCCACGCCCAGGATCAGTACCATCGCCATCAGAAGAGACATCAGCTTCTTTTTCATAGTCTAGCACTCACCTTTCTCAAATTTCAAGATGTTTCCAGAACTTTTTCGCGTTTTGGTACTTTTTATATGGTCTTACGCTGTTTCTTCCGAGGAATAGATCGTTGCGCTCTCCGAATCGCTCCCGGACCAAGCAGTCACCACCGCCTTGGCACGATAGGTCTTGCCAGCAGTAACCTTCTTTTCCTCGGACACCGAAGCCCGTCCACCATTGGACTCATCAGACCATGTGGCAACGGTTTTCCAGGTAGTCCCGGACTTTTCCTGGAGATAGGCCACAACTTTACAGCGGTCAGCCACCCCAGTTTGACCAGTGACCCATCCCTTGACCGTAGCCTTCCCATCAGAAATTCTAAACTCCAGATTTTTCCCTTTGATATACAATGCATAGGGTGTCATTTCCCCCTGACTGGGCGGGTCCGAAAGTTCTACCGCCGATACGACTGGAATCATACCACCATACAAACAGAGGGACACACACAAAATCGGGATGCATCTGTCAAGTAAAAGTAGACACAAAAAAGCGCAGCTAACAGAAGCCCAGTTCGGTCCTGTACTGAACTGGG
>CABIYX010000037.1 GCA_902363045.1 Clostridiales bacterium
CCAGTTCTTTCCGCTTTCCCATCTACGCTCCCTCACAATATGATTTTCTTGTCTGCATGATTGGGAGCATACCAAAGTGTCCAGAAGTTAGGAAAGAGATTAAAGCCCGCTCTTTTTCCGCTGAAAGAAATCGGAAAGGGCATCCTGTAGGGATGGGGCACTGTCCAGAAACTCCAGCTTGACACCTAAGTCGCCTACGCGGAAACAGTAGGGATTTCCCGTTGCTTTTAAGATATAGCCCGCCCGAAGCTCCTGGGGAACGCCGGGATCAAGAGCCAGGCCGCTTACATCCACCAATTCATCCTTGTTCATTTTCTGAATATCAACGCTTGCCAGCGCCGAGACATTAAGCTGATTGTTCATGGAACATACGCCTCCTTTCCAACATTTTTATGCGATTGCCAACTTGTCCTATGAGAAACCAAACAGGGGCAGCACCGTTTCCGATGCTGCCCTATTCGTTCCCTCACTTTTATAAATGGAGGGGAGCACCGCGCTCATTTTCTTGTCCCGTCATAAGACAGCCATACTCGGCAGCGGCACTCCCCCACAAAGGGGGCGGCGGCCTGCGGCCCCCGCGCCTCCTTTGCGGAGAGAAAACCTCCTCTCACATACCACCAGAAAAAGAGGGGTGAATGGAGATGGTAACTTAGAAATTTTCCTGCAAATATTTTTTCATGCGCTCAATCCCGCATTTCACGGAGCAGCGGACGGCGCTCTTGTCTACGCCATCCTCGCGGGCGATCTGACGATAGCTCTTTCCCAAGATCAAATGAGCGTCCACGCGGCGGCCCTGGATTTCTGGCAGGGAGTTGAGGGCGTTCCACAGCCGGAAAAACAGCTCCTTGCGATCCATGAGCTCCTGGGGGCTGGGCTCGTGCAGGCAAGCGGAGTATTCGATCCCATCGTCACAGTCCAGGGAATAATAAGCCTTGTTGTAGCGCACTCGTTCCGCGTGGGCGGCCTCGTGCCGTCTGCTCTCCAGAAGCTCGGCGGCCACTTCATCGGAAACCAAAATGTATTCATCGTGGGTGTACCACGGGTAAAAGTC
Organism: Clostridiales bacterium; assembly: GCA_902363045.1. Classification (GTDB taxonomy): domain Bacteria; phylum Bacillota; class Clostridia; order Oscillospirales; family Oscillospiraceae; genus Lawsonibacter. The sequence continues at coordinate 1,052 of CABIYX010000037.1, forward strand.
CTTCAAATTGATTGTTGTCATTGGTATATCCTCCGTTCAGATAGTTGGGGTGAATGGTGATCTGAACGGGGAAAGGTGGAGAGCGGCATCGAAACTCAACTCGTTTTTTTCTTCTTGCTATGAATCGCAGTACACTTTGTTTTCCGTGCTGAGCTTCTAGGAAACATTGAAATTCATATTCGACAACTCAGAAAACCAAAGTGGCCTGGGATTCATCGAAACCTCCCTTCACCATATAAATGAATTACAATACCTAAAACAGGCGCACTGTGATGAATTTAGTCAGAAAAGAGTGTATTGTAAAATGTTTTTGAGGTGAATTACAATGCAATTTTATTCCAAGCCTTTAGGCGACGCAGTAAAGCGTGCGCGAGCTGAACTTGGTTTCACACAGAATCAAGTTGCAGAAGCGGCAGATATTGATGTACGTACAGTACTGAACATAGAGAACTATAAAGGCAATCCTAAAATGGAAGTCCTCTTCCCTCTTGTACGTGTGTTGAAAATGGACTCCAGAGAGATTTTCTATCCAGAAATGCGTCGTGAAAGCCCTGCAATTCGCCGGTTGCGCTTCTTGATAGAAGAATGTAGTGAAGAAGAAGCAGAGGCTTTAGCACCTGCGATAGAGTCTATTCTGTCGGTATTGAGATCAAAAACAGCTGCTACGGTTGGCTAATCATAAAAAAGAGAGCCTGCGTCCCTTATATTGGGGAAGCAGGCTCTTCATGCCTAAGTGTCAGGCTCTTTGCTTACTACCATTTTCAGTTGTACGACATCTACCCTGATTTCTTTTTTACATTTCGGGCAGTAAAGAGGGAATTTCACAAGGACAGTATCTGCATATATTTTTGTTCGTGTCTTTCCACCACAGATTGGGCAGCAAACCCACAGTGAGCCTTGTTGATCGTTTTTTACTGGTTCTATTCCGTCGTGTCTCTGCGTTAATCGGCGGGATCTATCAGACGAAATATACATACCCTCAAAAGGTCAGTTGGCTTCGATCGAGATTTGATGATTTCCGTATTTCACATAGTCTACCTGAGACAGATCCAACGGAGCGGCGAACACATAATACTCCATGCCTTCCATACCCGCAGTCTCACTAATAGCTACTGTGGAGCCGTCCTTTAAGACAACTTCCAAGGGACCGACATACGGAACAATGCGGTTGTTGTTAGGTTCTGTAGCGGAGTAACTGAAAGTAAGGCTCAAAGGCGAAAGAGTCAGGTTCTCCAGCGTACTGGTATATCCATATTCTTCATCCGTCCAGGTCAGGCCAGCCGTATCCAGCGAGAGTATCTCGGTATCATTATAAAGGGTAATGTCGAAGGAAAACTCTCCACTCAGAATTTGAGTATATTCCTTTTCGGGAGTCTGAAGCCATAGTCCATGAAGGGTAAGCTGCTTGGACACCTCGTCATTGAAACGGACATCGGTTCCGGTTTGAGCTCCAATCCAGATAACAACTTCTTTCAAATTATCCTGGGGATTTTCATCAGGGAGCCAATCACATTTGAGGATGTAACCACTATCGGAATAGGCACCATCCTCAAAGGTAAGCTCCAATGCTTCACCAGGCCCAAAAAGCTGGTAGCATCCATCTGTCTTGCTATCATAATCGGGCAGAATCACATCTTCCGGTGCCTTGATCTGGAGACGGAGATAGTAAACGTTTTCGTCGGCCAGAGCTGCAATAGGTGTAATAGTTGTGCCGTTGCTGGTTACACCATTCTCAAAAGTCTTTCCCATCTGGTCAATGATCTGAATCTGGCCATCCGAAAGAGAGCCATTCTTTTCAGCAAAGAAATTTTGAAGCAGCGCTCCCGCACCGAGTACATGACCAACTGCCAATGCAGAAACAGTAAGTGTAGAAATGATTGCTGCAACCGCCAAAAAACGAAGTGGACGGATGTGTTTCCGCGGTTTATTCATTGATACTTTATTCATAGTTAACTCCTTAATCCGTGACGAGGAGTAAGGAGTAGTAATGCCCAAATCCAAACCCTCTACCGGGTATGAATCCAGCAAATCGGAAATATTACGCTTCATTAACAAATCCCTTCCTCGTCAGTATTTCTTTTAGTTTTGCGCGACCTCTTCTTAGCCTGGTTTTGATGGTTGATTCATTGATTGCCATGCTAAGGGAGATCTCTTGAATCGTTTGAGCGTAGTAATAATATCGTAAAAAAATCTCTTGATCTTGTTCCGGCAACGATTGGATTGCTTTACGAACGAGCTGTTGCTCCTCGGCCTGCTCAACATCATTCAGCGGATCATTGGGGCCGGGAATATCAAGAAAATCATCTTCTAGCGGAAGAGTCTTTCCCATCTTCCGCAACTTGTTTTTTGCTTTATTTCTCGCAACGGCAGCAAGCCATCCTTTTACAAAACCCGGTTTCAATTCGGATGATTGCTGCCATGCAGCCAGAAATACATCTGATACGACCTCCTCTCCGTCCTCCTGGGACATAGCACCGCGAAGAATATTCCATACCACAGTAGACACATAAGGTATGTAAATATCCATAAGCGATTCTAGCCCAGATGGATCACCAGTTTGCATTTTATGCAATATGGCATCTTCTCTCATAAGAAAGGCTCCTAACTGTCTTTGAAAGCTGCTTTCGCTTATAATATCACATCATTTTAATGCTAGGTTTCAAAAATTTTTGCTTTTGATGGCTACTGAAAGCGGTAGCGATTTTGGGCATATTCATCGATAAATTTGAGATATTGTTCACGGCTTGTAATTTCTAACGGTAGTCCGTTTTCCATAGTATGAAATGATACAATGTGATTTTCCTCGTCAATCCATACGCGCCACGATTCGCACAACTCTTTTTCTACTTCCATTCAGTATCCCTCCATCTACCACGGTTGCTTAAGAAAATTCTTTATAAAGTTGATTGTTGCAATAAGGACAGAATTTGTTTCATATCGCCTCGCATCACTAATATCACATAAAAACTGTGCGTAGTTTCAAAAATCAAAAAAGGAAATATATGGAAAATATAGAGTGTGTGGCGTTGCAATTTTGGCAAGCAATTCGGGTGTGGCCACACTCCGAAATTTTCACAGGCCGCAGGCCCGTGAAAATGCTTGTTGGGGAACTCCCCAAACCCGCTGAACTTCTGGACAAAGTGTCCAGAAGTCCCGGCGCAAGCGCCTGTTGTCGGCGGCCCGGAGCTAACGCTCCTGGGCCTTATTTTTTTGCTCGTCCGCATGGCCGAGCAGGTGATCGATATTCGCCTTGACTGCCACGGCCTGCCGCATATCCGCCTGGGCTTTGCGGTATTCCGCATAGAGGGCCTTTTTCTTTTCGGAGAGCTCCCGGCGCTGCTTTTTCAGCGTGTCCATTTTAGGGAGCTTTGCCCCGTCCAAAAGCTCACTCATAGCCGTCTTTGCCGCCCGGTAGTCTGCCAGCTCCGCCTTGTGCTGGGCCAAATACTTTTTAGAATACCGGGCCGCCTTGTAGCCGTCAAACACAGGCCGCGTCTTTGCATACTGCACCACCGCGCCCATGAGCTCGGAGGTTTTGGAAAGGGCGGCCTCCGTGTCCCGCAGCTCCTCGGCCAGCTTGTGAGTCCGATCCACCGCCGCCTCGGTGCTTGCCGCAAGAGCCTCGTAATCGGCAAGCCCATGCTCCCGAAGATACAGGAGCGCGGCGGCCATCTGCTTTATGTTATAGACTTTGGCCCACCGCTCATAGGACGGGCCCTTGCCCTGGGCCATGCGTTCTTGAATGTCGATGATCAGATTGACGCACCGGGCCGGGGCCGGGCTGTCCTGGGGAAGCTCCGGGATGGGCCGCTCCCCGGCAATCGCCGCCCGGATGTCATCGGGATCAAAACCGGGGCCCAGGGTGGATGCCCGCAGGCGGGTGTACTTTTCCTGCCCAGGGGCCAGGAACGAGATCACGCCGCCCCGCCCATGCTTTACTTGAAAGCCGGACTCCTTCATGAGCCGCAGAAACGCCGGGAAATCGGCGGGCTTTTGCTCCAGAGCCGCCACGATCCCCAGCCGCACCCGCTGCTGGGCCGAGGGGGGCTTTTCCCCGATCCATTGTCCATAGTGGAGAAAGCGGCCCTTGCTGTGCTGCTTCGGATTTTGAATAACAGACAGCTCGTGCTCAATGCACACCCGGTCAGAGAGCCGCCGCACCGCAAAGCTGGAGCCGATGAAGTTATGGAATTTCCGGGAACAGTCCTGGGCGGTGGAGTTGTAATAGATGTGGTTGTGAATGTGGCCCTTGTCAATGTGGGTGCAGACAAAGAACTGATACTTGCCCTTTGTCCAGCGCATGGCTGTTTCATATCCGATTTTGTTTGCCTCCTCCGGCGTGACCTCGCCTGGCGGGAACGCCTGCCGGATCTGAAAGAACAGGGCCCCGCGCTCCACGGACCGGCCCGTTTCCGCCTGGTACTGGCTTTTCAGCAACAGGAACTCAGCGGGGGCGGATGCAGGATCACAGAGATAGGCAGACACGGCCCCCAGCTTTTTCGGATTTAGCCCATAGGCAAACCGCTCCTCCATCGTCTGGATGGCCGTTTTCCCATCCGCTACCTTGTAGGGCCGGATGTAGGTTGTAGCGATAGCCGCACCTCCTTTCCCAGCAGAAAAAACGGGCGGCGGTCTGTTCCACCCGCCGCCCGGCAACTCTGGACATTTTGTCCAGAAGTATTAGTAATCAGGTTTTCATAGCAATAACTCTATGAAACAAGGTTTATCTCTGGATTTTGGCTAACTATTCATTTAATATGGCTGAGATTGTTTCTGGTGCATATTTATTGACCTCGTGTCCCGCACCAGGGATGATATGCAAAGTTGCTTGGGGAAGTAACTCATTTAACTTTATTGATGCTTTTAGATTGGCCCTATCTTTTCCCCCACACAAAACAGTAACAGGACAAGTAATCTTGCTTAATTGTGAAGTAAAATCTAATGACCGCATCGAATGGGACAGCTTAATCGTGTCACTTTTTGATAGTCCCATGTTGTAAAAACTCTTAGCGGGCATACAGCGGAACAAGAGATTTTGAAAATCTATCAGTAATGTTGGTACTTTGTATTGTGCGCCGATCAAGACCAGCGAAGCCACTTTATCCCCATGCCGAATAGTAAAATCGAGTGCAAGTAGCGCCCCTAACGATAAGCCACAAATATGAAGTGGCTCTGTTGCATTAGAATACTGCCGTTCAAGATTAGCCAAAATCCGGGAGTAGGATATTTCATTCCTCATTGAAGGAAAAAGCTCTGGACACTCAACATTAGAAGTTGAAAGTTGACAGACTACATCTTTCCAGTCTTGTGCTGTTTGTCCTAATCCGTGTAGAAGAACTGTTTTCATTTGTTGTCTGCGGCATCCCCTTTCTTATGATAATGCAAATAATCTATCCCAAAGCATACAAGAGAAAGCGCCAGAGTGATCCCACTGTTGAATATGTCAGATGTAAAATCAAACTGGACTTGTGGCAAAAAGTAAGCTGAAATATGGGTAATCGCAATCGGTACTGGTATCAAAACCAACAGGGTAAAACCAAATGCCCGCCACATATTTTTCCTGCACTTGCGGAAAATCCCGTATATTATCCAGATAGCAGCAATCGCAATCAGCGTTATGCAAATGCCCAATGTGAATATAACTGACTTATTCAATAGCAAGGACAAGACTGCCAGTAGTGGAATAGGAATGGTACTGACTACAACTAAGGTTTTCAAAACGATCTTTGTTCTGGAAATCAGACTTGGAAGCAATATAAGCCATGCAGCTACGATTGAAACAGCGGCAATCAATGACCATGATAACCTTTCCGAAGTAAAGTAGTCACAGATCAGGCATACGCAGCCTGCAATCAATGCTGACGCAGAAACGATTACCAAAACAATACGCTTGCCTCTTTCAGATAAACGATAACTACGCTTCTTATAAGGCAACTCGTCTGGTTCGGTCATTTCATCTTTAATAAGATAATCTGAGGACACGTTGAAAATGTCGCTAAGCTGGGCTATAAAATCCAAATCAGGGGTTGATTGTCCCAATTCCCATTTTGAAATCGTCTGTCGTGTAACTGTTACCTTTTCAGCGAGTGCCTCTTGTGAAAGCCCCCGTTGCTTTCTTAATCTTTGTATTTTCTCTCCGATGGTCATATTGTTGTTTCCTCCAGCCTTGCTGTTTGATTTGAGAAAATCATAACAAATTAGGCACTCTATTTCTACCAACACAAGCGGGAACCGCCGCAATGAACCGTTGCAAAAGTGATTTTTACTTACTCAAATAATATATCATGCTAATTTGAACCTGTCCATGTAACCTCTGGACACCTTGTCCAGAAGTATCAGCTTGCCATAAAATCCATCGCCGCATACTTCACACCATGCAGGCGCTCCACCAGCCAGCCGCCCAAGGCCGGGAGCCCGAAGGGAGAAACCAGGAACGCCAGAACGAACATGGCGATGCAGCCTGTGGTCTGCCCGGCCAGCAGGCAAAGGATCGCCAACAGGGACAGGCCCACACACGCCACAACGCACACAGCGCCCGCCACGCAGGACAGGAACGAGAGCACCGCCACGGCGAGGATCAGGGCCAGAATAAAGGGAGCCGCGATAATTTTTAAGATCGTCCGCATGGTTCATACCTCCTACAAAAGTTTGATATTTGCCTCTATATGTATATTATAACTCCGTAAGAGGAGCCCAACAAGGATGCCTCGGCTATCCCCACCTCTGGACAAAGTGTCCAGAAGTCGAGATAGCCGGGGAACGGCGCAGGGCCGCTCCCCGGCAGGTCAGAGCCGCACAATGGCGGAGAGCTTTTCCAGAAGATCAGACAACGGCTCCCACAGGGTTTCATAGTCCCGCTGCAACGCCTTGATCTCCTCCGGGTAAATGCCGCCGTAGGTGTTCGCCTGGATCGCCACCTGGTTTAAGTTGTTGGAGCACCGCCGCTGGAGCGACACCAGCTCCCGGACGGGTGACAGGTCAACATGGAGCACATAGCCATTGAGGGCCATTTTCCGCACATAGGCCCCCAGGTTGCGGACGCCCGCCTCGGCCATGCGCTCCCGGATCAGCGCCAGCTCCTCCTCGGACACCATCACATGAAGATGGATGGGGCGGCGGCGTTTCTTCTTGTTCACCGTTCCTCCCGTTCCAAACTCCGGCTGGTGCGGGGCGGCTCCTTTACCTTGTCCAGCGCCTTGTCACGCTCCGGGGGCAGCGCGGGGATCGGCGTACCGAACACCCCGCAAAGCCGCTTTACTTCCAGATTGGCAAAATCCTGTTCACGCTTCTTGTCCATAATCATCCTCCTATCTGTCGCCCCGGTCAGGGGCTTTCTTTTTGGGCGCGTCCAGGGCCCGCTGCTCCTGGGCCTCACGCTGGGCCGCTTTCAGTTGTTCGGCAATCGGGCGGGGCCTGCCGCCGCTTTCCCGGCGCAGCTCGGAAATAACCGGGGCGGGCCGGAGCTCATAGTCCGCCGCTTGCTTTTCAGTCAGCGGTTTGGTGTAGGTCAGATGGCCCCAGGCCAGGAACGCGCCGCCCTCCACCGGGACGCGCTGATCGTAGTTGACGATTTCATCCGGGGCATTGTGGGGCGGTTTGGGGAATGTCCCGATGTCCACCGGGCGCTGGGTGGAATAATACTTGTAAAGGCCGGGAGCCTCGACCTGTACGACCTTGACCTTGAAAAGTCGCTGGTAGTCCTGCACCCGGTCTGCAAAGTCCTTTTCCATAGCGTTCAGATTGTTGCCATAGTGCCCCCATTCATATTGCCGTTGGCCCTTTTCGTCATCGTAGCAGGCCCACGTTACATAGGGGGATGGGGCCGTGGGATGATGCCCCAGGGCAAAGCCCCGGCCATTTTCCAGCATAACAGCTTTCAGAATGGAATAGCCTTGATTTTTGTCCATTGTACCTCCTTTCCGGGATCGGGCCACTTCTGGACAAAATGTCCAGAAGTGACGGTTTAAGATGTGGAAAGCATTTGGGCAAAACGGGGCAGGCCATAGAAACATACGGCCTACCCCGAAAGCGGCCCCGGAAAGCCTTGTAATATGGGCGTTTTCCGGGGCCTAATTTTCCACACATCACCTCCGTTTTTTTCGCATATACTCCCGCTTTTGCCGCCGCAGGGCGATCCGGGCACAGGACTCGGAGCAGTAGGCCAACCGCCCATCCAAAGGGACGGGCCCGCCGCAGATGGGACAGGGCTTAAACTCCGGCCTGGGCCCCTCGGTCAAAAGGGCGGCCTCCAGCGCCGGATCGAGGGGCAGCACCGCCTCCCGGAAATAGCGGCAGTAAGCGCCCGTCCAGCATTTGCCGAACATATAGCACTCACACTCCAGGGGCAGGCAGCCATATTCCTTGTCATAGTTGGCGCACCACTTTGTCACCAGGACGCGGATTTTCCTTTTTTCCTCGCGTGTCAGTTCACGGGCCAAGCCGTCACCTCCCGCCAGCCGGGGCCCGCATAAGCTCCCGGTAGCAGGACACGCAGCCGATCCCGCGCCAGTAGGGACACCCGGAGCACCGGGAACCCCTGGGCGGCTTTGCCGGGGCCGGGGCCTGGGGACGGGGCTTCTGCTGCATCATCTTTTCATAGGGGCTGTTGGTAAACCTCATTTGTCCGCCTCCTCTCCGTCATCGTCCTCCTCGTCCCAGGGCGGGCCGTCATCGTCCTCGTCCCCGTAGCCGTCCGGCTCGTCATAGTCCGTGAGCTCGTCGCCGTAGTCTTCCTGGGGCGCGGCGGCTTTCTGCTGTTTGGGGCGCAGCACCTTGAAATAGAACGCCGCACCGCCGCCCACCAGGGCCACAGCCAGCACCGCCAGGAGCATTCCCATGTTGCCGCCCGTTTCCGGCTCGGCCTCCTCCGTGGCGGGCTCCTCGGTTTCCGTGGGCTCCGGCTCCGGCTCAACGCCCACGCACTTGCTCATATTGACGGAGCAGACGGCACAATCCGTATTGACGGCCCCCGCCTCGCATTTTTCAGAGCAGGAGCACACCGCCTGTTCCACGCCAGCGGCCTCCGCCGCAGCAAGCAGATCAGCCTCATCCACCACGCTGAAAAAGTAGGTTTCGTACTGTTCGCCCTCTTCGTCCACGGGCTTGTCATAGTCGATGACGATATAGAACGTGTTGCCGCCGCTGGTCTGGACGGTAATAAACTGCTTGTTGGTGTGCTCGTCATAGAGCAGATCGCGGGTCACAAGGTTGCCCTCTTCGGAAAAGCCCTCGCCGGGCTCAATGGTGGGCTCCGGGGCGGGAGCTTCCTCCGTCATGGTGGGATCGCCGTAGTCCGCGCCCTCGCCGCCGTCCGCATAGGCATACGCCGGGACGCTAAAACCGCATAAAAGAACGACGGCGCAGAGCGCCGCCGCCATCACCCGAAAGCGTTTCATCTTCAATTTTCCTCCTTTCCGCCGTCCTCGGACTTCTGGACACTTTGTCCAGAGGTGCCGCCGTCCCGGAGCCGCTGGAGCATCAGGGGCAGCTCCTCCAGGGAAACGCTCATGCCCCGCACAATGTCCACGATCTCCTCGTTTTCCGCCTCCCGGTGTTTTTGCTCCAGCTCTTTCAGCCGGGCCTGCTGTTCGCTGATTTTGGCCTTGACCTTATCAATCTCAGCCTGGATTTTTTGGCTCTTGCTTGCCGCCATAGATAACCTCCTTGTCAGGGTAAACGCCCGTAGGCGTAGAAATGAGATTGCCAGTAGCTTGTATTCAGGTTTGCATATTGGATGGGATCGCCACAATGGATCATCATCCCGTCCCCCACATAGATGCCACAATGGGACACGCCCGCCGTGTCATAGGTGCCGACAAAGAACACCAGATCGCCGGGGCGGGGTGCGCTGGTGGGGGTGCAGATGTTATAGAGCCCCTGGGCTCCCAGGCGGCCCACATTCCAGCCGGAGTGATTGATCACCCAGGACACAAAGCCAGAGCAGTCAAAGGACGTGGCCGGAGAGCTGCCGCCCCACACATAGGGATAGCCCAGGTATTTCTCCGCTTCGCCCAAAATGGCCGCAAAGGTTTCATCGTCCAGATATTCCTCCGGCACGTCATAGTCAGCGGGCGGGTTCGTGATGTATTTCCCCACATAGGCTGACTCCGGGAACAGATCGGGCCTGTTCCCCAGGGTGGACATATAGAGGGAGTAACGGGCCATCTGTTCCTCGCCCATCATTTCCAGGGGCAGATGGGAAAGGTTTTTGTTTTCCAGCGTGATATAGCAGATGTACCAGGAGTAGGGATCGCCGTCGCTGTCATACCGGGTTTCCCGCACCACGCGCTCCGTCAGGATATACTGGCGGTCAAAGAGGGTTTCCAGGGTGCCCTGCACCTCGTCCGCCGTCCATTCCCCCTCATGGAGCACACAGAGGATAGAGATCAACACATAGGGATCGTGCTCGATCTCGTCCAGGTCAAAATGGTATTCGTCATAGCTGTGGGTGGCGGTATAGGTGTCCAGGTAGTTTTGCAGCTCGGCCTCCATGCCGGAATAGGCCGCCTCCGCCGCCAGGATCTCCCCGTCCTCCGAGGGGTAGGTGGTAGCGCCCACGGCCCCCGCGCCGGAATTTCCCAGCATCACCAGGGAAGAAGAACAGGACTGCATCATAAAGAGCAGGAGCACACAGGCCAGGGCCAGCAGCACCCCCACGGGATGCCGCTTCACAAAGCTCGCAATCTTCGCCCTGGCCTTTTCCGTGGCGGCGGCGGTCTTTTTGGCCGCGCTTGCCGCTCCCGTCTTTGCCTCCTCCCGCGCCCTCTTTTGATACTGCTTTTTCAAGCGGTGCTTGCGCCACATCCGGGAAACAGGGTTGCCGGACATTTCTGGGTGCTCCTGGGCGGCCATGCGGAAATGATAGTCTGCCGTCGCCTTGACATATTTGGACTCGGCCCGCTGGACAGCCTTTGCTGGGTGCTGCCGGATTTTCTTTTGCACAAACCGCTTGCCATGCCGCAGGCCGGACTCGCCCACCAGCTCGGAGCGGTGGGCCCCCTCGATCCCCACGTTTTCCTGTTCATTCTCATAAATCTTGCCATGCACAAAACCGTGGGCGGCCCCGCCAGCGGCCCGGCCTACCCGCCGCACCGGGCCGGGCTTTTTGGGCGGCTTCTGTTTTGCCAGATTATCCTTTGCCCGTTCCAGCTTTTCCCCGCGTTCCTCCATACGGAGCTTGGACGCGGCGGCCTGCTCCTGTTTGCTTTTCTGCCGGAACTTTGACTTGTGGACACTTTGTCCAGAAGTGCCGTTGTCCGCAGCCCCGGCACCCCCTGGGGAGCCACCCCCAGCGGCCCCGCCAGGATCGGCGGCGCTCTCCCAGGAGCCGGGGCGCTCCCTGGGCTCCTGTTTGGGCTTATTCGGTTTTCGCTTCATTCTTCAAATCCTCCGGGCGGGTAGTCAGCAGGTTATAGATTTCTCCACGGGGGAACCGATCCACAAAGGGGATCGTCACATCCCCATAGAACAGCAGGCCCTCGCCGGAATTGCTGTGGGTGATGTAGGAGAGCTGGTGCTCCGAAATGCCGAGCTGCTTTGCCAGAATAGCCCGGTCACTTTGGGCCTGGGACAGCAGGATCATAAAATCCGTGTTGTCCAGAATGGCCTCAATTTCCCGGCTGGCCAAAAGGTCTTTGACGTTCTGCGTCAGGGCCGAGGGGACGCAGCCTTTCTTTCTCAGCATCTTCCACACGGCTACAAAGTAGCTGGCGGTGAGTGCGTCCCGGAGCAGGATATGGAACTCGTCAAAATAGCACCAGGTAGAAACGCCGCTGTGAAAATTCACATTGACCGCCGAAGTTACAAAGTCGTTGGTAACGTGCATGGCGATCTTGCGGAGGTTTTCTCCCAGCCCTTTGAGAACGATGCACACGATATGGGACGTGAGCTTTACGTTGGTCTGGTGGTTGAACAGGTTAAGGGAGCCGGTGCAGTAGAGCTCCAGGGCGGTTGCCACACGGCGGGCCTCCGGCTCCGGCTGCTTCAAAAGCTCCTCGTACAAGTCCTGAAGCAAGGGCGGCTTGCCGTCTCCGATCCCCAGGGCCATGTCCCGGTAGATCAGCCGCACACAGCGGTCAATCACGGTTTTTTCGATGGGCTGCAAGCCGTCCTTGCCGCCCACCACCAGCTCACACAGGGACAACAAAAAATCCGCTTTCATGGAAAGCGGGCTTTCGTCATCGTCCAGGTCAAGCTGGATGTCCATAGGGTTGATATGGCTGGGAGAGCCGGGAGCGATCTCCACCACCTGGCCGCCCAGCCGCCGCACCAGCGGGGCATATTCGCCCATCGGATCGACAATGATAATGCGATCCTTTGGGATAGTGAGAAACACATTGATGATCTCACGCTTTGCGGCAAAGGATTTGCCGGAGCCCGTGGAGCCGAGATAGAGCCCGTTGGCCGATTTCAGCTTTTTGCGGTCAGCCATGATGACGTTATGGGAAAGGGCGTTCATGCCGTAGTAGAGGGACGGCCCGGCCATGCGGAGCTCCCTGGTCATAAAGGGAATGAAAATCGCCGTGGAGCTGGTGGTCATGCCCCGCTGGATTTCCACCTCGTTATAGCCCAGGGCCAGCGAGGACACAAACGCCTGCTCCTGCTGCCAGTCCAGCCGCTTCAAGGCACAGTTATATTTCTGCGCGATGCCGCCCACGGTAAACACATCATTTTCCAACCGCTGCCGGGTGGGGGCGATATTGATAACCGTGAACGTGAGCAGGAACATCCGCTCGTTGCGGGACTGGAGATCGGCAAGGAGCTCCGCCGCATCCTTGCTGAACGTGATCAGGTCAGGGGGCAGAATGTCGGGATCGTACCCGGCCCGCACCGCCTTGCGCTGTTCCTCCACTTTCATTTTGCCGATGTCGGAGAGCTTTCCCTTGATGGTCTTAATGGCTTTGAGCTGATCCACCGTCTGAATGTGCATGGTAACGGTCATTTCCGCATCCAGCTCCAGAATTTCCGCCAGGAGTTTGTCAGAGAGCTCGGACGCCAAAATCTGCAAGTAGGATGCAGCGCCCCAATACTGACCGATGCGGAATGTCCGGGATTGCCGGAAGTCGAAGCTGTCCGGGGCAATAAAGTCCTTTGTCCCCATGCCCGTCCGGGGAATGTCCTGCCAGGAGAAGCGGAACGGCTCCCGGCTGCCGGGGTGCATCTGACTGTGAAGCAGCGCCAGCCGTTCCTGCCCGTCCATCGGAGCAGAGGGAACGCCCAGCCGTTTCAGATTGCCAGTCACGTCGGCCTCCACCCGTTCCAGACGGGGACGGGCCTCCGCGATCCCCTCGGCGGGCAGGCCAAACGTGATGTATTTAGACCGCTCGATGCCGTTGTTGCTTTTGGCAATCTGATTTTTCAGCATACTGGTGAACTCGGCCCGGATGCTGTCAAAGTCATCCTGTGCCGGGGGGATATTGACCTTGTACTTGCTCCGGGAACGGGAGCGGCGGTTGATAAAGGAGAGCTGGAACGGCAGGGAGCTGTCAAAGTAATTGAGAAACGAGCTCCACCCGCTGAAAATCGCCGTCTGATCCTCGGTAGAAGCCACGGAATAATTGATGTCCTCATATTCCACGGTTTTCGTGTAGAGCCCACCAGGGAGCTGGCACACCCCGTCCGGGTGCATCACCAGATAAGGGATCGTCTGCTGGGCAGACAACGCAGCTTTCCGGTTAGCGGCCTTTCCGGGGCCGCGCTTTGGGCTGTTTGCTTTTTGCAATCGCATCCTCCTTTCTCACAGCGCCCCGCTGGGTAAACGGGGCATAGATATTTTCCGTCTGGTAGGGCCGCACCCCAGGCCGCAGGAAACGGGCCCGCAGGATGTTCCGCACCACCTTTTCAAAGGGGAGCCCGTCTTTTTCGTACATCGCCAGCAGGAACGCCGGGAGCGCCACCGCCATCATCAGGAACATGGCTCCCGTGTTGCCGATGGAGCTCCGGGCCAGCAGATAGGACGGGATGCCCACCGCCGCCGCGATCCCGAAACACACAAGCTGGCGTTTCGTCAGGTTAAAGGCCAGTTTGGTCTTGATTTTGGATAAGTCGTTGGGAACATTCACATAGGGCATGGATCAACCTCCTTTCGCGCCCACCTCTGGACACTTTGTCCAGAAGTCCGGGACGGTGCTTTCCACCTCGTTCCCCCACACATCCCAGCCGGGCGGGGACTGCCGGGCGAACAGCTCCACCCTGGGCACATCGCCCATGAGGGCCACGATCTTATCACGGGCCTCGTCCGGCTTTCGGCTGTGCTCCTGGATCGGGGCAATAATGAATTGGTGGACGTTTGCCGCCTGCCGTTTCGGGTGCCCCCGTGTCGCCAGCAGGCAAACCTCCGCGTTGCCCCTCGTCCAAAAGCCCAAACCATAAAACCAGCTCTCGGACTTTCGGTTTTTCTTCAGCCAGACGAAAGCCACGGATTTATATTGAAAGCCCCACGCCTTGATCAGCCGCAGGGCCTCCGGGAGCTGCGGGAACGTAGCCCACAAAAAAAGCACGCTGTCCGGGGCCGCCAGATCAGCCACCGGGAGCGTGCATAACTCGTCAATCCCCATTGTGGGGTAATGTTTTTCCGCCGCCCCCTGCAAGCCCTTTTGCGTGTAGCGCCAGGGGGGATCGGCATAGATCACAGAATACTGTCCGATAGTTACACTCCTTTCTCCCCGGCCTCCAACGCTGCCCGCGCCAGACGGATGCGCTCTGTGGCGGCGGCGTAGTAGGCGGGGACGGTTTCAAAACAGATGAAGCGGCGGCCCGTGTTGAGGGCGGCAACCGCTGTTGTGGCAGAGCCCGCGCAGATGTCCGCCACCACCTCGCCGGGCCGGGTGTAGGTTTTGATGAAATACTCGCACAGGGCCACCGGCTTCTGCGTGGGGTGGACGGTGCGCTGGACGGCTGGAAAGGTCAGCACGTTTCCGGGAAAGCGCAGGCCGTCCTCCGATCCGCTGCCGGAACGGGTAAATTTTCCGTAGTTGGTGCTGTTCCCGTTATTGCCCGCAATTTTCTTGTAGGGCTTGCCCTGCTCAAACTGCGGATTGTAAAGCGGGAGCTTCTGATAGAACACCAGAATATTCTCCGTCTTTTTCAGCGGAGCGCGGCGGGCATTGAGAAAGCCTGTGCAGCGGCTTTTGTACCATACCCACTCATAGCGGAGCATGGACAGGTTGGATGCCCCCAGCACCTTGTCATAGGGGCATTGTGCAAAGAACAGTACAGCGCCGTTCGGCTTGACTGCCCACTTGACCGCCTCCCATAGCTCCGGGAGCGGTAGGGGCACATCCCAAAAGTTCCGGGTGGTGCCGTAAGGCGGATCGGTCAAGAGCATATCCACAGAATGACGGGGCAGGGAGCGCAGCCCCTCAATGCCATCCATCAGGAACAGGCCCTCCGGGAGCTCCTGGGACTTCTGGACACTTTGTCCAGAGGTGCCCTTATCGGTCATCCCTGGCCTCCTTGCCCTTTGCCGGGGCGGGCCGGGCGGCGTTTTCCTTTGCGGCCTCCTTTGCCGCGTTTGCCATCTGCTCACGGATCGGCTTGGGCCGCAGGGCCTCGGCGCGGGCAATCAGCTTTTCCACCGCCACATTATAGCTATCGGCTGCCGCCGCGCTCAACCGCTCCTGCAAGGCCCGGTTTGTCACCCGCGCTGTGGAGCGGTAGCCCGTCCGGGTTGTGGGATCGGGCTTGCTGGGCTCTCCCAGGAAAATCCCGTTTTTCCCGTTTACCACCTTAAAATCGTCGATCACGATACCGCCGATGTTCACGCTGGCAAAGCCAATCAGCTTTCCCTGGGGTTCAATGGGCCGCACCGACACCTCGATGGGCACCTCGGCGGCCTCCAGATTTTTCTCCACCCGGAGCTGCACCGCCTCGTCAATGGAAATGCCCTGGGCGTCAGCCAGCTCCTGGATAGGAGCCTCAAAAATCAGGCGGCGCATTTCCGCGATTGCCACCTCGTCCATAACAGGGGCCGCCGTCTGCATATTTGCCATATATCATCCTCCTCAATGTGCGCTAAAGATACTTCGCGCAATCGTCCCGGTTTTGAACAGCATGAAGCAGAGCAAAACCGTATAGCCCACGGTGCCCCAAATCGCCCCAATGGGATCTCCGCCCGTGGCAATTCCCTGGATCAGCACCGCATAAATCGCAACACACACCAGAATGAGCAGCCCCTGGAAGCCTACGGCAAACAGGGAGCGCAGATAGTTCTGCCCGATCTGTCCCACCTCCCGATGGGAGATCGTTGCCATAGGGATGGGGGCCAAACTGGTGAGCAAATAGATTTCCAACATTCTGCCATACACCAACACAAAAATGACGATGCCCAGCGCCCACATGGTAACGCCAATGATAGAGGACTGGAGCCACAGGCCCAAAAGCGGCCCTAAATCCATCCCCTCCAGGGTGGTTTCCAGCTCCGCCATCATATCCGGCGTGATGTCCGTGGAGCCCTGGATCAGGCCGCCCGCCTGGGCGATCACCGTCTGCGACACGTCAAAGACGGCCATCACAATGTTAAAGGTGTTTGAGAGAATGAAGATGGCACAAGCCGTTTTGAATATCCATTTGTAGATATTCGCCACGTCAAACTCGTGCATATTGTTTTTTTCCAAAAGCATCTGAATGAGCTCATAGGTGGCAACAAAGGTCAGCACCAGCCCGGCAATCGGCAAGATCACCGTTTCGGAAAGCTGGCGGATGAGGGAAAATACCCCGGCGTTCCACGCCGCCGGGGTAGTCCCCACCTGTACCGCAATCTCTCCGACTTGGGTATTGACGTAATCAAAGAGCCCCTCCAGGTTCCCAATGATCCCGCCAATCAGCAGCTCTTTGAGCCAGTCCGTGAGCCAGTCGGTGAGAAAATCCATAAGCTGCTACCTTAAAACAGGCCGGACAGCAGAGGGATCAGGGTGGTGCCCAGCAGGATGATGCCGCCGCCCGCCATGAGCTGTTTCATACCAAAATAGGTGTAAAACTCTGCTCGATGGCGGGCGGCGGCGTGTCAAGAAATTTATGGAATTTTTTTAGAACCGCCCCGGCGGGAACAGGTCAGGCCGTGACCTGTTCCACCTCCGGGATGGGTTTGAGATTAAAATGAATTTCAATAGAAATGTGTCGTGTCTTATCGCTGTCGATGTGTTCATGGACAACGATTTCTTTAATCAGACGGTTGAGGGTGGCAGCGTCCAGCTCCGTGATGTCGGCGTATTCCTGAATGGCGTCCACCCATTGCTTGGCGTCCACGGCAAGGCGGATTTCATCAGCCAGCTTCCTGCGCCCCTGTTCAACCCGTTCCTTTAGTTCAGCCTGTTCCTTCTGCGTCTTATCCAGCATGAGATTGAAGTTTGCTTCGCTGATACGTCCGGCAACCATGTCCTCATAGAGCCGCAGCACCATTTTTTCCAGTACCTCAATCCGTTCCTCGTGCTTCGTCAGGGAACGCTCCAACGCTTCCCGCTGGCCTTTCTGCTCGGCTTCACAGGTGTTGGTAAGCCGTCCGGCAACAGCTTCCCCGTCCATCAGGGCGGCCTTCGCACATTCCCGGATTTTGTTCAGCACAAGGCGGTAAAGGGTTTCGTACTCCACACGGTGCTGGGTACAGTGCTGTTTCCCATAGGCATTATAGGTCTTACAGGAATAAATCTGCTTCGGGTGCTTGTCGTTGGTGTAGCGGATAGTCAGTGATTTCCCACACTCGCCACATTTGAGAAGCCCCGCAAACAGGCTGATTTCCCCGGTCTGGCGGGAACGCTGCCGGGATTTCAGCTTGTCCTGCACGATGTCAAAGCTCTTGCGGTCAACAATCGGCTCATGCCGTTCCTCCACCACAATCCAGTCCTGCGGCTTTTTTTCCCCGATGGTGCCGATTTTGAAGCGGTAGTCCTTCTTCTGGGAAGCGATAGCCCCGGTATAGACGGGATTCATCAGGATGTCCTTGATTACCGAAAAATCCCACATATACCGCCCGTTTACCAGGTCTTTCTTTTCCCATTTAGTGCGGACATTGCGGAAGCCCCGTTCCCGGTTCCACCATGTAGGGCAAGGCACCTTCTGTTCTTCCAGCCTGCGCCGGATAAAGTTCGGGCCGTGTCCTTCCAGCGCCCAGCGGAAGATTTGCCGGACAATGGGGGCGGTTTCCTCGTCCACCAGCAGATGGTTTTTGTCCTCCGGGTCTTTCTGATACCCGAAAGGGGCGATACAGCCGGTAAACTGGCCTTGCTGGGCTTTCAGAAGGTAAGAGGAATGTACCTTCTTGGAAATATCCTTGCTGTACATCTCGTTGAGGATGTTCTTGAACGGCGCAATGTCGTTATTCTCCCGCATGGTGTCGATACCGTCATTCATGGCGATATAGCGGACGCCGTGGCGGGGAAAGAAGTCCTCAATGAGTGTGCCGGTCTGCAAATAATTTCTGCCCAACCTCGATAAATCTTTCGTTATGACAAGGTTTATCTGCCTGCGCTCGATGGCTTTGAGCATCCGTTTCAGGTCGGGGCGCTCCATGTTCAGCCCCGTGTAGCCATCGTCCTGATAGACTGCCACAACCTCCCATCCCTGCTTTTCGCAGTATTTTTCCAGCATATCCCGCTGGTTGGCAATACTGGCGCTCTCCCCGTCAAGGTCATCGTCTTTGGAAAGCCTGCAATAGATGGCTGCCCGGAAGCTGCCTGCCAGTATTGCGTCCATGTCTGTATATTCATATCCGTTCATCATAACCGTTTACCCGCACAATCCAGACGGAACACGGTTCTTCTGAACCTCATCCTTATTATACTCTAAATCTTGTGTTTTCGCAAGATTTTCTTTGCTGGTATTCTGCCCATATTTTTGGGCAATCAGGCTCACAAAGACGTCTGTGGCGTCCAGTTCGCCGTCAAAAACTGTGGTAACATGAATCTCTGTTTTCGTTTTTGCCATAGGCAGTTATCCTCCATAATAGAATAAGCCAGACAAGGAGAAGGTCGGCAACGAAGTCCGGCAACGGGCTTCAAAAAACCTGAAAACTATCTCTGTCTGGCAGTTTGGCTCTTATTTTTATTTTCTTTTATTTTTCTGTTGTTTTGGTTGCTGATAAGGGGAAAAGCCCGCAGTTACGGGGGGTTTCCCGGCAACCGGCTCGGCAACGGGAGTGCAACAGGGTCGGCAACCGGCTGCATTTTTCAGAAGGGAAGCTCCATCTGTTCCGTGACTTCCTCAAATCCTTCCGGGATTTTTTCAGCTCCGTTGCTGATGTCCGTTGCTTTCGTTTCACGCTCCCAGCCCTTTTGCCTGCCGTATTCCGGGAACACACGGGGGTTGGAAAAGTAATTCCAGCCCGTCACGCAATGGTTCATGATGTCGTTGACTTCCCGGATTTCCCATTGCTTCGGCTCGTCAAAGGGGTGGTTCAGGGCTTCCTTGAAAAGCTGCTTGGAACACACCATGCCGCCGGTATAGCGGTCAAGGTATGCCTGTATCATCCCGGCCTTGGTGTCCTCCGGCATGAAATCCCGCTGGTGTTCTTTGAGATAGCGCACCATTTCCGGGCTGAAAGACAGCTTAAAATCCCCGCTGCGGTAAACCGTCATGGCTTCTGCCCAGACCTGTGCAAGATAGGCTCTGGAAGCGGCTTCGTCCTCCAAAATGTGAACCTCGGCCTGTTCCGGGTACACCATGACCGGCAGGAAGCGCCGGTTGCCGGAACGGTCAAGGGGCAGGAAGTCAAGGGCATTGGAAGTGCCGCCGAACACACATTGCCGCAGCCTGTCCTCCGGGTGGGTTTCGTATGGGATTTTATAGACCTCCTTCTGTCGGCTTAAAAATGACTTGATTTCCTCAATGCTCTTGGCATTGGCGGTGGCAATCATCTCCGACATCTCGATAATCCAGTGGCCTTGCAGCTTGCGGTACACGTTATCATCATCCAGCTTCCGCAAATCATCGGAAAACCACTCGTCTTTTACTGCCAGCAGCCGGAAAAAGGTGGATTTCCCGGCTCCCTGACCGCCCACCAGACAGAGCATGACTTCAAATTTACAGCCGGGGCAAAATGCCCGGTGGATGGCTCCCAGCAGGAACAGCCGCAGGGCTTCATAGGTGTACTGGTCGGTGTCGGCTCCCAGAAAGTGGCGCAGGCAATAGCGGATACGCTCCTGCCCATCCCATGAAAGGCCGTTCAGGTAGTCCCGGACGGGGTGGTAGCCGTTTTCATTGGCAACAATCCCGATGGCGGCGGTAATCTTTTTCTCACTGGTAAGCCCATAGGTTTCTTCCAGATACAGGAGCAGATAGTTCATATCCGTGTCCGTGATGGCGGTGCCGATGCGGTGGTAGCCGATGGGCTTTACAATGTCCACTCGCTCGGTCAGCAGATTTTTTGCGATTGCCCCGGAAAGCAGCGGGTCATTCTGAAAGACGGTCAGGCAGTTGCGGATACTGTTGCGGACGCTGCCTTTCTCGGTGCTTTCCAGCATGGCCTTTACTTCCTCAATGCTCCGGGGCGGGGCTGCTTCTTGTATGGTCTGTTCTGCGGCCTGCCGTATCTTGGGCGGCAAGCTCTGCCATTCGTCTTTCAAGATTGCTCACTTCCTTTCCATAGTCAACGATAAGGACTGCCCGTTCCTCCATATCCGGGGAGAGCAGCACATCCAGCAGATATTCCACATGGGATTGCTTCTGCAAGGCTTCCACAAAAAGCGGGTGCCATGCTTCTTCCGGCATCTTAGGGGCATAGTCCCGTTTCCAGCGGCGCAGAAGATGGTAATAATCGGACAGCACCCGGAAGCAGTAACGCTCCATGCGGCAAAACCGCTGTTCCGGGGTTTCCTGCCGGGGTTTGGGTTTTCTCCTGCCGGGTGGTTCCCTGTCCTCATAGGGGATGGAGAACTCCTGCGCCAGCATGAGGGCGGCTTCCTTCGGACTGACAGCTTCCAGACGGGAAACAAAGTCAATCACATCCCCGTCTGCCTGACAGCCGAAACAGTGAAAGCGCCGGTCAACCTTCATGCTGGGGTTTTTATCAGCATGGAAGGGGCAGACACACATCCCGTTTCGTCCCACCCGGATTCCAAAATGCTCCGCAGCCTGCCGGGTGGTAACAGACTGCTTGACAGCTTTAAATACATTCAAATAAATCCTCCTGAAAATAAGAAAAGCGCCTGTCATTCTCGAAAAAGAAAATAGCAAGCGCCTATTAAAGTTCCATATCCTGTTTTTTCTCTGTGCGGGGCTGCTTCCGTTTCTCGGCCTGTTCTTCCCGGATACGCTGCGTCCGGCCTTTGACTGCCTGCTGGATGGACGGTTTCTTTCCCGGCTCGGCGGTCTGGCGGTACTGTTCAGACGGAAGAACCTGATTGAGCCAGTGACGCACATCCCGGAGAATCTTCACATCCTCCTGTAATGCGGACAACCGTTCCTTATATCCGGCAACTTCTCCGGCAAGCTGTGTCTGTTCCTCATTCAGCTTTTTAATGCTGTACTTCTTCTCCTTCAAATGCACCTTGAAATAACGGATAGCGGCATTATAGGCGTCCAGCTCGTCCCGATGGGCGGCGGCAAACTGTTCCCGTGGCTTCTTAAACCGGATGGCAGCATACTCCACATGAACCGGCTTATGGGCTTCAAAGTTGGCGATATGGGAAAGCAGGGTGTTGATTTCTTTCATACGCTGTTCTTTCGGCTTCATCTCTGCCCGGATGGAAACGGCCTGCCCGCTGACGGTATCCAGATAAGCGTCCAAACTCTGCACAGTGGACAGCTCCTTTTCCCGCAGATAGCGGATAGCTTCCATAACCTTGTTGAAATCGGCAACGCTGCCTGTAAGCTGGCCTTTGCTTGTCCAGCCTGTACGTTCCTCCCGGCGCAAATCCAGATATTTCCCCAGCAGCTCCGGCAGGGTGGGTTCCTTCGATTCCTGCAAGGCTTCCAGCAGGGCGGCTTTTTTCTCCTTCAGGTCTGCAATCCAGCCTTTCAGGTGGCGTACCATCTGCCGGATAGATTGCATAAGGGAATTGGCGGCTTTGATGTCCCGGTTCAAGTTGCCGATGTTGGTCTGTATCCCTCGTTTCTCCATCTGGCTGACTGCTGGCCCCATATGGACGGTGGGGATTTTATCAAGCCCCTGCCGTTCATAGGAACGAAGGTCAAGGCGCTCCGGGCGTCCGTTGGCTTCCAGATAGCGGTTAGCGGTAGCCGCCCAGCCCTGCCGCCAGATCTCTCCGTACTTCTGGTCGTTCCAGTCCACGGTATCCTCCTTGTGGCTTTTCCAGCTCCCGGACGGGAGCCGGATACGCTCGCCGTTCTCGTCAAGGTCATAAACCTTCCGGCTCTTGGGAAGCCATTTCCCGTTTTCGTCCATTGCCCGCATGGTCAGCAGGATGTGGGCGTGGGGATTCCCATTCCCTTTGTCGTGGATGGCAAAATCGGCAATCATGCCTTTAGAAACAAAAAACTCCCGGCAGTAGTCCCGGATAAGGTCGGCGTGCTGTTCCGGGGGGATTTCCCTCGGTATGGCAAGCACGATTCTCCGGGCAAGCTGGGAGTTCCATTGCTTCTCGATAGCTTCGGCGGCGTTCCACAAAGTATTGCGGTCTGCATACGCTGGTGGGGCGTGGGGCGGCAGCATGATTTCTGTATGGACAATCTCGCTTTTATGGGAATAGTATTTCTGCTTCTGGTCGTACTCGGAAAACAGCCGTTCCCCACTCTGGTAGGCGGCAGACGCAACGGCTGACTGGTGGTTGCTGCGCTGGATTATTTTTATATCATGGTGTGGACAGGGCATAGCGTTCCTCCTTCCTGTGGTTGATTTTGGGCAAAAGAAAAGCAGGAAACCGTTTCTGATTTCCTGCTTAGTGGTGTCGCTGGTAGGCGATTAGTATTCAGTTTTGAAGGTTCGGGTCAGGTTGGCTCGATGATGGAAAGCTGTCTAATAGCTTAAAAGTTTTTGTTCGCAAATTTACTTGTAATTCCAGTTTCTGTTTTATAAAATCCAAAAATCAGAAAAATAATTCCAACAACTACTCCTGCAAATACGGTAGTCTGTGTAGAAATATTAAGAAGAAGTAAGGATATACACAAAACGATTTCTACCAAACCTAATGTTTTGCCAATACCAATAAAAATATTAGGTGCTATGCTTTGTGCATAATCCCAATGCTCTTGTGACTTCCGAGATGTAGGCGTATTGTATCCGTTACCGGATGTCATATCTTTTACCGGGTGCTTCTTTAAGATATATCCTACAAAAACCATAACAAAGGGTATGATGAAATTCAAAGCAATCAATCCATACATAAAACCATCTCCTTAGATAGTGTTCGTCATTAGCTTTATTATACTACGGGCAGTCCTGTTTTGGAATAGATAAATTGTAAACTTGCTGGACGGGAACAGCTTGCAGCGCAAGGTGTTCCCGGGCGGCAAGTCCACAAAGGGGTAGCTGGCGCAGCCAGCGCAGGGGAAGTGTAGCGTCCCCTGTGATGATTGGAAGCAGCCGCAACGGTGCTGAAAATCATCCGCTTTCCGCAGGAAGCCCCCGGCAGGGCGCAACGCACCGGCTTGACCGGTGTATAGTTGCGCCCTTACTCCGTAAGGGATTCCCCGGCTACCCGCCCTTTCACGCTTTCTGCAACTATTTCCTTCATGCCACTTTGAGAAAATGCCTGTTTCAGAATGTCCATCACATCCTCGTCTGTCAGCACTTCCGGCCTTAAAAGGAAACTTTCCAGCATAGCTCCTCTGGTACAGAGCCGGTGCGTCCGTTCCTTCCGGGTAAGCTGCTTCACCTGGTGTTCCAGTATTTTTTCTTCATGCTGCGCCCGCCGCAGTCTGGCTTCGCCTTTGGCAATCTCCTGATTCAGCTTTTCCAGCTTCTCATTTATCATGGCAGCCCTCCTTTGGGAAGCAGCGTGTAAATGCGGTTTGGTTCTCCCACACCCCGGCGCACCCGCAGGATAAGCCCGATGTCCTCCAATTCTTTCAGGGAACGCTTCACAGTGACGGGGCTGCGGGAGAGGGCTGCCGCTAATTCCATGATAGGAAAACGGACAAACAAAATGCCGTTGCTATCCTCTATCCCTGCCGTAAGGGTGGTGTTCAGCAGACGGGCATACATGACTTTTGCTGTGCTGCTGATCGGCAGCCGAAGCATTGCGGCGGGTAGCGGCATACAAGGCGGCAGAACCGTGTCTGCGCTCATAAATTCAAATTCCATTTAACTGATTTTCTCCTTTCGCTTGGCTCGTTTTGACAGGTAATGGGGGCAGTCTATCACGACAGCCCGGAAACTCTGCTTGCACTTATGCTGGCACTTCCGGCACAGGTCGTTGTAGGCCACACGCCCCCGGTCATTGAGGAAGAAGGAAAGCTCCAACTTCCGTTTCTTGCTCATTCTCGGCATAGTGCCTCCTATCATAGAAAATCCGCCCATTTCAGCCGTAACAACGGGAACAGGCGGATAAAGGTTTTTGGTGTCATGTTTCGGGGCGATTTTCAAGGAAAATACGGCCATAGAGCCGCTTTGAAATGCCCCATAGTATTACGGACGGGGCAGACTACACCCCGCCGATTTGTCGTGTTTGGGTAGCGTTTTGGTATCAGTTCTGCCGGGTTGTCCTGCTGTCGTTCCTGCCCCTGAATCTCACAGCGGCGTTTCGTTCCCGTTGGTACGCTCGCTGCGGTCAAGGTTCCTCCATTTCCTTGCCGCAGGTCGTTGCGCTACATCGCCGGGGAGCATATCCCATCAGGCCGGTCATTCGATTGGAAATAATCCATCGATGAACTGACTTAATCATAGCTCATTTTTGAACCCTTTCCCGTATGTCCATAAAATAGGAAAACCGCCCCAAAATCGAAAAATTCCACGATTTCGGAACGGTATATGGTATAATAAGGAATAACAGCGGCAGCCAGCCGCAGGAAGGAGCGATGTGTTTATGAAAACCCGCATTTCCGTACAGGAACGCCTGAAAGATTTACGGGTGGAACGGGGCTTGAATCTGGAAGAACTGGCACAGGAAACCGGCATTTCAAAATCAGCCCTCGGCAGTTATGAAAACGACAACGACGAATACAAGGAAATTAACCACGGCAGCCTGTTGAAGCTGGCAGACTTCTATCAGGTGTCGGTTGACTATCTGCTCGGCCTTACCAATAATCGGAGATATGAAAACACCCCGATAGAAGAATTACATTTGAGTGATGAAGTCGTGGAACTGCTGAAAAGTGAACGCTTCAATAACCGGCTGCTGTGTGAGATTATCTCCCATGAAAAATTTAAGGAATTGCTGGCAGACGCAGAAATCTATGTGGACGGGATAGCAACCATGCACTTCCATGACACAAACAGCTCACTGGCTGCTTTACGGGCTATGGTACTGGAAGAACACCCCGAAGCTGCGGCAGACCGGGCAATCAAAGTGTTGGAAGCCTGTCAGATAGAGGAAGAAGATTTTTTCTGCCATGTGACGCACAAAACATGGGACGTCATTCTCCATGATATACGCAAGGCGCACGAAAATGACAGCGAAAGTGCGCCGGATACCACGCCTGCCGATGAACTTATACGGGAAGTACAAAAGGCCATGCAATCTCCGGGGGACAGGGTTCAGCAATTCACGGAGATATTCTGCAAGGCGTTCCGGCTCAAATACAAGCGGCTCTCACAAGAGGAACGAAGCCTTTTGAAAAAGCTGTTCAAGAAATCCCCGCTGATAAAACAGTCTGGTATGAACTTCCGGCGCAGGCCGTGGAAATAAAAACAGCCGTTGTAGGATTTTGTTCCTACAGCGGCTGTTTTTATTTATGAATCTTCTCCAACAAAAGACAGGATATTTTCATCAGTTTGTAATGTAATTGTTGCGCTTTCTGAATCATCAGAATAAACTCTTGTTCCATATACGCCTGTAACAGGCTCCTCTAAATTTTCAAAAGTTAATCCGAGTTTCGAAGAAGAATTGTCAATCTTTTCAAGCGAATATGTACCTGTCCATTCTTGTTTATGAGTGTTATCTGTTAAGATAAAACTTTTTTCTTCAAAACTCAATGTCAAATCCAATACTGGTATGTCATCATGCACTGAACCTGAGAATAACATATTACCATCTAAATCAGTAATAAATTCTAAAGACCAGTTATATGATGATACCGACCGAGTTTGGGAAGAATCACACGAACATAAGCCTACACACATAAAAAAACATACGCATATTGCCAATAACCGTTTCATTTTACCTATTACCAACCTTAATTCACAACTGTTTTGCATTTAATTAGGGAAGTGTCACAGGGTAAGAAATAGCGAAAGCTCCACCGCCTGCCAAGGCATTATTAGCGGTAGCAACACCAGAAACAGAAACCGTTCCCTTATCTCCGCTATTACCTGTTCTTCCAGTATCCACATCAGTTTCGATTGTTTCTTCACCGTCGGCTAATTCTGCAAATGCCGTATTGGTGGATTTTTTGTTCATAAGCACATTAACTGTACCAGTCATACCAGTGAACTCCGGTTTTGGAGATTCATACCACGGTACATACAACTTCACATGAACTTGAATCCCATCATCCTCATCATAAGTTGCATAAGAGTTAATACGAACATTAGCGACTGCTCTTTTGGTGACACCATCGGAAATCATAACATCGGTTAAGTATCCGTCATATTCTCCAATGACTACCGGCTGTTGAGTATCCGTTATTTCCGTTGTTGTTTCCGCTGCAAAAGCAGGAACCGCACTCACAGAAAAAAGCATACAAAACGCTACCAACGAGGTAAACAATCTTTTACTAAATTTTTTCATAAACAATGCTCCTTTCTAAAATGACCAGAACCTACATTTTTTGTATTCAGTTATTGGCAATATGCTACTAACCTGCAAGCACACTCTCAAATCATAAAATGTTTCAAATGTACTTGTTTTATTTTATGATAGCACTTATTTACATTGGGTACAATAGAAAATATACACCATTAAAATTTAATTTTTTGTGCAAATCGAATCAAATATAAAATTATATCGCTTTAGATATTGTCCTGTTCTAATTTAATCACATTCATAATACCACAATTCAAGGCTTCACAAATGCGAACCAGCGTTTCCATGCTGATATTCTTTCCCTTGCCCATGTTGGCAATCATATTTGTGGTAAGACCGGCGGCAAGCCGCAAATCCTCTTTCCTCATGCCACGCTCTTTCAGTGTGTTCCATAGTGGCTGATAACTAATGTGCATAGGCTTCCCGCCTTTCTTTCCATCGTCAAGTGTTTTATACCCATTATAGCAGAAATCTTGCGTTTCCACAATATTTCTTGACTACACCGCCGGTTCCGTCTGGATTGTGCTTTTCCTTTCTCCGCTTTTATTACATCTAATTAGCCATGAGCTGCTTCATGCCCTGGCTTTTGGAACCGGGATTATCGCTGCCGTACCCCTCCAGGAGATTGACAACGCCCCACACGCCAAGGCCAGCGCCCAGAGCCACAACAAGGGTCTGCAAAGTCGTGATAGCAGAAGTGAAAAATGCCATATATCCTCCATTTCTCCGGGTTTTCCCCGGCCATGAAAAAAGCCGCCCATACAGGCGGCAGGTTACGACCTCTGGACACTTTGTCCAGAAGTGCTTTATACATAGGCATCCGGATCGTCCACATCATCGTAGTTGAGGATGTCCTCGTCCTCGCTTACGGGCCCTGTGTCCGATACGGCTACCTCGTACACCTCACAAGCCTCGTTCAGCCCAGGCCGCCTGCGGCGGTTGATGAGCTTATCAAGGTCAAAGGCGTTTTTCTGTTTGTCGGCCTCAGCCGTGTACTTGTAGTTCGGGTGCTGCTTCAAATCGTATTTGGACGAGAAGAACGGGGGCAGGCCCCGCAGCTGTAAAATGCACTTATCGCCCGGCATGGTAGCCAGCTCGCTGGGTGTCATCAGCTCCCGGCCCAGCCGCTGGGTGTTCTGGTTGTAGCTTTCCGACTGCCCACGGGAGCGGCCCTCGGTCTGCATGGAGATCGTGGCCTTGCCAAGCCAGTTTTCGGATATTTCCTTGATGGTGGAGCTTTCCCGCCCGCCCAGGAAAACCACGCTATCCATGTTTCCCAGGATTGTTTCGGCATTGTCCTTGTATATGGCCTTGCATTGAGCGTACTGCTGGTAGAACAGACACAGGCTCACCTCGCGGGAACGGATCACGGCCACCAGCTTCTCCAGCGAGGGCACCTGGCCTGTGTTGGCCGCCTCGTCCCACAGCACCCGCACATGATGGGGCAGGCGGCCACCGTGAACATTGTCCGCCCGTTCACACAGCAGATTGAACATCTGCGAAAAGGCCAGGGCAACAATAAAGTTATAAGTGGGGGTTGTGTCGGAAATCGTGAAGAAAACCGCCGTTTTCCGATCCCCGATGCGGTCAAGCTCCAGCTCGTCATAGCTCATGATCTCCCGGAGCTGGGGGATGTCAAAGGGGGCCAGCCGGGAGCCGCAGGAAATCAAAATGCTTTTTGCGGTCTTGCCGCTTGCCAGCTTATATTTCTTGTACTGCTTCACGGCAAAGCAATCCGGCTTGCGCTTTTCCAGGCCCTTGAACATATAGTCCACCGCGTTCATATAGGACTCGTCATCCTCTTTCACGTCCATGCCGGAAATCATATCCACCAGGGTATTGATGTTCCGATCCTCGGCGGGGGCCTCGAAAATGATATAGGCAATCAGGGCACAGTACAAAAGCGTTTCCGCCTTCGTCCAAAACGGATCGCCCTCCTTGCCCTCGTAGAGTAGGAATGAGCCGCCTTGCGGCATTACTGCCGTAGGTTTGCCCAAACCCCTCCCAGAACCGGACGTACACCTCTCGATGTA
>CABIYX010000038.1 GCA_902363045.1 Clostridiales bacterium
CTCGGTTTGAGCCAGAAGCGGGTCTTACCGGAACCGGAGCCGCCGATCACCAGCACATTTTTGTTTCTGGCGGTCTTTGGGTCTTTGGGGCGGCTGTTCATGGTCAGGCTTTCGGTTTTTGTGAGAATGACATTGTTCTGGAACACCGAGTCGATATAGGGAGCAATATCCTCACGGGTTCCCCAACGGGCAGAACCATACTCCATGCCGTGACGGTACTTCTTGGCGTTTTTACTTTTGAGATACACCGCCAGACGCAGGCCAGCACCGCAGCACAGCCCCACCAGCAGATCCAACGGGTGCAGGCTGGGCCAGAAACTTTGCAACGCCCCAGGCAGGACAGCAAACAGGGAAAGGAATTTCTCTGAGGCATTTGCCCCCTGAGCCAGTCGCCATGCCTCCCCGAAGTTGGTAGCAAACAGCCCCATCAGAAGATAGGGCAGGTTCAGCAAAACGAGCTTTTTGATGTCAAACTGCTTTTTCATCGTTCCAGCTCCTTTCGCTTGGTGCGGTCCACCACGGCATTTTTGACCATCTCTTTGAACTGACTGAGTTTTGCCAGCACAGACGGGCGTTCCGTTTTCTCGGCCTTCTTGACCTTTTTGCTGGTGTACTCGGTAAATGCAGCGGTCAGCGCATCGGCGTCACGGCCCTTGAAAAAGATCAGGTACTTGGGTGGGGAGCTGCTGCGGTCTTTCTTCACCGCATAGTCCACACCATATTTCCGGGCGATCTTCTCAAATTCCTTGATGGAAGGGTCTGTGATCTCAATATTGGAGATCCCCTGATTCTGACCAATGAGCTGCTTGACGGTCTGTTTGCCGTGAGGTGTCACAGGAGCGTCACGGCTTCTCTGCTTTTGCAGCTTCTTTTCCTTGCAGTGGGCCATGTACTTGCTGATGGCAGCTTTAAGCAGCCGACCGGTGAACTTTGTTCCACTGACAACCAGCGTTAAAGTCCTGTTTTCCACTTCTTCCTGCATTTTCATCGCCTCCTTTCCACAGAGTGTGCAGGGGTGGTGCATTTCTTTCTAAGGCGGAACCACCAGCCGCCGGAGAAGATATTTCTTTATCGCTCCATCCCTCGGCTCTTTTTCTTTACCGGCTTCTTATCCGGCAGATTCCACTCTTTCCGAAACTCTGCCACACCTTTGGGGTCAAATGCCTTCAACTTCTCCAGATCAAAGGCAACAGCAGAATATTTTCCATAACCGGACTGCACCTGGTAGGGAAGCACCTTCCCCAATTTGTTCTCTTTGATGAATCGCAGCAGGTCCTTGCTGATGTCACCGGAAATAAACGCCTCTCCGGGGTCCAGAGAATACCCCGGAAGGTTCACCGTCATATCTGCAAACGGTTCCGCCCCATCTTCTGTATGGGTAATCATGCCGATATAAAGCCGCTGATTATTCGCATACATCCCAAGTTGCAGCGATATGGTTTCTTCCCCATATTCCCACTTGAAGGGTACTTTCTTTTCCTCATTCATATCGGATACCTCCTATCGTATCTGTTCTTTGTGGTCATAAAACAAATCTCCATTTCTGACCTTTGCATGGCTGAGAATTTTGATCTGCCCCTTTGCCTGACTGTCCAGCGCTTTTTCATAGCCTATATCTGACAAAAACAGGCGGGTCCGTTCTCCTTTCCAGCCCACCGGGGAGTCATCGGTCAGCACATCAAAAATAACCATGTGCCGGGTATTCTCCGCAAATCGCTGAAGATCCATGTAGTCATGGCCGTGGTAGTTCTGCGCCCCGGCCTTCTGGCGCATTTCCTCCATCAGCTGACCGATTGTTTTGCCTTCCTGCATAAAACCCACTTCCCTTCCGTTCTTATGAGACCAGCAAGATCATCTCCCGAAGCTGGGCAAAATACAGCTTGCCTTGCGGAGTTATCAGCGTATAAGAACCGGTATGACCGTGATTGCAGTAGTCCTTTACACAAAACAGCCCTTCATTGGCTGGCTTTGCATAGGGCAGTACATTGCCGGACGCAGTGCGGTACACAAAACGCTTTTCCAGAAGAAATCGGACAAAGCGGCGTTCCGGGACAGCAAGCTCTTTGGCAGTAGTTCTGAGATTGGTGCTATGCTCCAAATCAATAAACAGGTCATAGAAAGCGGCTTTACCCTCCAGCTGTGCGTTTGCTATGCGCAGAGATACATTCTCCTCTCGTTCAGCCAGGAGATCTGAGCAGAGCTTGAGCAGTGCCTCCGGTGAAGTGGCTACTTCCCATAGCTTTTCTTTTGTGAGATAGGACCCATGCTTGCGAATGGTAGGAAGAACCTCGTCAAAGACCCATTTTTCAAATCGTTCTGCCGATGGCAATTTGCTGTGGACAATCAAGCGATACAGGTTTCCTTCGCTGATGAATTTAGCTTTCTGTTTACGCCCCAAATTATCGGTGAGGTGGTAAAACGCCACCCCACCTTCTCTGCAATGTGTCTTTAGGGCATTTACTGTATCTTTGTATCCCAGAGATTTTGCAACATCAGCGCCGCAAAACAGGTATTTCCCATTTTCCTCGATTACTCGAATGCTTCCAAACTCTGGACTATTGAAAATCTCAATCTGATTCATGCTGTGCCTCCTTTGGTGTAATACAAAAGCGGCCGATTACCAGCCGCCTGCGTGCATATCGTGGTTGACCAATGAAGTGAAGTGATTGTTCATGGTGGTAGGCGCATTGAACAGCACCGCGAGCAGGTACTGCTTGATGTTGCGTACCTGAGTGGTGTTCTTTTGCAGACAGTCCATGACAAACTCGATGTGAGAGCTGTCCAGCTTCAAAAAGCGGGAGCGTACAATCTCGTGAGGAAAGTCCGCACCAGAGATCCGGGTGGTCTTTCGTTTGGCACAGACCGTTTCTACCAACAGCTCTACAATCTCATTCAGGTCATCCAGGTAGAGAGGATAACGCTGCTTCAGACAGTCATACTCGATATTCTCCAAAATCAATTCCCGATAATTTTCTATCTCTGTGACAGACATCGCATCCCTTCCTTTCCGTTCCGGCGGTATTGCCGCCGCTGTTTCCCGGAAGGGAATGGAATCGGTATTTGATCCATGAGTATTTTGTTTTTGGGTATTTGATTTCTTAGTATTTAATTGTGTTGGATTTTCCGGTAACGGATTTACCGCTGACGGGTTTACCGTTATCGGGTTTTCCGACGACGGCTTATCCAACATCGGTTCTCCCTCGATGGGACGCTCAAAAATGGTATACTCATTGGCTGCGAATTTACCAGAAGCATCAGTTGTCTGTTTGCGCCGAATGTATCCGGCTGTTTCAAGCTCATTGACAGCAGAGCGGATTGCATCTTTGCTTTCTCGATTGATATAGCTGAGTCCTGACAGCGTATAATCCCAGTCATCAGGCAGAGATAACATCTGCGACAAGAGACCCTTTGCCTTCAAAGAAAGCCGTTTATCCTTTAGATGGAAATTGCTCATAACCGTGTAATCGCCAGTGCGTTCTACACGAAAAACAGCCATTTACTTCACTCCTTTCATTTCTCAGGTATGAAAAAAGCCGCAATTCATAAGAGAATTGTGGCAGCGGTTAGGGTCTGTCTGTATCTTTTTTCTTGCGTCGGTAGGGGCGTTTTGGCATTGGTGGTTTATCAAACAGATCCCTTTCCTGAGAAAATGGTAAGGTTTGAAAAACACGGTCAATCTCGGTGGATTCCATATCACGCTGTGAGCGGCAATCTTCTTGAATAGCTTCTCGGATTTCTCTTACAGTACACATATTCATTCCTTTCCTTTCGTTGTATCGGTTATGAACGACGGTGTTTTTTAGGTTTGAAGTCGAGGATATGCCCCTCAATAACATGAGCATATCTCTTAATTTTGATTTCTCGCCGCTGCTGGCTTTGCAGAGCTGACTGATACCCGTCCTCTGTGAGAAAAAGCCTCATTTCGTCACCGGGTTCTCCATAAGCAGTAGGGCGCAAGACAGTAAACTCAATCATCCAGCAAGTGCTGTCCCAAAATCGCTCCACTGCAAGAATGTTGTGGCCTTTCAGCTCCCTTGCTGCAATATCTTTCATAGGCTCTCCCTTCATCGTTCCTGATCTCGTTGGCGTTTTTTCTGCCATTGTTCCAGCAGTTTAATAATGGTTTCCTGCATTTTGGCCGGTGTATAGCTTTTGGGAAAATACTTTCGCAAGGTATCACTGCTCAAGGTCACTTTATCCAGATCACTCTTTTTTTCCTCTGACATGATGGCAAGCATCACATCTTCTGACAATTTCCCGTCCTGGCTGAACTTTTTCATTCGCTGAGCCTGAGAAAGAGAAGGGGTAGCCTGCTCATAGTCCATTGTTTCCACCAGCATTTGCTGTTCGTCCGGTTTCAAAAAAGAGAGTTCATAGGCTGGATTAAATGCGATTTTCTTTTCATCCACCATATCCAAAAGCTCTGGAATCAGCTCAGTCAAACGAACATATCGCATTACCTGGATACCGCTTCGTTCACCGGCTTCTTTTGCCACCTGGTCTCTGGCGCTCAACTTCTGTTCAACTTGAACAGAAGTCAGGTCTGTTCTTGCTCCCTGATGTTTAATGGCTTCCAGCTTCATTTTGTAGGCAAAGGCCCTTTCACTGGGGAGCAGATTTTCTCGCTGCAAATTGCTGTCAACCATAATAATTGTGGCAGCATCGTCATCCAAGTCGCGCACAATGACAGGCATGGTTTCTTTTTCGGCCAATTCGCTGGCCCTGCGGCGTCTGTGACCGGCTACCAGCTCATAACCGCCATCAGGCCGTGGTCTGGCAATCGCAGGAACCAACACTCCATACTTTTTGATGCTGTCTGCGGTTTCTATCATTGCATCATCATCCTTGACCTTGAAGGGGTGATCCTTGAACGGATGCAGTTCAGATAGGGGAATTTCCTGAATTTTTTCCAGTTGCTCGTCTTGCCGACTTTCTTCAGTAGAAAACAGGTCATCTACTGAGGCCAGCTCTATTTTTTTCGCGCTGCTTTTCAAGTTTCAATACCTCCTTCGTCAGATTTTTGTAGCCCTCAGCCACTTTGCCATTAGGATCATGGGCATAAATGCTTTTTCCTTCAGCACTGATTTCTTTAGCCCTGACAGAATGAGGAATTTCTGATGTAAACACCTTGATCTTACTGCCATAGGTTTCGCGCAGGAGAGCGGAGATTTCTTTGGCAAAATTGGTTCGGCTGTCTACCATCGTCAGCAGAATCCCATCAATTTGCAGCTTGGGATTGATTTGTCTGCGAACCTTATTGATAGTTTGCAAAAGCTGCTCCAAACCTTTAGCGGGAAGATACTCTGCCTGGACGGGGATTATAACCCTATTAGCGGCAGCCAGTGCATTGACTGTAAGCATACCCAGGGAGGGCTGGCAATCAATAAGGATATGGGAGTATTGCCCCTTCAGCGTGTCCAGATATTGTCGCAGAATGGTTTCTCGGCTCATAGCGTTTACCAGAGATACCTCCATACCAGATAGTTGGATGTCCGCAGGCATCAGGTCTACGCCCTCAGGGTGGTGCAGGATACCCTCGCCGGGACGAATTGGTTCATCCATCAAAATACGGCCCATAGCGTCTGACAGTGTAAAGGGCAGCTTGTCAGGTTGGGGGTTGCCCAAGCTGATGGTCAGGCTTCCCTGTGGGTCTCCGTCAATCAGAAGGACTTTCTTCCCAGACTGAGCCAGACCAATTCCAAGATTGGCACAAGTGGTTGTTTTGCCGACACCACCTTTTTGGTTGGCTATGGCAATAATCTGTGTATTCATAATTTCACCTCATTTCTTTCTAAGTTTAGATATGAAAAAAAGTGCCTGCTCTACCTTTCCTGAGAAAGATAAAACAGGCACTTTTACTGGCTCAATACCTCTTGTAATGAGCCTCTATGTATGGTAGACTATGTCCACGAGACCATAAATATAATTAAGTCCCGACGGGAATTGAACTTTTGGCTAACGCTAAAATTCGCGCCTTTGCAAACAGAGTGCAAACAATAGGGGGCTAAAATCCTTTGTTTTTGCTTGATTTTGCTTGTACGAGGTTTACAGTGAATGTGGAGAAATGCCTTGATATAACTGCATTTTCTTTATCTCCGTTGATAGGGAATATATGCACTGGGTCCATCTCCTAAGGGTGAGGCTGGGGGTTCGATTCCCTTCTGGCGTGCCACGTCGGAGCAAGCTTTGTATCGCTTGCTCCGACTTATTTTATAAGTCAGAGTACGCTCACGCCGCTGCTCCTCCTTTCCAACTGCGACCCGCTATCGCTGAGCTCGCAGTTGGTGTGCCGCCCTGCGGGCGGCATATTTTGTTTCTGACAGAAATATCGATTTTAACCATCCCTTCCCAAAAGAAAGACATGACCTACGGTCATGTCTTTCTTTTGGGGTTTTGCTGCTGTCAAAGGAGCATAAATCCATTCTATAATACTTTGTGTTATCTTCCTCTGTGCCTGGCTTTCTTCTTTTCTTGCCATATAGCAAACTGGCGGTCCTTCTCCGCCTCTTTTTGCTTGCGGCTCTTAGTGTTCCGTTCCAGCTTACATTGCTCATGCTGGAGCTTCAATGCCTGCTGTGCCTTTGTTCCAATGCCTTTATCTTGCAGTTGGCTTTGGATCTCACGCTGCATACGTTTGGGGTTGACTTTTCGCTCTATGGCTACTTCGGCCTGGATTGGGGGACTGAATTTCAGCTTGTGCCAATTCTTCGACAGAAACTCATAGACCTCGTAATCTTTTGGCTCGGAGCCAAACGTGATTTTGCATACCTCATACCGAATGTGATCCGTTCTCTCGTATAGACCGATCCAAAACGGAGCTTCAAACAGGATGGTCAAGCTGCTTAGAAGACCTGCGCTCATTCTTTTAAGAACTGCCCTTCAAAGTGATCCAGCCATTCCAGAAGGGCGCGGTAGAGAAGCTGCTGCTGCTCAAAAATCGTTCTTCCCACCAAAGGAATATCTGCAAATTCCTGCGCATAGCCCTCGGTCGATTCAGCCGAGGACTGTATGCTCCGGCGCAAAGCCGAAACCAGTTCCAATGCTTCGGCTTTGTCCATCTTATTCAGGTTGGTAATGACCACATTGCAGTCGAACAGCAGGGGGACTGGGCCGGAGGCGCAAGAGGCCATCAGTTCCTTGAAATATGCCCTGCCCTGATCGGTAACAGAATAGATGGTCTTATCCGCAAACTTGCCGCCTTTGACAATATCACTTTTCAGATACCCTTTCTCACTCAACTGAAGGACTTTACGGTAAATAGAGGGTACGCTTATTTTTGTCCAGCGGGAAAAATGGTGGTACTCCACATCCTTTTGAATGTCATAGGCGCTTCGAGGTTTCTCCAGTACAATACCAAGTATGACCAAATCGATCGACGACATAACGATACCTCCGGTTTTACTTTTGTTGATAGTACCATTGTTGATAGTAAAAGTCAAGGGGATGTGTTGACCTGTTTCATTCGGGAACGTTATCTGATGACAGATAGGGGTCCGGCTGCGCGTCAGCAGCCGGACCCCTTAGCCTGTAAAAAATGTTTTTCGGTGATCCCCGCATAGGCCGTCAGGCCCGTGGGCAATTTGAAATGACCGATGCTTCAATGTAGAAACAAAACGCTCACGGGCCAGCAGAAATACAGCGCCAGCTTTGCCATATCCCATGTGCAGAACGTCATCACGAGCAGGGTGGAATACAGTCCCAGAGCCGCGTGTCCAATCTGTGACCACACGATTTTCTGACGCCGGAGCATATCAGATATACAGGACAAAAGCACAGAAAAGAGAGAAGGCTCAGGACGTGATTGGCCAGAAGCAAAAGGGCAAACGCCATGTCCCAGCAGGATGCTCCGCCGCGGCCTGGAGCAGTTCACACGCCGCAGCCGCCTTACGTTGGATCTGTACGGCCACGTTATCGCACAATCGAATGGAAGAGAACACAAAGAACATTTCTGTCCGTTCATTTTTGTCCTGCAATCAGGCTAAAAATAAGGCTAAACGCAATTTTTGGATAAGAAAAAATCCCTCAAAGCCTTGCGGCTCTAAGGGATTGTGATGGTGGACGATACAGGACTTGAACCTGTGACCTCCCGCACGTCAAGCGGATGCTCTACCAGCTGAGCTAATCGTCCAAACGACGTTAGTTATAATACCACAGAGTGACCGAATAGTCAATTCTTTTTTTGAAAAATTTTAGTTTTTCCCTGCGGAAATTTCTGGTGGGAAAAAAGAGGCTTTCTCAGTGAAAAACCTCGGAATCTATGCTATACTAGAGAGGTAAAATTCCATTCTCAAAGGAGGATTTTTCTATGCTGACACTCAATCTGACCAATGCGGACAGCTTCCTTCCCTCGGATTATCTGACCAGCCGGAAGCCCCGTCTGGAGCAGGCGGCGGAGATGCTGGCCACTCACAGCGGACCGGGCGGTGATTTTACCGGCTGGGTGACGCTGCCCCGGGACTATGACAAAGAGGAGTTCGCCCGGATCCAGGCGGCTGCCCGGAAGATCCAGAAGCAGTCCCAGGTTCTGGTGGTCATCGGTATTGGCGGCTCCTATCTGGGCGCCCGCGCGGTCATCGAGCTCCTGCGCTCCCCCAATTACAATCTGAAGCAGAAGGACACCCCTGACGTCCTCTTCACCGGAAACGGACTGTCTACGGACGCCCTGCTGGAAACCATCTCCCTCATCGGTGACCGGGACTTCTCCGTCAACGTGATCTCCAAGTCCGGCACCACCACCGAGTCCGCCATCGCCTTCCGCATTTTCAAGGGGATGCTGGAGGAGAAGTACGGCAAGGAGGGCGCACGGGAGCGTATCTATGCCACCACCGACAAGTCCCGGGGTGCGCTGAAGGGCCTAGCGGACGCCGAGGGCTATGAGGAGTTCGTAGTGCCCGACGCCATCGGCGGCCGGTACTCCGTGCTCACCGCCGTGGGGCTGCTGCCCATCGCCGTGGCCGGGATCGACATCCAGGCGCTGATGGACGGCGCGGCCCAGGCCATGACGGAGCTGGCTGTCCCCGGACTGGACAACCCCGCCTGGCGGTACGCCGCCGCCCGCCACGCCCTGCACGAGAGCGGCAAGAAGGTGGAGATGCTGGCCGGCTATGAGCCCAGCTTCCGCTTCTTCGCCGAGTGGTGGAAGCAGCTCTATGGCGAGAGCGAGGGCAAGGAGGGCAAGGGCCTGTTCCCCGCCAGCCTGGAGTATACCGCCGACCTGCACTCCATGGGCCAGTATATCCAGGAGGGCCAGCGCCTTATGTGTGAGACCGTGGTCAATTTCGCTCCCAAGGGTGAGTTCCTGATCCCCAACGACCCGGAGAACATCGACGGCCTGAACTTCTTGGCCGGAAAGCCCCTCTCCTTTGTGGCGGAGAAGGCCATGCGGGGTGTGATGCTGGCCCATGTGGACGGCGGCGTGCCCAACGTGCTCATTCAGATGCCCGCCATCAGCGAGACCAGCGTGGGCTTCCTGATCTACTTCTTTGAGTATGTCTGCGGCCTGTCCGGCCACCTGCTGGAGATCAACCCCTTCAACCAGCCCGGCGTGGAGGCCTATAAGAGCAATATGTTTGCCCTTCTGGGCAAGCCCGGCTACGAGGCCCGGCAGGCCGAGCTGGAGGCCCGTCTGTAAGGGGAAAAATACTTTCCGGCGCGGCAAAAAATTCACAATCTTCCGGTTGAAAATCCGGCCGTGATATGGTAAAGTTAATACAACACGAGGGACCAGCGTCCCTGGTAACATCCATGAAGGAGTGATTTAACATGATTCGAGTCATCATGGGTAAAAAGGGCACCGGCAAGACCAAGCAGATGATC
Organism: Clostridiales bacterium; assembly: GCA_902363045.1. Taxonomy (GTDB): domain Bacteria; phylum Bacillota; class Clostridia; order Oscillospirales; family Oscillospiraceae; genus Lawsonibacter. The sequence continues at coordinate 9,817 of CABIYX010000038.1, forward strand.
GACATGATTAACCAGGCAGTACAGAGCGAGCACGGCAACGTGGTCTGCATCGAAAAGGGCGACAAGCTCCGCTTCGACATCAACTATCAGATCCGCCTGGTGGATTCCAGCCAGTACGACGTGGCCGACTATGCCGCCATGAAGGGCTTCATCAGCGGCCTGTACGCCGGCAACTATGACATTACCCATGTCTTTATTGACAGCCTGACCAAGATCGTCCCCTCTGACGGTTACAATGAGACAGAGGACTTCCTGAAGTGGCTGAACAACTTCGGCGAGGCTCACGACATCAAGTTCACCATCACCATCAGTGATGAGCCTGACCTGGCCCCCGAGGGGATCAAGCAGTACTTCTGATCCCTGTCCGGACCCATCTCAACAAAAGCATTGGCGCGCCGCTTTCCCTGTGGAAGGCGGCGCGCATTTTGCTGCTGGGGCGATGGGCACAGCGCGGCGGTAGTAGACATAATTTTTAGAAAACTCCAATTTCCCCCTTGACAAGGGCGCGGTTTCGAGGTATAGTAGAGCCGTAAATAGAACGTACGTTCTATTTACGGCTCTTTCTCCCCATCGTCCGCCAGTGTCCCTCTCCCGTTCTGAGCCGTCCCGCCACCGGCCCGCCGGGAAGAAACTGCCATCGGCTCCGACTCAAAAACCGGCGAACCCGCTTGGTTCCGCCCACGCTCCGCGCAGGCCGCCTCCAGCCGGTCTCTCCCCGCGCGCGGAAAAACAAAAACGCCGCCCACAGCAGGGCGGTATCTCGCAAAAAATTGGCGGCGGCAGCGCGCCGCTGCGAGGGTGCTCACAGTCAGGCAGGCAAGCCGAGCGTGACTTTTTGCGAAAGGGAGGAGGAGCAGAATGTGCGCGCGATGAGTGTTACAATGAAATGAAAAAACTCGTCACAAGCGGCCTGACGCTTGTGACGAGCTGGTGGAGGAGGGTGGATTCGAACCACCGAAGCGAAACGCAACAGATTTACAGTCTGCCCCCTTTGGCCACTCGGGAACTCCTCCAGATTGAATTGTGGAGCTGGTGGACGGATTCGAACCCCCGACCTGCTGATTACAAATCAGCTGCTCTACCGGCTGAGCTACACCAGCGTATCAAGAGTGCTGTCCAACAGCAGGTGTTATTCTAACAGAGAAAGCGAGTCTTGTCAATAGAAATATTTAATTTTTCTCATTTTATTTTACAGGTCCCGGGATCTCTTTTTCTCTCCTCCGTCCCCAGTCGGGGGAGGGGTGTGGAAAAGGCCCCCGACCAAGAGCCCCGGCCCGGCCGGGAGAGATGAAAGGAGCGTCTGACTCACGGGATATGAATGTGTCTCCGGTCTCCTCCCACCCCTTCGGGATGTCCAGCTGGCCGCTCCCGCCGCGCTGTGCGCCCAGTGCGGCGGGGAGCTGTACCGGCTGGACCCCCAGATCCGGCGGAATGGCCGCCTCCTCTGCGCCCGCTGCGCGGCGGGGCGCCGGGGCGGCCGCAGACGGCGGGAGGCAGAACAAGAGGAGGAATGCGCGCAATGACCCTGCAAGAGCTTTCTGTGGAATACCGCGCCCACGCCCGGGCGCTGGATCTCCGCATCTGCCAGCTCCAGGCGGTGCTGGACCGGACGGAGGACGAGGACGAGCGGTGCCTGCTGGCAGAGCGGATCCGGATGCTGTCCACCATGCTTCGGGAGGCCCGGGAGCTGGCGGTACTCACCGAGCGCTACTATGAGAGGGGGTACCGCCGGAATGTCAAATACACGATATAGGCGCGGCAAACTGTACGCCGCGGACATGGCTGTCTACTCCCGGCAGATGTCAGCGGACAACAGCCGGGAAATCAGCCGCCTTCGGCACAACCTGATCCGGGCCCTGCAGGAGGACGTCACCGAGAAGCAGCGGAAAGCGCTTCTGCTGTACTATGCGGAGGGCTACAATATGCGGGAGATCGGGGAGCGGATGGGGGTGGACAAGTCCACGGTCTCCCGCACCATCAAGCGGGGGGAGCGGCGGCTCCAACGGTGCCTGCGCTATGGCGCGGCCTATCTGCTGGACGAGCTTCGGGAGGCGCCCTGAGAAAAGATCCCTTCCCGGCGCGGGGGACAGTTTGGCCCTCCGCTTTTTGGATCGCTTTCGTCCCGCGCGGGACCCCGCCCCGGGATGGCGGCGGCAGTTGACAGGGTTCAAAAAAGCCTTCATAATAGACGCAACGACAAAATTTGATCAGAAAGGAACCGAACTGCCATGATCCAGGATATTGCGCCCCACCGGTATGACAACGCCTACCACCCCACCCAGCCGAAGGACGGGGACCGCGTCTTCTTCTATCAGGACGGAAGCACCCTCCTCAGCCGCGAGAGCAGTCTCCCGTTCACCTGGGAGGAGGCAAACGCCCGCGCCGATCTTTCTACACTGCCCTGTACCTATTTCTTTTCCATCGATGACATCGCTTTTCACTGGTGCCATGTGGTGCCCTCCGCCATTCTGGACGCCGCGGTCCCGGCCAAAAACGGACAGTTCCGGGACATGCAGCCCGGCTGGCTGGCCTTCGCCTGCATCACCGCCAGTCAGCTGTACAGCTGGTACCACAGCCACCAGTTCTGCGGCCGGTGCGGCGCTCCGGCCCAGCAGGACGCGGTAGAGCGCGCCATGCGCTGCCCCGCCTGCGGCGGCCTGGTCTATCCAACCATCTCCCCGGCGGTGATCGTGGCGGTGACCCACGGCGACCGCCTGCTGCTCACCAAGTACTCCCAGACCGCCCGGCCTGGCACGGTTCGCAACTACGCGCTCATCGCCGGCTTTGCGGAGATCGGCGAGCCCCTGGAGGGCACGGTCCGCCGGGAGGTCATGGAGGAGGTCGGCCTGCCGGTCAAAAACATCCGGTTCTACAAGAGCCAGCCCTGGAGCTTCTCCAGCAGCCTTCTCTCCGGATTTTACTGCGACCTGGACACGGACGACGAGACCGTGACCCTCCAGGAGGACGAGCTGGGAGAGGGCACCTGGTTCGACCGCTCCGAGCTGCCGGAGGGAGGCTCCGCCATCTCTCTCACCCACGAGATGATCGAGCGGTTCCGCCAGGGGCCGGTCTGAGGTCTAAAATCTGAGCGCAGAAAAAGCTGTGAGCCGCGGGCGACGCCCGCGGCTCACGTTTTTAATTCATATCATGGCTGTTTAGCAGCGCCTGCTTGATGTCCCACAGCTTCTGGCTCAGGTCCACATAGTAATTGTGGGGATTCTCAAAGCGCTTGACCTCATCCCACAGGGCGTCCACCTGCCGCTGGCAGTAGGCACGGCTGGTCTGGAGCTCCGGCACCTCGTACACCCGCTTCCCGTTCAGGAAGATGGGGACCAGCAGCTCCTTGGCCTCGATGTTGGTATACACCTTGCGCTTCCAGGTGGCGCTTGGGTCAAACAGCTCCAGCGGCTGGGTGAAGTCGATCTCCTCATCCCGAAGGCAGATCAGGTCGGCCTCCGCCTTTCCGGTATCCCGGGAGAAGATGCGGTAGACCTTCTTAAAATGGGGGGTGGTGATCTTGGCGGCGTTCTCACTGATCTTGATCTTGGGAATGATGTTCCCCTCATGATCCTCAATGGCCACCAGCTTGTATACGCCGCCGAACACCGGCTCGCTGCGGGAGGTGATCAGCCGCTCGCCCACGCCAAAGGAGTCGATGCGGGCCCCCTGGCGCACCAGGTCCCGGATGATGTACTCGTCCAGGGCGTTGGAGGCAAAGATCTTGCACTCGGTCAGGCCGGCCTCGTCCAGCATCTCCCGGGCCTTCTGGGACAGATAGGTCAGGTCGCCGGAGTCCAGCCGGATGCCGCACTTGGTGATCCCCATGGGGGCCAGCACCTCTTTAAACGCGCGGATGGCGTTGGGCACGCCGGACTTGAGCACGTTGTAGGTGTCCACCAGCAGAGTCGCGTTGGTGGGATACAGCTCACAGTAGGTCTTGAAGGCGGTGTACTCATCGGGGAACATCTGCACCCAGGAGTGGGCCATGGTCCCTGTGGCGGGGGAGCCGTAATGCTGGTCCGCCATGGTGCAGGCGGTGGCGCCGCAGCCCGCGATATAGGAGGCCCGGGCGCCCAGCAGGGCCCCGTCCGGCCCGTGGGCCCGGCGGGAGCCGAACTCCGCCACCGGACGGCCCTCCGCCGCCCGGACGATGCGGTTGGACTTGGTGGCGATCAGACACTGGTGGTTCAGGCAGAGAAGCACGAAGGTCTCGATAAACTGGGCCTGGATGGACGGCGCGCGCACCGTCAGGATGGGCTCGCCGGGGAAGATGGGAGTCCCCTCCGGAACGGCCCAAATATCGCCGGTAAAGGAAAATTCGCTCAAATATTTCAAAAACTCCTCGGAAAAACAGCCCTTCGACCGGAGGTACGCGATGTCCTCCTCGTCAAAGCGCAGGTTTTCGATATACTCCACCACCTGGGCAAGGCCCGCCGCAATGGCGAAGCCGCCCCGGTCCGGGACGGAGCGGTAAAACACATCGAAATAGCATACGCGGTCGGCCAGACCGGTCTGGAAATAGCCGTTTCCCATGGTCAGCTCATAAAAATCGCAGAGCATGGTCAGATTTGTCTTTGCTTTCATCTCTGAGGTATCCTCCTCGTGCGGGTGACATGACACCCTAAATTGCCTCCATTATACTAGGCCCACAGGAAAAAGGCAAGGAGAAGCAGTCTCTTTTGTAAATTTTCCGCAAAGAGAATGACAGGTTTGTTTTCGGGCATACTGGAACAGAATCCAAATGATGCAAGGGAGGAATTTTCCATGCCAGATCAAGCCAAAGCCTTTGCCGCCAGCCAGACCAGAGAGAACCTGATGCGCGCCTTCGCCGGGGAGAGCCAGGCCCGCAGCCGCTATACCATCGCCGCCGGGATCGCCCACAAAAGCGGCCTGGCCGTGATCCAGGGGCTGTTCCTGTTCACCGCAGAGCAGGAAAAGACCCACGCCAAGCAGTTTTACCGCCAGCTCCACGACCTGAGTGGCCAGACCGTGCGGGTGGACGGCACCTATCCAGTGGATCTGTACACCGACCTGCTGGACTATCTCCGGGCCGCCCAGCACAACGAGTACCAGGAGTGGGAGCACGACTACGCCGCCTTCGCCCGCACCGCCATGGAAGAAGGGTTTCCCCTGGTGGGCAAGCTGTTTGAAAATATCGCCGGGGTGGAGAAGCTCCATGGCGACCGCTTCGGCCGGTACGCAGATCTGCTGGAGCAGGAGCGGCTGTTCGTCTCCGACGTGAAGGCGGAGTGGATGTGCCTGCACTGCGGCTATGTGGTGGACGCCACCGTCGCCCCCGCCAACTGCCCCGTGTGCCGCCATCCCCAGGGGTACTTCATCCGCGCGGAGTTGACCCCCTTCCGCAAGGGCTCCGCCCACTAATTATTACAAAAATATTAAATCCACGAAAGCGCCCTGAAACAGGGGCGCTTTTCATTTTCAACAAACAGACAACTTTTCTTCGATATTTCCATAAATCATCTCTGTTTTGACCTCGTCTTCACGCAAAATTATGAACGAACTCTTAACTTTTTATTAAGACTCACGAAACAATCTTGTAATATTTCAAAAGCGTGCTATCATGATGCATACCCCAAGGAAGGCCCTGCCCAGGGGCCTGCAAAACCGATCCGTATCAACAAGAGCCGGACCGCTCTCCCTTCCTCCCCCTGTTCCGGCGGGAGCGCGAAGCGGGCCCGGACGCTCAAAAAGGTGTTTTCTTATGAATATGATCCGAATGGTCGAAGCATTTAACCTGTTTCTGGCTGTCCTGTTCACTCTGGCCTATGCCTATCAGCTGGTCTATCTCTTTCTAGGGCTGATCCGGCGGAAGCACTGGAAGCAGCCGGAGGCGGCACAGCTCCACCGCTACGCCGCGGTGATCTCCGCCCGGAACGAAGCGGGAGTGATCGGCGAACTGATCCACACTCTAAAACAACAGAACTACCCCACAGACCTGCTGGATGTCTATGTGGTGGCGGACAACTGCACCGATGACACGGCCCAGGTGTCCCGCCGGGCGGGCGCCATCGTGTATGAGCGCTTCAACCAGCACAAGAAGGGGAAGGGCTACGCCCTGGATTACCTATTCCGCACCCTGGTCCACGAGGGCCGGGACCAGTATGACGGCTATTTGATCTTTGACGCCGACAACCTGGTGGACCCCAACTTTGTGTCGGAGATGAACAAGGTGTTTGACAGCGGGAACTACGGAGCTATCACCTGCTACCGCAACTCCCGGAACTTCGGCGCCAACTGGATCTCCGCCGGTTATGCCATCTGGTTCCTGCGGGAGGCCCGCTTCCTCAACTTCCCCCGGATGCTGCTGGGCAGCAACTGCCACGTTTCGGGCACCGGCTTCCTCATCTCCGCCGATGTGATCCGGGAGAACGGCGGCTGGCCCTATCACCTGCTCACCGAGGACATCGAGTTTTCTGTCAGCTGTGCCCTGAAGGGCCGCCGCATCGGCTACTGTGACAAGGCGGTCATCTATGACGAGCAGCCCACCGTATTCCGGCAGTCCTGGGATCAGCGGCTGCGCTGGTCCAAGGGCTTCTATCAGGTCAACGCCAATTACAGCGGCGACCTGGTCCGCGGCTTCTGCCAAAAGCCCAGCCGGAAGAGCTGGTCCTGCTATGATATGTTCATGACCGTGGCCCCCGGGATGCTGCTCACCCTGGTCACCATCGCCTTCAACCTGGTGGTGTGCCTGGCCTGCTGGGGACAGCCCTCCTATATTGTAAGGGAGATCCTGTCCGTGTCCGGCAGCTTCCTGCTGTCCACCGTGGCCAGCTTCTACCTGGGCCTGCTCCTCTATGGGATCCTTACCGTCCTGTGCGAGTGGGACCAGATCCGGATCTCCACGGGGAAGAAGCTCCTCTATGTCTTTACCTTCCCTCTCTTTATGTTTACTTATATCCCCATCTCTCTGGCCGCCCTGGTGAAAAAGGTGGAGTGGAAGCCCATCTACCACACCGGCAGCCGCCAGTCCCTGGGCAAGGCCGCCTGATCCCCAGCGGATCGATTCCGGCATCCACAGCTGTGAGCCTCCTCGTGAGCCGCTCACAGCTGTTTTTCATTCTGTTGACATTTCTGCCAAAAAAACAGCGGAATTTGTTGCTAGTATGCTAGTAGACAATTTGTGTGCAATATGCCACAATAAAGTCAGAACACAGCTTTGACCGGATCTCCGGGCATACGGGCCGGCCAAAGCCGGTCATTTTCGTCCCCTGCGGGGCCGGAAGAACCGAAACATTTTAGGAGGACACCCGTGCATATCTCAGAACGACTTCCCCGGGAAAGCAGCCGTGACTACGCCCTGCGGATCATCAAGGACAACATCATCTCCCTCCACCTGGAGCCGGGCTGCCAGATCAGCGAGAATGAGCTGGCCACCGAGATGGGCCTCTCCCGTACGCCGGTGCGGGAGGCGCTGATCGAGCTGGCCAAGGTGAAGATCATTGAAACCTATCCCCAAAGGAAGAGCGTCGTCGCCCTCATCGACTACGATTTGGTTGACGAGTCCCGCTTCATGCGGGATGTGCTGGAGTGCGCCATCGTGGAGCAGGTCTGTGAGCTTGCCGTCCCGGCAGACCTCCAGGCTCTGGAGGAAAATGTGCGCCTTCAGAAGTTCTATCTGGACAACTACGACCCGGAGAACCTCATGTGGCTGGACAACAAATTCCATGAGAATTTATTCCGGATCGCCCGCAAGTCCCAGATACACAGCCTCATCCAGAATATCTCCATCCATTTCGACCGGGTGCGCAGTATGTCCCTGGTCTCCGTGGAGAGCCAGCAGGCGGCGGTCCGGGACCACACGGAGATCACCCGGCAGATCTGCGCGGGGAACGCGGAGCTGGCCCGGCAGCAGATGGAGACCCACCTGAACCGATATAAATTTGACGCGGTGAAGCTCCAGGCGGAGTTCCCGCAATATTTCAAGCGGCCCCTAACCCCGGCCAAAGAACCAGACGGGGAAAACAAATTCTAAGTCTTTTTGGGAAATTTCCGAAGTTTTTTATGATTTGCATAAAAAAGAACGTGAATCTTTGTTGATTCCCCACCTTGTGTTCTAGTATACAAGTATTGTAGAATAGAGCCAGTGAGACAGAGACCGGGCCCGCGGCGCGCCTCCCAGAGGGAGGCGGTGGAAGAAAGCCCGCCCGGTCCAAGCTGAGAAGGGTGGTCACAAGAGATGAAAGAAACCATGAAGGAAGTTGTCATCATTGGCCCGAAGCAGTTTGAGGTCCGGGAAGTCCCCGTGCCCAAGCCTGCGGACAACGAGGTGCTGATCCAGATGAAGGCGGCCGGCGTGTGCGGCTCCGACGTGCATCAGTTCCTGGGCGAGAACCCCAACGCCGTGTTCCCCCGCGTTCCCGGCCATGAGAATGCCGGCGTCATCGTTGAGGTGGGCAAGGACGTCAAGAACGTCAAGGTGGGCGACCATGTGGTGGTGGACCTGGTGGTGGCCTGCGGCGAGTGCCCCCAGTGCCGGGCCGGCCGCCGCAACGTATGCCGCCAGGTAAAGGCCCGCGGCTCCGCCATCGACGGCGGCTGGAGAGAGTATTTCGCCGTTCCGGAGCATGAGGTCTATGTCATGCCCAAGGAGCTCCCCTTCCGGGACGCGGCCCTGATCGAGCCCTTCGCCATTGGCGGCCACTGCACCGCCCGCGCCAACATCCAGGGCGGCGAGACGGTCCTGGTCCTGGGCAGCGGCACCATCGGCGCCGTCATCCTCCAGACTCTGAAGGTCAAGGGCTGCCGCGTCATGTGCGCCGACATCAACCCCAGCTCCCTGGAGCGCGCCCGGGGCTACGGTGCTGACGCCATCGTCAACACCAAGGAGCAGGACCTGAAGCAGGCCGTCCAGGAGTTCACCAACGGCGCCGGTGTGGATGTCATCTTTGACTCCGCCTGCTACCCCGGCTCCCTCACCGCCCTGCTGGAGATGGGCATCCCCGCCAATGGGGCCACCATCGTGCCCATGGGCTTCTGCACCGCCCAGGAGGGCATCACCCAGGCCATGATCAACACCCGTGAACTGTCTATCATCGGCACCCGGATGTCCTGCAACCAGTTCCAGCCCACCATTGAGCGCTTTGCACGCCATGAGTTCCAGCTGGACGGCATGGTGAGCCACTACATCCCCTTCAGCCAGGTGGAGCAGGTCTTTGAGAACATCATCCACCCTCCGAAGGACATGAAGAAGATGGTCATCCTCTTCGACGGGGAGTAAACCGGGCAGTCCCATATTTAACCGCTCAGCGGAACTGCTGGCGTTAAAGAATTTTGTGAGAACTGAAATTTTAGGAGGAGAACGAACATGAACATGAAGAAGATTGCTTCCGTAGCTCTTGCCGCGGCTCTGTCCGCCTCTCTGCTGGCCGGCTGCGGCGGCGGCAGCGAGGGCGGCAGCGACTCTGTCACCCTGAAGATCGGCGACAACTGGGGCGCCACTCACCCCATGGCCGCCGCTCTGGACACCGTCTTCAAGCCCCAGATCGAGGAGCAGACCGGCGGCGCTGTGAAGGTCGAGGTCTATCACGACGGCCTGCTGGGTGACGAGGCCGCTCTGTGGCAGGGCGTCCGCGACGGCTCTGTGGACTTCACCGTTGTGGGCACCCCCATGAACCAGGAGTTCCCCATGATGCTGATCTCCGACTGGCCCTTCCTGTACCGCGACCTGGAGCACGCCAAGAGCGTGTGGACCGGCGAGGTGGCCGATGAGGTGAGCGCCGCCTTCAACGAGAAGTTCCCCGAGGTGGAGATGCTGTCTTGGGGCCCCAACTCCGCCCGTACCTTTACCTCCAACAAGCCTCTGACCTGTGTGGATGACTTCGCCGGCCAGAAGTTCCGTATGCCCAACAACCCCATCCACATCGGCATCGTGGAGGATCTGGGCGCCTCCGCTCAGGTCATCTCCCTGGGCGAGCTGTTCACCGCCCTGGAGACCGGCACTGTGGACGGCCAGGACAACGGCATGGTGACTGTGGTGGCCCAGAGCTTCCAGGAGGTCCAGAAGTACCTGTACGAGACCAACCACATCGTCGCCACCCTGGAGATCATCGGCAACAAGGACGCCATGAGCAAGCTCACCGAGGAGCAGCAGCAGATCGTCCGCGATGCCGCCAAGGCCACCGCTGAGCAGGCCTGGGAGGACTACATCGCCTCCGTGGATACCGACCGTGAGACCATCGAGGCCGCCGGTGTGACCGTCACCCAGATGACCGAGGCCGAGCGCGCCAAGATGATCGAGAAGATCCAGCCCACCCTGAACGAGCTGCTGGCCGCCAACGACTGGGCTCCCGCTCTGATCGAGAAGATCGAGGCCGTTCAGTAATCAACCTATCCCCAAAGACCGTGCCCCCTCCGGGGGCGCGGTCTCACCCTGAATGAGGAGGTTTCTCTATGTCCGACAGCAGTCGCAAATCTCACGGGATCGGCGCGGCGGTAGACAAGCTCTTCCGCGGCATCGAGATCCTGATCGCTATTTTCCTGGGCGCGATGATCTTCTTCACCTTCATGAACGTCGTCCTGCGCCAATTCGGGATCGGCTTCCCCTGGAGTGAGGAGATCGCCCGGATCTGCTTTATTTATCTGATCTACCTGGGCGCGATCATCGCCGCCCGGGAGAACCAGCACCTGATGATCGACACCCTGATCTGCAAGCTGCCCCCCCTGGGCCAGAAGTGCCTGTATTTCATCATCCAGGGTCTCGTCATCTGGCTGATGTGGATCCTGACCAACGGCGCCTTCCTGAACGCCTGGAACAACCGCAATGACTTCTGGGTCGCCACCCACTTCCCAGTGTTTCTGGTCCACTTCGCCGGCGTGCTGCTGGGCGCGTCCGTCATCATCATCTCTCTGGTGAACCTGTACCGTATGTTTGTTCTGAAGGAGCCCGTTGTCGAGCTGCTCACCGGCCACAAGGCCGATGACGGAGAAGACCCCATTGCCAAGGAAGGAGGCGGCCTGCAGTGATCATTGCCGTATTTATCGCCACGATGCTCATCGGCATCGGTATCGGTCTGCCCATCGCCATGGCCCTGCTGCTGTGCGCCGTCTGCACCGCGCTGGCCATGGGCGGCGGCGATGCCAACCCCACTATCATCGCCCGCACCCTGATGCAGGGCTCTGACTCCGTTACCATGATGGCCCTGCCCTTCTTTGTGCTGGCCGGCGAGATCATGAACCGCGGCGGCCTGACCAAGCGGATCATCGCCTTCTGCGACGTCTTCCTGGGCCGCATCCGGGGCGGACTGGGCTATGTCACCATCTTCGCCTGTCTGATGTTTGCCGCTCTGGTCGGCTCCGCTGTGGCGGCCTGTGCCGCCCTGGGCGCCATCCTGATCCCCATGATGGTCCGCTCCGGCTACAACCGGGAGGAGTCCTCCGCCCTGGTGGCCAGCGCCAACCTGGTGGCCCCGATCATGCCCCCCTCTGTGCCCATGATCGTTTACGGCGTGTCCGCCGGCGTCTCCATCAAGTCCATGTTCATGGCCGGCATCGCCCCCGCCGTGTACCTGACCATCATCGCCTGTGTGGTGTGGTTCCTCCGTACCCGCAAGGAGGGCGTGGTCCCCAGCGTGGAGGACTTCAAGGCCCCCACCCCCAAGGAGGCGGTCCGGATCTTCCTGGGCGGCCTGTGGGCCCTGCTGCTTCCCGTGATCATTCTGGTCGGCCTGCACTCCGGCAAGTTCACCGCCACTGAGGCCGGCGTGATTGCCTGCGTCTATGCCATCCTGGTGGGCCTGCTGGTCTACCGCGAGATGAAGCTGAAGGACCTGGGCCCCGTCTTTGTGTCCGCTGCCAAGACCTCCGCGGTGGTCATGTTCCTGGCCGCCGCCGCCAACGTGGCCGCCTACTACATGACGGTCTCCCGCATCCCCCAGCTGCTGACTGCCGGCCTGGAGGGCCTGGTGGACAACCCCACTCTCCTGATGATTGTGCTGATGCTCATCGTGGTGGTAGTCGGCCTGGCTATGGACGTCACCCCCAGCATCCTGATCCTCACCCCCATCATGCTGCCCCTGGTCAAGGCCGCCGGCATCAGCCCTATCTACTTCGGCGTGTGCTTCGTGCTGATGAACGTGCTGGGCCTGACCTCTCCCCCAGTGGGCCCTGTGCTGAACGTGGCCTGCGCCGCCGGCAACGTGAAGATGGACAAGATCATTCCGCCCACCATGCCCTACTTCCTGACCCAGACGGCCCTGTGTTTCCTGCTGGCGATTTTCCCGCCGCTGATCGAGGTGCCTCTGAAGTGGTTCGGGGGCTGACCGGACGCGGTTCCATTCCAAATCCCCGCCTCTCCCGGCGTACCGCTCCTGCGCGGAGCGGTACGCCCCGGAGAGACGTGACCCGAGGGCGCGGCCGGTGGGGAGCGCGGCTCCCCATCCCCGCCGTTTCCGTGTGTAAGAATTAGGAGGTTTATTTATGCCTATGCAGATGGGCTTTCGCTGGTACGGCGAGGGCAATGACAGCATCAAGCTGTCCGACATCAAGCAGATCCCCGGCGTGACCAGCATCGTCTGGGCCCTGCACCACAAGCAGCCCGGCGAGATCTGGGAAAAGGAGGAGATCGCCCAGGTCCAGAAGCAGCTGGAGCCCTACGGCTTCAACATGGACGTGGTGGAATCCGTCAACGTCCACGACGACATCAAAGTGGGCCTGCCCACCCGGGATCAGTACATCGAGAACTACATCCAGACCATGCGGAACCTGAAGGAGTTCGGCGTGAAGGTGATCTGCTACAACTTCATGCCCGTCTTCGACTGGACCCGCACCGACCTGTTCCATCCCCTGCCCGACGGCTCCACCGCCCTGTTCTATGAGAAGGACCTGATCCAAGACGATCCCCGGGCCATGGCGGACTACATTCTGAAGAACCTGAACGGCATGACCTTCCCCGGCTGGGAGCCGGAGCGTATGGCCCGCTTGGACGAGCTGTTCGAGATGTACCGCCCCGTGACCAAGGAGAAGCTTTGGGAGAACCTGAAGTACTTCCTGGAGAAGCTGATGCCGGTGTGCCACGAGTGCGACATCAAGATGGCCATCCACATGGACGATCCCCCCTGGGACATCTTCGGCCTGCCCCGCCTGCTGGTGGATGCCGAGGCCATCGACCGCTTCCTGTCCATGGTGGACGACCCCTATAACTGCCTGACCCTGTGCTCCGGCAGCCTGGGGGCCAACCCCAGGAACAATGTGGCCGAGATCGTGCGCAAGCACTGCGACCGCATCGCCTTCGCCCACATCCGCAACGTCAAGCACTTCCCCAACGGCGACTTCAGCGAGGCCTCCCACCGGGACTGCGACGGCGACACCGGGATCCTGGACATCGTGAAGGCCTACCACGACTGCGGCTTCGAGGGCTACATCCGCCCCGACCACGGCCGCCAGCTGTGGGGCGAGGGCCCCGGCACCTGCCGGCCCGGCTACGGCCTGTACGACCGCGCCCTGGGTATCATGTATATGTGGGGCATCTGGGATATGCTGGACAAGCTGGACGCGGAGAAGAAGGGCAAATAAGCCCGTTTGATACATCCATCTGCCCGCCCCGGTTCCGTCAGAGCCGGGGCGGAGCGCAAATTGTGATTGACCGGAAAGAGGGACCGTACAATGAAACTTTCTGAGATCCGATCTGAGGGCCGCGACGTCCAGGCTTGGGCGGACAAGGGCTATGAGCTGCCCAAGTTCGACCTGGAGGCCGTCCGTCAGAAGACTCACGATGAACCCACCTGGATCCACTTCGGCGCTGGCAACATCTTCCGCGCCTTCCCCGCCGCCCTGCTTCAGCGGGTGCTGGATGCCGGGTCCTATGACCGGGGCGTCATCGTGGCCGAGGGCTTTGACTATGAGATCATCGACAAGGCCTACCGCCCCTACGACAATATGAGCTTGCTGGTGCTGCTCAAGTCCGACGGCTCCATTGAGAAGCGGGTGGTGGCCTCCGTCACCGAGAGCCTGAAGGCCGATCCCCAGTTCGGCACCGATTGGGACCGTCTGGTGGAGATCTTCCGCAAGCCCTCCCTCCAGATGGTGAGCTTCACCATCACCGAGAAGGGATATTCCGTCTCTCCCGCTGACCTGGAGCGCGGGGCGGAGCCCCAGCTGATTATGGGCAAGGTCACCGCCCTGCTGTATGAGCGCTATCAGGCCGGAGCCATGCCCATCACGGTGCAGAGCATGGACAACTGCTCCCACAACGGCGACAAGGTGCGCGCCGCCGCCATGGCCTACGCCGAAGCGTGGGTAAAGGCCGGCCTGGTCCCCCAGGGCTTCCTGGACTACCTGAAGGATGAGAGCAAGGTCTCCTTCCCCTGGAGCATGATCGACAAGATCACCCCCCGGCCCGACGCCAAGGTGCAGAAGATGCTGGAGGAGGACGGCTTCGAGGATAACTACACCATCATCACCGACCGCCACACCTATACCGCCCCCTTCGTTAACGCGGAGGAGACTGAGTACCTGGTCATCGAGGATCAGTACACCAACGGACGTCCTCCTCTGGAGCAGGGCGGTGTGCTGTACGCCGACCGTGAGACGGTGGACAAGGTGGAAAAGATGAAGGTGTGTACCTGTCTGAACCCCCTGCATACCGCCATGTCCATCTATGGCTGTTTGCTGGACTACACCCTCATCTCCGCTGAGATGAAGGACGAGGATCTGTGCGGCCTCATCACCAAGATGGGCTACATCGAGGCTATGCCCGTGGTGGTGGATCCCGGCGTGCTCAAGCCCGCCGACTTCATCGGCGCGGTGCTGAACAAGCGTCTGCCCAACCCCTTCATGCCGGACGCCCCCCAGCGCATCGCCACCGACACCTCCCAGAAGCTGTCCATCCGCTTCGGCGAGACCATCAAGGCCTATCAGGCCAAGGGCCTGGATATGGACGAGCTGGTCCTCATCCCCCTGGTGCTGGCCGGCTATGCCCGCTACCTCAAGGGCGTGAATGACGCCGGACAGCCCTTCGAGCCCTCCCCCGACCCCCTGCTGGAGGAGCTTCAGGCCATTGTAGCCCCCCTGGAGATCCGGGAGGGCGCCCAGGACATGAGCTGCCTGAAGCAGCTCTACACCCGGAAGGATGTGTTCGGCCTGGACCTGTACGAGGCCGGACTGGGCGAGAAGATCGAAGCCATGGCCGCCGAGCTGTTCGCCGGCCCCGGCGCGGTGCGCAAGACCCTGCACAAGTACGTCTCCGCCCGCTGAGCCAAGCCTGATCAAGCAAAAAGATTCCCCTGTGCCGCGAAAGCACAGGGGAATCTTTTTTTGTTCCGTCTGGAGGGCAGGGGGCAGGTCGCTTACTGGATGGAAAGGGTGTCCCCATCCAGGGTGACGGTGCGGCCCAGCATCTCAAACAGCTGGGCGGGGGCCCAGGTGGTGCCGGGGGCCTCGATGCGCGGCGCGGCTCCGTACTGCATGGGAGAGGTCATCCCTACCGCGTCCTCGATCTTGGTGACGCCCACGATCTGCTCCTGACCGATCTTGAGGTTGACCTGGAACGTATCGCTCTCCACCGTGACCAGGGCGGGGGCCCCGTCCTTCCCGGGGGTATAGGTCACCTCATAGCCCAGCGCCTGGGCCGCCGCGGCCACGGGCACCATGGCCGCCCCGTTCTCATAGCTGCCCTTCATGGGGAGGACCATATCCCCCTCCAGGACAATGCTCAGGGCAGTCCCGTCCGCCAGCTTCGCGGCCTCGTCCGGCTGCTCCGGCTGGGTCTCCTCACCGGCCTGCTCCTCCACCTCGGGCAGAACCATCAGGCAGTGGGGGACCGCCTGACCGGGGTAGCTCTCCATAACCATGTCATACCAGGCCATCACCCGGCCGCCAGCCTTCAGCTGGGAGAGGTCAACGGCCTTCCCTGTGGCGTAGTCCACGCACTGGGTCTCCTCATTCACATGGAGCAGCAGCCCGCCGTTGTCCGTGGTGATGGTCAGGCGGCCGTCCTGCTCCGTCACCGCCTCCACCTCGTGGTACATGGGGCAGCCCATATCCTGGGGCATATTCCGGACCACCGCATAGGCAGCGGACTGGGGCGGCAGGGAGCGGGTAGAGACCGGGCTGTGGAACACATAGACGGCCTCGCCAGCCTCCAGGTCGGAGGGATCGGAGGCGGTCCGCTTTCCGGCGTCCACCCATACTGTATCCGCGGAGAGGTTCATCACATAGTCTCCGTACCGCTCGGAGGACAGGGCCAGACGGGAGACCGTCCCATCCTCATCCCGGATGACCTCCGTTACAGTGCCGTAGTACAACACGCTGTCCGGGAGGGTCTCCTCCTGGGTCAGGGACGTATCAGTTTGGGGCGCGGCGGGCTCCGCGGCCAGGGCGGGGACAGACAGGGCGCACAGCAGCGCGCCGCTGAGCATCAGGGCGGACAGGGTTCGTTTCATCATACAGCACTCCTTCAAGCAGGCGGTCAGCCTTTTCATTTTTTTGGTTCTGTGGGGATAGACGAAGCCGGAGGAAAAAAGTTCCCTCCTGCCGCGATTTTTTTTCGCAGGTGGCCGTCTCGTTCGCCCCGGCTCCGCCAATATTTTGCCGCCTTCTGTCATTTTGTTGTGCTCCCAGCCTCGGATTTTGCCCTCCGCACCCTGCCGGACTGGAAAAAACCTGTCATTTCCTTCGTCACGATTTCTACTGTTATCGACACTTTCATCCTTGTCGTATGTGCTTTTCTACGTTTTCCCGGTATGGAGCTCCTTATTTTTGTCATATACTGACGAACTATTTTTCCAATATTTTGTAATTTCATCCTTGCATATCCCGTCAGAATATGTTACATTTACCAAGTCGATCCCCCCTGTCCCGATCGGCGCAATGATATGGATGTTCAGAAGGAGAGAGTTAAATGGAATGTGTCAAACGCTTGCTGGTCGCGGACGCGAGCCAGGAGTTTCGCTGTCATCTGGTGGAATCCTTTCAGAACGAACCGGATATGGAGGTCGTTGGAGAAACGGAAGACGGCCTTCAGCTGTTGGAACTGACCCAGAAGCTGCTCCCTGATGTGATCGTGATGGAGATGGTGCTCTCCGGACTGGACGGGCTGGAGGTGCTGGAGCGCCTGCGCGGCCTGTCCCTGGAGCGCCAGCCCAAGATCCTGGTGCTTTCCAGCTATGTCCGGGGAAGCATCGCCGACCTGGCAGCCGCCAACGGCGCCGACCACTACATGGTCAAGCCCTGCCGGTTCAGCACGATCTGTGCCCGCATCCGCCAGCTGACGACCTTTGAGTCCCTGGAGCAGGACAAGAACCACTCCCACAGCCTGGAGGCCATGGTGACCTCCATCATCCACGAGGTGGGCGTACCCGCCCACATCAAGGGCTATCAGTATCTGCGGGAGGCCATCCTCATTGCTGTTGATGACATCGACGTCATCAACGCCGTCACAAAGGTCCTCTACCCTGAGGTAGCCAAGCGCTTCGGCACCACAGCCTCCCGGGTAGAGCGGGCCATCCGCCACGCCATCGAGGTGGCCTGGGACCGGGGAGACCTGGAGACGCTGCAAAAATACTTCGGCTACACCGTCTCCAACGTCAAGGGGAAGCCCACCAACAGCGAGTTCATTGCCATGATCGCCGACCGCCTCCAGCTCCAGCGGAAGGAGGGGTGAATCCGTTTACCTCCCAATCCCGCTTTGAGCTGATCCGGGATATGAACGACCTCCCTCCGTCGGAATGACGGAGGGAGGTCGTTCTCAGCGGGATAGCGATTGGGGAAACAGAATCTCATCAAGTTCTTTGATGGGAAAGGCGCATTGTTCCATCTGAAGTTTCATATTTTTCAACCATAGACTGATAATAATTTCCAAAATCAGCCAGAGCATCTATGATTGGAAACAATTCCTTTCCTAATTCAGTCAGACCATATTCGACTCGCGGAGGCATTTCCTGATAATCTTTCCGATAAGCCAACCCATCATCGATCATCTGTCTCAGACTATCGGTAAGCACTTTCTGCGAGATCCCATCCAAGTCTCTTTGCAGCTCGTTGAACCGCCACGGTCTCATTTTTAAGTTGCGTAAAATAAGAAGCTTCCATTTCCCTCCGATGAGGGATACTGCCGTTGCAACTGGGCAGCTTGGAAGCTCATTCTTTGTTTTCATCTTCCACTCACCTCTATGCTTCAAATCATAGCACATTTAAATTTATATGTACAGTTACAAAAAAGTGCGTACTTGTTTTTAAATGCGTAGTTTTGTACTCTATGATTCAGCAATACAACATTGCTCCAAATCATAAAATGGAGGAATACATCATGAAAAACTACGCAAAGACAAACGCTGGAGCCGAGAACAGAGTTGAACTTCACGATCAGCTCTTTCTAACTGGTGCTGAAATCAGTGTAAACCGCCTTCCCGCTGGAGCAAATGTGCCATTTGTTCACTTCCACAAAAGCAATGAGGAGATCTATGGGATTCTTTCTGGAAGCGGGTATGTAGAAATTGACGGTGAAAAAATTGAACTTGTCACCGGCGATTGGCTGAAAATCGCTCCTGCTGCCAGGCGTCAGTTTTTTGCCTCAAAGGATCTCAGTATTACCTATGTCTGTATCCAGGTAAAGGAGTATTCTCTTGGCGGTTTTACAGCGGATGATGCCATAGTGTGCTAATACAGTTCAAATGGGGTATGGGAGCCGTGTAGGTTTGTCAAACATCTTGGACGGTGAACTCCAGAGGAGAAAGCCAACCGAGCGGTCTCATGGGGAAGTTATTGGAGCGGCGG
>CABIYX010000039.1 GCA_902363045.1 Clostridiales bacterium
TAGAAGCCCAGTTCAGTACAGGACCGAACTGGGCTTCTGTTAGCTGCGCTTTTTTGTGTCTACTTTTACTTGACAGATGCAGAGATAAAAAATTTTGCTCCCGCTGAGATTTTTGGGCCGGCTGATGGATATTCCTTTATGAAAGGCCTTTCAAAGCGAACCAAACGAGGAGGTGATCCGAGTTGACCGAGGAGACGTTTGCCCGGGCGGTCCGGACCTATGGCGACACCGTGTACCGGGTCGCGTTCCACGCGCTGAATAGCCGTGAGGACGCGGAGGATGTGACGCAGACTGTCATGCTGAAGCTCTTTGAGTACGGCAAGGAATTTGAGAGCGAGGCGCATTTGAAGCACTGGCTGCTGCGGGTGTCGGTCAATGAGAGCCGCAAGCTCCTGCGCTCCTTCTGGCGGCGTGTCTCCGTCCCACTGGACGACTGGCGCGAGCTGGCGGCCCCGGAGCATGGGGAACGGGCGGAGCTGCTGGAGGCGGTGATGGCGCTGGAGCCGAAATACCGGCTGGCCATTTATCTCTACTACTATGAAGGACTGACGGTGGCCGAGACGGCAGCCGCTATGAGAGCCAATCCATCCACGGTGCAGACCTGGCTGCTCCGGGCCAGGGCCCGGTTGAGGCACGCGCTGGATGAGGAGGCGGAGGATCGGGAGGGAAGCGTCTATGTTCGACCCCAGGGAATATCGTGAAGTATGCCGGGAGCTGCGGGCTCCTGAGAAAAAAATAGAGGAGATCATTGCTATGACAGAACAGCGCACTCATAGGAGACGGTTCCGCGCGCTGGGAACCGGCCTGGCGGTCTGTGCCGCCGCCGCTACCATGGTGGTGGGGGTGGCCGCCGCCAACCCGGAGGCCGCGCAGGAATTTTTTGCCCACATCACCTCAGTCGTGACAGTGGGTGAGTTCCGGCGGGACCTGACCACAGAGGAGGGCGAGCAGGTCACAGTGCTGGAGCTGCCCCAGGCCACGGTGGAAAACCGGGAGGGACGGGCCATCCTGGTGGTGGACGGAGAGGAGACCGACGTCACAGACCAGTTGGAGAGCACGGGCCGCTATACCTGTACGGCGTCCTCTGACGGGACGCAGGTGGCCATCACGGTGGAGGGAAGCGCCGCGGAGTGGACGCTGACCACGGAGGTGAAAACTGCGGACGGGCTGGTCTATACCCTTTCCAGCGATTCGGATGGGAACAGCGGGACTCACTTCGACGGAGCGGAAGGGGATACAGAGACCGCCGTCTCCACCTATGACGGGTCGAGCTTTGCTAAGCCCCGTTCAGAGGGGGAGCTGGAGCGCTGAGAGCAATGAGGCGTGTGCCGGGGGCACACGCCTCTGCTTTTGCGGAGAGAAGGCCCAAAGCCGGCGGTTGTATTTTTTCTGCCCAGACTTTATAATAGAGGCAGCAGACGTCCGGACGCGGAGCCGGACAGAAGGAGGGGCCTCATGAAGAAGAGAGGGTGGATCGCGGGACTGGCGGCGCTGATGCTGCTGTCCGGCTGCGGAGCGTTCCCGGAGGAGGGGAGCGGAGTGACGGAGACCCTGTTGGGGGAGCCGTTTTCCACGCGGTGGTTTGACTGCGCGGCAGAGGAGGCGGAGTCCCGGAAGTCCTATGAGGGCTATACAGCCGCCAGTGGGAACAAGCTGGTGGTGGTGGAGCTGGAACTGAAGAATACCTTCCATGAGGCGGTCTCCATGTATGACACGGATTTTCAGCTGTACTGGGGGGACTGCGGCCCAGATGAGTGGGCCATGCCCCTGGAGCCCCTTTGCGAAAACCAGCTGCCCCGGGAGTATGACCTGGAGCCTGGAAAGTCCCGGGAGGGGCAGCTGGTGTATGAGGTGCCCCAGGAGGAGACGGAATTTGCGCTGGCCTTTCTGGAGCTGATCGAGAACGGCACCGAGGAGGGGGAGGAGGGAAACCTGTTCCTGACCCGCTTCACGGTGGAGTGAGCGGGAAGAATATCGGAGGCGGCTTGCTTTTTTCTGCCAACCGCGGTATGATAGTGGCTGAAACAGAAGCCGCGCGGCCGGCCCCCGGGGGCGGCGGGCGCGGAGGAAGAGGAGCCTGTCATGCGTTTATTTGATACCCATGCCCACTATGATTCCGGGGCGTTCAACGGCGACCGTCTGGAGACGCTGGCCGCCATGCCGGAGCAGGGAGTGGAGCTGATCCTGAATCCGGGCTGCGACCTGGAGAGCTCCCGAACCGCCGTCGCCCTGGCGGAACAGTTTCCCTTTGTCTACGCCGCCGTGGGGGTCCATCCCTCCGACTGCGGGGCGTGGGAGGATAGCTGGCTGGAGCAGCTGCGCGCTCTGGCCGCCCACCCCAGGGTGAGGGCCATTGGAGAGATCGGCCTGGACTACTACTGGAAGGACAATCCTCCAAAGGAACTTCAGCGGAAGGTGTTTGCCCGACAGCTGGAGCTGGCGGCGGAGCTGGACCTCCCGGTCATCGTCCATGACCGGGAGGCCCACCAGGACTGCCTGGAGGTGGTCCGTGCCCATCCGGAGGTCCGGGGGGTGTACCACTGCTACTCCGGGAGCCTGGAGGACGCCAAGGTGCTGGTGAAGCTGGGCTGGATGCTGTCCTTCACCGGCGTCATCACCTATAAAAACGCCAGAAAGGCCCTGGAGGTCATCCAGTGGCTGCCCATGGACCGGATCATGGTGGAGACCGACTCCCCCTATCTCACGCCGGAGCCCTTCCGGGGCAAGCGCAACGACTCGGGGAAGGTCCATCTGGTGGCCGAGGCCATCGCCCGGGTGAAGGGCATGGACCCGGAGGAGGCAGCCAAGATCACACTGGAAAACGGAAAGCGGTTCTTCCGCATTGAAATTTGAAGAAGGAGGCGGGATGGTATGACCATCACCTATGAATATGAGGGCGCGCTGTATGTGAACCTCACCAACAAGTGCAACTGCAACTGCGAATTCTGCCTGCGCCACGGGAGAAAGGAGGGCTCCATCTATACGGAGGACTCCCTCTGGCTGGAGCGGGAGCCCACCCGGCAGGAGGCGCTGGACAGCTTCCTCAGCCGGGATGTGTGCGCCTATCGGGAGATCGTTTTCTGCGGCTATGGAGAGCCTACCTACCGCATTGAGGACATCCTCTGGCTGGTGGACCGGCTGAAGGAGCGCTTCGGCGGGCAGCTGCCCCCGGTGCGCATCAACACCAACGGTCACGCCAACCTGATCCACGGACGGGACGTGGTCCCGGAGTTGAAGGGCCGGATCAACACCCTCTCCATCTCCCTCAACGCCAACAACGCCGCGGATTACACGGCGCTGTGCCACCCGGTCCAGGGGGAGGCGGCCTATCAGGCCATGCTGGACTTTGCCAGAGAGGCCAAGGACTATGTCCCTCATGTGGTCTTTACTGTGGTGGATAAGGGGACCGCTCCCGAGGAGATCGAGGAGAGCCGCCGCATTGCAGAGGGCTTGGGGGTCCAACTCCGGGTCCGCAGCTACATTGATTCCTGATGGAAGAAACGATAAAACGCTCCCCTCGGGCGGACAGCAGAAGAAGTGCTGCCTCCGCCCGAGGGGAGCGTTTTTTGTCTCCGGAACGAGCCAGGTCAAATGTCTCGGTCAAACATAAAAAATGTGAAGGTCCCCGTGGCCACCAGGGCCTCCGCGCTGTTGCGGAGCTCCACCTGGATAACGGACAGGGTGTGTCCCTCCTTTTTGGGGACCGCCGTGCAGGTGATCCGGTCTCCGTCCGCCGGCCGCAGGAACTCCATGGAGCTGCCTGAGGTCACGCAGGCGCGCCCGCGGGCGCAGGCGCAGCAGCCCGCTACCGTATCCGCCAGAGTGGCCAGCGCCCCGCCGTGGACCTTTCCGTGGGGATTGATGCTGTCCGGCCCCACGGTCAGGATACCCTCCGCCCGGCCGGGCTCCACATGGGTGACCTCCACACCGCTCTCATGGGAGAACTGGTGGGGGCGGTTGGTCAGCTCGCGGATCCAATGCGGATCTGTCTGTCCGTTCATTTCTATATATGCCTCCTGTGATCCAAATGTGGCATCCAGTGTATCACAACGGCCTGGGTTCCGCAAGGGGGCGGCGGACCTTGAAGCTGTTTTTTGGGACAGGGAGCGGGCGCTTCGCTTACCGCTGAAAAGGCGGGGGAGAAGCCGCTGGATCCGCGGATCCCGTAAAAATTTGCGCAGGAGATGCGGAATGTCCTGCATGAGGATCCGCAGATAAAAGTTTACAATTTGTACAAACTGTAAAAAAGATGAAAAAATAAGCGGGGACTTGAGGATTTTGTGGGAGAATGAAATGAAAAAGTCTTCTTTGCCGGAATGAGGGCGGAGGGATGGACGATGGAGAGGGAAAATTGCCTTGCATTTTAGGGCGATTTCGCCTACAATGAGGACATACAATCCAAGGATTGTCTGCTATGTTTCAAATGTAGGGTGGTGAGGTGTCAATGGCAGTGGAAGCGATCCAACAGGTGACTGAGCTGGAGCAGACGGTGAAGCGGGAGAAAGAGACCGCGGCAGCCGAAAGCAAGCAGCGTGTCCTGGAGGCTCAGCGCTCCGCCCGGCGTCAGGTGGAGGAGTCCCGCCAGAACGCGGAGGCGGAGACCCGGCAGATGATGGCGGAGGCGGAGCAGGAAGCGGCGAAATGGACCGCGTCTGTCCTGGAGCAGGCACGGCTGGACTGTGAGGAGAAAAAGCAGGAGGCCCGGAGCCAGCTGGATCAGGCGGTCGCTTTTCTGGTAGAAAAGGTTGTGAAAAGCTGATGGCGATTATCAAAATGAAGCGGCTGCGCCTGCTGGCGCTGCGGAGCGACCGGGAGGAGCTGCTGCACACCTTACAGCGGCTGGGCTGTGTGGAGATCAGCGAGCCGCCGGAGGCGGACGGACGTTCCGACGCGCCCCCAGGAGACTGGGAGGGGCCGCCCGCCGCCCTGGAGCTGCGGACGCCGGACGGCTCCGCCTTGGACCAGGCGCGGGAGGAGAAGCAGTCAGCGGAGCGGGCGCTGTCCGTGCTGGCCCGCCATGGGGCCAAAGGCCGGGGAATGCTTACCCCGCGGCCCCAGCTGACCGAGGAGGAGCTGTTTGAACCGGGCGCCTGCGCCGCGGGGACCCAGGCGGTGGAGGCGGTGCTCCGGAAAGACCGAGAGGCCGCCCTGCTTCAAACGGAGCAGGGGAAGCTGACCGCCCAGAAGGCGGCGCTGGCTCCCTGGCTGTCCCTGGACCTTCCGCTGGAGAGCGGCTCCACCCGCGAGATGCTGGTGCAGTTTGGCACTCTGACCGCCGCGCGCCCCCTGGAGGAGGCACAGCAGGCGGTGGAAAGGGCCAGCGAACTGGCCCAGCTGATCCAGGCCAGCGCCAGCCGGGAGGTGCGCTACTGCCTGCTTGTCTGCCACAAGAGCGCCCAGGAGGTGGTCCTGGAGGCCCTGCGGGACTTCGGCTGGTCCAGAGTCACATTGAATGGCTGGACCGGTACAGCCCGGGAAAATGACGCCCGTCTGGACCGGGAACTGTCCGAAAATGCGGAGCGGCTCCGGCAGACAGAGGAGGAACTGGCCGGTATGACCGGCCTGGCGGAGGACGTCCGCCGGGCCTCTGACCGGGCCTCGGTGCGCATTGACCGGGAGGAGAGCCGGGCCAGGCTCCGGGATACGGAGCAGACCTTCCTGCTCCAGGGGTGGATCCCCGCGGAGCAGTGGGAGGAGACGGAGCGGAAGCTGTCCGCCTACCCCTGCGCCTGGCAGGTGGAGGACCCGGCGGAGGAGGAGTACCCCCAGGTGCCGGTGAGCCTGAAAAACAACTGGCTCACCCGCCCGCTGAATATGGTCACGGAGATGTATTCCCTGCCCGCCTACGGAACGGTGGATCCCAACCCCCTGATGGCCCCCTTCTTCATCCTGTTTTATGGTGTGATGATGGCCGACATGGGGTACGGACTGCTGATGATGCTGGCCTCTGTGGTGGTGCTGACCAAGGCGCGGCCGCAGAAGGGGATGCACGACTTTTTTGCCCTGCTTGGCCTGTGCGGTGTGAGCACCTTCTTTATGGGGGCGCTGACCGGCGGCTTCTTCGGGGACTTCATCCCCCAGCTGCTGAAGCTGCTGAATCCGGAGAGCACCTTCGTGTGGTTCTGGCCGCCCCTGTTCACCCCGCTGGACAACACCCTTCAGATCCTGATCGGCTCCATGGCCCTGGGCGTCGTCCAGATCGTCACAGGCATGGCTGTCAGCTTCGTGCAGAAGCTCCGGAACGGGAAGTGGATGGACGCGGTGTGGGAGGAGGTCACCTGGTGGCTGGTCTTTGCCGGGATCGCCCTGGCGGCGCTGGGGACGACCAACCTGGTCCTGTACGCCGGTGTGGCCATGGTGCTGGCCGGGCCGCTGATTACAGGAAAGGGCTTTGGAAAGCTCACCGGGATCTTCGGATCCCTTTACAACCATGTGACCGGCTATTTCGGCGACATCCTCTCCTATTCCCGTCTGATGGCTCTGATGCTGGCTGGCTCGGTCATCGCCCAGGTGTTCAACACATTGGGAGCCATCCCCGGGAACGTGGTCATCTTCGTGGTGATCTCCATAGTGGGCAACGCGCTGAACTTTGCCCTGAACCTGTTGGGCTGCTATGTCCATGACCTGCGTCTCCAGTGTCTGGAGTACTTCGGAAAATTCTATGAGGACGGCGGAAGGCCCTTCCGTCCCCTGGATCTGAACACAAAATACTACAACGTGGTCAAATAAGAGGAGGAAACCATTATGTATGCGAGCGATTTGACTCAAATGTTTGAGCTTCAGCAGTCTGGCACCCTGTTCGGCAGCTGGGGCGGTCTGGCACTGGCCCTTCTGGGTGCCGGCCTGGCCGCGGTGCTCAGCGGTATTGGCTCTGCCAAGGGCACCGGCATGGCCGGCGAGGCGGGCACCGGTCTTCTGTGCGAGGATCCCAGCAAGTTCGGCAAGGTCCTGATCCTTCAGGTCATTCCCGGTACGCAGGGCCTGTACGGCCTGGTGGTGTGGTTCTTTGCGATCTTCCGCATGGGCCTGCTGTCCGGCACCCTGCCCGAGTTGACCATTGCCCAGGGCTTCCAGTATTTTGCCGCCTGCCTGCCCATGGCGCTGGGCGGACTGTTCTCCGCCATCGCCCAGGGACGCGTGGCTGCCGGATCCATCAACATCCTGGCCAAGAAGCCTGACCACTGGGCCAAGGGCATGGTGCTGTGCATCACCGTGGAGTTCTACGCCATTCTGTCCCTGCTGGCCTCCATGCTGATGATCATCAATATCAGCGGCTGAGGGAGCGGCGCGTATGGACGGAATTGAAAAAATCACCGCGCGCATCCGTGCAGATGCGGACGCGGAGCTGGCCCAGCTGCGGGAACAGACCGAGGCCCAGATCCTGGAGATCCAGACCCAGTCCAAGACCCAGGCGGACCAGGAGCGGACTGCCATCTTGGCCAGAGGCAGGAGGGCGGCAGAGGAGCGGCTGGAGCGGCTGAAGTCCGCGGCCCAGCTGGAGCGGCGGAAACTGGAGCTGGCCGCCAAGCAGGAGGTGCTGTCCGAGGCCTTCGAGCAGGCCCTGGAGAAGCTGTGTGCCCTGCCGGAGGAGGAGTACATCCAGCTGCTGACCGGCATGGTGCTCCAGGCGGTGTCCACCGGACGGGAACAGCTGGTGTTCTCGCCCAGAGACCGCAGCCGCATTGGCAAGCAGGTCGTCGTGGCCGCCAACGAGGCCCTGGTGAAGGAGGTGGCCCCGGAACTGCCCGATTCCCTGGCAGACTCCCGGGTGGGGGCACTGCTGGGCAAGGTGGTCAACAGCGCCGCGGCCCAGATCACCGGTACCGGCCTTCTCTCTCTGTCGGAGGAGACCCGTCCCATCCGGGGCGGCTTCATCCTGGTAGACGGCCCGGTGGAGGTCAACTGTTCCTTTGAAACGCTGTTCCGCCTCCAGCGGGAGAAGCTGGAGAAGCAGGCGGCGGAGATCCTGTTTGGAAATTAGGAATGAGGAGTTAGGAATCAGGAATTGGACGCCGAGCAGAAAGCATGACATAAGCCTCCTGTGACCAGGCTGAAATGAGGAGCAGGTCAGGGGGAGTTTCCTGATCCCTAATTGCGAGAAAGGGGGGCGTATGTTGTCCCGTAAAAAAGATACGGATTATTTGGCCCTCTCCGCCCGGATCCACGCTATGGAGGGCCGGCTGCTGAGCCGTGACCGGATGGACCGGATGATCGATGCCCGGGAGGAGAGCGAGGCGCTGAAGGTCATCACGGAGTGCGGCTACGGCGGCGCCGAGGGTCTGCGGACCCAGGACGTGGAGCGTGTGCTGGCCGCCGCCCGGGCGGAGACCCTTCGGGAGCTGAGTGCGGCTGCCCCCGATCCCCGGGTGGTGGATGTGTTCCGGCTGAAATACGACTATCACAACGCCAAGGTGCTGGTGAAAGCGGAGGCCATGGGGATCGACGCCGGGCGGCTGCTGCTGGACGGCGGGCGCGTGCCCGCCTCCGAGCTGGCCGAGGGCTATCAAAAGGAGCAGCTGGGCGGACTGTCCCCCCGCTTTCAAAGCGCGATCCGGGAGGCCCGGGAGACCCTGGCCGCCTCCCACGACCCGCAGTTGTCCGACCTGGCTCTGGACCGGGCCTGCTATGAGGAGATGGCCCAGCTGGCCCAAGAGACCGGGAGCGCCTTTCTCCAGGGGTATGTCCGCCTTGCGGTGGATGTGGCCAACCTGAGAGCCGCCGTCCGTGTGGCACGGATCGGAAAGGGCAGCGAGTTTTTGTCCCAGGTGCTGCTGCCCGGCGGGAGCGTGTCCCAGCGGACCTTGGTCGCGGCCAGGGGAGAGGAGCTGAACGCCCTGTTTCAGAGCGGGGCGCTGGCCCAGGCCGCGGAGCTGGGGGCCAAGGCGGCCCGTCCGGCGGGCGGCTCCCTCACCGCCTTTGAGCGGGAGTGTGACAACGCCCTGACCCGGTATTTGGGGGACGCCCGGCGGGTGCCCTTCGGTGTGGAGACGGTTATTGCCTATTTGTACGCTAAGGAGGCGGAGTTGACGGCCATCCGCACCATCTTGGCTGGCCGGCGGGCCGGTCTGGACGGGGCCGTCATCCGGGAGCGCCTGCGGGAGACCTATGTATAGCGGAGGTGGATGGAGATGTATCGCATCGCAGTGATCGGAGACCCGGACAGCGTGCTGGGCTTCAAGGCCCTGGGGCTGGAGGTGTGTCCGGCGGAGGATGTGGAGCAGGCCCGGCAGGCCATCCACCGGATGGCCAAGGAGAACTATGCCATTCTGTACCTCACCGAGCAGCTGGCGGCCCAGCTGCAGCCTGAGATCGCCCGGTATCAGGACGCCCTGACCCCGGCCATTATCCTCATCCCCGGCAAGGAGGGCTCACTGGGCATCGGCATGGCCAATGTTACCAACGCCGTGGAGCGGGCAGTGGGTGCAGATATTTTATAAAAATTGACCCGAAAGAAGGTTATAAGCCTATGGGAAAGATCGTCAAGGTCTCCGGCCCTCTGGTGGTGGCCACAGGGATGGAGGAGGCCAACATGGCCGACGTGGTCCGTGTGGGCGAGCAGCGCCTGATCGGCGAGATCCTGAACATGACCGGGGACGCCGCCTCCATCCAGGTCTATGAGGAGACCTCTGGACTGGGCCCCGGCGCTGAGGTGGTCACCACCGGCGCGCCCCTGTCCGTGGAGCTGGGCCCCGGCCTGATCGAGAATATTTACGACGGGATCCAGCGTCCCCTGGAGGTCATCCGGGAGGTCAGCGGAAGCAACAGCCTCCCTCGGGGCGTGGAGGTGCCCGCCCTGGACCGGGAGAAAAAGTGGGAGTTCACCCCGACGGTCCAGCCTGGGACCCAGGTGGTGGGTGGCGATGTGCTGGGTACAGTCCAGGAAACTGAGTCCATCCTCCATAAGATCATGCTGCCTCCCGGAATGAAGGGGACCATCGTGTCCATCCAGAGCGGCTCCTTTACCGTCACCGAGACGGTGGCTGTGCTGGAGCGGGAGGACGGCTCCCAGGTGGAGCTGCCCATGATGCAGAAGTGGCCCGTCCGTGTGGGCCGCCCCTATAAGCACAAGTACCCCCCTGTGGTGCCCCTCCAGTCCGGTCAGCGGATCGTGGACACCTTCTTCCCTGTGGCCAAGGGGGGCACCGCCGCCATCCCCGGCCCCTTCGGCTCCGGCAAGACGGTGATGCAGCACGCCCTGGCCAAGTGGTCCGACGTGGATCTGGTGGTCTATATCGGCTGCGGCGAGCGGGGCAACGAGATGACCGACGTGCTCCGGGAGTTCCCCGAGCTGGTGGACCCCCGTACCGGTCAGTCGCTGATGAAGCGGACAGTGCTCATCGCCAACACCTCTGATATGCCGGTGGCCGCCCGTGAGGCGTCCATCTACACCGGCATCACCATCGCAGAGTACTTCCGGGACATGGGTTACGCCGTGGCCGTCATTGCCGACTCCACCTCCCGCTGGGCCGAGGCCCTGCGCGAGATGTCCGGCCGTCTGGAGGAGATGCCCGGCGAGGAGGGCTATCCCGCCTACCTCAGCTCCCGCCTGGCCCAGTTCTATGAGCGGGCCGGCTCCGTGGCCTGCCTGGGCTCCGACGAGGACCGCCGGGGCAGCCTTACCGCCGTGGGCGCGGTGTCCCCTCCCGGCGGCGACCTGTCCGAGCCGGTCTCTCAGGCCACCATGCGCATTGTGAAGGTGTTCTGGGCCCTGGATTCCTCTCTGGCCTACCGCCGCCACTTCCCGGCCATCAACTGGCTCAACTCCTATTCCCTCTATCTGGACTCCCTGAAGCCCTGGTATGACGAGCATCTGGGCAAGGACTTCCTTCAGAACCGGGAGTGGGCCATGGCCGTGCTTCAGGAGGAGGCCAGCCTGAACGAGATCGTCCAGCTGGTGGGTAAGGACTCCCTCTCCGCCAGGGACCAGATCACGCTGGAGACCGCCAAGATGATCCGGGAGGACTTTCTGCAGCAGAACTCCTTTGTGGACATTGACTCCTACTCGGAGTATGACCGGCAGGCGCGGATGCTTGCCCTTATCCGGGAGTATGACGGGCACTGCCGGGAGGCGGCGGAGCGGGGCGGAGACCTGGCTCAGATGTTCTCCATCCCCGCCCGGGAGAAGATCGGCCGGGCCAAATCGGTCCCTGCGAACCAGTATATGGATAACTATGCCAATATTATGGTGGAGATGGACGAGGAGATCAACGCCATTGCGGAGAAGGGAGAGGAAGCACTGTGATCCGGGAATATAAGACGATCCAGGAGATCTCCGGCCCGCTGATGGTGGTGGATCACGTTCAGGGCGTCACCTATGACGAGCTGGGCGAGATCGAACTGACAGACGGCACCGTCCGGCGCTGCCAGGTGCTGGAGGTCAACGGCGACTCCGCCGTGGTCCAGCTATTTGAAAATTCCGCCGGTATCAATCTGGCTGAGTCCAAGATCCGCTTCCTGGGGCATCCCCTTCAGCTGGGCGTTTCAGAGGATATGCTGGGCCGGGTGTTCAACGGCATGGGCCAGCCCATCGATGGCGGCCCCGCCATCCTGGCGGACGAATACCGGGACATCAACGGTCTGGCCATGAACCCAGCCGCCCGGAACTACCCAAACGAGTTCATTCAGACGGGGATCTCCACCATCGACGGACTGAACACTCTGGTCCGCGGACAGAAGCTGCCCATCTTCTCCGGCTCCGGCCTGCCCCACGCGGCGCTGGCGGCTCAAATTGCCCGCCAGGCTAAGGTGCTGGACGGCGACTCCAACTTCGCTGTGGTCTTTGCGGCCATTGGCATCACCTTTGAGGAGTCGGAGTTTTTTGTCAGCGAGTTCAAGCGCACCGGCGCCATTGACCGCACGGTCCTGTTCACCAACCTGGCCAACGA
Organism: Clostridiales bacterium; assembly: GCA_902363045.1. Lineage (GTDB taxonomy): Bacteria > Bacillota > Clostridia > Oscillospirales > Oscillospiraceae > Lawsonibacter. The sequence goes on from CABIYX010000039.1 coordinate 11,886, forward strand.
CCCCGCCGTGGAGCGCATCGCCACCCCCCGGATGGCCCTCACCGCCGCGGAGTACCTGGCCTTTGAGAAGGGGATGCACGTTCTGGTCATCATGACCGACATCACCAACTATGCCGAGGCTCTTCGGGAGATCTCCGCCGCCAAGAAGGAGGTCCCGGGCCGCCGCGGCTACCCCGGCTATCTGTACACCAACCTGGCCACTCTGTACGAGCGGGCGGGCCGTCAAATGGGCCGGGAGGGCTCCATCACCCTTATCCCTATCCTGACCATGCCCGAGGATGACAAGACCCACCCCATCCCAGACCTGACCGGCTATATCACCGAGGGGCAGATCATCCTCTCCCGAGAGCTGTACCGCAAGGGGATCAACCCGCCGGTAGACGTGCTGCCCTCCCTGTCCCGCCTGAAGGACAAGGGTACCGGCGCCGGCAAGACCCGGGAGGACCACTCCGGTACCATGAACCAGCTTTTTGCCGCCTATGCCACCGGCAAGGAGAACAAGGAACTCATGTCCATTCTGGGTGAGGCCGCCCTCAGCCCCACCGACCTGCTGTACGCCAAGTTTGCCGACGAGTTTGAAAAGCGCTATGTTTCCCAGGGGACGGACGAGAACCGTTCCATCGAAGAGACCCTGGACCTGGGCTGGGAGCTGCTGTCCATCCTGCCCCGGAGCGAGCTGAAGCGCATCAAGCCGGAGTATATCGACAAGTACCTGCCCAAGAAGGAGGGCTGAGTCTGGCCATGCCTGCTGCGGCAGGCGCTCCGGCCGGAAAGAGGTGAACCAAATTGCCAAGCACGACTGTCAATCCGACCCGTCAGGAGCTGACCCGGCTGAAAAACCGGCTCAGGACCTCCATACGGGGCCACAAGCTGCTGAAGGATAAGCGGGATGAGCTGATGAAGCAGTTCATGGACGTGGTGCGGGAAAACCGGGCGCTCCGGAAGCGGGTGGAGGAGGGCCTTATGCGGGCCCACGGCTCCTTTACCGTGGCGGCGGCCCTCATGTCCCCGGAGATGCTGGAGCAGTCCCTGCTCTATCCCAAGCAGTCTGTGGAACTGGATATGACCTTCCAGAATGTCATGTCGGTGGACGTCCCACGCTATCACTTCAAGACCAAGAGCCAGGATCCGGGGGAGGTCTATCCCTACGGCTTTGCCCAGACCAGCGGTGAGTTGGATGACGCGGTGGATGCCATGTCCCAGGTCTTTGCGGATATGCTCAAGCTGGCCGAGGTGGAAAAGACCAGCCAGCTCCTGGCCCAGGAGATCGAAAAGACCCGCCGCCGGGTCAACGCTCTGGAGTATGTGAAGATCCCCCAGATGCAGGAGAACATCAAGTATATCACGATGAAGCTGGACGAGAATGAGCGGGCCAATACCATTCGCTTGATGAAGGTGAAGGATATGCTGCTCAAGGAGAGTATCCAGGAGCGGCGTGAGAAGAACGAACGGGAGATCCAGGCGTTCGGAGGCTGACATACGGATCTGCGGCGCGGCCCCTTCGTGAAAACTGGGGGGCCGCGTTCTGCTGTGTTCAGACGATGGAGTTCCAGGTTCTCCCTTGACTTTTCTGCGCTGGAATGGTAAAATAACAAAGTAATGAGAATAATTCTCATTAAAGTGCGGAGAGATGTTCGATCCCGGGAGGGGGCGTCGATCCGGTAGGAAATACAAGAGTGACGCAGAAAGGATGAAACAGACGATGGCTGAATTGAAGGGAAGCAAGACGGAGCAAAATCTGTGGACCGCGTTTGCCGGGGAATCTCAGGCCCGGAACAAGTATACCTATTTTGCCTCGAAGGCCAAGAAGGACGGCTATGTCCAGATCTCCAAGATCTTTGAGGAGACCGCCGCCAATGAGAAGGAGCACGCCGAGATCTGGTTCAAGCTGCTGAACGGCATCGGGACCACGGCGGAGAATCTGGAGGCCGCCGCCCAGGGCGAGAACTATGAGTGGACGGATATGTATGCCACCATGGCCAAGGAGGCCAGGGAGGAGGGCTTCGACCACATCGCCTTCCTGTTTGAGGAGGTCGCCAAGATCGAAAAGGAGCACGAGGAGCGCTACCGCAAGCTGCTGGCCAATGTGGAGGGCGGACTGGTGTTCTCCCGGGATGGAGAGATGATCTGGCAGTGCAGCAACTGCGGCCACATCCATGTGGGCAAGCAGGCCCCGGAGATGTGCCCCGTCTGTGCCCATCCCAAGGCGTATTTCCAGCTGAAGGCGGAGAATTATTGATCGAAACAGGACCGGGAGCCGTAAGGCTCCCGGTTTTTCATCTATCTTCACGAAATCTTTACATATAAAGGCGGTGGAGTGTACTTGCCAAAGGTGCGCGGGTTGTATATAATAGTCATGCGTGGAAAATTAAAGGAGTTGTTATTTTGTTTTCCCTATTAAAGCCAAAGAAGTGTGCGCTGGCCCTGCTGGGCAGCGCGATCCTTGCCTTTGGCCTGTACAACGTCCATGCGCTGTCCGGTGTGACGGAGGGCGGCGTGTTGGGCATGACACTGTTCCTGCACCACTGGTTTGGGCTGTCGCCGGCCATATCGGGGCTGGTTTTAAACGCGGCCTGCTACTGGATGGGCTGGAAGCTGCTGGGGCGTGAATTTATCGCCTATTCCATTGTAGCTGGGGGAGGCTTCTCCCTGTTCTACGGTGTGTGTGAGCAATTCGATCCCCTTTGGCCCCAGTTGGCAGAGCATCCTCTGCTGTCTGCGGTGCTGGGTGCCCTGTTTGTGGGCGTGGGCGTGGGTATCAGCGTCCGCGCGGGAGGGGCCCCGGGGGGCGACGACGCTCTGGCCATGAGTATCTCCGCTGTGAGCCACTGGGACATTCAGTGGGCCTATCTCATCAGCGACCTTGTGGTGCTGGCTCTGTCGGCGACGTACATCGACTGGAAACGCCTTGCTTGCTCACTGCTGACGGTGATCCTGTCTGGACAGATCATTGGTCTGGTCCAGAAAATGGGAAAAGAGCCGGAGAAGAAGCAGACACCCGTTACAGAAGATAGCTGATTCAAGGCAGCTGTTTTGTCATCAATTCCACGCATACACGCATAAAGAGAAGAAACCCCTGTATCCACCTGGAGTGTTCCGAGCGGATACAGGGGAATTTTGTGTCTTCCATACAAAGATAAGGATTTATAGTACCTTGCTGAGGAACAGCTGGGTGCGGGGATTCTGGGGGCTGTCAAAGAGGGCGCGGGGGGTGTTTTCCTCCAGAATCGCGCCGCTGTCCATGAAGATGACCCGGCTGGCCACCTCCCGGGCGAAGCCCATCTCGTGGGTGACCACCGCCATGGTCATGCCCTCCTGGGCCAGGTCCCGCATCAAATCCAGCACCTCGCCCACCATCTCGGGGTCCAGGGCGGAGGTGGGCTCGTCAAAGAGCATGACCTCCGGCTCCATAGCCAGAGCGCGGACGATGGCGATGCGCTGCTTCTGGCCGCCGGAGAGCATATTGGGGTACTCGTTGGCCTTGTCGGCCAGGCCGATGCGCTCCAGCAGCTCCATGGCCTGCTTGTCCGCCTCCTCCTGGGTCTTGAGCTTCAGCTGGACAGGGGCCAAGGTGATATTTTTCTGGACCGTCATGTGGGGGAAGAGGTTGAAGTGCTGAAACACCATGCCCATCTTCCGGCGGTGGAGGTCGATATCCACCTTTTTGTCCGTGATGTCCACATCATTGAAGTAGATGTGTCCGCTGGAGGGGACCTCCAGCAGGTTCAGGCACCGCAGCAGGGTGGACTTGCCGGAGCCGGAGGGGCCGATGATGGCAACCACCTCGCCCTTCTGAATGGTCAGGGAGCAGTCGTTGAGGGCCTTGACCGCCCCGTGATTAAATTCCTTGATCACGTGCTCCACACGGATCAGATCACCGCTTGTCGCCACGGCGCATCCTCCTTTCAATGGCCTCGATGGCCTTGCTGGCGGGGAAATTGATGCAGAAGTAGATCAATGCAATAAATACGAAGGGGCCTACCGAAATCAACGTAGTGCCGGAGACATTCTTTGCGGCAAACATCAGCTCGCCCATGCCGTAGGCGGAACAGACAGAGGACTCCTTCACCATGGTGACCACCTCGTTGGCCAGGGCGGGGAGGACGTTCTTCACCGCCTGGGGCAGGACAACCAGCTTCATGGCCTGCCATTGGGACAGGCCCAGAGAGCGGGCGGCCTCGGTCTGTCCGCTGTCCACTGCCAGGATGCCGGCCCGGAAGATCTCCGCCACATAGGCGGAACTGTTCAGTGCCAGGGACACCACGAAGGGGATGAACATATCAAGACGGATAAAGCCAATGTAGACCCGGGGAACTTGAATGATGTAAAAGACGCCGAAATAGATAATGGCCAATTGGACCATCAAAGGAGTGGAACGGAAGACCGCGATATAGGCGCCGGACAGCCCGTGGATGAAACGGTTCTTGCTCAGACGCATCAGAGCCAGCAGCAGGGCTGGGATCACAGCCAGCAGCACCGCCACAATGGACAGAGCCAAAGTGTTCAGAACGCCGTCTACAAAGTAGGAGGCGTACTTGGGCAGGAAGGAGAAATTGATGAAGCTGGCTGGGAATGTGGAATCAAACATTTTTGAGATGGCTTCTAGCATGGCGGGACTCCTTTATGTTGTAACGGTTGGGATGACATAGGACCGTGGAGGGCCGGAATAACCGGCCCCCCACGGGGGATCCGTATGATTAGGGAGGTGCGGCGGGAGTTAACCCTCCAGAGCCTGAGAGCTGAGCTCGTCAGCCTTCTCGATGAATCCGTCCATGGTGCCATCGGAAAGCACCTTGGCGATGGTCTCATTGATGGAGGGGAGCAGGCCTTTGGGATCGCCCTTAGCGACCCAGACGCGGTAGGGTTCCACATAACTGCTCATGTCGATGTCCACAGCAGCCAGATCGGAGTTGGAGGCCAAATACTGGTCTGCCACAGCGCCGTCCAGCACAAGGGCGTCGCACTTGCCGTACACCAGGTTGTTCACCAGGTCCACCACAGAGGACATGGAAACCAGATCGGCGCCAGTCATGTACTTGGTGACGATTGTTTCCTTGGTGGTTGCGGTCTGAGCGCCCACAGCTTTACCAGCGAAGTCCTCCAGGGAGGTATAATTTCCTTCATCGCCTGCTCTGACAACGATTTTGGGGGGTAGATCGGAGTAGTAGCCATCGGAGTAATCAGCGGCGGCCGGACGGACACCCTCTTCATCGATCTCGGCGGCAGCGATCACCATATCGCACTGTCCCTGGTTCAACAGGGTGAACAGGTTGTTGAAGTCCATATGGACCACCTCGAACTCAGCGCCCATGTCCTCAGCGATCTGCTCGCCCAGGAACACGTCGATGCCCACAATCTTGTCCTCGCCGTCCTGAAGGACATGGAACTCGAAGGGGGGATAGTCGGCGGAGGTGCCCAGCACCAGCTTGTCCACCGCGGGGGCGGAGGCGCTGGCGTCATTCTGGCTGGCGGAGCCGGAGGCCGCGCCGGAGCTGGCGGAGCCGTTGGAGCTGCTGCCGCAGGCGGTCAGCCCAAGAGCCATGGTCAGAGCCAGGCCCATTGCAAGAACATTCTTTTTCATCATTTCCAATCTCCTTTTTCATCGGAGCGGCGTCCGCCGCCCTTCCTTCAGGCTGATATGAGTATACTCCTAAAAAATATGCAACGTCAATAGATAAATATGCAAATTCTTTGAAAAAGACAAAATTTTTTTGGCGCAAATGACCGATGCCGGGAAAATGTCGTTGAAATTGGTGAAAAAAGAGGGTATAATGCTGAGGAATGAGTGGGAGGAACGGGGGAGTTTTCCTGGGAAAACTCCGGGTGAACCGCTGGAAAAGCAGGAGAGAGTATGAATAAAAATTTGCATAATTCGGTTTTATACATCGATATGGGACAGCTGCGGCGCAACGCGGAGGCCATTTTACGGGAACTGGACGGGGCACAGCTGATCCCGGTCCTGAAGGGAAACGCCTACGGCCTGGGCCTGGAGAAGGTAGGGGCCGCCCTGGCGGACATCCCGGAGATCCGAACCATGGCGGTGGCCCAGGTGTCGGAGGGCGCGGTCCTCCGGCAGGCTGGGGTGACCCAGGATATTCTGGTGCTGGGGGGCGTGCCGGAGCGGCTGCTGGCCCCAGCGGTGGAGCTGGGGCTGACGCTGACCGTGGGCCGGCCGGGCCTGCTGCCTCTGCTGGCGGAGCTGGGCCGGACCCAGGGAAGGCTGGTGCAGGTACAGGTCAAGGTGGAGACCGGGCTGCACCGGTACGGTCTGACGCCCGGGGCGGAGCTGGACGGACTGCTGGAGGAGTGGCGGGAGTACGCGCCCTGGATCCGGGTGACAGGCGCGTTCACCCACTTCGCCGACCTGGGGGACCCGGTCCGCACAGAGGAGCAGTTCCAGACCTATCTGAGGGGGGTGGCCCAGCTGGAGCGGGGCGGAATGGAGATCCCCATGCGCCATGTGTCGGCCAGCGCCGCCAGCGAATATGCCCCCCAGTACCGGCTGGACGGGGTGCGCATCGGCCGGCGGCTGTATATGGACCATCCCACCGCCCCGCTGGGGACGGTCCGGGAGGTGTGCTCCTGGTGGGCCTGGGTGACCCGGGTGCGCCCCCTTCGGGCGGGGGACGCCCTGGGCTATGGCGGACACATCCGGATGCCCCGGGATGGCATGGCTGCCACCATCTCGGTGGGCTATGGCGACGGCCTGGACCCGGAGCTGGTCCGGGTGGGCGGGCCGGTGCTCATCGGCGGCCAGCGGGCGCGCCTGCTGGCCTGCTGCATGGACCAGACGGTGGTGGACGTCACCGGGATCCCCTGTGCGGTGGATGACGAGGTGACGCTGCTGGGGGGCGACGGACATGGGAACTGGCTGTCCGCCCAGGAGGTCTCTCTGCTGATCGGGGAGGACGAGGGCTGCGGCCTCACATCCCGGCTCAGCGGCCGGGTGGGGAGGGTGTATCTGTGAAGCACCCCTGGGAACAAACTCTAAAGTAAATCCGCATTACGATCAAACGGCGAACAGTGTGAGGCCGGACAGGGCCGATGCGGCTGAATTTACAAAATGTACTTGAAAAATTTTTGAAAAGCATTAAGCTGTTAAGCGTGAAAAAACGCCCCGGGGCCGGGGCGCGGGAGGCTGAGGAATGGGAAAACTGCTGTGTCGAGATGGGATGCTCAGGCTGGCGGCCAATGTCCGGGAGAGACCGGAGCAGTGGCTGTCCCGCCTGATTTTTCTGCTGGGTCCGTGGGTGTCCTTCTGGATGGTGGAGATCCTGAACGGGAACGACGTGTTTTCTGATCTCTACTCCTGGCAGGTGCTGATGAACCTGATCTGGTACTACCTGCTGTTCCTGCTGTGCCGCCTGATCCTGGGCCGGCGGCGCCGGGCGGCGGCCACGGCGGCGGGACTCAGCTTTTTTGTGGGGATCGTAAACCACTATGTGCTCCGCTTTCGGGGCCGGATCCTGTTTCCGGCGGATCTGACCGCCTGGGAGACAGCGGCCAATGTGGCGGACGCCTTTGATTTTTCGTTGGATGCAGCCATGCGCCAGGGGGCGGTGCTGCTGGCGGCCTACCTCTTTCTGGTGTGGATGTGCGTTCCCCAGAGGAGGAGGGATAAGCTGCCCCGGTGGCTGGCCGGTCTGCTGGTCCTTGTGGAGGTGGGGTACTGCTTTGTCTTTTTCAAGACGGGGGCCCTGCCTGCCCTGGGGATCTACACCCAGCAGTGGGTGACGCAGGCCAACGGCTTTCTGCTGAATTTTACCGTGGCACTGCGGTACAGCGCCCTGGACAAGCCGGAGGATTACAGCCGCAGCCAGGTGCTGGAACTGATGGAGGCATATCCCACAGAAGCGGGGGACCCATCTGTGGTGCGGCCCACCAATCTCATCGTGGTGATGAACGAGTCCTTTGCGGACCTGACGATCTTCGAAGGACTGGAGGCATCGGAGGACCCCACTCCCTTCCTGCACTCCATGGAGGAAAACACGGTCCGGGGCTGGATGTACTCCCCGGTGACCGGCGGCGGTACGGCCAGCGTGGAGTTTGAGTACCTCACCGGATTTTCAACAGTCTTTCAGCCGCCCCATACGGTGGCCTATCAGCTGTACGCGGAGGAGGGGATGCCCTCTCTGGCCGCCCTGGCGGGGAGCGTGGGCTATGACTCCACTGCGTTCCACCCCTATAAATCCTCCGGCTGGAACCGGCCCATCGTGTATGAGGATATGCGGTTTGATCACCAGCTTTATGAGGAGGATGTAACCGATCCATATCTGGTCCGACGCTATGTCTCTGACCAGTCGGACTACGAGATGCTCTACTCCATCACCGACCGGGAGGAGGGGGATCCGGCATTTATCTTCAATGTAACCATGCAGAACCACAGCAGCTATGCCCAGGGGTGGAACAACCTGGAAAAAACCGTCACCCTCTCCACGGAGCAGCGGACGGCGGACACCACCGCAGAGCAGTATCTGGCCCTGATGCGGGCTAGTGATGACGCCTTGCGGGATCTGATTACCCACTATGAGCGGTCATCGGAGCCCACCATGATCGTCTTTTTCGGCGATCACCAGCCGCCTCTGAAAAATGCCTTCTATGAGCAGCTCTATGGCAAGCCCCTAGACCAGCGCACCACAGAGGAGGTGCTGAAGCAGTATGCCACCCCCTTCTTCCTCTGGACCAACTACGACATCCAGGAGCGGGAGGATGTGGTCCTCAGCCCTAACTATTTGGGGGTGCTAACCGCCCAAGCGGCGGGGCTGCCCCTGACCGGGTTTATGAACTTCCTGTCCCGGCTGTACGAGGAACTTCCGGTGATCACGCCGGTGGGGCTCATCACAGGGGACGGGCAGGCGGTGAAGCGGGAGGAGCTGACCGGGGAGCAGCAGGAGTGGCTGCTGGCCTATGAGACCCTTAATTACTGCGGGATCGTGGACCTGGACAAGGAGGTACGGCCCATGTTCTGCCTGGATTGAGGCGAAGGGATAGAAAGACCCCCTGAGGGGCGGCGGAAGGACCTGTTCCGAAGAACGGGCCGCTTCGCCCCTCAGGGGGATTGTTTACCGGGTCATCAGTCTGGACCGCGCTGGATCACGGGGTGTCCAGATCGACCAGAATGTTGTCTGTGCCGTGCTCCTCAAATTCGGCGATATAAGCGTCGATGCGGTCGGCCAGCTCGTCATAATTGCTCTCGTCAATGGGGGCGTCGTCCATATCCCTGCGGGCCAGGTCCTCCGCCAGGATTTCAAAAAACACGTTGTTCTCATACTCCATGATCGCCTCGTGGATCCCGCCCTCCACAAAGGCGCGGGAGGGGACGATCTCTCCGTGGTACAGCTCCGCCAGGGAAGGCATCCCCTCCAGAGCGGCCCTGCCGAACAAAAGACTCTCCACCTCGTCGTAATCGGCGAAGCGCTGGTCCCCGCGGGTGGAGTTCAGGATCCAGTTGCCGATGTAGACCAGATCCAGCAGGCGGCGGAACTGCTTGCGGCTCAATTCCAGGTTCATAGCATGGCCTCCTTTCCCAGAACCGAGGCGGGTTTTCCCCACCACTTTATATTATAGTCTATGTACCCGGGTTGTCAAATAGAGAATGAGAGATTTTATATGGAAAATCCCCCTTGCCATTTGGGGGAAAATCGCATAAAATAAATAAGACAGCCGCTCCCCTTTACAGAATCTGCGTTCCAGTGTATAATACCTCCCGCCCCGGCTCCGGTGTACCGGAGGGCCGGGGAAAATGAAGGACCAATGGAGGTTCCTATGGAAAAGAATGTAATTATCTCCATCAAGGGCGTGCAGCGGCTTGAGGACGCCGACCCGGATACGATGGAGTTTGTGACCAAGGGGCGGCTGGAGCAGGAGGGGAACAGCTATACCCTCTCCTATCAGGAGAGCAAGCTCACCGGCCTGGAGGGTACGCTGACCACCTTTCAGGTGGAGCCGGAGCGGGTGACCCTGCTGCGTGTGGGGGAGTTCAACTCCCAAATGGTGTTCCAGGAGGGGCGCCGCCACCTGGCCATGTACAACACCCCCTATGGCTCCATGACCATTGGGGTGAACACCCGGCATCTGCTGGCTGACCTCACCGAACGCGGGGGAGACATTGAGATCGATTACGCCATCGAGATCGACCACTCCGTGGCCGGACGGAATGTGTTCCAGATTAGTGTGAGAGAGACGGGGGAGACTGCGTCGTAAGAGTGTGTGGTCGGTCTCGATCCCAAGCGTTTTGCCAAAGGCAAAACCTTGCCGGAGGACGGGCTTTGCCCGTTCGAGGATTGAAAGAGGACTGGGACCCCGCGGCGGCTGTCCGCCGTGGGCGGATCGACCACACCGTGGCTGGGCGGAATGTATTCCAGATCAGTGTGAGAGAGACGGGGGAGACTGCGTCGTAAGAGTGTGTGGTCGGTCTCGATCCCAAGCGTTTTGCCAAAGGCAAAACCTTGCCGGAGGACGGGCTTTGCCTGTTCGAGGATTGAAAGAGGACTGGGACCCCGCGGCGGCTGTCCGCCGTGGGCGGATCGACCACACCGTGGCTGGACGGAATGTGTTCCAGATCAGTGTGAGAGAGACGGGGGAGACTGCGTCGTAAGAGTGTGTGGTCGATCTCGATGCCAAGCGTTTTGCCGCAGGACGGGCTTTGCCCGTCCGAGGATTTTAAGCAGAACGGGACCCCGCGGCGGAGTCATTTACAAGCGTATCAAGTTCTTTTTGGTCCCTGCTCCGATGGGAACGGGGACGGAGAAAGGTGTGTAGAGAGATTATGTCGAATAAGATCCAGGAGGCCCGCGCCCAGGTCGCGGAGCTGACGCAGGCGGCCTATCAGCGGGCTGTGGAGGTGGGAAAGCTGCCCGCGGGCGCGGAGGTAAAGGCCACCATTGAGATCCCCAAGGATACCTCCCATGGGGACTACGCCTCCTCCTATGCTATGGCTGGGGCCAGAGCGCTGCACCAGGCGCCCCGGGCCATTGCCCAGACCATTGTGGACCACCTCGATCTGGAGGGGAGCTATTTCCAGAAGGTGGAGATCGCCGGTCCCGGCTTTCTGAATTTCACCCTGGGCCCCAAGTGGTATCAGGCGGTCCTGGCGGACGTAGAGCAGGAGGGGACCGGCTACGGCTCAAACTCCGAGGGCGGCGGCGAGAAGGTCATGGTGGAGTTTGTCTCCGCCAACCCCACCGGCCCCATGCACATGGGCAACGCCCGAGGCGGCGTGCTGGGGGACACCCTGGCCAATGTGCTGAAGCGGGACGGCTGTGACACCTGGAAGGAATTCTATGTTAACGACGCCGGCAACCAGATCCACAAGTTTGCCGTGTCCATCAACGCCCGGTATATGCAGCTGATCCTGGGAGAGGAGAACTTCCCCTTCCCGGAGGAGGGCTATCACGGCGAGGACATCAAGGAGCTGGCACGCGCCATCCATGACGCCCACGGGGACAGCTGGAAGGAACTGCCCGAAGAGGAGCGCCTGGACAAAATGGCGGAGTACGGCCTGTCTGTGAATATCCCCAAGATGCAGGAGGATTTGAAAAAGTACGGCATTGTGTACGACCAGTGGTTCTTTGAGTCCTCCCTCCATGAGAGCGGCTATGTGGCCGAGACGGTGCAGATGCTCACCGAGAAGGGCTGGACCTATGAGAAGGACGGCGCCCTATGGCTGAACACCACCCAACTGCTGAAGGAAAAATTCATGCGGGAGGGCAAGACCCAGGAGCAGGTGGACAAGCTGGACCTGAAGGACGACGTGCTCCGCCGGGCCAACGGCTTTTACACCTACTTTGCCGCCGACATCGCCTACCACCGCAACAAGCTAGCGGTCCGGGGCTTTGACAAGGCCATCAACATCTGGGGCGCGGACCACCACGGCCATGTGGCGCGGCTCCAGGCGGCCCTGGACGGCCTGGGGCTGGATGGCTCCCACCGGCTGGTCATCGTGCTGATGCAGCTGGTCAACCTGATGCAGGACGGAAAGCCGGTGCGGATGTCCAAGCGCTCCGGCAAGGCCATCGCCCTCCACGACCTGCTGGATGAGATCAGCGTGGACGCCGCCCGGTACTTCTTCAACTCCCGGGCTTCCACCAGCCCCCTGGACTTTGACCTGGATCTGGCCGTCCGGGAGGACAGCGAGAACCCGGTGTACTATGTGCAGTATGCCCACGCCCGGATCTGCTCTCTCCTGTCCCGCCTGGCAGAGGAGGGGGAGGAGGTCCCCGCCGCCGAAGCGGTGGACGCCGGTGTGATGACCACTCCGGAGGAGTTGGCCCTGATCAAGGCCCTGGCCCAGTATCCGGAGGAGATCCATCTGGCCGCCCGGGACTATGATCCCAGCCGGATCAACCGCTATCTGGTGGCCCTGGCAGGGGACTTCCACCGGTTCTACAACGCCTGCCGCATCAAGGGGGAGGAGCCTGCGGTGCTCTCCGCCCGTCTGAAGCTGGCGGACACCGTCCGCGCGGTCCTGGCCAACGGCATGGGGCTGCTGGGCGTATCGGCTCCGGAGAAAATGTGAGGAAACGTCAAAAAACACGCCTCAGGGCGTGTTTTTTGGCAGGGTTCCGGTCAACTTGCGGGCTTTTGTCCGGATTGTGCCCCACGGGACCGGGAAGTGGTGGAAAGGAATGTGAAGGACGATGGCACAGGAGAAAAAGGGCCTCTTCCAGCGCTGGGGGGAGTCTTTGAAGAAAAAGCGCAGCTGGATCCTGTACGGAACGGCGGTGGCGACGCTGTTCCTCACGGCGGCGTGCTGGACCCTGCTCCCTGAGCGGGTGGTCATGCAGGCCGCCGCGGTGGGGCAGGCGGCGAACGCTGTGGCCAAGGAGACGGCTATTCTGGCCAACCTGGGTCTGACCGGGCTGTTTGCCGCACTGTTTGCCTGGCGGCCAAGGGAGGTCGTCTACTTTGTGGCACTGTGCTTGGCAGTCCTGCTGCAGCTCTCCCTGCTGCTGGTCAACCTGATGGTGTGATCATGGAACTGGAGAAGCTGAAGCGGAGCCTGCTGGAGCGGACGCCCGGTTTGATGGACGCCACGGGCCAGTACAGCGTGCTGGTCCCTCTGGTGGAGGGGGAGGGCGGCCTGTCCCTCCTGTATGAGGTGCGGGCGGGAAGCCTGCGCCGCCAGCCGGGGGAGGTATGCTTCCCCGGAGGGAGGCTGGAGGGCGCGGAGTCGCCGGAGGAGTGCGCCCTGCGGGAGACCTGGGAGGAACTTGGGATCCCACAGGAGAAAATCCGCCTGCTGGGGCGGCTGGACTTTATTGCTCACCGGGCCAATTTTATCCTCCATCCCGTGCTCGCTCTGGTGGAGGGGGACGCGTTGGGTCACCTGCGCCTCAACCCGGATGAGGTGGCGGAGGTGTTCCAGGTCCCCCTGGATCACCTGCGAAACGAGCCGCCCTTGGAGTACCGCTATGACCTGGTCCCCAGACCGGATGAGAATTTCCCCTATGATTTGATCGGGATCCCCAGGGACTACCGATGGCAGATCGGCGGCGAGGATGTGCCGGTCTATCCCTGGAAGGGCCATGTCATCTGGGGGCTGACCGGGCGGATCACCCGGCATTTGACCGCCCTTTTGGAGGAAGCCGGAGTATGAGGATGGAACGGCTGGGCCCCTTCCTCCTGCGTCAGCCGCCGGGGGTCTTTCCGCTGGGAGAGGACGCCCTGCGGCTGGCCGCCTTTGCCACGGCGCGCCGCGGCTGGAGGGTGTGCGACCTGGGGACCGGAAGCGGCTGTCTCCTTTTGCTGCTGTCCGGCCGGACCCCCGGACTGGAGCTGTACGGTGTGGAGCGGGACCCCGCGGCCGCCTGTGCTGCCCGGGACAATTTGGCGGAAAACGGGTTGGAGGGGACGGTCTGGACAGGGGATTGGAGCGCGCTGCCCGGCGGGACGGGTCCCTTTGACCTGGTGATCTCCAACCCGCCTTACTTTGCCCAGGGCAGCGGGGCCTCTGGCGGCCCGGCCCGGATGGAGGGGCGGGACGGCCTGGAAGGTCTGTGCCGCGCCGCCGCCCGCCTGACCCGGAACGGCGGCAGATTTGCCCTGTGCCACCGGCCGGAGCGGCTGACCGACCTGCTGTGCAGTCTGCGGGCCTGCGGGCTGGAGCCCAAACGGCTCCAGCTGTCTGCCCACGGGCCGGACCGGCCGCCCTCTCTGGTCCTGGTGGAGGCGGTGCGGCAGGGCAGGCCGGGGCTGGAGATCCTGCCCACCCTGTACCGAGCGAACCATGAGCGCGTGGGAGAGAGGGCTTGAGAGCGGTCCCCGCAAATACGATGTCTGGAGAGAAGCCTATGTCAGGAATTTTGTATCTGGTCCCCACCCCCATCGGGAACCTGGGAGACATCTCGCAGCGCATGGCGGAGGCGCTGGAGCAGGCGGATTTTATTGCCGCGGAGGACACCAGAGTTTCGGTGAAGCTGCTGAATCACCTGGGCCTGAAAAAGCAGATGGTCTCCTATCACCGCCACAATACAGAGACCGGTGGCCCGGCCATTTTGGAGCGCCTGCTGGCGGGGGAGAGCTGCGCCCTGGTGACGGATGCCGGGATGCCCGCCATCTCCGACCCCGGGGAGGAGCTGGTCGCCCTGTGCGCCGCCCACGGGGTGACGGTGACGCCTATCCCGGGGCCCTGCGCTTTGGTGACCGCCCTGGCGGCCTCCGGCCAGCCTACGGGCCGGTTTACCTTTGAGGGCTTTCTTGCCATGAACAAGAAGAACCGCCGCCGCCATCTGGAGTCCCTGCGGGTAGAGGAGCGGACCATGATCTTCTATGAGGCCCCCCACAAGCTGGCGGCCACCCTGACCGACCTGGCGGAGGTCTTTGGCCGGGAGCGGCCGGTTTCCCTGTGCCGGGAGCTGAGCAAGCTCCATGAGGAGATCCGGCGGACCACCCTGGGGGAGGCGGCGGACCACTATGCCCAGAACCCGCCGAAGGGGGAGTTTGTCCTGGTCGTACGGGGCTCGGAGCCGGCGGAGGAGCCGGAGGTCAGCGCGGAGGACGGCCTGGAGCGGGTGCGCCTGCTCCGGGAGGAAGGACTCTCCCTGCGGGACGCGGTGAAGCGGGCCGCCAAGGAGCTGGGACTGTCCCGGAATGAATTGTACAGCATGGCCCTGAACCAGGAGTAAGAACAGAGGGAGCGGGCGGCCGCATGGCTGCATCTGTCAAGTAAAAGTAGACACAAAAAAGCGCAGCTAACAGAAGCCCAGTTCGGTCCTGTACTGAACTGGGCTTCTATAGCC
>CABIYX010000040.1 GCA_902363045.1 Clostridiales bacterium
CCTATTTTAACAGATATAAAAAAGTAGACACTCACCCGCTTTGTGAGTGTCTACTTTTAGCTTACCAGATGCACGGGCGGCCGCATGGCCGCCCGCTCCCTCTGTTTGCCAGCTTGTCGAAAAAGCCTTTTCGACAAGCTGGCAAACTTTTGAGTACATGAAAAAAGTGCTCAAAAGTTGTTTGATTGGACGTGAAAGACAACCATGACGGTTTTCTTTCACACGATCTTTCCCTCCGAAGACTTTGGATGGAGTTTTTTTGACAGTCTCGTTCTCAGATGACAGTTTTTTTGAAAAAAGCACTCCGCTTCTAAGGTGAAACGGAGTGCGTACAGAAAGACAGAGGGAAAAAAACGGCTGTCCGATCAGAGTTACTCTTGCGTCAAGCTCTCCTGAAGCGATTTGATGCACTTCGGGCAGATGTTCTTGCCGTGGAACATGATGACGTCCTTGGCGTCGTCGCAGAAGATACAGGCGGGCTGATACTTCCTCAGAACGATGGAAGGACCATCCATGTAGATCTCAAGGGAGTCTTTCTCCGCGATGTCCAGGGTGCGGCGCAGCTCGATAGGCAGCACGATACGGCCCAGCTCATCGACCTTCCGCACAATACCGGTAGATTTCAATTTGACCATCCTTTCCTTGTGATCCGTGATCGCCGGAAGGCGATCGAGACGGCACGGGATATGTAAAAGAATACCGAAAACGGCAAATTTAATTATATCGATAAACTCCGGTCCTGTCAACTACTTATGTGAAAATAGTGCAAAAACTGACAAATATTTCTGCGAAATAGGAAAAATGAAAAATCAGCCTGTTTTTTGTCGAAGCCGTATCGGAATTTCAGGCTTTGTCGCTGCGCGGGGCAAAGTTACCATGGAGAGAGGCCGGCCCTGGAAGCCGGTTGTAGGAATGTTTTTTTCAAACGGCCGTATAGATGGGACGAGAGGGGGCGGACAGGATGACAATGGCGTGGATCTGGACCGGGATGGTAGTGGTCGCGGTGCTGTGCGGGATATGGACCGGACAGGAGGCTGCAGTGGCGGCGGCGGCGGCGGCAGGCGCCCAGGGGGCGGTGGAGCTGTGTATCTCCCTGGCGGGGATGATGTGCCTTTGGACGGGCGTGATGGAGATCATGCGGCGCTCCGGGCTGGCGGAAAAGCTGTCCCGGCTGCTCCGGCCGGTGCTGGGACTGATCTTCCCCCAGGTGGCCCGGGACCGGGAGATCATGGACAGCATTGCCGCCAATGTGTCCGCCAATCTGCTGGGATTGGGGAACGCGGCTACTCCTCTGGGTATTGAGGCGGCCAGAAGGATGGGGCGGCGGAGCCCGGGGACGGCCTCTGACGCCATGTGTATGCTGGTGGTGTGCAACACGGCCTCCATCCAGCTGATCCCCACCACGGTGGCCACGGTGCGCTCCGCGGCGGGGAGTGCCGCCCCCTTTGACATTCTGCCGGCGGTATGGCTGGCCTCTGCCCTGTCGGTCGGAGTGGGGATCCTGGCCTGTAAGGTGCTTGCCCGGTTCTGGAGGGATTGAGAATGGAACTTCTGTTCACCATGGTGGTCCCTCTGACCATCAGCGGGGTGGCGCTGTACGGAGTGGGGCGGCAGGTGGATGTCTACTCCGCACTGATCCACGGGGCGGAGGAGGGGCTGGAGACTCTGCTGCGCATCGTTCCGGCCCTGGTGGGGCTGCTGACGGCGGTGTCTATGCTGCGGGCGTCCGGGGCGCTGGATCTGGCGGCCCAGCTGCTGTCTCCCCTGCTGGACCGGGTGGGCGTGCCCTCGGAGCTGCTCCCCCTGATGCTGGTGCGGCCCATCAGCGGCTCCGCCGCCCTGGGGGTGGGGGCGGAGCTGATCGGGAACTGTGGGCCGGACTCCTACCTGGGGCGGGTGGCGGCGGTGATGCTGGGCTCTACGGAGACCACCTTTTACACCATCGCGGTCTACTTCGGCGCGGTGGGCGTGACCCGTACCCGATACGCCCTGCCCGCCGCCCTATGCGCCGACCTCACCGGCTTTCTGGCCGCCGCCTGGGCGGTCCGGCTGTGCTTTGACGGCTGACTCAGTCCACCAGAATGGCGTTGGGGTAGATGCGCTCCATCCGCTCGTCGGGGAAACGTTCGTCCAGCCGCTGCTCCAGTGGGGTTTCGGCGGGGACGCCGGCGCTCCGCTGGGTGTACCGGGTCATGGCCAGGCTGGAGATCCCGGCGTTCAGGAGCATGAAGACGATCATGCCCCAGGTCAGCAGCTTTCCGGCCCGCATGGGGAGCCGCTCGATGAGCCGGGACAGGGCGGGGTAGGCCAGCTTGAGCCACAGCACCGCGGCGATCCCCCAGAAAAAGCAGAACAGCAGGTTAATGCGCCCGCCCAAATTGAAGGGCAGGTGGCTGTAATCCCAAAAAACGGTTCCGAACACCAGCTCGGTGAAGACGGAGCAGACGTATTCGTACGCGCCGCCCAGTACGGTTCCAAAGAGGAAGATGAAGCTGTCGCTGCGGGTGCGGTACTGGTAGAGAATGGCGGTGAGCAGCACCGCACCGAAGCCCCAAACCAGGGAGAAGGGGCCGTAGACCACGCTGCTGCGGCTCATCCAGATGCCGGCGGTCAGGCGGCAGAAGACGGTCTCGGTCACATCCCCCAGGAAGGAGCCCAGGAAAAAGAGACAGGCCAGCTTATAGAACCCGCACCCGGCGGCAAAGACATGGGGGCGCTCTTCCTGGGCGGCACGGGCGGCCTTCTGTCCCCGGCGGAGCTGCTCCCGCTCCAGACTGGGATAGGCCCGGGCCATGCGGCGCTGGATGTAACGGGTCACCGCGTTGTCCAGGGCGTCGGACAGGTGCTTCCAGCGGCGGGATACCTCACCCGGCTCCCCCAGGCTGCCCTTCAGCTGGAGCAGGGCGGCCCAGGAGCCGAGAAAGTCCAGGCCCAGCAGGATGAGGACGGCGAGCAGGATCCATTTACCCACAGAACGGGGCAGAAGGCTGGTGAGGGTGACCAGAAGGGGGTTGAGGAAGAAGACGCACAGCAGGGCCAGCAGGCCCCAGACCAGGGAGTATTTCAGGCAGATATGTCCGTTGAAATTCCATGGTTCCTCAGAATAGTCCCACCACTTCTGGTGGGAGACGCGCTCCAGCAGCAGTCCGGTGACCAGCTCCAGGCCGGTGGCCAGGATCATGCCGCCCAGAAACAGAAAGAAGGGGGCGGAGCGCAGCTCTGGCAGGAAGATGGCGAAGAGGACGGCGGCCAGTCCATAGACCGGGGAGAAGGGGGCGTTGAGAAAGCCGCGGTTGAGCAGACGGCGCTTGCGGACGGCGGCCAGGGCGGTCTCCATCAGCCAGCCCAGGAAGGCGTAGATCAAAAAGAACCAAAGCAGCTGGTACAGCGTGTACTCCATAAAACTTCCTTTCCAGATGGGGGAGAGAGGGGATCAGAGGGCGGCGAAAAAGTCCCGGATGGCGGTCTGCTCCGCCTGAACGGAGCCCTGGACGAAGCCCGGCTTGCCGCCGCCCCGCCCGGACAGGGCCTGGTTCAGGGCACGGGTCAGCTCCCGCAGGTCCCCGCCCACCTGGCCGATGGCATAGCGGTAGCCCGAGCCGTCCTGACCGGAGAAGCAGGCACACCGCCCGCCGCAGGTCTCCAGCACTGCCGCGGCCAGCCGGCGCAGGCCATCGGGGGACAGGCCCTCCTCAAAGAGAAGCAGGTCCCCGGCGTCCCGGTACTGCCCGGCCAGGGCGGCGAAGCGGGCGTCCTCCATGGCGGATAGGCGGCCTTTCAGCGCTTGATTCTCCTCCAGCAGGCGGGCCACCGCGCCGGCGGTCTCGCCGGTCTTGGCGGAGAGGAGGTTGGAGATCTGATGGTTCTGTTCCCAGACGCGGGACAGGTGATCTAGGGCCCGCTTGCCGCATACCAGCTCGATACGGACGCCGGAGCGGAATTTCTGGCAGGAGAGCAGCTTCACCAGCCCCACCTGCCCGGAGGAGGACACATGGGTGCCGCAGCAGGCGCAGGTGTCGGCCCCGGGAAAGGAGACGATGCGCACCCGGCCGGTGAGGGCCTTCTTGCTGCGGTACTCCAGGACCTCCAGCTCCTGGGGGGAGGGAAAGGCGATCTGAATGGGGTGGTCCTCCCAGATGTAGCGGTTGGCCGCCTCCTCCAGCTCCTGAATCTGCTCCTGGGTGAGCTCCACGCTGAGATCGATGGTGATCACGTCGCTCCCCATGTGAAAGCCTACGTTTTCACAGCCATAGCGGGCGTGAGCGATCCCGGAGACGATATGCTCCCCGGAGTGGTGCTGCATCAGGTCGAAGCGGCGGGACCAGTCAATGTCCCCCTCCACCTGGGAGCCGGGCTCCAGCGGGCGGTCACAGGTGTGGACCACACGGCCCTCCCGCTCGTGGACCTCCAGAATGGAAGCGCCGCCCAGGGTCCCCAGGTCATAGGGCTGTCCGCCCCCCTCGGGGTAAAAAGCGGTCTGGTCCAGCACCACGTCCCAGCCCTTCCGGCTCTGGACGCAGCTCTGGACGCAGGCGGTGAAGTGGGTGAGATAGGGGTCCAGCTCAAATAATTTTTCCATATACAAAAAAACCTCGCTTCTTGGTGCATATCATGGTACAATACAATGATAGACATTATAACACGGCTGGAGCGAAAAGGCAAAGCTCTAGACCGATACGCCGCCGTGTGCGGCAAGAGAGGAGTGGGGAGCATGGTATCCAAACGCGTGACCGTGGCGCATCCCCAGGGGCTCCACATGAGACCGGCCCAGCTCCTGGTCAGCGCCATGGGCAGGCACCCCTGTGAGGTGACCATTCTCGCGGAGGGGCGGCGGATCAATGGGAAAAGTATTTTGAGCATCCTGTCCGCCTGTATCCGGCAGGGGAGCGAGATCGAACTGATCTGCTCCGGAGCGGGAGAGCGGGCGGCCCTGGAGGAGGCCGCGGCCCTGATCCAGTCCCGGGAGAACGGGGAGTAGGGAGCACAGCGAAAGAGGAGATGAGCACCATGATCCTGCGGGGGATCGGAGCCTCGGGGGGTGTGGGGATGGGCCCGGCGGTCTGTCTCCGCGCGGCGGCGCCGGACCACACCGAAAGAGGATATACCGGCGCGGAGGGCGAGCGGGCCCGCCTTCGGGCGGCGTCCTGTCAGGTGGAGCGGGAGACCGCCGCCCTGGCGGAGCGGATGCGGAGCCGGACAGAGGGGAGCGAGTCCGCCATCCTCACCGGCCAGATCACCATGCTCCAAGACCCGGAGCTGGAGCTCCAGCTGGATCAGGCCATCCGGGCGGGAGAATGTGCTGAGGCGGCGGTGGACGCCGTATTTGGCGGGTATGTCCGGCTGTTTGAGGGACTGGAGGATGAGCGGATGCGTCTTCGGGCGGCGGACGTCCAGGACCTGCAAGGCCGCCTGCTGCGGGCACTGCTGGGCTGCCGGGAGGCGGATCTGAGCCGGCTTCCAGCGGGCTGCGTCCTTGTGACCCGGGAGCTGACCCCGTCCATGGCTGTGGGGCTGGACCGGGAGCGGGTGGCCGCCATCGTCACAGAGGCTGGCGGCTCTGCCAGCCATGCGGCCATCCTGGCCCGGGCCCTTGGCATCCCGGCGGTGCTGGGGGCTCCCGGGGTCCTCCGGGAGGTGGAGAACGGCGCGTTGGTGCTGGTGGACGGGGACGCGGGGACCGCCCTGCTCCGTCCCGGACAGGAGGCTCAGGAGGAGTACAGAGCCCGGCGGGCGGCGCTGCTCCGGCGGCAGGTGCGCCTGGAGCCCTACCGCCGCCGGCCCACGGTGGATGGGGATGGGCGGCGGCTCCACCTGTATGCCAATGTGGGCCATCCGGCGGAGGCTGTCCGGGCCGCTGCGGAGGGGGCGGAGGGGATCGGCCTGCTGCGCACGGAGTTTCTCTTCCTGGACCGGCCGGAGCCGCCCACAGAGGAGGAGCAGCTGGCGGCCTATCTGGCGGCGGCGCGGCCCTTTCCCGGCGGCAGAGTGGTGGTCCGGACCCTGGATGTGGGCGGGGACAAGCAGATCCCATGGCTGGCTCTGCCCCAGGAGCGGAACCCCTTCCTGGGCTGCCGGGGGCTTCGGGCCTCTTTCGCCCGGCCGGAGCTGTTTCGGGTCCAGCTGCGGGCTCTGCTGCGGGCGGGGGCGGAGGTCCCCGGGCTGCGGGTGTTGCTGCCCATGGTGACTGCTGTGTCAGAGGTGCGGCGGGTCCGGACGATGCTGGCCCAGTGCGCCGGGGAGCTGGAGGGGGAGGGAGTGGCCTGTCGGCCGGAGCTTCCTCTGGGAGTGATGATCGAGACGCCGGCCGCCGCCCGAACGGCGGATCTGCTGGCCGGGGAGAGTGACTTTTTCTCCATCGGCACCAATGATCTGACGCAGCATACCCTGGCGGCGGACCGGAATGACCTGGAAGTAAAAAAACTTTACACACCGTTGCATCCGGCAGTTTTGAGGGAATTGCGGGAGGTCATTCGGGCAGGGAGGCAGGCGGGGCTCCCGGTGGGCCTGTGCGGCGAGGCGGCGGCCAGTCCAGAGCTGCTTCCCCTGCTGCTCTCCTGGGGCCTGGAGGAGTTCTCCGTCTCTCCGGCCCTTCTGCTGGAGACCCGGGCCCGCATCGCTGGCTGGACGGCTGAGGAGGCCGGGGCAGTGGAGCGCCAGGTGATGGCCCTAGCCGGACCGGAGGAGATCCGGGCCTATTACGACGCCAGGGCATACGACTGAATCAAAGCACAGATCCCCCTTCCAGGAGCAGACGGCTCCAGGGAGGGGGATCCTGCTTGTTCCGCAGAGGTTCACCGGCGGCCCAGCTGCCAGAAGGCCACCGCGCTGGCCGCCGCCACGTTCAGTGAGTTCACCCCGTGGGACATGGGGATGAGCACAGTGTAGTCACAGCCCTGAATGACTGGTTCGGACAGCCCATCCCCCTCCGTGCCCAGGACAAGGGCCAGACGGGGCTCCCGGGCCAGGGCGGGGTCATCGATGGGGAGGGCGCTGTCCCGGAGGGCCAGGGCAGCCGTCTTGAAGCCCTGCTCCCGGAGCAGGCCGGGCCAGCCGGCCTGATCCCGGTCCAGGCGGCACCAGGGGATCTGAAAGACCGCCCCCATGCTGACCCGGGCGGCCCTGCGGTACAGGGGGTCGCAGCAGCTGGGGGTCAGCAGGACGCCGTCCATCCCCAGGGCGGCGGCGGAGCGGAAGATGGCTCCCACGTTGGCCGGGTCCACGATCCCGTCCAGCACCGCGAGACGGCGGGCGGAGGCGCACAGGGCGGAAACCTCCGGCAGGGCGGGGCGGCGCATGGCGCATAAAATGCCCCGGGTGAGGGCGAAGCCGGTCAGCTCGGCCAGCAGCTCCCGGTCCCCGGTGTAGACGGGGACCCCTTCGCACCGGGCCAGAAGTCCGCGCCCCTGGCCATCGATGTGCCGGCGCTCCATGAGAAAGGAGACAGGCTGGCAGCCGGCGTCCAGGGCCTTTTCGATCACCTTGGGGCTCTCTGCGATAAACAGCCCCTGCTCCGGGTCCCGCCGGTTCCGCAGCTGAGCCTCGGTCAGCCGGGCAAAGGGGGCCAGCTCCGGGCGGGAGAGGCCGTCAAGCTCTATGATATGCATCCGTTCTGCCTCCTGTCTGGGTCTGTGTCAGTCGTCCTGCTCCTGGTCATACTCCAGGATCTGCCCGGTGCTGCCGTCAATGGTGTACTCATATTCCATGCCGCCGGAGCGGAATTCTACCTCATACTCCAGACGGCCATCGTCCCAGTCCTGCTGTACCTGGAGGCCGCTGACCTGGCCTTCGGATATTCCGGCGTGGGTCAGGGCGGCGTCCCTGGCCTGATCCGGTCCGATCCCGGCGATGGAGCCGCCGCCGGAGGCGTTCTGTTCATGCTCCGCCGGATCGGAGGAGAGGACAGTGGGCCCGCCGCTGAGAAGCTCCCCGGTGAAGGCGTCCACCAGATACTCCTGTTCGTCACGGCCCGGCTGACTCAGCTCCACCTCGTAGTGGGGGACTTCCTCGTCCAGCTCCGGGTCCACCTCGACGGATGCAGAGTCCGCGTCCAGGCCCCCGGCGGCCTCTCTGGCGATGCGGGCGGCCTCCTCCATGCCGATGGGAATGGCTGGGGCTCCGAGTTTGATGAGATCGCTCAGCTCCTCAACTGTCAGTTTGGCCAGCGCGTCAAAGGACAGGCTGTCGTTCTGGGCGATCACCTGGTTGACCAGATTGGCCTTTCCGGTGGAGATGTGGTATTCCCGGGCCTGCTGGTCCAGGTCAGCGCTGGCGTCCACGGTCTGGCTGAGAACGGCGGCCCCTGAGGACTGGGACTGGAGGACGGAGTCCACCGTGCCGGTCAGCTCCTGGCGGAGCCTGGCCGCCCGGTCCTGGTCCTGGTCCTCCACAGAGATCATAATGGCGGAGGAGAGGCTGTCCAGGTAGCCGCTGCTCACCAGAGCGCCTACCACGGCGTTGACCGCCACCTCCAGCTTGGCGCCCTTCAGATCCGCGCCGCCGCCCATGCCGGACAGAACGGCCTCGGCCTCCTGGTTCAGAGGGATGCAGGACAGGACCTTCTCCTTTTGGTTGACCTTCAGCTCGATGCTGGGGTTGACGTCCAGAGAGACCACAGAGGCCACAGCGTTGGCCCGCTGGTAAAAGACGCCCCCGGTTCCGCCCACCAGGACCAGGGTGAGGCAGGCGGCGATGAGCGCCCTTGCGTGGCTTCTCCGCCTCGGGCGGAAGGGGACCACGGCTTCTGTCCGGGGGACGCAGCGGGAGAGCACCCCGGACAGATCGTCCGGGGCGGCGGCGTCCAGCGCCTGTCTCAGGCGGCGTTCCAGTTCCTGATCTGTCATCGGACGTCATCTCCTTCCAGCTGTAACTTCAGCTTTTTCAGTGCGCGGTGGTATTTGGACAGGACAGTGGCCAGTGGGAGCTCCAGCAGCTGTGCGATCTCCCGGTGCTTCAGGCCGGTGACAGCGTGGAGGAGCACGATCCGCCGGGACTGCTCCTCCAGAGTGCCCAGGGCCTGCTCCAGCAGAGCCCGGTCCTCGGGGGATACGCTGGGGGTGTCCGCGGGGATGGCCAGCCACTGCTCCTCCTCCAGTCCGGACTCCCGGCCCCGGCTCCGGAGATTCATCAGGGCCAGATTCCGGGTCACCGTCAGGATCCAGCCCATAGGGGAGCCCTGGGACTGATACTGGGGCGCGCTGTCCCAGATCCGGACGAAGGCGTCCTGAGCGATGTCCTGGGCGTCCTGTGGTTTTTTTACATAGGACAGGGCCAGGCCGTACACCGCCGTGCGGGTGAGGCGGTATAGCCGGGCCAGAGCGTCCCGGTCGCCGGCGGCCACTCCGGCCAGCAGCCGGTCCAGCTCCCTGCGGCTCTCCGCCCCGTCCTGTTCGATTGTCTGCGGCAGCGTCAGCATAATCCATTTCTCCTGTCATACCAGTAATGCGCGGGAAGCGGGTTTTATTGCGCCGGGGGAAAATTTTTTTCTTTGCGGCGGGACCCGGCATTGGAAACTCTTTTCTTAGCATAAGCGATTTGAAGGGAAAAAACAAGAGCCGCGGCGCGGCTCTTGCAGCGGATCGGACCGGTCACAGGGAATTTTTTTGGTAGACCCACTCTCCGCCCTTACAGGCGGCCATCACCTGGATCTCCCGTAGCGCCTCTTTCGGCACGGTCAGGGGATCCCGGTCCAGGATTACAAAGTCCGCCGCCATGCCGGGGGCGATGGCGCCCAGCTCCCGCTCCCGAAAGTACTGGAAGGCGGCGGAGGTGGTCACAGCCCGCAGGGCGTCCAGAACGGGGATCTCCTCCTCCGGGCCCAGGTGGACGCCCGACTGGGTGCGTCGGTTGGCGGCGCACCAGAGGGTCTCCAGCATATCCGGCTGGATCACCGGGGCGTCCTGGTGAAAGGTGAAGGGGATCCCCAGTTCCAGGGCGCTGCGGGCCGGGCTGATGCGGCTGGCCCGCTCCGGTCCGAAGTTGCGCAGATGGACGTCTCCCCAGTGGTAGACATGGGCCACGAAGAAGGACACCACCGCTCCCAGCTCCTTCACCCGGGGCAGCTGGTCGGGAGCCAGCAGCTGCCCGTGGATGATCACCGGCCGCAGCTGGGCCATCTCGGGGTGCTTCTGTTCCACCCGGGCCAGGCAGCGGAGGAACTGCTCCGCCGCCCCGTCCCCATTGCAGTGGCACAGCAGCTGGGTGCGCCGCAGGCAGGCCAGCTCCATGGCCTCCTCCAGGGCCGCGTCCTCCATCGTGCCGTATCCCCGGTAGTCCGCCTCCCCGGCGTATGGCTCCCGCATCCAGGCGGTGCGCCCCTGGGGAGAGCCGTCCAGATAGACCTTCATTCCGCCGATCCTCAGATGGCGCTCCGGGGGCAGCGCGCCGAATCGCTCTGCCGCGGCGTCGTAGGCCTGGGGGGAGGGGTAGACCACCAGGTCCAGCTTCAAAATACCGGAGTCCAGCAGCATCTGATACATGGGGAACATCTCCTCCACCGCCATGCCGTCCTGGATGGTGGTGATGCCGTGGGCGGCGTACTGCTCCTGGGCCCTGGCATAGGCGGACAGCAGCTGGTCCGGCGGGGTGGGGGGCAGCTGCTTCAGATAGGTGAAGAAGGCGTTCTCCTCCAAATATCCTGTAAGGCATCTATCCTTTACCCCAATTTTCCCTCCAGGTGGTACCGGGGTTTCCGGGGTGATCCACAGGGCGGACAGGGCGGCGGAGTTCATCAGCCCCATGTGCCCAGACTTGTGGTGGATCACCAGAGGGTGTCCGGGGGCCATGGCGTCCAGCTGCTCCAGGGTAGGGTCTGCCAGACCGGGCATTCGGTTGTTGTCATAGTCCCGGGCGGCCACCCAGGAGCCGGGGGAGGGGGAGGTCTCCGAAAGGAAACGGCCGATCCGCTGTGCGATCTCCTCCACGGAACCGGCCCCCTCCAGAGAGACCTGGAGACAGGCGGAGGCCATCTGGGAGAAGTGGCTGTGTGGGTCGATGAAGCCGGGCAGCAGGGTGGACCCTTTCAAATCCACCCGTCGGCCGGCGTCCATGGCCTCCAGCCGGTCCAGACTGCCCGCGGCCAAAATGTTTCCACCCTCCACCAGCACCGCCTGGACGTACAGCGGGTCGGACATGGTAAGGATGGGGCCGCCGAAATAAAGAGTTTTCATCTCAAATCACCTCATTGCAGCTCGGGTCCCGCCATAGGGCGGCGGCCTGGGCATAGGATGGGAAACGATGGGTGTCAAACAGCATATTGAGGACTGACGGGACTGTCAACCGTTTCTCCTCTGATTTTACAATTCGTTTACAGACCGGCGGTTCAGGGTGATCATATCACAGAACCGGCGGCCGCTTTCTGCTAGACTAAAACCAACAAAACCTGGAAAGGCGGTCTTGAATATGAGGCTGAAGGATAAAGTAGCGCTGATCACCGGTGGCAGCAGAGGCATTGGCTTTGCCACCGCGGACAGGTTTCTTCAGGAGGGGGCGGTGGTCATCCTGACGGCGAGCTCCCAGGGGTCGGCTGATCGGGCGGTGGCCCGGCTGAAGGAAAAGCATCCCGGCGGGACCGTGGCCGGGATCAGCCCGGACCTGTCCAGCCTGGAGTCGGTCCGGGCGGCGTTTCAAGAGGCTACCTCGGTCTATGGATGCATTGATATTCTGGTGAACAACGCCGGGGTGTCGGAGAGCACCCCCTTCATGGAGTACACCGAGGAGACCTTTGACAAGGTGATGGACCTGAACATCAAAGGGGTGTTCAACGCCACCCGCGCCGCCGCTGAGTGCATGGTGGCCAGGGGAGCGGGCGTCATCCTCTCCACCTCCTCCATGGTCAGTATTTCCGGCCAGCCCAGCGGTTTTGCATACCCAGCGTCCAAATTTGCGGTGAACGGGCTGACGGTCTCTCTGGCCCGGGAGCTGGGTCCCATGGGGATCCGGGTCAACGCGGTGGCCCCCGGCATCACGGAGACGGATATGATGAAGGCGGTGCCGAAGGAGGTCCTCGATCCCATGATCGCCCGGATCCCCCTGCGGCGGCTTGGACAGCCGGAGGACATTGCCAACGCCTTTGTGTTTCTGGCCTCGGATGAGGCGTCCTACATCACCGGCGTTGTGCTGAGTGTGGACGGCATGGCCCGGACCTGATGCTGGCAACAAGACAGCGTAAATCTGAAATAAAACAGAAAACGGGAGCATTTTGGGGACGGCGTCCTCAGAATGTTCCCGTTTGATATGATATGCGCGGCAGGGCGTCCTATGCGTGCTGTAATTCCTCCAGCCGGGCCGGATCCAGGATCCGAACGGCGCCCCTGGACAGCTTGACCATCCCCTCGCTCTGGAAGTACCGGAGCATCCGGGTGATCACCTCACGGTGGGAGCCCAGATGGTTGGCTATGGTCTCGTGGGTGAGCTTCAGCTCCTCCGTTCCCTCAATATGGGATTCCTCCAGCAGAAACGCCGCAACACGCTTGTCCAGGCTCTTCCACATGATCTGCTCAATGAGCCACATGACCTCAGAGAAGCGGGAGGCCATCAGCTCGTTGGTGTAGTTTGCCACCGGGGCGGATTCCTCCATGATCTCCCGGTACAGCTCCGCCGGGATGAGCCAGAGGTCTGTGTCCTTCTCCGCCGCAATGGTTACATCGAACTGGATGGACCGCATGATGCAGGAGGCGGAGAACAGGCACATATCCATGTCAAACAGCCGGTAGAGGGTGATCTCCCGCCCCTCCTCCGAGAGAATATAGGCCCGCAGCTGTCCGGACTGGATCAAAAGCAGTCCGGTGCAGTCCATGCTCCCGTTGTGGAGCACCGTCCCCTTTTTTACGCTTCTGGTGATGAGACTGCCCAGCAGGCGGTCCTGCTGGGGCTTGGTCAGTTTGTCCCATACGGGGAACACAGCTTGAAATTCCATGGGGCGGTCTCCCTCCTTTGTTCCAGAACAGTATACTGTGCTGACCGGCATCTGTCAAATCGATGGGAGTAAGATGGCGGAAAAACAGGCCGGCCTGTCCGTTTTGGTGATAAGATCACGGAAGAAGACGGCTCTGTTGGTTACAATACAGACAAATCAAAGAAAAGGAGCTGACTGTGATGTCTGCTGTGAATATGGATCAAAAGCTGTTTGCCGAGCTGCTGGAAGGGGACCGGCCCGTGCTGGTGGATTTTTGGGCCCCCTGGTGCGGCTACTGCCGCAGGATCAGCGCCCCATACGACAGGATCGCGGAGGAGTATCAGGACCGCCTGGTGGTGGGCAAGGTCAATGTGGACGCGGAGACCCAGCTGGCCCAGGCGGAGCGGATCGAGGTGCTTCCCACCCTGGTGCTGTACCGGGACGGGAAGGCGGTTGGCTCCATCGTCGCCCCCGAGTCCAAGGCCATGATCGAGACGTTTATTCAGGAAGCCCTTGCGAAGTAAAGGAGGCAGAGCACGATGACACACGGCCGTGTTTATGATATGATCGTTGTCGGCGGCGGACCCGGCGGCTATACCGCTGCCCTCTACGCCGCCCGGGCGGGGCTGGATACGCTGGTCCTGGAGAAGCTGTCCGCCGGGGGACAGATGGCGCTGACCCAGCAGATCGACAACTACCCCGGCTTTGAGGACAGCGTAGACGGCTTCACCCTGGCGGAGAAAATGCAGGCCCAGGCGGAACGGTTCGGCGCGCGGACCGAGTACGCCCAGGTGGAGCGGCTGGATCTCACCGCCAGCCCCAAGGTGCTGGAGACCAGCGAGGGGACCTTTTTTGGCAAGACGGTCGTTTTTGCCACCGGAGCCGGCCCGAGAAAGCTGGGCGTGGACCACGAGGAGGCGCTGGTGGGCCGGGGCGTGGCCTACTGCGCCGCCTGCGACGGAATGTTTTACAAGGGCAAGACCGTTGTTGTGGTGGGCGGGGGCAACTCCGCCGCCGCGGACGCCCTCCTGCTCAGCCGGATCGCGAAGAAGGTCATCCTGGTCCACCGCCGGGACGCCCTCCGGGCGACCAAGATCTACCACGAGCCGCTGAAGCAGGCGGAAAATCTGGAATTCCGCTGGAACAGCGCGGTCACCGCCCTTGTGTACGGCGACCGGCTGACCGGCGTGCAGCTGAAGGATGTAAACAGCGGTGCGGTCTCTCACCTGGACTGCGACGGCCTGTTCATCAGCGTGGGAAGAACGCCGGCCACAGAGCTGGTGCGGGGACAGCTGGAGCTGGATCCCGGCGGCTATATCCTGGCCGGAGAGACCACTGAGACCAATATTCCCGGCGTGTTTGCCGTGGGCGACGTGCGGACCAAGCGCCTGCGCCAGGTGGTGACGGCGGTGTCTGACGGCGCTGTGGCGGTCCACATGGCGGAAGAATACCTGGCAGGGGGGACTTAATGTGAAGAAGAAAAAATGGCTCCGCCCGGTGCTGTTCACCCTGGGCGGAGGACTGGCCGGGCTGGCATATTATAGTTTTGTTGGGTGTGCCGCCGGCGGCTGTGCCATCGCCTCCAACCCTGTCGCCTCCGTGCTCTATCTGGGGCTGGTGGGATGGCTGCTGTCCGGACTGTTTGAAAGGGAGCGCGGGGACGGATGCAATATGTGATCGCGTTTCTGGAGGGGATCATCACCTTCATTTCCCCCTGTCTGCTGCCCATGCTGCCCATCTACCTCTCCTATTTCGCGGGCGGCGGGGCGCGGAGCCTGGGGCGGACGCTGCGGGGCGCGTCCGGCTTTGTCACAGGCTTTACCCTGGTGTTCACGGCCCTGGGGGCGCTGGCCGGGACGTTGGGCGGCTTTTTGCAGGAGCATCAGACCGCGGTGAACCTGGTATCGGGCGGTGTAGTGATCCTCTTCGGACTGAACTTTTTGGGCGTGATCCGGCTTGGGCTGTTCCGGGGCTCCAGACGGGCCGCCCCGGCCAGCTGCGTGGGCTTTTTCCCGGCGCTGCTCCTGGGGATCGTGTTTTCTGTGGGCTGGACGCCCTGCGTGGGCGCTTTTCTCGGCTCGGCCCTGATGCTGGCCTCCCAGCAGGGGCACATGGCGGAGGGCGTGCTGATGCTGCTGGCCTATTCTCTGGGGCTGGGGATCCCGTTCCTGCTCAGCGCTGTGCTCATTGATTCTCTGAAATCCACGTTTGACTGGATCAAACAGCACTATGGGGTCATCAACCGTATCTGCGGCGGGCTGCTGGTCCTCCTCGGCATCCTGATGGCAACGGGATCGCTGGGGCGGCTGCTGGCGCTGCTGAATTGAGGAGGGGCTTATGAGGCAAAAAAAGTTCCTGTTTGGCCTTCTGCTGGCCTTCGTTCTGCTGTTGGGCGGGGCCTATGCCCTCTATACCTGGCTGGGGCAGAGTATGGCCCCCGGCCGTCTGGCCGGAGAGGAGCCGGCGGCTTCGGAGGGCGCTTCCGGCTCCGCGTCCCAGCGGACGCCCGCCCCGGATTTCACCGTCTACGACGGGGAGGGAAACGAGGTCCATCTGTCCGACTACGCCGGCAAGCCGGTGGTGCTGAACTTCTGGTCCAGCCGGTGCGGGCCATGCCAGACGGAGATGCCGGATTTTCACGAAGCATATCTGGAGCTGGGACAGGACCTTCACTTTCTGATGGTCAATGTGACCGACGGCTCCTGGGACACAGAGGAGAGCGCGTCATCCTTTCTGGAGGAGGAGGGATACACCTTCCCGGCGCTCTATGACACCGATTCCAGCGCCACCGGGGCCTATGGCGTATACGCCCTGCCCGCCACCTATTTTATCGATGGAGAGGGATACGTCGCGGCCTGGGCGGGAGGCATGATCGACGGCGAGACCCTGCGGCAGGGGATTGGCATGATCCTGGAATAGCACTGTCCGGGACTGGGGCAGCGGAGCCTGTATCCATCGGAGTTTTCGGGGAGGATCCCGCCGGACAAGCTGAAACCGGACGTTCCTATGGGAACGTCCGGTTTCAGCTTGTAGGAAAAGCCTTTTCGACAAATGGAGGGTTTTTTGACCGTCTCATTTCTTACCTGTTGGAGCAGTGGAAGCGGGCCGCGCGGCAGTCACCTGTGGATCCACTCCAAAAAGATGGAGACCTTTTCTAGATCCTCATCCGAAAGCTCCAGCAGCTTTTTGTTCACAGTTCCGCGCAGGGAGTCCCGGGTGTCCAGGGACTCAAAGAAAAGGGCGGGCGTCAGGTCGAAGTACTCCATGATATTGAACAGCTCCCGGAGAGAGGGCAGGGAAATGCCGTTGGTGATGCTCCTGATATAGGAGCCGCTTTTTCCAAGCTCCAGGCTCATCCGGTGTTCGGAGACGCCCTTCCGCTCCCGCAGCTCGGTGATGCGCTCGCGTACAAAGGCCTCATAGCGCCGCGGTTCGTCCATCCTGTTTCCCCTCCGATCCTGATGCTGCTCTTTTGTATTATTTTAATATAAGCCGCCCAGGATAGTTCACGGCTGAATTATGAATTTTGACTTCACAACAGCGAAAAACAATGATATAATCACGAATATGAAAGCGGCGTTTGTATTGCTATTATGAAGCGGACGCCGGAAATCATGCGCAAGCGGTCCAGTCGGGGGAGAGGCAGGTCATAAAGATAAAATTTTCTTTCACTGAGAATGGGCTGTGTGCTATAATGTATGCTGGAACTGTCAAAAAACCACGATCCAAAAGGATTCGGAAGGAAAGATCGTGTGAAAGAAAACTGTCAGGGTTGTCTTTCGCCTTCAATCAAATAACCTTTGAGCACTTTTTTAACGTGCTCAAAGGTTCAACAAGCTGACCAAGCGGTCCCCATGTGGACCGGAATCAGAGGTTTTGCGATGGAAGGAAATCTGAGGCAGAGATGGTATGCTCTGCTGTACGGAGAAAAACTGATTTTGTCTGAAGAAGAGACCACATCCGCCGGCGGATGCGGCGTCTTCTCTGCGGCCTTTTCGCGCCCTGCGCCAACCTGTCCTTGAACAGGCTGGCGCGGGGCGTTTTTTTGATCCAACAGAGGAACGGATCAGGAGCGTACAGGGAGGATGCTCGTTCTAACTGCCGCCTGATGGCGGCACGGGCGCTCCGATGTGCGGGGGCCGCGGCGGTCAAGGAGAAATTGGACATCAAATATAGGAGGTTCACAGAAATGTATATCACAAAATACTGGGGTAGCTTTATCGGAGGCTCGGACGACAGCCTGAATCTTGTGGCCTTTTTAGAGGATCAGAAAAAGGAGGAGATCCCCCTCAGCGAGATCTTCGCCAAAATCGGTCTGGACAAGCAGAGCTGGGACTTCCGCCAGACGGTGGAGTATCTGGAGTTTACCCACTCCAACGGCGTGGAGATGGACTTCCACTTCGCCATTGATGTGGTCACCGACCTGGCCGCCATCCTGCTGGAGTGCAGCGTCAGCGGCAGTGTGGACCTCCAGGATCTGGACGAGTACAACACCCCCTCCCGCCGTATCCGTATCACCGCCACGCCGGAGGAACACGAGGCCATGAACAAGGCACTGGCGGATTTTGCTCAGAACCCGATGGAATATGACCTCAGCGAGATGATGGATGAGGACGAGATCCAGGAGATGGCCCGGGATGTGGAGGCCCTGCGGAAGGAGCTGTACGAGGCCTCCGGCCGCAACAGGGATTACCATGTGAAGGCGGAGGATGTAAAAGCTTTGCTCCCCGGCTGGGAGGGCGCCGATGGCTGTATCGCCACCAACCGCGTCACGGTGGAGGGCTGTAAGGTAGGCTACTGCTATCGGGAGGAGCCGGACGGCGGCTGGGACAGCGGCTGGCGCTTCACCGCCGGTGATGAGAGTGAGGAGTACATGGACGATCCCAACAATGCCGGGATCTACAAGCTGAATACCATCTGCAACGACGATCCCGACATTATCCCGCTGCTGAATACCCCCGCCCCCTGCGCCTTTGAGCGGGATGAGAACGGCGTGTTCCAACAGATCAAAGACTGGAAACCAGAAAATGAGGAGGAACAAAATATGAACCTTTTACAGCAGTGCCAGAAGTGGCATGAGGAGGACAAACACCAGAAAATCGTTGACGCGCTGGAGGCCATCCCCGCCCAGGAGCGTACCCTGGAAATGGATATGGAGCTGGCACGAGCCTACAACAACCTGGCGGATCCCGGCGAGCCGGAGGGCAGAAAACTGCTTCACCGGGCGCTGGAATTGATGCGGTCCCACGGGGAGGGGCTGGGAGATACATATTCCTGGAATTTCCGCATGGGGTATGCCTATTATTATCTGGATCAGGAGGGCCGCGCCCTGCGGCATTTTGAAAAGGCTTTGGAACTGCATCCCGGTGATGATCCGAAGCTCAACACCCGGCAGGACATTGAGGATCTGATCGACTGGTGCAGGAAGGGGATTTCTCTGCCCCAGTTCTCGGAGTGCTTCCGGGAGCGGACAGAGAACTGGTGGGAGACCTTTGCCGAGATGGAAGCAGAATTGCGCCAGATGATGGACGAGGACGAGGACCACACCCGGGGCGCGGAACTCGTGGCCCAAATGCAGGAAACCCTGAATCTGGTTTTTGATGAGATCTCCTTCGAGATGGGTTTCAACGGCGAGAAGTACGAGCTGATCCTCACCCCGGAGGGTGACAAGGTCAAACTGTTTGAGCTGGTCTACTTCCAGAAGCACGTCTCCAAAGAGGTGCTGGAGCACTGGAACATTCTTGTGGGCCGTCAACCCCTCCCGAACATCGGCCTGCGTACCGAGGATGGATGGGACATCTCCGGGGATGATGTGCGGATCTGGCTGGAGGAGCAGGGCGAAAACAGCTTCGCCATCTCCGCCTACTGCGAAAAGCTGTTGCCTATGCTTCAGGAGGAAGAAGGCAGAGTCTGGTGGATGCTCACCACCCTCACCGACCAAGTGCTGGGCGAGATTCCCCATATGAGATACATAGACAGCTTTGATGTGCTGGAGGAACCCAAGGCAGAGCCGTCCATACTTATGTCCCAGCTGCCCGACGCTTTGAAGGAGCGGGGTCTGGAACTCTCTACTGATCCGGAAGCCTATCTGGACAGCTATCTTGGCTACGAAATGAAACCCAAACAGGACCCGGAAGCCGACTGGCGGCTGGATGTGATGGCCGGCTCCACCAACTGCGTGCCGCTCATCAACGGCTATCTGAATGCCGACAACGACTTTATGGACGATCTCCATGCCGACGGAGCGGTAGCGGGCTTTTTCTGCTATCCCCTGGATACCCTGCGGGAGGAGGAAGGCAGTCAGAAGATCTTCGACTTCCGGGACAAACTGGAAGAGGTGTTTGCCAGCGAGGACGGACCGGAGGTTCTCACCCTCACCGGCGGAGCCACCGGCCTCTACTGCGGCTATGTGGACTTCATCGCCTGGGACATCCGTGCGGCATTGAACATGGCGAAAGAGTTCTTTGAAGGCACGGACATCCCCTGGGCCAGCTTCCACACCTTCCGCCGGGAGGCAGGCACAGTGAACCTAAAAACGCCGTCCGAGGAGGAGCCGGACGATGAGGAGCAGGTCCCCGAGCTGGACGAAACGCTGACGGGCATGGACTATATCCCTTACACCCCGCAGAACGAAGAAGAATTCTTCCAGCAGCTGGAGCAGTGGAACGACGAGGACGAGTACACCCGCTGTATCCAGGCGCTGAATGCCATCCCGGAGGACTGGCGGAACTACCGCACCGCCTACGCTATGGCCCGGGCGCTGGAGAACTACGCCATCATCGGGGACCACGACGAGGGTACTCCCAACTATAAGGGAGATAAGGCCCTGCTGCGGGCCATTGAGGTGCTGGAGTCTGTCCGGGGAGAAGGACAGGACAAGGCCCAGTGGAATATGCGGATGGCCTACGGCTATCAGTATCTCTACGGGCAGGAGGAAAAGGCCATTCCCTACGCCCAGAGGTGGGCAGAGCTGGACCCCGAGGACGAGGACGCCACGGCGGTGATTCAGGAGTGCCAGAAGGAGATCGCAAAGCGGGCCGAGGCAGAGGCCGAGGATGAGAGTGACCACACCGGCGTCTTCACCGGATTCGTGCTACTGTCCAAGGCAGAATGGGATAAAGAGCAGTTCATCCGGGACATGAAGGAAAAATGGGACATCGCCGTGGATGAATATGACGCCAGCGAGGAGAAGGACGATGACGCGCTGGTCTTTGAAGTGGGCGATATGCTCGCCGCCGTCAGCCTGAATCACTATCCCATCCCCGGCGGTGAAGCCGAGGCCAACGCGGAAAACAACTATATGTGGCAGGATGCGGTCAAGGCTGCCAAGGAGCACTGTGCCCACTTGATGGTAGCAGTGCTGGGCAAAGAGGAAAAGGTTCTGGAGAAGGGCAAGCTTTTCACCAAGCTGGTGTCCGCCTGCTGCCGCCAGGAATATGCCACCGGCGTCTACACCAGCGGCGTGGTATTTGAACCGCGCTTCTACGAGGGCTTTGCTGATATGCTCAAAGAGGACGAGCTTCCCATCTTCAACTGGATCTGGTTCGGCCTCTGGCGGGATGAGAATGGCATGAACGGCTACACCTACGGCATGGATGTGTTCGGCAAGGAGGAAATGGAGGTGCTGGGCACCGATGCCGAGCCGAGCGATCTGCGGGACTTTTTGGCAAGCCTTGCCTCCTATGTGCTGGCGTGTGATGTGACTCTGAAGGATGGAGAGACCATCGGTTTTGCGGAGGATGATAAGCACACCATCACCCGCAGCCCCGGCGTCTCTCTGCCGGAGGAGCAGATGACTCTGAAAATCAGCTGGGAGCCGCTGGATGGCGGCCCGGATGATGGGGGAGAGGACGGCCCGGAGGATGACGGCCCCCAGGATGAGGAGCCCGGCAAGCCGGAGGTCTACACCGAGGAGGAGATGGAGGCCGTCGAGGGACATATCGAGCAGTATTTCGGCAAGGTCGAGAATGTGTTCCACGAGATCGTTTCCCCCGACATCCATGTGGACATCTGCATGGTGCCGCCCACTGAGGAGCGGGACTATTACACCCTGGTCACCATGGGCATGGGCACCCACCGGATGAATGTGCCGGAGGAACTGGCGGAGTACAAGCTGGAGCGGGCGGAGCTGGCCATTGCACTGCCTGCGGACTGGAAGCTGGATCGGGAATCCATGCAGGACGAGCGGTGGTACTGGCCCATCCGCCTGCTGAAGGTTCTGGCCCGCCTGCCCATTGCCAGCGATACCTGGCTGGGCTTCGGCCATACCATGGACAATGAGGAGGACTTTGCGGAAAATACGAAGCTGTGCGCCGCCATTCTCACCGGCCCCCAGAGTACAGAGGAGGGCGGCGAGGTCGGTACACTCCCAGGTGGCGAGGAGGTCAACTTCTACCAGGTGATCCCCCTCTACCGGGATGAATTGGACTATAAAATGGAGCATGATGCAGATGCCCTGCTGGACAAAATGAACGGCATCAGCTTTGTGGTGGAGCCTGACCGTCAGGATGCCATCACTCGTGGCACCCTTTCCAATGATGATTTTGACGGTGAGATGGACGACGCTTCCTATCACCTTGAGAGCATTGAGGAGAAGGAACTGCCTATTGACCCCATCAATGCTTATAACCACATGGCCATTTACCTGCGCTGGTGCATGGAGTACGACCTGATGGGTGAAGAATTCCTTGCGGAGTACGGAGAGGTGGCAGAAAAGGTCAAGGCTGATCCTGCCAGTGTGGATCTGCGGGCGTTTATCCGGGAAGAGCTGGACGGCTGTCTGTTCTCTGTGCTGTTCAATCAGCAAGGCCGTGCCTTTGCAGGCTATTACTACGGAGAGGGCGACAGTCCCTACTATCCTGCCGATGTTGACGACAACGCCCTCCGCTTCTTCGGCCCGGAGCGGTATCACTCTGATGAGTTCCAAGATGAAGCCTACCTGTTCATCCCCTTTGATGAGGACTACTATCAAGCTATGGCAGAGGTAATTGAGGAACGCTTCACCGACTGGCAAGGACAGGACTTCGACGAGGACACACTGGAGCCTTCCGAGGTGGCTCAGGCCATCATGGAATATCTGGACTGCGAGTGTACCTATTTCCCATCCATGGCAGACGATGACCCCATCATGTCGGCATACAGCTATGCCAAACGGGAAAGCATCCAAGAGGGCTTTGTTCCCGTGCTCATCAAGGCGGATGACGAGACGCTGTTGGAGTGTCTGGTAATGAACGCCGACCCGGAGCATGATGCGGACTTCTATGAATTTGACCTCAAAACGGTAACGGAGTATCGAAAGAAGATGCTCTCCACTCCCGTCAAGGACGGAAAGGCGGTTTTGGAGGAATTGACCGGCCAGCGTAAGGAAGAAGCCGAAGATGACGATATGGACTGGGAGGAGGAAGTCCTGGGCGAGATGGAGGGCGGCTATGACAATGACCGCTTCTCCTGCTACTGGGACTCGGACAGTCACATGACATATCCGCTCATTTTGGCTAAAATTCCGGTAAAGAGCCCCTGGGAGATCTTCGCCTATCTGCCCTTTGGAAATTGGAATGAGTGTCCCGACACACCGAACCTGATGGCGGTGGCAAAATACTGGTTCCAGCGGTATGGCGCCATCCCTGCCGCCATGAGCCACGATGAGTTGGAGTTCCTGCTCCCGGCCCCTGTTTCTAAAGAGATGGCCATGGAGGTTGCCACAGAGCAGTACGGCTTCTGCCCGGACATCGTGGATCAGGAGCAGGATGACCCCACTGTGGGCAATCTGGCGGATGTTCTGTGGCAGTCCACCGTCTGGTATTTCTGGTGGGATTGATGGGCTGTATCGGAATGACAGAATAGCAACGATAGGAGGAACATTATGAAAAACTTGCAGATGCTGATCATGTGCTGTTTCCTGGTACTGCTGACTGCCTGCGGGCGGGAGGGCGGCGGCGGCACGGCCCAAACCCCTGTTGCTTCAGAGGAGATCACAGAGAGTATCACGCAAATGCCGGATGAACAGGAGAGGGAAGCCATGCCGGAAAATATGGAATTGGGGATCACAGTGAACGACGTCTATTATCCGATTCCGGTTTCTTTGAAGCAGTTAACCGAGGATGGGTGGAAAATCAGCGGGCAGACACCCTATTTCCTGGAGCCGTTTGTGGGTGAAGAGTATTACGAAACGCGGGCAGATTGGTCCCTGACAGAGGATGGGCAGGGGATTTTGCCGGGTGGGTCTATCATCCGGCTTCTGGAAAAAGACGGGGTGTTGTTAGAGGTGACCATTACAAACCAGGTGTCCACAGGGTCGGATACGCCACCTCAAAAAATCGAAGATGGTGTGGTAGATTCTATGGTGGTTTTTTATGATGAGAAACACACCAGCATCAAATTGGATAATCAGGAACTGAACCATGTAACCCAGGATTATTTGATTGAGAGGTATCCTTCCAGTGATGGTTGGACTCATCTTCCCAACACATACAGCGACCATCCAGAATTTGGGATTTCCACAGAATATACCATCGAAAATGATCTGAACCAGTACAACAACAGTATCACGATCTATTTCGATTTGGAGAACAGACCGTTCAAAGTAAGTGTATGGAACGAGATCCCTCTGGAACAGGCGGAGCTGCCCCCACAAACATGACAGGCGGACTCATGTTTCCAGAGAGTGGTCTACGGTTTGGTGCTTCTGGTGGGATTGATGGGAGGTGCGCCCGATGACAGAATATCAGAAAACCTACATCGAACTAAAAAAACAGTTTGTTGCGACCAATGAAGGTCCGGACAGTGTCCGCGCTCTATATACCTTCAAGGAAGAACTTGAGCAGAGTGAGGACCGGCAGGCCAAGGAAGTGCTGGTGGATGTGTATGATCTGCTGGACTTCAAGAAGGATGCCTACGAACTGCTCTGCCAAATCGGAAATCGTTCCGATAAAAAAACACTCAAGCGGCTGGGCACGCTGAAGGACTATGCGGAAAACTGGGGCAATCATTATGCTCTCCTCAAGCCCAAAACGCCGGAGGAAAAGCAGAAAGAGAAGGAACGGCGGGCCCAGCTGGGCCTGCCCACCTTCTGGTATCACCCAAACCCTCTGGAAACTGGGGCTTTTGAGAAATCCGCAGACGGCGTTGTCTGCGACTGCTGCGGCAAGACGACCCATATTTTCTATACAAACCCGTTCTTTTCAGTGGAGGATATTGCATAAGCTGGCTGACAGCGCACAGGATTGCGAGGCATCACATGGCTTGGGAATATGAAACCTTTGGCCCAGACGGTCAATGCAAATTGTTCGGTGTGAACATCTTTGACTACGACTGGCAAACCACCGGCAAGCGAGTAAAAGTCCAAGACCCGATCTATCACCAAGACCATACCTTCGAGGTCTGGCAGGTGGAGATTGACGGGCAGATCCACCGCTTTGCCGCCGGGGAGTTCTCCAACTGTGTATGGGGATTCTATCTGGAAAAGAACGAATGAGGGGAGCGTAGCGCCATGAAAGTCAACGCCGGAGAGATCTATACAGTCTATAACCAATATCTGAAACGCTACACCGCCTGCCAGGTGGCCTATATCGCGCCGCCGGACACGGTGAGCAAGGAGCCCTGGGCGGTCATCCTCTCCCTGGACTGGGTGGGTGACGCTCCGCTGACGGCGGAGGAACTGCCCCATCTCCGCCCGCTCTACAAGGACTTCATGTACTGGCCTCGTGACCTTCACCTGCTGCGGGTGCCGGTAGAGGTCCCGCCCCAGTATAAGCTGGTGGGCACACTTCCGCCCTTCACCGACCAGCCCTGCTACTCCTACGGCGGCTGGAGAGACGGCCATGATGTGTACCTCCAGATCCGGTGGCAAGCCATCCCGGAGGAACGGCGGCGGGCCTTCAAGAAGGCCATGGAGAGCGACGAGCAAACGGAGATCGGCGGCATCCCGCTGAAGGTCAGCAGCCATCGGGTGATGGACCAATACGCACCATTTG
>CABIYX010000041.1 GCA_902363045.1 Clostridiales bacterium
ATAGGTGCGGCTCTTTTTAAATTTTTAACCTCACCCGCAGAGCGGGTGGCTATTCCTTTCGCTTCCGCGAAAGTCGCTTAAGCGAGCATAAAACGCAAAACGGGCGTCCCAGCCGGGACGCCCGTTTTCGTTCTTTCTCCTGTTTTCCTGTCACATTCCCTCCGGCGTGGGATCCCCCGCCAGGGAAAAGAGGTACTCATAATAGGGCTTCAAAAAGCGGAAGCCCTGGATCACCTGCTCCGCCAGCTCTGGCTGAAAGAGAAGGCCGCCGCAGTTCTCATCCCGGGAGATGGCGATGCTCTTCCGGTTGTACCATGGGGAGAGCAGACTGCCCGGGTCCCCCTTGGGCCGCTTATACTCCGCCCCCTCCAGCCGGAACTCCGACTTCTCCAGCCGGCGGGCCAGCCGCTCCAGAGGCTTGGGGTCCCGGTCGATCCGGGCCCGCAGCTTAGCCATGG
Source organism: Clostridiales bacterium (assembly GCA_902363045.1). Taxonomy (GTDB): domain Bacteria; phylum Bacillota; class Clostridia; order Oscillospirales; family Oscillospiraceae; genus Lawsonibacter. The sequence goes on from CABIYX010000041.1 coordinate 459, forward strand.
TCAGGGGCGTGGCGTCATACCAGCCCATCCCCATGCTGTAATACTCCGGGGCCAGCTCAAAGTAGAACGCCGGCTGACTGACCCACTCCTCCTTTGGCCGCCGCAGGGTGAACCACAGGTGGTCCTTATAGGGGCCCCGCCCGTGGAGCCGCCGGGCGTCCCGGTAGATCCGGGAGACGTGGAGGTTCAGCCCCAGCTTCGGAAACTCCTCCTCCACCGCGGCGTGGACCTGCTCCCCCAGCTCCCGCATGGGGCCGGCCACCAGGGTCAGGTACTCCTCCTTGTGGGCCTCGAACCAGCCGCGCTCATTGTTGAAGCGGATGCCCCACAAAAAGTCCACCGCCTCCTGGGAAAATCCCTGAAACATACCTTGTCTCCTTCTCTGTGCCTCAAGCATCCTGGGATGGACCGGCCGCCTCCAGATCCTGGGACGGGAGTTCCTCTGTGGGAGGGGTCTCCTGCCCGCCGCCGGACTCCGCCGGGGCCTCTGTCCCCGGATCCTCCAGCGGCGTCTCCGCTCCCGTGTTTTCCGCGGGCGTCTCCGGTACGGTCTCCGCCGGTGGGGGCGCCTGAACCGGCGGGACACCATTTGGCCAGGTGGCGGGATCTCCATCAGCAGGGTTATACAGGATGGTCTTGGGCCGCATTTTGTACACGCTCTTCCCCATATCCTGCTTTTCCAACAGATTCCCGTCCCGGTCATAGATATAGCGATAGGTCTGGGCCGACTTTCCGGTGTAGGGATTCTGCTTGCTGTCCACCTTCGTGGTCCCCTGGGTGATGGATTCATCCGCCTTATACTGGGTGGTGGGGGACACCGTCTCATAGACCGTGCTCTTGGGCTCGGCCCGGACGCCGTCCACGTTGGTCCCGTAGATCTTGACGTTCAGTTTCCGCTTACCCCCCTGGTCATAGCTGGAGGTGACGATCTTGATGGGGTAGTCCGTGCTGTTCTCAAAGCGGAAGTCCGTCTGACCGTAGTACACCGTGGCGTCCATGCCCTCCGGCACATAGCCGGTGTTGAAGCGGTGGGCCCGGCGCTCCACGATCTTCAGGTTCGTATGGAGCACCGCATAGTAGATGGTGGAGGAGGTCTGGCAGATGCCGCCGCCCACCTCGTCTACCGATGCGTCGCCGGAGTACACCGGCGCGGCCAGATAGCCCTTGGAGGCGGACCGGCTTCCGGTGGTGTTGTTATAGGAAAACACCTCTCCCGGCATCAGGATCACCCCGTTGCAGGCCTGGGCCGAGAGCTTCACATTGTGCTTCCGGGCGGAGGAGCCGCTTACATTGGTGGTCCCCTCCCCCAACAGGTCCCGGAACAGCTTGGCCTCCAGGCTCTGCTTTGTCTCCTCCGGCTGGGTCAGGGTCACCGGGATGGAGAAGGTCTCCCCCTCTCCCGCCTTCTCATAGGCGGCCTTCAGCGCTTCCACGTCAAAGTCCACGCCCACCACATGGTCGGCGACTGCCCCAGTCTCCCGGGTATACTGGGCGTTCTGAGGCTCTACCGCCACCGCGTCGTGGATGGCCTGGAAGTCCGGCTCCTGGGGCGGGGTCTCCTGGGGAATCAGAGGATTTTTCACCTCCACGACCCCTTCCATGCCGCTGAACTTCTGTTCCATGGCCCCCTCCACCGCAGACCAGAGGCTGTCCTGGACCTGGCTGCGGTCGATGGCCTGGCCGGTCTTGCCCTTGGTCATCACCAGGGCCTCCCCATCCAGCTGATAGGCCGCCTCGGTCACACTTCCCCCCGTCTCGGCCTCCACCAGATCCACCAGATCATCCAGCACTGTACAGTCCCATCTGGGGGCGGAGATCTGGTGATCCCGGCCCAGCAGCTGACCCAGATAGACCGCGCCGCCGGTCAGGAAGTTTTCCCGGCCCACCGCTCCCGCGGACTCAGCCGCAAATCTCCAGCCATATCCCATCTCCTCCGCGGTGATGGACCACAGCTGATCCTCATAGGATACGGCCCCTATGATCTGGCTGCCGTGCTCCGCCATGGCGCCGCTCAAGGCGGTCTCCGCCTCCGCCGCGGTCATGCCGGACACATCCAGGCCGGCCACCGACACGTTGGGAAGGATCCGGTCGGATCCGCTCACCCAGGCGCACAGCCCCAGATAGCCCCCCAGCAGCACCGCCGCGGCAGCCCCTGAAATCATCCATATTTTTTTGTTCTTCGCTCTGCCCTGCTCACCCGCAGGTTCTTTGGAAAGCTCTCTTTTTCCCATACTTCTGCTCCTTCACGCCGGTGGGCCCGGACTCAGAAAGGCCCCGTGCCGCCGGCGGTGATGTCCCGCTCCCTGTCCGGCCGTTGCCGACCCGAAGCGTCTCTATGTACCAGGCGCCGTTATCGCACACGCTGAACAAAGCCGCAGGCATGAAAGCCCGCGCCCACCGGGCAGACCGGCGTTGTTCCAGCGCGGAAATCGACCGTTTTATGGTTGATTCGGCAGACATTATTATAGCATCGGCGTCCCCTCCTTACAATTACAGAACAGTTACAGTCCGCTGAAATTTCCGGAAGAAGCGTTTACTTTTCCGCTTTCATGCGGTATAATCGTCTCACGCAGACCGGAGAAGGGAGCGCCTCCGGGATTTTCTTCATGGAATTTTAAGAGAAACTCAATCTCTTTTTTGCCTCTCTCTGATATGATATTCTTATCTTGAGTTTTCATTCTGTTTGGCTGGAGGTCAATGATTATGGAGCATTATTTCGATCAAAATGGCGCGTCCGGCGGCCCGTCCCGCAAGAACCCTGGCTCCGGTGACCGTGGTTTCTGGGTCGCCGCGGTCCTCTTCCTGTTCTTTTTCCCCCCTGTCGGCATCCTGATGATCGTTGTAAAGCTGTTGGGCGGGGGCCGCAAAAAAACCAATGTCCGGGGGGAGCACCCCTACTATGCCCAGCAAAATGGCTCGGTGGGGGCCCGTACGGTCCAGAACGGGGCCGCCCGGGAGCGCACCCCCTCGGCGCCTGTCTCCAGCCAGGTCCTCACCCGGCTGTCCGTCCAGGCCAGACGTCTTACCGTGATCGGCGGGATCCTGAGCCTGATTTTCGGCTTCACCTCTGTTTCCGCTCTGGCGGGCAGCCTGTGGATGCTCCCGGACGTGGCCTGGTATCTGGAAGCCACCCTTCCCGTCCTGTGCTTCTTTTTCGGCAGTCTGGGCTGCCTGTGGGTGGGCCTGCGGAAGCGGAACAAGGTGCGGCGCTGCCGGAAATACCTGGCGATGCTGGGCTCCCGTACTGTGATCTCCATCAGCGCCCTCTCCTCCGCCCTGGGGACCTCCCCCGCCAAGGTGCGGGATGAGCTGTCCGATATGCTGGACGACGGCCTGTTCCCCTTGGGGTATCTGGACTACGGAAACGACCGCCTGGTGCTCTCCGGCGAGGGGCTGTCCGATCCTCCCCCCACGCAGCCTGAGCCCCCCAAAGAAGCGCCCGCAAAGGAGGATCCCCAGGCTGCGGTGCTTCAGGAGATCCGGGCCATCAACAGTCAGATCGACGATCCCAAGCTCAGCCAGCAGATCGACCGCATCGGCGTCATCACCGCCAAGGTGTTTGAGTACCAGCGCAGCCACCCCCAGAAGTCGCCGCAGCTCCACAGCTTTTTGAGCTATTACCTCCCCACTACCCTGAAGATCCTTCGGGCCTATGCCCAGCTGGAGGATCAGGAGGTGGAGGGCGAGAACATCTCCGCCGCCATGGAGCGCATCGAAAATATGATGGACAAGGTGGTGGAGGGCTTCGAGAAGCAGCTGGACCAGCTGTTCCAAGGGGACGCCCTGGACATCACCGCCGATGTGGAGGTGCTGGAGCGGATGCTGGCCAAGGACGGTCTCTCCAGTCAGGACGGTCTGCATCTGGGCAGCTGAACCCCAATGCTTCCAGTGTACATTTTAAAATACCGTGCGGCCAGCGCTTTTAGACGCTGGCCGCACGGTGTTTTTTCTAACTTCAGTTCAGCCGCTTATACAATATGCGGCGCTGATGATCCCCCACGCTCCGAGCCATCCGTCAGCGGACCCGACGGTAGAACGCATAGTGAAATTTCAGGCCGTCCTGCTCCAGAGGGGGCTCCTCTTCCGCCAGCTCCCAGTCTGGGTCCCGGTCCAGATCCGGGAATACGACATCCGCCGGAAAGGCGGCGTGGATCCTGGTGACGTACGCTACATCGCACCAGGGCAGCAGCTGCTTGTATACCGAGGCGCCGCCGATGACAAAGGCGTCTTCCGAGGCGGCAGACCGCAGAGCCTCCAGATCCCGAAACACCTCCGCGCCCTCCGGGGCAAAGTCCGGGTCCCGGGACAGGATCAGATTTCTCCGCCCCTTCAGCGGGCGGCCGCCGGGAAAGGTGGCCAGCGTTTTTCGCCCCAGGATCACCGGATGGCCGGTGGTCAGCGCCCGAAAGCGCTTCAGGTCCTGGGACAGATACACCAGCTGGTCCCCGTCCCTTCCGATGCCCCAATTCTCGTCCACTGCTACGATCACATTCATGGCGTTCTCTCCTTGCTCCATCTCCCGTATGGGCGCAAATTCCTAATTCCTAACTCCTAATTCCTAACTCAAACAGCTACCGGGATCTTGTCCTCCAGCGGATGGGCCTGATAGCCCTCCAGCCGGAAGCTGTCCCGGGTGAAGGCATAGAAGTCCGTGACGCTCCGGTCCATCCAGAGCTTCGGCGCTTCATAGGGCGTCCGGGCGATCAACTCCTCCACAATGGGCACGTGGCGGTCATAGATGTGGGCGTCCGCTATGACGTGGACCAGTTCTCCCGCCTCCAGACCGGACACCTGGGCCATCATGTGAAGGAGCACCGCGTACTGCATCACATTCCAGCCGTTGGCGGTCAGCATATCCTGGGATCTCTGGTTCAGAATCCCGTTCAGAGTGTTCCCGCTGACATTGAAGGTCATGGAGTAAGCACAGGGGTACAGGGCCATCTCGCTCAGGTCGTGGTGATTATACAGGCTGGTGAGGATGCGGCGGGAGGCGGGGTCGTGCTTCAGATCCCACAGCACCTTGTCCACCTGGTCCATGTCCCCCTGGGGATAGTGGTGCTTCACCCCCAGCTGATAGCCGTACGCCTTGCCGATGGAGCCCGACTCATCCGCCCAGGCATCCCAGATGTGGCTGTTCAGGTCATGGACATTGTTGGACTTCTTCTGCCAGATCCACAGCAGCTCATCCACCGCCGATTTCAGATACTGCTTCCGCACGGTGATGACCGGGAACTCCTCCCGCAGGTCATAGCGGTTGACCACCCCAAAGAGCTTCACCGTGTGGGCGGGCGTGCCATCCTCCCAGCGGGGCCGGACCTCCCGGTCCGTGTCCCAGACGCCCCTGCTCAGGATCGCTCTGCAATTCTCAATAAAAACCTGATCGGCATAACTCATCTATGATCTTCCTCCATCATTCATGCGCTCTGTTCCTGTTTTCAGATATTTATTATACAACAGAGAAGGACGGGGCACAAGCCCCGCCCTCAACCCGTCGAAAAAAGGATCGACTGCCTTTTCCGGCAAACAGATGACTGGGGCGCAAGCGGCAAAGCCGCTTGCGCCCCAGTCTCTCACTCTCCTTTATACTTTTTCCGCGTGGCCAGCCCGCCCCGGATGTGCCGCTCCGCCTTGTTTTCCTCCAAAACCTGCTTGGCCTGGAGGTACAGGGGCCGGTTGAACGCCGGGAGACGCTCTGACAGGTCCTTATGCACCGTGCTCTTGCTAATCTTGAATTTCTGTGCCGCAGCGCGCACCGTCGCCTTGTTTTCTATGATGTAAAGGGCCAGCTGACAGGCCCGCTCTTCCATATTCCCTTTCACACAACAACAACTCCCCCGTGTTTTGGGTCTGCTGTGCTACTATATGCCGGGATATGCCGGGATAGAAGGCACACCCAACCGCATAGGACAGCCCCGGGGCGGCATATCTATCCTCGAAGGGGGCGAGGGAATGCGGACGAGGATCGCGGAGCTGCGTTGGAAGGAAGTGGTGGACGTGCAGAACGGCAGCCGCTTTGGCTATGTGGAGGACCTGGAGGTGGATCTGGAGAGCGGACAGGTCCGGGCGCTAGTGCTCCCAGGACGGCGGCGGCTGTTCGGCCTGCTGGGCCGGGAGGAGGACCGCTATATCCCCTGGGACCGGGTCCGCCGGTTCGGAGAGGACATCATCCTGGTGGAGCAGGAGCCCCGCCCGGCCCGCCGCCGCCGGACATGACAGGAGACTGTCGAAAAAGTGGCACAGCCACTTTTTCGAGGAAGATTGCACGAAAGCTTTCCCTCGATTTCTTGCGAAATTGTCGGGGAATCTTTCGTGAGAAGTGTCATTTCCGAGGTACATACCCCCCGGAAATGACGGTATTTCATTTTATTCCGCCGCCTTCGGGCGGCGGAACTCCTTGCAGGAGGGCTTTTTTGACAAGCTGAGCGCCCCGCCGGTCCGACAGGACCGGCGGGGCGCTTCCAGATGACCGGACACAACTCCGCTTAAAAGAACTTGTCCCAATAGCCCATCACAAAGATGAACAGCACGATCAGGGGCAGAACATAGGTCACATAGAACCGCACCCCTCTGGGGAATTTCAAGCCGCTGCCTGTGTTGGCCTCCGCCAGGAAGCTCTCCCAGCCCCAGCCGCGGCGGGAGACGCAGAACAGCAGATAGACCAGAGAGCCCAGAGGCAGGATATTGTTGCTGACAATAAAATCCTCCAGATCCATAATGACAGATCCCTCGCCGAAGGGCTGGATCCCGGAGAGGACGTTGAAGCCCAGCACGCAGGGCATGGACAGGATCAGAATGGCGACCAGGTTGACCAGCACCGCCTTTTTCCGGCTCCAGCCCCATTTCTCAATGGAGAAGGACAGAATGTTCTCAAAGACCGCGATCACCGTGGTCAGAGCCGCAAAGGACATGAACACGAAAAACAGGGAGCCCCACAGCCGGCCCATGGGCATCTCGTTAAAGACGTTGGGCAGGGTGATGAAGATCAGGTTGGGGCCTGCGTCGGGGGCCACATCAAAGGCGAAGCAGGCCGGGAAAATGATCAGGCCCGCCGTAAAGGCCACAAAGGTGTCCAGCACACCCACCCGGACGGCCTCGCCAGCCAGGGAGTGGTCCTTCCCGATGTAGCTTCCAAAGATAGCCAGGGCGCCGATGCCCAGGGAGAGGGTGAAAAACGCCTGTCCCATAGCGGCGAAGATGGCCTCGCCCAGGATCATGTTCCCATCAGCGTCGTACATCAGATTGTGAAAGTCGGGCATGAGGTAGAATTTCAAGCCCTCGGCGGCGCCATCCAAGGTCACAGAGCGGAAGGCCAACACCACCATCACCATCAGCAGGCAGAGCATCATGGCCTTGTTGACCTTTTCCACTCCGTTCTGAAGTCCCCGGGAGCAGACCAGCATACACAGCAGCACCACGACCACCATGAATACGGTCATCAGTCCAGGCTCCTGCATCAAAGAGGAGTACTCGTTGGCTACCCCCACAGAATCCAGCCCGGCAAAATCCCCCTTTGCCATCTTGGCAAAGTAGAGGAGCAGCCAGCCGGCCACCGTGGTATAAAACATCATCAGCAGATAGTTGCCCGCAATACCGACCCAGCTGTACAGGTGCCACCTGCTCCCTTTGGGCTCCAGCGCCTGAAAGGACATGGCAATGCTCCGCTGGCTGGCCCGGCCCACCGCGAACTCCATCACCATGACCGGCAGACCCATGATAACCAAAAACAGCAGATAGACCAGCACAAAGGCCGCGCCGCCATATTTACCCGTGATATACGGAAATCTCCATACGTTTCCAAGCCCGATGGCGCAGCCTGCCGAGATCAGCAGAAAACCCAGCCGGGAGGAAAAGCTCTCTCGTTTCTCCACACACAAAACCTCCTTTTCGTCCCACGGTCTCTCCACAGGCCGAACTCCGCCCATGCCGGGACCGCGTGGCTTCTATTTTACCAGTCCCGTCTTCTCCGGTCAACGGCTTTTCCTTTCTCTGAGCAAAAAATCCATTTTTTCTGACTGACACACGAAAAAATCCAATTTGACGCACATTTTCCGCCCTGCAAAAATTTTTTGAATTTTTTCAAAAAAAGGCTTGTCAAACCCTGCCTCCTGTGCTATACTAATCAAGCCGTCAGGGAGACGGACAAAAACTTCAAAATGCGGCTGTAGCTCAGTTGGATAGAGTGTTTGGCTACGAACCAAAAGGTCGGGGGTTCGAATCCCTTCAGCCGTACCAAAAAGCATCTGCGAAAGCAGATGCTTTTTGTTTTGCTCACAGCGGGCAGGCTGGATGATAGGCCAGCCTGCCTGCCGCATTGTCCGCGATCGCTCTCTCACTACATTTATTTGAGCAAATACCAGCGGCCGCAGTAGGGCGGCAGCGTAAGGGCCGCCCTCCCCCGCTCCACCGGAACGGTCTGCTCCGCCGGACCGCCCGTGCCGCCAAATCCGGCTTCTCCGCTGTCCAGCAGTAGCTCCAGCCGTCCGCCATCCGGGATGGGAAGCGCAGCTTCCGCCTCTTGATCCAGAAAGTTGAACACCGCCAACAGGCACTGCCCCCCGCCCCGCCGCAGAAAAGCGAACACGCCCCGCTCCCCCTGGGGCATAGCCAGCCACTGGAACCCCTCCGGGCGGTAGTCCTCCTTCCACAGGGCGGGGGTGTCCAGATAGATCCGGTTCAGCGTCTGGACAAAACGGAAGAACGACTGGTGGGCGGGGTAGTCCATCAGGTTCCAATCCTGCTCCCGGCTCTCGTCCCACTCCCGGAAGTGGCCGATCTCATTGCCCATGAAATTCAGCTTTTTCCCGGGATGGGACAGCATATAGAGGTACAGCGCCCTAGCCTGGTGGAATTTCTCCTCATATCCCCCGTGCATCTTCTGGAGGATGGTGGCCTTGCCGTGGACCACCTCGTCGTGAGAGAGGGGCAGCAGATACCGCTCCGTTCCAAAGTAGTCCATGGAGAAGGTGAGCTTTCTCCCCTGGGCCGGGCGGTCCGCCGGCGGCGTCTGGAAATAGGAGAGGGTATCGTGCATCCAGCCCATGTCCCACTTGTAGTCAAAGCCCAGCCCTCCCTGCTCCACCGGGGCGGTCACTCCGGGCCAGGCGGAGGAGTCCTCCGCAATGAGCAGCGCGTCTGGATGGAGGGCCTTGAGCCCCCGGTTCATCTCCCGCAGGAACTGAAGGCCGCCTTGGTTCTCTCCCCTGGCCTCCTCCCCCTGCCAGTAGATCAGGTTGCGCACCGCATCCATGCGCAGCCCGTCAAAGTGGTATTCCTCCAGCCAGAAGTGGGCCGCCGACTGGAGGAAGCTGCGCACCTCTCCCCGGGAGTGCATGAAGTTGCAGCTCCCCCACTGACTGCGTCCCACATCCCAGCTGGGGTATTCATAGAGAGCGGTCCCGTCATAGTTCCAGAGGGCATAGTCATCCACCGCGAAATGGACCGGAACAAAGTCCAGGATCACCCCCAGCCCCGCCTGATGGCACCGATCCACCAGGGTTATCAGCTCCTCCGGCGTCCCATAGCGGGAGGTTGCGCTGAAAAATCCGGTATTCTGATAGCCCCAGGAGGCGTCGCTGGGGTGCTCGCTGAGAGGCAGGACCTCGATACAGTTATATCCCGCCTCCTTAACATAGGGGATCAGCAGCTCCGCCAGCTCATCATAGCGGTACCAGCCGTTAGGGTCCTCCGCCTTCCGCCGCCAGGAGCCCAGGTGTACCTCATAGATATTCAACGGGCGGTCCGCCCCTCCAAAGGAACGCCGCCGCCAGCCCCCGTCCTGGGACCGCGCCCCGGGCAGCTCCCGGAGGATGGAGGCGTTGTGGGGCCGCAGCTCCATGGAGAAGCCGTAGGGGTCGCAGTGGTCCAGGCTGACTCCGTCCCGCCGCCGGATCCTATATTTATAGCGAATCCCCGCCCGGGCGCCCGGGATCTCACAGGACCAGAAGTTCCCGTCATAGACCCGCTCCATGGGGGTCTCCTGCCAACCGTTGAAATCGCCGATGACGGAGATCGCCTCCGCCGCTGGGGCAAAGGTGCGGAACACCGCCCCCGCCTCCGTCAGATGCCCGCCCAGATAGCGGTAGGCATCAAAGACCTTCCCCGTGTAAAATCCGTAAAAATCCATAGTCCCTCCTGAAATTGATCGACAGCCGCCGGTTTTTTTGCTATCATCAGTGTATACCAACCGTGAGACAATACCAGAGACAAAATCAGACAAGAGTCGGTTATCCAACCTCTGTCTGAAATTGACGGGGAGGAGAGCAACCATGGACCTGCGGACTAAAAAGACCCGGCAGAGCATCTTCAACGCATTTTTGGAGCTGAGGGCCCGCTGTCCCCTGGAGAAGATCACCGTCAAGGAGCTGTGCGCCAAGGCCGTCATCCACAAATCCACCTTCTACGCCCACTATCAGGATCTGTATGATCTGGCGGACACACTGGAGACCGAGGTAGTGGATCAGGTGCTGGACAGCATCCAGAACCCGGAGTACGCCCTGGAGCGGCCGGCGGAGTTTATCCGGGAGCTGTTTCGGGCCTATCACGCCCGGGACGCCCTCATCCAGACCCTGTTCTCCGGCAGCCGGAGCGGCCAGCTTATTGAAAAGACCGAGGCCGGCCTGAACCGCCTGATCTTTCAGCGCCGCCTGGAATACCGGGACAACGTAGACCTTCAAATTCTGCTCAGCTGTATGATCTATGGCGGCTATCACGCCTATCTCCGCAACCGGGAATGCGGCATGGAACGTGTGGCGGAGGTCCTGGGTCGGCTGGCGGAGGAGGCGCAGGCGCTCTTTCCCCCGCTCCCGCCAGATCAGTCCAAGCCACCCTTGACAAGCAGGTAAATTGTGATAAAATATCTCTGTTAAACGCGCAGATGGAGCAAATTGCCGCAAGCGGCCCGCAGCGAGGGGGGAGGGTGAGAGCCCCCGGCAGGCGAACGGCACAGGCCACTCCGGAGCGGCCCGGGATGACCGGGACGGCCCATCCCCGTTACCTGGGATGATAACGAGGGATCCCCCTGGGGATCATCAGGGTGGTACCGTGGAAGAAATTCTTTCGCCCCTGAGCCGGCTCCTGCATCGGGAGCCGGCTCAGGGGCGCTTTTTACAGCAAGGAGGTCTGTGCAGCGATGAAACAATATGTGGTGGACGCCTTTGCCGACCGGGTCTTTGAAGGAAACCCGGCTGCGGTGTGTCTGCCGGAGACCTGGCCCAGTGACCAGCAGATGCTGGCCATCGCCCGGGAGAATCGGCTGCCGGAGACGGCCTTCGCCGTCCGGGATGGGAAGGACTGGCGTCTGCGGTGGTTCGCCCCCAGCGGCGAGGTATCCCTGTGCGGGCACGCCACCTTGGCGGCTGCCTATGCCATCTGCCGGTTCGTGGAGCCCGAGGCAGAGGTGCTCCGCTTTCAGACACTCAGTGGTCCCCTCACCGTTCGGAGACGGGGCAAGCTGTTTGAACTGGATTTCCCCGCCTACTCCCTCAAGCGGCTGGAGGTCACCAGCCAGATCGCCGATGCCCTGGGGGCCCGCCCCCGGGAGGTGTGGCGGGCCCGGGACCTGGTGTGCGTCTTTGACGATCCCCGCACGGTGATGGAGCTGAAGCCCGAACTGGACAAGGTGAAAGCGCTGAAGGGTGCCCTGATGCAGGTCACCGCCCCTGGCACAGGAACAGAGTACGACTGTGTTTCCCGCACCTTCACTCCCAAGATGGGGCTTCCCGAGGACCCGGTGTGCGGCTCTGGCCACTGCCACATCATCCCTTACTGGGCGGAGCGGCTGGGAAAACGGATGCTGACCGCCCGTCAGGCCTCCCCACGGGGCGGCACCCTGTACTGCCGCCTGGAGGGGACCGGGTCCTGCTGGCTGGGCGGGCCGCCCTGTTTTCCACAGCGGACCTGATACTGGAAGGAGGAGAACCATGAGAAAAAAACGGTGGACCGCGGCCGTGGCCGCCGTCCTGTGCGTGCTGACGCTGGCCGGCTGCAAGGGAAAGCCGCTTCCGGACGGTATGGAGGAGGACGCCGTCCTCGCCGCCGGCGAGGAGATTGTACAGCAGCTGACTGACGGGGATTACTCCGCCGTACTGGCGCAGTTCCGGTCGGACATCCGGGAGGGTCTGACTGCCGAACAGCTCCAGACTCAGGTGGAGACCGCCACCCAGAAGGCGGGCCAGTACCGCAAGCTGGATGACACCCTGGTCACCGGCAGTCAGGAGCCGGAGCCCCACGGCATCGCCGTCATCTATTGCAAATACACCAAGGACAGCGTCATGTTCCGGGTGGCCTTTGACCCGGAGATGGAACTGATCGGCCTGGAGGTCTCCAAGCGCTGACCCTCCGGCGGCCCCATACAGCACAAATTCAATTTATATTTTACTTGATATGGAGGTAATACCCATGCGTGATCCCAAACCCTTCGGACTGAACGAGCTGCGGGAGATGTTCCTGTCTTTCTTTGAGAGCAAGGAGCACCTCCGCCTGCCCAGCTTCTCACTGGTGCCCCAGGATGACGCCTCTCTGCTGCTCATCAACAGCGGCATGGCGCCCATGAAGCCCTACTTCACCGGCGAGAAGGAGCCCCCCCGCCACCGGGTCTGCACCTGCCAGAAGTGCATCCGTACCGGCGACATTGAAAACATCGGCAAGACCGCCCGCCACGGCACTTATTTTGAGATGCTGGGAAACTTCTCCTTCGGGGACTACTTCAAGCGGGACGCCATCCACTGGGCCTGGGAATTTTTGACCAGCCCGGAGTGGGTGGGCCTGGACCCGGAGCGGCTCTATCCCTCCGTCTTCGCCGGCAATGAGACCACCCCCGCCGACGACGAGGCCTTCCGGATCTGGAACGAGGAGATCGGCATCCCCGCCCAGCGCATCTTCAAGTTCGGAAAGGAGGACAACTTCTGGGAGCACGGCTCCGGCCCCTGCGGACCCTGCTCCGAGATCTACTACGACCGCGGCCCCCAGTACGGCTGCGGCAAGCCCGGCTGCACCGTGGGCTGCGACTGCGACCGCTATATGGAGGTCTGGAACGTGGTGTTCTCCCAGTTTGACAACGATGGGGAGAACCACTACACTGAACTGAAACAGAAAAACATCGACACCGGCATGGGACTGGAGCGCCTGGCCGCCGTATGCCAGGGCGTCCCCTCCCTGTTCGATGTGGACACCGTGATGAATATCACCGCCAAGGTCACCGAGATCACCGGTGCCAGCTACGGCCAGAGCCACGCCACTGACGTCTCCCTCCGGGTCATCACCGACCACATCCGCTCCGCCACCTTCATGATCTGCGACGGCGTCCTCCCCTCCAACGAGGGCCGGGGCTATGTCCTGCGCCGCCTGCTCCGCCGGGCCGCCCGCCACGGCAAGCTGCTGGGGGTCAATGAGCCCTTCCTGTACAAGGTGTGCGACACCGTCGTCCACGAGAACGAGGGCCACTACCCCGAGCTGCGGGAGCGCCAGGACTATATCACCAAGGTCATCCGGGTGGAGGAGGAGAACTTCGCCAAGACCATCGACGGCGGCCTGAAGATTTTCCACGATATGCTGGAGGAACACCAGTCTAAGGGAGAAAAGACCTTCTCCGGCGCGGATGCCTTCAAGCTGTACGACACCTACGGCTTCCCCATGGACCTGACCCTGGAGATGGTGGAGGAGCAGGGCATGGCTCTGGACGAGGCTGAGTTCCACAAGCAGATGGATGAGCAGCGCCGGCGGGCCCGGAAGGCCCGTGAGGCCCTGGGCGATCTGGGTTGGGCCGGCGTGGAGTTTGGCAAGGAGATCCCCGAGACCCAGTTCGTGGGCTATGACACGCTGACCGTCTCCGACGCCCGGGTCGTGGCCATTGTGGTGGAAAATGAGCAGGCTGAGGAGCTGATGCCCGGTGTGGAGGCCATTGTCGTGCTGGACAAGACCCCCTTCTACGCCGAGATGGGCGGTCAGACCGCCGACCACGGCACGCTGTGCGCGGGCGGCGCGGTCTTTCAGGTCACGGATGTGCAGAAGAACAAAGGCGGCAAGTATATGCACTCCGGCAAGCTGACCGGCGGCGTGCTCAAGCTGGGAGATACGGTCCAGGCCCAGGTGGACGCCGGCCGCCGTCAGGCCATCATGCGCGCCCACTCCGCCACGCACCTGCTGGACGCCGCCCTGCGCAAGGTCCTGGGCGACCACGTCCACCAGGCCGGCTCCCTGGTGGAGCCCGACCGGCTCCGCTTCGACTTCACCCACTTCTCCGCCCTGACCGCCGAGGAGCTCTCCCAGGTCAGCGCCATGGTCAACGAGGCCGTCCTGTCCGGCTATGACGTGGTCACCGAGGAGATGCCCATCGAGCAGGCCAAACAGCGGGGCGCCATCGCCCTGTTCGGTGAGAAATACGGCGATACCGTCCGGGTGGTGGACATGGGCAAGGGCTACTCTGTGGAGTTCTGCGGCGGCACCCACCTGGACAACACCGCTAAGGTCGGCGTGTTCCATATCAGCAGCGAGTTCTCCGTGGCCTCCGGAGTGCGCCGCATCGAGGCGACCACCGGCCGGGCCTCCCTGGCTGTGATGAACCGGAATCAGGAGATGCTGTTCCAGGCAGCCGCCGTCCTGAAGGCCAAGCCCGGCGAGCTGCGGGAGAAGGCGGAGCAGATCATGTCCGAGATGAAGAGCCTGAACCACACGCTGGAGAAATTCCGGGCCCGCGAGGCCGCCAACGAGGCCGAGCGCTTCCTCTTCTCCGCCCATGAGGTGGGCGGTCTGAAGGTGCTCACCGCCACCGTGCCCGACGCCGATGCCGGAAAGCTGCGCAAGATGGGCGACCTGCTCCGGGATAAGGAGCCCAGCGTGGTGGGCGTGCTGGCCGCTGTCAGCGGGGACAAGATCACCTTCCTGGCTGTCTGCGGCAAGGAGGCCGTCAAGGCCGGTGTAAAGGCGGGCGACATTGTCAAGCAGGTGTCCGCCATCGCCGGCGGCTCCGGCGGCGGTAAGCCCGACTCCGCCATGGGCGGCGGCAAGGATCCCCTGATGCTGGACAACGCTCTGGCCATGGTGGACAACGTCGTCTCCATGAAGCTGGGGCTGTAAGAAACAGGACCGGACGCTCCGGCGCGCTTTGCGCCCCCCGAACCGTCCATCTGTGACCATGTCAGATCACTTCCGCAAGGGCGCGCCGCAAACTGTTTTGCGGCGCGCCCCCTCCTTTCGCAAATTTTTTCAAAAAATACGAAAAATAGGCTTGACATTTTCCATCCTCTCTGTTAAAATAAGCCCTGTTCTTCGCCAGGTTCGCCAGCGAATAACAGTGTCGGGGGTATAGCTCAGCTGGGAGAGCGCTTGAATGGCATTCAAGAGGTCAGCGGTTCGATCCCGCTTATCTCCACCAAAAAGAAAGACATGACCGTAGGTCATGTCTTTCTTTTTGGATTCCGCTCCCGTTGGTCGCTCCACCCTCCGGTATTTCAAATGTTCGGGGCAAGTGAATTGCCCCTCAGCCAGCCTCCCATCGGTCACAGAAGTTCCGCCAGCCGCGTCAGCGCCTCCGGCAGGCGGGCCAGTTCGATCCCGGGATAGCTGACCACCAGAACATGAGGCTCGCCGCCGCCGTAATCGGACAGGAAGAACAGCCGGATCTGCCGCTCCTCCGCCGCCCGGGCCAAATCGCGGTCATTCCGATCCGTCTCCAGCCGGAGGAGAAAATGGAGTCCCGCGTCCTCTCCCCGTACCTGGCAGCGCCCGGCCAGGGGACTGCGGGCCAGGGCGTCCAGCACCTGGTCCCGCCTCCCCCGGTAAAAGCCCCGCATCCGGTTGACATGGGTCTCAAAATACCCCTCGGAGAGGAACCGGGCCAGGGTGTACTGCTCTATGGCGGGCACGGTGCAGGAGTAAAACCCCAGCGTCCTCTGGTACCGCTCCAGCAGCGCGGGGGGAAGCACCATATAGCTGATGCGCAGGGAGGGCGCCAGTGAGCGGGAAAAGGTATTCATATAGATCACCCGGCCCGCCCGGTCGATGCTTTGAAGGGGCGGGATGGGCCGTCCGGTGAAGCGGAACTCACTGTCGTAGTCATCCTCGATGAGATACCGCCCCGGCGCCTCCTCCGCCCAGCGCAGAAGGCTCTGCCGCCGGGCGATGGGCATGACCGCGCCGCTGGGAAACTGATGGGAGGGGGACAGATGGACCACCTGGACCCCGGCGCGCTCCACCGCCTCCACCGGGACGCCGCCCTCGTCCAGGGCAAGAGGGACGCACCGCGCCCCGTGGAGCCCATAGACCTTGCCCGCCTTGGGGTACCCCGGGTCCTCCACCCCATAGCTCAGGTCACGCCCCAGCAGCTGGACGATCAGCCCATACAGGTACTCCGTCCCAGCCCCCACCACCACCTGCTCCGGCGATACCGTGATCCCCCGGAACTGGTGCAGGCAGCTGGCCACCGCCCGGCGCAGCTCCTCCACTCCGTTATTGGGGGAGGCGCGCAGAAGCTGCTCCCCCCGGTCGGTGAGCACCCGGCGCATCAGTCTGGCCCAGACGGTGAAGGGAAACCCCTCGGTCCCCGCTCCGCCGCTGGTCAGGTCCAGCAGCCACTCCCGCCGCGGCTGAGGCAGGGCGCAGGACGGGGCGGAGGGACGGACGGCCTCCGCCGGGCGCGGCCGGTCCCCGGTCTCCAGGGGGCTGACAAAATAGCCCCGTTTCTCCTCGGCATAGAGATAGCCCTCCGCCACCAGCTGGCTGTATGCGTTCTCCACAGTCGCCACCGCCACCTCCAGATGGCGGGCCAGAGCCCGCTTGGAGGGGAGCTTCTCCCCCGGCCCCAGGGTCCCGCTCCAAATATCCTCCTTGATACAGCGGCACAGATAGTCGTACAGGGGCAGACGGCCCCGCCGCTCCATGTCATAGGTCAGCATCGTATCCTCCCCGATCTGGTCTGGTAAAAATAGATCAATTTGAACCTTTCTTTCATACCAGTTTTGATTAAACTATAAGTCAGGCAGAAATGCAAGAACTTTTTGATGGTGGTCCGGACCCGCGTCAAAGCAAGGAGTGAAGCACATGACTGACAAAAAACTGCACCGGCTGGTTTTGGCCGCGCTGTTCACCGCCCTGACCACGGTGATGACCATGGTGATCCAGGTCCCCTCCCCCATGCAGGGCTACGTCAATCTGGGGGACTGCGGCGTACTGCTGTCCGCCTGGGTCCTTGGCCCCGCGTGGGGCGGAGCGGCGGCGGGGATCGGCTCCATGCTGGCCGACCTGCTCTCCGGCTACGCCCACTACGCCCCGGGCACCCTGGTGATCAAGACCTGTATGGCGGTGGCGGCCGCCCTGATCCTCCGGGCCTTCCAGCGGGGGGACCGCCCCTCTCTGGCGGGACAGCTGGCCGGGGGCGCGGCGGCCGGGACCATTATGGTGGCGGGCTATTTCGGCTATGCCTGTCTGCTGCTGGGCAAGGGTCTGGCGGCGGCGGCCTCCATCCCGGGAAATATCGTCCAGGCGGTCTTTGGTCTGGCGGCGGCGGTGGCGGTGATGCAGGTGCTGGTCCGCAGCCGGAGCCTGGCCCGGGCGCGGAACGCCTGATCCCACTTTTCGATCATAGCGCAGAGCCCCGGACCGTTTCCCGGTCCGGGGCTCTCAGGCGGTTTTATTGCCGTTTTGTGCGGACAGGCGGCCAGCGGCGGCAGAGGGCGCGGTCTGCCAGCCACATCGCCAGCAGGCAGGCGCTGGATACCAGCGGCTCCACATCCGAGGCGTTCAGCTTGTCCAGCGGGAGAGCCGTCCCCGCCAGGAACTGGTCCATTCCGGCGTACACCGCTCCATTGATCCAGGAGAACAGGGCCAGAACCGCCAGTTCCACCAGAAGGAGCGCCAGACGCGGGCCCGTCCCTGCCGGCAGTACGGCCACCGGGAACAGGGTAACCAGCTGTACTGTCACCAGAATCGAGGAGCCAACCACACCCACGGTAAAGAATAGCTCCCACAGCGGCCACCGGACCAGACAGGCGGCCGCGGCGAGTCCCAGAAGCACCGGCTGTCCCGCCGCCATCAGGCAGAAATACCGCTCCCACCGAGTCAATTTCATTCGGTCTCCCCCTTTCCTCGTGTCTATTCTACTGTGTACATCTGAGCAGTTGTCCAGTCCCTGCCCGCAAAATCTGCTCAAGGGGACGTTCATCCCGTCACTTTGAAAACTGCACCGCTTTGATGGAGATGTGCATATCCTCGATAGCCTCATAGTATCCCACCGCTACCAGCAGCTTGGGGTTGGTAAGCGCGTCGGGCTCCTTCTCGAACTTGACGGTGCGGGTCACCGTCTGCCCCGCAGGGATGTGGGTATGGATCTCGTCGCTGCCCTGATTATACGCACGGCCCAGGGTAAACAGCAGGGGATAGCTGTTGTGGTTGGTCACCGTGACGCTGCAATACTCGCCGTTGCCCACCGCCATAGGGACGGCGTTTTCATAGCCCTCCTGAGAGGTATAGTCCGTAGGGGCGATGGCGTAAGAAATGCCCTGTTTCATGTCATCGGTGGGGATGGGCTCCACCTCCTGGAAGGGGGCGGCCACACTGCCGACGGCCTTCAGGGGCAGGTCGGTCAGGCCCGCGGAGGGATTGTCGGTCTCGACCAGAGAACCGCCGCTCCCGGGCTTTCCGTCCCCGGGGAGGGCGGCGCTGTATCCCAGCTTCACCGTCCTGCTGGCCTGATCCCAGCCCACCGGAGTATCAAGCAGGCGGGACAGATAGGACAGGGGCACATAGGTCGTGTCGCCCCCGGTTTCGTCTGTATAGGTGATGCTGGACGGGATGGCCTTTCCCGCGTCTGTGCGCAGCTCTTCACCCTGTGCAAACACCTCCTTGCTGTTCAGCCGGACATTGACCCGGCCAAAGGACACGTTCCCAGTGGCGGCCAGGGCGGTCGTAGCCAGCCCCAGCACCAGGGTGCAGCTTACCACACCGCTGAGAAAGGAAGTGATCTTTTCCTTCTTCATCATTTTGGAACCTCCATCATAAAATATCTGTTTTCCTGCGGACCCAGCCGGGTGGCCGGGTCCGCCGCCGCTCAATCACCCGATATACTTGTACTGACGGGCAGCAAATTCAAAATACATCACATGATGGTCATAAGAAGATACATTGACCTCAATGTGATTGTCCATTTCACTGTCATCATTGTTTTGAATCCGATACGTTTTCTGTTCGCCCTGGGGCAGTTTCAGACGGGAGTCGGACACCTCGTTCCCGTCAATGTAAAAGATAGGGACAAGATCTCCATTCCCCTGGGTGTTATTGATCCATACATTGACGGCATTTCCTTTTCCGCTCACACAATCAAACTCTTCAATAAATTCATCCTTACCCTCGTACCAATAGGCCGGGACTAGAACCTTCTCGCGGGCCTTAAACTCCATCGGATTGCCGGGAAGGATCTCAATCGTGTACTCACCGACCTGAATCGTATCAATCACAGGATCAGCCGCCGCACTGGCAGAGATGCACAGGGAAAGAGTCATCGCCATCGCAAGGACCACCGACATCAGCTTACGCTTCATGGTTGTACCATCCTTTCTTTTCAGTGCTTTTGTTTTTGGAGGAACTAAGATCTTTGCGCACCACACCGACCCACTGGAATCACCCCCTAAAATTTGCTTCTACTTATATATGTCGGGAGGAAGGCGTTTTGTGGCACAGAAAAGAAATATTTTTTCCTGTTTCAGGCTTTCCCTTTTTGGAAAGGTGTGCTATGATACAGGCAAACACGGGCAGAAACGAGGTGAGCCGCAGGTTGGACAGAGACAATGAATGGATCCGCACGCTGTATCTCCAGCTGTATGAAAAGCTGTTCCGGGCGGCCTACCGCCTGATGGGCAGTTCGGAGAGCGCGGAGGACCTGGTCCAGCAGACCTTCCTTCTGGCCCTCTTTCAAGGGGAGGCGCTGCGGGCCCACCCGTGTCCGGAGGGCTGGCTGATGAAGGCCCTGCACAACCTGGCGATGAATGAGCGGCGGCGCGCGGCCCGGCGGCAGGAGGTCCCGCTGGACGCCCTGTTTGACCTGGCGGCGGAAGGGGACAGCCCGCCGCTGGCGGAGGCCCTGCCCCGGCGGCTCTCCCCCCAGGACCGGGAGGTCCTGCTGTGGCGGTTCGAGCAGGGTCTGGACTACGGCGAGATCGCCGAACGTCTGGGGATTTCAGAGGCCGGAGGCCGCAGCCGGGTATCCCGGGCCGTCCGGCGGTGCCGGGAGCTCTGGGACGGGGACCCGCGGAGGTCTGATCCAAAACAGACGTGAGCGTTCCAATTTTTGCATCTTCCCACTCTGGGGGCGCAAAAGCCCCGTCCGGGAACGGGGCATAAAATTGGGATTTATTTTTTTGATTTGCCTGCAACAATTTCCCCGGTTCACGACATATCTATAATAGAAGGGGAGGAAAGGGGGCAGCTATGGATTCTCCTTTGAAGCATCATTTTGAATCGGCCGAACGGCCTGACTGCCTGGACGTCTCTCCGGAGCGGCTGAACGCCATGACAGCCGCCCAGCTGGAGCGGGAGCTGGAGGCCGCCCTGGAGACCATGACAGAGGAGGAGTACGACCCCGCCGTGATCGACGCATATCTGGACGCCCTGGACCGAAAAGCGCCCGTCCCGGCCCACCCGGACGCCGGGACCGCCTACGCCGGGTTCCAGGCCAGGGTACAGCGGGCCGCCGGACAGGTCTCCGGCGGGACCGTCTCCCGGCGGAGCAGGGTCCGCCTGGGCGGACTGCTCCGGGTCGCCGCGGCGGCGGCCCTGCTGACCACGTTTCTGTTCAGCTCCATGGTGGCGGCCCAGGCGTCCGGCGTGGACGTGTTCGGCGCCATCGCCCGCTGGACGGACAGTGTGTTCAGCTTCGGCGCTCTGCCTGGGGAGGACGCGTCCGGCTCCGTCCAGACCGCCGCCCCGGCGGTACAGAGCAGTGAGACAGACAGGAGGGATGTCCCGGAGGAATATCAAACCGTACAGCTGGAGCTGGAGCGGCGCGGCCTGCCGCTGTACTATCCAAAGGTCCCAGAGGGCTTTGTTTTGGCACAGAAACCTTTCCTTTATGTAGACCCAGATACTAATTCTCTTGATTTCTCAGTCACATATACCCATGATCGTGATTCTATTGGTTTCGATATGACCCAAAATATTGGCTCATCTACAACAGTATACGAAAAGGATGATACCCCAGTTACTCTATATGAATATAGTGGAATTACTCACTACATATTTGACAATATCAATAACAAAACCACGGTCTGGCAAGTAGGAGATATGGAGTATTCCATTACCACAAACTGCGTTTCCATCAGTATGGAAGCACTTATCCAAACAATATATGAGGAGTAAATTATTATGAAACTAAAACGTTTATCTTCTTTCCTCACGTCCTTTTTTTTCCTATTTTTATTTGTTCTGCCCTCCTTTGCTTTAGAAACAAAATCCAGCGCACTAATCTCATCATATAATATTACAGTTACACCAAGTTCCAATGTTTTAAGCATCAAATTCTCTGTTTCTGGAAATGTCATAATGGACCAACTAGGCTGTGAAAGCATTGAGGTCTATGAAAAATCCGGCTCCCGATGGAGTCTGGCGGAAAGCCTGGACGAGAACGACGCCGGCATGAGCACCAGCAACAGCAGAAAATATATTAACACCATCTATTGCGACAGCGAGCCCGGCGTGGAGTACAAGGTCGTTGTAACGATCTTCGCGGAAAACAGCGCGGGCCGGGACACCAGGACCCAGACAAAATATGTGACCGGGGCGTAAGCCCAACCCAACCGCAAAACATCCAGTCCGGCCGGCAGCACCGCTGCCGGCCGTCAATTTGTCAAAACCGGGATGGCCCTGACGGTCCCAAGAGGCCCCCCTCATCAGCCGCCTCCGGCGGCAGCTTCCCCTCAGGGGGGAAGCCTGGAGCGGGACCCGGTGCGTGCTTTGACAGCAAAAGAGGACAGCGTTTCAGCTGTCCTCTCTGCATCCCTCCACCCGGTCCGGCAGACGGCCGAAGGGGCGGTATACCGTCCAATACATGGTGATGATACAGGCCAGTCCCCCCACCAGCTGGGACACCGCCTCCGCCACGAACACCCCGTCCGTCCCCAGCCAGACCGGGAGCAGCACCGTCAGAGGAGCGTTGATCACCGCCTTGCGCAGCAGGGAAAAGAAGATCGCCTGCCGGGAGCGGCCCAGGCTGACGAATACCCCCTGCCCCGCCATCTGAAGCGACATGGGGATGAACAGACAGAAGTAGATCCGCAGGGCCGGGACCCCGGCGGCCAGCACCTCCGCGTCCCCGTTGAAGATCCGGATCAGCGCGCCTGGGAACACCATAGCCGCCGCCCAAAACAGGGCGGCACAGCCCACCGTCCCCGCCACGCTGAAGCGGATGGACTGCCGGACCCGGCTGTACAGCCCCGCCCCGTAGTTATAGCCCGTCACCGGCTGGGCCCCGTTGGACAGGCCGTGAACCGGCATCATAAACACCTCCCGCAGGGAGTTGATGATGGTCATTACACCCACATACAGGTCCCCGCCATAGACCTGAAGGGTGGCATTGCACACCACCTGGACCAGGCTGTTGGTCAGGTTCATAAAAAAGCCGGACAGGCCCAGGGAGACGATCCTCCGCACCCGGGCGGCCTTCAGCGCCATGCACTGGGGCCGCAGGCGGAGGGCCGCCCTCCGCCCGGTGAGAAAGACCAGCACCCACACGGCGGAGCACCCCTGGGCGATCACGGTGGCCCAGGCCGCCCCCTGCACCCCCAGGTCCAGCCAGAAGATGAAGATGGGGTCCAGCACGATGTTCACCACCGCCCCCAGCCCCACCGTCATCATCCCCACCCGGCCAAAGCCCTGGGCGTTGATAAATGGGTTCATGCCCAGCCCGATCATCACGAACACCGTCCCCAATAGATAGACGGTCATATAGGCGTCCGCGTAGGGATAGGTGGCGTCGCTGGCCCCAAACAAGTAGAGGACGGGCCGCTTGAAGATCAAAAACAATGTGGTCACCGCCCCGCCGAAGATCAGCAGAAGGGTGAAGGCGTTGCCCATCACCCGCTCCGCCTCCTCTCGGTCCCCCCGGCCCCGGCAGATAGAGCACAGAGGCGCGCCGCCGGTGCCGCACAGGTTGGCAAAGCCCATGATGATGGACACGATGGGGATGGTGAGCCCCAGCCCCGTCAGCGCCAGGTGTCCCGGCAGCCGCCCCAGGTACATCCGGTCCACCACGCTGTACAGCACGTTGATCAGCTGGGCCGCCGTCATGGGGACGGCCAGAGACATGATATTTTTTGCAATGCTCCCCTGAGAAAAATCGTACTCCTGCTGCGCCAAGCCGCGTCTCCCCCCGTCCGTTTTCTATTCAGTGTACACCTCCTCCGCCCCCCGCACAAGTCTTTTTTCCAAATCTCAGTCCGCGGTCAGGGGAGGCGCTCCCACAGGAGGACCGCGCGCTCCGCCTCCGCCTGAAACTCCGGCGCATCCAGACGCATCAGATTATCATAGTCCCCCGACAGATAGTACACCGCGTCCAGCTCGTCCATTGGCATGACTTGGATCACATCGCCCTTCTCAGAGTCCAGCAGCAGGCCGTTGCCCACCGAGAGATGGCCCGAGGCCCCCTCTGACCACAGGCTCTCCACCGCCCCCAGCAGCTGTGCCCGCACCGTCCGGTCATAGCACAAAAACAGAGCGTTCTCTTCCTCCACCTTCCGGCAGAGCGCGTCCACCGACGTGTAGCCGCCGCCATAATAGTACAGATCCAGCACGGAATCCTCCGCCAGCGCTGCGGTCAGCAGCCCCTCCCGATACTCCACCGGACGGGGCCGGTCCGCCGCGGCCAGGACCAGCAGCAGCAGTGCTGTACCCAGGACTGCCGCCGCCACAGACCTGCGCCTTTTCAGAGAAAATCTGCGGCGGACCGCCTGGAAGCTGCTCTGCTCCCGCGTGTTCTCCTCAGCCTCCTCCGGTGACGCCGGCGTAGGCTCCTTCCGCAGCTCCGCCAACAAGGCGGCGCAGTCCCCGCAGCCCGCCAGGTGCTCCTCCACCAGCTGGGCGCTCTCTTCGCTGCACACTCTGTCGCAATACAGGGGCAGCAGGTCCTGTATGATCTTACAATTCATTGGATCTCCTCCTATTACAATGTATTTACGGTCTAAGGCACGGCAGCCAGCCGTGTCTTTTTCCGCATCGTTGCCAAAGCTGTTAGAATGAGAG
>CABIYX010000042.1 GCA_902363045.1 Clostridiales bacterium
TCTTTTTAAATTTTTAACCTCACCCGCAGAGCGGGTGGCTATTCCTTTCGCTTCCGCGAAAGTCGCTTAAGCGAGTATCGTAGGAGCGGCCCCCGGGCCGCTCCTATTCTTATAGATATGGCAGATCTCACACGCAGCCGGCCCGGGCATTGACAGGGCCGGCCGCGGACCGTATAATAAAGTCTGCGTTATGATATGTATTTCCATACGCCTGGATAAAACAGCGGCGATGGAAAATGGAGAAGGGGGAACGCGCGGTGCGGCGGCTGAGGAAGGCCTATCTGGAGATCACCAATGTATGCAATCTGGCCTGTGATTTCTGTCCCGGCACCCGGCGGGCACCGGGTTTTCTGTCCCCGGAGGGCTTCCGGATCCTGGCGGCCAGTCTGCGGCCCCACACGGACTATCTGTACCTCCACCTGATGGGGGAGCCGTTGCTCCACCCTCAGCTGGGCGACCTGTTGGAGGAGGCGGCCGCCCTGGGCTTCTGGGTGATGCTCACCACCAACGGAACCCTGCTCCGCCAACGGGAGACGCTGCTGCTGGCCAGTCCGGCGGTGGAGAGGGTGAGCGTCTCCGTCCACTCCTTCGAGGGCAACGGCGGGGCAGGGGAGGACCTGGCGGGCTATCTGGATGGGTGCCTTTCCTTCGCCCGGGCGGCGGCCGGGGCGGGCAAGCGCTGCGCCCTGCGGCTGTGGAACCTGGACGGGTCGGAGACCGAGGGGGCAAACCGCCAAAACGGACAGATCCTCTCCCGGCTCCGGGAGGCCTTTCCCGGGCCTTGGCGGTCTGACCGGCGGGGGACCACCCTGGCCCCGGGGATCTATTTGGAATTTGGTGAAAAATTCCAGTGGCCCGACCTGTCCGCCCCGGAGGAGGAGGGCCGCCGCTTCTGCTACGGCCTGCGGGACCAGGTGGGCGTGCTGTGGGACGGCACGGTGGTGCCCTGCTGTCTGGACCACGAGGGGGACGTTCCGCTGGGGAATCTGTATGAGGCCTCCCTGGAGGAGATCCTGTCCGGCCCGCGGGCCGAAGCCATCTACCAGGGCTTTTCCCAGGGGGAGGCCCGGGAGGCCCTGTGCAGGCGGTGCGCCTTTACCAGAAGATTTCAGTGAGCGATGCAAAAAACGGCGGAGCGGCATACAGCCGCTCCGCCGTTGGGAGTTTGGAGGGGACCATGGAGTTTTTCCAGTGGAAGGAACGATATGCGCTCTCCCTGGACGATCAGCAGGAGCAGGCGGTCCAGGCGGTGGACGGTCCGGTGCTGCTGCTGGCCGTTCCGGGCAGCGGCAAGACCACGGTTCTGGTGTCCCGGGTGGGCTATCTGTGTCTGGCTAGGGGGATCCCGCCGGAGCAGATCCTGACCATGACCTATACCGTGGCCGCCGCCCGGGATATGCGCGCCCGCTTTGCCGCCCTTTTTGGGGAGGCGGCGGCGGAGCGGCTGGAGTTCCGTACCATCAACGGCGTGTGCAGCCAGATCATCCGCACCTATGAGCGCAGGCTGGGGCGGACGGCCTTTGACCTGTGGGAGGACACGGGGCAGCGGGGGGCGCTCCTGGGGGAGCTGTACCGGACGCAGACGGGAGAGTTTGCAGCCGAGAGTACGGTGAAGGCCCTGATGACCGCCGTCACCTATGCTAAAAACCAGATGCTGACCAGGGAGGAGCTGGCCCAGGTCCAGGTGGAGGGGGTGGAGTTCCCCAAAATTTTCCGGGACTATGAGCAGATGCTCCGGCAGCGCCGGAGGATGGACTATGACGATCAAATGGTCTATGCCCTGCGGATCCTCCGGCAGTACCCCCGGATCCTGGAGGAGTTTCAAAAACGCTTCCGGTATTTCTGTGTGGACGAGGCGCAGGATACCTCCCGGATCCAGCACCGGATCATCCGTCTGCTGGCGGGGCAGAGCCGGAACCTCTTTCTGGTGGGGGACGAGGATCAGAGCATCTACGGCTTCCGGGCCGCCGACCCCTCCGCCCTGATCCGCTTTCCGGAGGACTGGCCCGGGGCCCGGGTCCTGCGCCTGGAGCGGAACTACCGCTCCACCCGGGAGATCGTGTCGGCCGCGGACCGGTTTATCCAGAAAAATACCAACCGCCTGCCCAAGCACATGAGGGCCGTCCGGGGGAGCGGGCCGGCGCCGGAGGCGGTCTCCGTCTATGACCGTCAGCGGCAGTACCGCTGGCTGGCCAAGCTGGCCCAAAGCTGTGACCGGGAGACCGCCGTGCTCTACCGGGACAACGACAGCGCCCTTCCCCTCATCGACCTGCTGGAGCGGGCCGGGACCCCGTACCGCTGCCGCCAGGTGGAGAGCGCCTTTTTCACCAGCCGGGTGGTCCGGGACGTCACGGATGTGATCCGCTTTGCACTGGACCCCTGGGATGGGGAGCGGTTCCTGCGGCTGTATTACAAGCTGGGGGCGGGGATCAGCCGTGCCCTGGCCCAGGAGGCGGCAGACCGGGCGGACCGGGAGGGAGAGACCATCCTGGCCTATATCGGCCGTCAGCCCGGCGCCTCTCCCTGGACCAGACGGCAGTGCGCCGCCCTGAGCACCCATCTGTCCAATCTGCTCCAGGAGCGGGGGGACCGGGCGGTGTACCGTATCGTCCACTTTATGGGCTATGGGACCTACTTGGAGGAGCACGGCATGGACGGGAGTCGGGCGGACATTCTGGAGGCCATTGGGGCGGACCAGCCCACGCCTCTGGCCCTGCTGGAGCGGCTGGAGGAGCTGGAACAGGTGGTGCGGGCGGGGGCGCGCGGCGGGGAGGAGGCCCAGTTCCTGCTGTCCACCATCCACTCCAGCAAGGGTTTGGAGTACGGGCGGGTCATCCTGATGGACGTGGCCGACGGCATCTTCCCCAAAACCGTCCCGGAGGGCCCGGAGCCGGAGCAGGCGGAGCGGGACGCCTATGAGGAGGAGCGCCGCCTGTTCTATGTGGGCATGACCCGGGCGAAGAACGAACTTTCCATTGTACGCTTCCGAAAGGAGGGACTGTCCTCCTTGTTTGCGGAGGAGCTCTTTCCTACGCCACGGGAGTCGCGTCCCAATCCGACAAAGCGGCCACTGCCGATGGAGATGGGTCCGGACCGTGACGTCCTCGCCGCGATGGGTGAGGCGCTTGTGCCCGGCGTGCGGGTACGGCACCGGACCTTTGGCCCGGGGGTACTGTGCGCCCGAAACGGAGACATCGCCACAGTCTCCTTTGACAGCGGAGCGGACAAGCGCCTCTCCCTGTCCACCGCCCTGCGGACCGGGCAGCTGAGACGGGAGGAATAGAAAAAGCGGGGGAGCGGAGCCGTCCTGTATTGGGGTGGTCCGCTCCCTTTTGGCGTTCAGGGAGGGACCGACCGGAGCGTGGGCGCATAGGATGACACGGATGGCCCCTTCCCGGGCCATCCTATTCCAACTAAGGAGGAATCCTGCTTTGAACACCGAAACCGGCAGTTCCTGCCCGATCACCAGCTGCCCGGACACCCACGGCTCAATGCCGTCCTGCGCCGGTCTGGCTGTCCCATACGTCCCCTTCCAACAGAACGGGTCCAAAAAGTATTCACAGAGCGAGGCCCTGAGTAACGGAACACTATTTCCCGGACTGAATCTCCCCTTCCACCTCAAGACCGAGGGGAGCGCCCTGCCCAGTAATCCGCTGGTAGAACTCCAGGCCCTGGAATTTGTGGTACTGGAACTTGGCACCTATCTGGACACCCATCCGGATGACATGGAGGCGTTTGACCTGTTTAAGCAGTACGCTGCCATGGAGAAAGCCGCCAAAGAGACCTATGAGGCAAAATTCGGCCCGCTGATGAAGAGCAGTGCTGCCTCCGGAGCATCTTACAGCTGGCTCCAGGATCCGTGGCCCTGGAATTATCAGCAGAATGAGGTGAAGTGAGCGATGTTTATTTATGAAAAGAAACTCCAGTTCCCGGTGAAGATTTCTACGCCAAACCCTAAACTAGCCGCCGTGATCATCAGTCAGTACGGCGGTCCGGACGGTGAGTTGGGGGCCTCAATGCGATATTTGTCCCAGCGGTACTCCATGCCCTACGCCGAGGCCAAGGGCCTGCTCACCGACATCGGGACCGAGGAGCTGGGCCACATGGAGATGGTGGCCGCCATCGTCCATCAGCTCACCCGGAACCTCACGGACGAGGAGGTGCAGAATTGTCCCATCTTCGCCCCCTATTTTGTGGACCACACCACCGGCGTCTATCCTACCGCCGCCTCCGGCTTCCCCTGGACCGCCGGCTCCATCCAGTCCACCGGCGACGTCATCGCGGATCTGACGGAGGACCTGGCCGCGGAGCAGAAGGCGCGGCTCACCTATGACAACATTCTGCGCCTGAGCGACGATCCGGACGTCAACAATGTGATCCGCTTCCTGCGGGAGCGGGAGATCGTACACTTCCAGCGCTTCGGCGAGTGCCTGCGAATGTGCAAGGAGAAGATGAACGCAAAAAACATCTATCTCACCAACCCCGCCTTCGACAAAATTCAGCCCAGAGACCAGGGCCGGGGCTGACCGGACCCGGTCCCGTACGGAGCCTTTCTGATCAGGAGCGGACCGCCGAATATGGCGGTCCGCTTCGCCTCTGGCCCGCTTGTGAAAAATTGTATAAAATGATATAATAGGAGCGGCCCCCGGGCCGCTCCTTTGATAAAATGAGAAGAAATTGAGGTGGAACCCATGCTAAAGCACAGAAGGAGCCTTTTTGTTTTGATATTACTGCCTGTCTCTCTGCTTTCTGCGCTTCTGTTCCTTCTTTTCCAGGCAGCAGGGAAGGCTTCTGAAGCGGAGTATACCGACTGTGTGGTGGGACTTCTACCAAATAAAACCGCTGGGAGCGACCTGGTGATCTATCCGACGGAGACATGGGATCCGGTTACGATCCTTACTCTGCCTGACGTCACCCCGGACAACGACGCCGCAGTCTCAGAGGATGGACGGCGGATCGCCTACACGACCTGGGATGAAGGATATATAAGGCGTTATTTGAAAGTCCTGGATACTTCTACTGGGGAAACACACTCGTTCTATCGAGACACACCGCCAAAAACAGAGGTGATAGACCTCTCATGGATGCCGGATCATAAGACACTACTCTGTGTGGTAAATGATGCTTCACAGCTTTTTTACAAAGAGATCCGGCTGCTGGATGTGGAGAATGGTACAGAGGAGACGCTGGTCAGGGGAGAGGTCTGGAAGATTGGAACATCTGTGGAGGATGGTAAGGAGGCCCCCGCCTTTTATTTGAAGGGTGCGGAACGATCTGTGTTTGTTCAGGAGTTTGAGCAGGATGCGGCAGGCGGATTGGCCCAGGGCTACTATCTGACTCAGGACGAAGTGAATCAGATCTATCAGTTTTATGGCGGCCAGGGAGAATATGACCGGGCTGAGATCCTCAACTATTTTTACGTCAATTTTTCCAGGCCCCGTGTCTCTGAGGATGGACGCAGAATCCTGTACAGTGCAACCCTTCAAAGAAACAGTGCACGGGGAGAGGGTACACCTCTCTGGATCTGCTCAGCAATCTGGTGCTATGATTTGGAGACCCGGCAGTCTGAAATCCTGTACGCTCAGACAGATGGGGGCGCAATCGGACGTGTGGACTGGGTCGGGGCGGACAGGCTCACATTTGTATCCTACTATGACTTTACGGGCGGGAGAGATTCCATCCACCTGTTTGACTGTACTGCTGGATCCTGTGAAACTGTATTTCCGTACACCGAGAACCACTACAACAATGTAACCTTGCTTCCCATTGGGTCAAACAAATTCACCTTTACCTCCTCGCCCAAAAACGAGGTATTTGAACGATCTCAGACCATGGAGTATGATCTGGACACTGAGACGGCACATCAACTCATGATCCAGTATCAGGGAAAAGATGTCCTGTTGAGTCAATTTCTATATACAAAAATGTCGCCAGATGCCCTTTCCAAATTGCAGGTGGAGAGTATTTCGGTTCAGATGGTAGATGCAAGTGAGTGAAAATGAGGTCCGCTCCGTCCATTTCAGCCGCATAATTCCCCCCGCCGCTGCCATAGGATGGGGAGAGAGGAGGGATCCCAATGAAGAGATGGCGTCTCGGGGTATCTGCACTGGCTGTCCTGGCCGCGGTGGGCGTCTGCGCGCTGCTCCTTCCGGCGCTGCGGTACACTGCCCAGCCAGCCTCAGTCCTGTCATCCCACCCCATCCGCTGGGTGCTGGACGCGGGCCACGGAGGGGAGGACGGCGGAGCGGTGTCAGTCACCGGCGTGGCGGAGAGCGGCATCAACCTGGACATCGTCCGGCGGATGGACGCAGTTTTGGGGCTTTGGGGACAGCCAGCCTGCCTGCTCCGGGAGGAGGATGTGTCCCTTCACGACCCGGAGGCCGGGACCCTGCGGGAAAAGAAGGTGTCCGACCTGCACAACCGGGCGGCGGCGGTAGAGGCCCTGCAAGGGGCCACTCTGGTCAGCATCCATCAGAACTCCTATCCCCAGTCCCGGTATCACGGAACGCAGGTATTTTTCGCTCCCACAGAGGGCTCCCAACAGCTGGCCGAAGCCATCCAGCAGGGGGTGCAGGGGACCTTGCAGCCGGAAAACCGCCGGGCAGCCAAGCAGATCGCAGGGAACGTCTATCTGATGAACCATGTGAAGAACCGGGCGGTGCTGGTGGAGTGCGGCTTTCTCTCCAATCCGGAGGAGGAACAGGCACTGCGGGATCCGGACTATCAGACCCGGATGGCGGCGGTGCTGGCCTGGGTATGCCTGATGGACACAGGCGCGGTTCCTTCTTGACATCGCCGCCGGGAGCCGATAGTATTAAAGGAGCAGAAGCGCGCTCCCCAGCCGCCGTCCGGGGGCTGGGGAGCTTCGGCATATTGTGCGGCCCGGCAGCTGGGGCCGGGAGAGGATCAGGATATGAAAACAAAAACACTTTTTTACTGCACCGAATGCGGCAACGAGACCCCAAAGTGGCAGGGAAAATGCCCGGCCTGCGGCGCCTGGAACACCATTGTGGAGCGTCCAGCGGAGAAGGCCGCCAGAAAGAGTCCGGCCGCCAGCCGGGGCAGCGCTTTGGGGGTGGCGGTCAACCGGCCCAGGACTATGGCAGAGGTGGAGACCACCGATGAGCTGCGCTTCCAAACCGGCATGGGGGAGCTGGACCGGGTGCTGGGCGGCGGAGCGGTTCGGGGCTCGCTGGTGCTGGTGGGCGGCGCGCCTGGGATCGGAAAATCCACCCTGATGCTCCAGATCTGCGACCAGCTGTGCCGGTCTGCCACTGTGCTGTATGTCTCCGGCGAGGAGTCAGAGCGCCAGATCAAGCTGCGGGCGGAGCGGCTGCGGGTGAGGGGAGAGGGGCTTCATCTCCTCTCAGAAACCAATTTGGAGAACGTGATCGACGCGGTCCACACCGTCCAGCCCGGGGTGCTGGTGGTGGACTCCATCCAGACCCTGTACCACGGGGATGTGACCGCCGCTCCGGGCAGCATCAGCCAGGTCAAGGAGTGTACTATGGCACTGATGCAGCTGGCAAAAGGGGAGGGGATCACCGTCTTTGTCATCGGCCATGTGAATAAGGAGGGCTCCATTGCCGGACCCAAGGTGCTGGAGCACATGGTGGACTGCGTGCTCTACTTTGAAGGAGAGCGCCACATGGCCTATCGGATCCTCCGGGCGGCAAAAAACCGCTTCGGTGCCACCAACGAGATCGGGGTGTTCGAGATGGAGGATGGGGGACTGGCGGAGGTACCCAATCCCTCTGAAAGCCTGCTGGCCGGCCGGCCGGAGGACGCTCCCGGGACCTGTGTCACCTGTGTGATGGAGGGCGTGCGCCCTGTCCTGGCGGAGATCCAGGCCCTGGTGGTGCCCAGCAGCTTCGGCAATCCCCGCCGGGTCAGCAACGGCGTGGAGTACAACCGGGCCATGCTTCTGCTGGCTGTACTGGAGAAGCGGGGCGGATTGCTGCTGGGAAACTGCGATGCCTATCTCAACGTCATTGGGGGCCTGTCCCTGGACGAGCCTGCCGCGGATCTGGCCGCCATGCTGGCACTGGCTTCCAGCTTTCGGGACAAGCCTGTGCCCAGCGATCTGGCCGCCATCGGCGAGGTGGGCCTGACCGGCGAGCTGCGCGCGGTGAGCAATCTGGGCCAGCGCCTGTCCGAGGTGCGGCGGCTGGGATTTTCCAAGTGTCTGATCCCCAAGCGGATCCAGGGGAAGCTGGCCGCTCCGGAGGGTCTGGAGCTGATCCGGGTGGCCAACATCCGGGAGGCGCTTGCCGCGCTGCTGTAACGGCTCACAGCTCCTCCGGAGCCTTTTCCATCCGCCCCGGTCCGGGATCCCGGGCCGGGGCGGACCGTGGGACGAAGTTGACACAGCCCAGGCCGCCGGGCTGTCCCTGGGAGGCGGCCCGGACCAGGGTGCAGCGGCCGTCCAGCTGGTAGACGCAGGGATCGGTGCATTGGATCAGACTCATAGGGAGGACCTCCGGCAACTAATTTTTCTCAGTATTTGCCGACGGATCAGAGATTATACGGCAGACATCGATCCACAGACTGTCCCAAGTGGCCGGCGTGGTTTGACAGTTTCGCTGCCCCTCAGCTGGCGGATCTGCCGGATGAAGTTGTTCCGTTGCGGGATGATTTGATAGAGCGCCGGAAGATGCCGGCGTGGATCACGCTCGTCAAGTCTTCGTTTAAGGTCCCTCGCTGGCGCAGAAAATAAAATAGGGGAGAGGAGCTGTCGCCCCTCTCCCAGTGTCTTACATGATTTTCGGTAGTGGAAAGTCAATGGAATTTCCTGTTCTCTCTGCCCAGTCCAGAAGGGTGTTGACTCCGCTTCTTAGTTCTGCTTGTCCTTCCTTTAGTTCTGCAATATCCTCTTTTACTTCTGCCTGTCCTTCCTTTAGTTCTGCAATATCCTCTTTTACTTCTGTTATATCCTTTTGCAGGGTCATAAGTAGTTCTAAAATCTTTTCTTCGTTTGTCATGCTGCTACCTCCTGGTTGATGTTTTGTGTTACTCATTGTATCGGGTCCGGGGGAGTTTGTCAATCTCTCGTTGTGCACCTCCCATCTTTGTTCTGGTCGGCCTGCCGAACTCGCTGGCGGCGAGTTCGGTTGATCTCTACCGCCATAGACTTCTATCCATGTCAAGGGTGGCCGCAGGCCACTCGACAAAAAAAGATGCTCCCCCGTGAGAGTATCTTTTTTTGACCCTTGACGGGGATCGATGTCTATGGAATATCCGCCTATGGCGGATCCCCTTAAAAAAATCTTGACTTTCGTTCTCTGCCGTGGTATCGTCTAAGTAGCTACTAGGGAAGGAGGAGGCCGGGGCACATCGTAATGCAGAAACCTAGTCTCTGGGTCAACAACAACCGATGTTTTGTTGACATGAGTTCCTTAAAGAAGTCGCCTGAAAGGGCGGCTATGAATTTAAAGAACTAGGTCAACAAAATAAAAATTTTGTTGACCTGGGAGGAGGCAAATTTGCCGTCTTCCCCGAAAATCTGCCGTTTCGCCCAGAAACCATCCAGTCCGAGCCCTACCACTCAATATGGATTACCGTACCGACGCACCGCCAATTTTGCGGGATTTTCTTGTCTACCATGAGACCATTCAGGGTCACTCCCGCCGCACAGTAGACGAATATTTTCTGGATCTGAGAAATTTTTTCCGCTTCCTCAAGCTGGACAAAGGCCGCGTGGCCCACAATACACCGCTGGACCAGATCTCCATTGATGACGTGGATCTGGAACTGGTCCGCACCGTCACCCTCAGCGATGTCTATTCCTATATGAACTATCTGTCCCGGGACCGGGCCGTCCATCCCAACAGCCCGGACGCCCATTACGGCCTGTCCGCGCCCGCCCGGGCCCGCAAGGTGGCCGCCATCCGCTCCTTTTATAAGTATCTCACTAGCAAGGCCAAGCTGATTACTGAAAACCCCATGCAGGATCTGGACTCCCCCCATCTAAAAAAGTCCCTTCCGCGTTACCTGAATCTGGAAGAAAGTGAGGAGCTTCTGGACTCAGTGGACGGAGTCAACCAGGCCCGAGATTACTGTATCCTGACCCTGTTTCTCAACTGCGGCCTCCGGATCTCGGAGCTCATCGGGCTGAATATAACGGATGTTCGGGGAAATCAGCTCCGGGTTCTGGGCAAGGGCAACAAGGAGCGGATGCTCTATCTCAATGAGGCATGTCTCAGCGCCCTGTCCGACTGGATCACAGAGCGGGATATGCTCACTCTGGTGGATCAAAACGCGCTGTTCGTCACCCTTCAGAACCGCCGCAGGATCTCCCGGGCGGCCGTCCACAAGCTGGTGAAAAAGCATCTGGCCGCCGCCGGACTGGACAGCACACAGTACTCCTCCCACAAGCTGCGCCACACCGCTGCCACCCTGATGCTCCAAAATGGCGTGGATGTGCGTACCCTTCAGGAGGTGCTGGGCCACGACCATCTGAATACGACCCAGATCTATACCCATGTGGATAATGAAGATCTGCGCACCGCGGCCCGGGCCAATCCCCTGGGCAGGGTCAAAAAACGGAACAAAATACCGGATGGGCAGGACGGGACAGCGTGACCCGCCTCTCCCCTTCCCTGCCCTGAACAGGATCGTCAGCGGCGTCCGGTTTGACAGCCGGACGCCGCTTCTTTGATTCAAAAGTCACAAAAAAGAGAATGGGATGTAACGAAAGCCGGCTGCGGAGCCACTCATTCTTTGAAAGGAGGGGCAGCATGAAGGAGTTGCTTGCGGAGCTGTTCGACCGCTATCATCAGGACGTCTATACTTATCTGTACAGCCGTGCCATGACGCCCCTCTCGCGGAGGATCTGACCTCAGAGGTTTTTGTGGAGGTGGTCCGGTCCATTGCCTCCTTCCGTGGGGAGGCTGACGTCAAGACCTGGATGTTTTCCATCGCCAGGCATCGGTGGTACCAGCATCTCCGCAGAAAGAAACGTCAAATCCCAACGGAGAGTCTCCACGACCTGTATGCTTCCCAGTTCACCGGGCTCCAGGCCCCTGACCTGCCCGGCGAGGTAGAGCAGGCCGTCCACGAGCTGCTCTCCTCTGAATTGGAGCTGACCCGCAGGGTATTCCGAATGCGCCTGGAGGGCTATTCTTACTATGAGATCGCATCGGAGGCGGGCATCTCGGAGAGCTCCGCCCGCGTGGTATTTTTCCGTGTCAAAACGAAACTCAAGCAGTATTTAGAAAAGGAGGGCCTTTATCATGATCCAGATCACCTGTGAGATCTGTAAGGATCTGATCCCCCTGGTCCAGGACGGCGTGGCCTCTGGGGACAGCGCCTCCGCAGTGGAGCGGCATATTCAAAGCTGTCCCCAGTGCAGAGTGATGTGGGAGGGACAGATCCCCCGCCCTGCGGACAGCAGCCGGATCCTGGAGAAGGTCCGGCACAGGGCCCGTGTTTTCATGGGGATGGTGCTGATGTTCGGGGTATTCTTCGGACTGAGTCTGACGGCCAGCAGCGGGCTGTTTCTGAACAGTCTGATCATGCCTGCGATCGGCGCCATCGGCTACTTCCTGTGTCACTGGAGGTCCCTGTATCTTACCCCGTTCCTTCTCTTTGCCGCGCATCTGGTCACAAACGCGATCGGAGCGTTCCGCGGTGCGGAGCATCTGGACCTGGCCTCCCTCCTGCTGTGGTCTGCGCTGTACGCGGTCTTTGCGGCCATTGGGACGGTGATCGCCGGTCTGCTGCACATCGTATTCCAAAAGGAGGATTAGCATGAAATGGAATCTGAAAAAGGTCCTGGCTCTGTCTGGCGCCCTGGTCCTCATCGGGGGGCTGGCCTGGTTTTCCAATGCGCTGAACGGCAATCCGATTTCCAAAATGCTGGCCCAGAGCACTGCGGAGCGGTATCTTGCCGAGCACTATGGGGATACGGATTACTATATCGACCGCGTCTCGTATAATTTTAAGGATGGCAATTATCATGCCTTCGTCCGCTCACCCTCCAGTGTGGATACGACCTTCACGCTTTCCCTCACCATGCTGGGCTCTCTGCAGGGAGATACCTATGACCATGTCCTGAGCGGGTGGAACACCGCCCTCCGTCTCGATGGGGAGTACCGCGCGCTGGCGGACCGGGTGCTGGAGGATCCCGCCTTCCCCTATCAATGCCACATTGGGTACGGCTGTCTGGAGATCTATCCCACAGAGCTGCTGAACAGCACGAAAGCTGCTTCTGAGGTCCCCGACTACGCCCTGAACCAGGACGAGCTAATCTTGGACCACATCTATGACATTCCGGCGCTTGGCAGGCAGGCGGGGCATCTGATCCTCTATCTTGAGGCGGAGCAGGTGTCCTTTGAGTCGGCCGCCAATATCATGCTGGATCTGAAGGCCCGCTTTGATGAAGCGGGGGTCCCGTTCGCGGCGATGGATCTCACCGTACAACCGCCCCGCGCAGAGGATGGACAGCGTCCGGACGGGGAGATCCGTGTGGAGGGCTTCCCATGCGACGCGATCGTTCCGGACGGACTTGTGGACCGCATCCGGGAGGCGGATCAGGAATTGGAGGAATATTACGCCCAGGAGGATGCGGAACGGAAGCGCCAGGAGGCCGCACTGTCCCAATAGATCCCGGAGCACAGGAAGATAAAAAGCTGGTGAAAACCGTGTTGCAACGGTTTTCACCAGCTTTTTTACAGGATAGCGGTTTCTTGATTCTGGAGCAGCGCTTTGGCCCTGTCTCCCAGCAGACTACGCTCAGACCGCCTCGCCCCGGAGGAACTTCTCCAGGCGGTCCAGGCCCTCCTTGATGTTCTCAATGGAGGTGGCATAGGACCAGCGGACAAAGTTGGGCGCGCCGAAGCTGGTGCCGGGGACCACGGCTACCTTGCCGTACTGGAGGAAGAGGCTGCCGAAGTCATCGGAGTTCTGGATCACATGGCCGAAGAGCTCCTTCCCCACCAGCTTCTCAATGTTCATCATCACATAGAAGGCGCCGTGGGGCCGAATGCAGCTGACGCCCTCGATCTGGTTCATGCGGTCCACCATGTAGTTGCGGCGCTCCTCGAACGCCTTCCGCATATCCTCCACCGTCTCCTGGGAACCGGACAGGGCGGCCGCCGCGGCTTTCTGGGAGATGGAACAGGGGGAGCTGATGCAGTGGCTCAGATAGTTGCCGATCAGCTTGGAGATGTGGGCGGGGGCGGCCACATAGCCGATGCGCCAGCCGGTCATGGCATAGGACTTGGAGACACCGTTGATCAGCAGGGTGCGCTCCTTGATCTCGGGGCTGATGGCGGCCAGGCTGACAAACTCCTCGTTGTCATAGACGAGGTGGTAATAGATCTCGTCGGAGATCACATACAGGTCATTCTCCACACACACCTTGGCGATGGCCTCCAACTCACTGCGGGAGTACATCATGCCGGTGGGGTTGGAGGGATTGTTCAGGATCATGCACTTGGTTTTGGGGGTGATGGCGGCAGCCAGCTTTTCCGGAGTGATCTTGAAGTGCTCCGCCTCAGAGGCCTCCACCACCACCGGCACGCCGCCCACCATCCGGATCAGTTCGATGTAACTCACCCAGTAGGGAGCGGGCAGGATCACCTCGTCGCCGGGATCCACCAGCGCCCGCAGGGCCGTATAGACACAGGGCTTGGCGCCGCTGGACACGGAGATCTGAGACGGCTCATAGTCCACGCCGCAGTCCTCCTTCAGCCGCTGACATACGGCCTTACGCAGCTCCACGGTGCCTGCGGAGGGAGTGTATTTGGTATCGTTGTTCTGGATCGCCTGGATGCCGGCCTCTTTGATGTGGTCGGGGGTGGGGAAATCAGGCTCACCGGCGCCGAAGCCGATCACATCCAAGCCATCAGCACGCATCTGCTTAAACATCGTATCGATGGCCAGAGTGGCGGACGGCTGAACGGCCAGTGCGATCTTGGACAACTCTTTCATACTCAAATGCCTCCATCATCATTTCAATTTACAGCTTCTAAAATTGCAGGATTTTATGCGCTAACAGGAACGAACAGCAGGAGTTTGCAATATAACTTGCGTTTTTGAGGGGCTCCTGGTCCGTTTTCTTGTATTCTATGGTAGGTCCCGCAGGATGAAAACTCACGCTGTGCCATATTATAGCCGCTGACTTACAGAAATGCAACCTCTCTTTTGCTGAAAATCGAAAATTTTGAATGATAGATTCCGGATAAAATGCAAAACCGGGGCCCCGTAAAATGGCGGAGCCCCGGTCACAGCTTGCTTTTTCGCCTTACAGCGCCTCCCGGATCCGGCGGCCCATCTCCTGGGTGCCGATGGTGGTCTCCCCCGCCTTGGCGATGTCGGCGGTCCGCCAGCCCTGGGCCAGCACCGTGTCCACCGCGTCCTCGATGGCCTGGGCCTCATCGGCCAGGTGGAAGGAGTACCGGAACATCATGGCCACAGACAGGATGGTGGCGATGGGATTGGCCTTGTCCTGGCCGGCAATGTCGGGGGCGGAGCCGTGGATGGGCTCATACAGGCCGGGGGCAGCGTCCCCGATGGAGGCGGAGGGCAGCAGTCCAATGGAGCCGGTAATCATGCTGGCTTCATCCGAGAGAATATCACCAAACATATTTTCCGTCACCACCACATCGAACTGGGCGGGATCCCGGACAAGCTGCATAGCGGCGTTATCCACAAGTACATCCTCATACTCCACATCGGAGTACTCCTCCGCCAGGCGGTGCATGACGGAGCGCCACAGGCGGCTGGTCTCCAGCACGTTGGCCTTGTCTACACTGGACACCTTCCCCCGGCGCAGACGGGCCAATTCAAAGGCACGGCGGCCGATGCGCTCGATCTCCCGCTGGGAGTAGGCCATCCGGTCGGCGGCCTCCTCTCCCCTGTCCTCGGTCTGATAGCGCTCCCGCTTTCCGAAGTAGATGCCGCCGGTGAGCTCACGGACCATCATCAGATCGATCCCCTTCTCCGCCGTCTCCTTTTTCAGGGGGCAGGCGTCCGCCATGGCGGGGCGCAGGGCAGCGGGGCGAAGATTGGCGTACAGGCCCAGGTCCTTTCGGATGGACAGCAGGGCGGTCTCCGGCCGCTTCTCCGGGTTGGAGGCGTGGCCCCACTTAGGGCCGCCCACAGCGCCCAGGAGGACTGCGTCGCAGGCCTTACAGGCCTCGGCGGTGCCGTCGGGGTAGGACTTCCCCACCGCGTCGATGGCGCAGCCACCCATGAGCACATCCGTGTAAGTGAAGGTATGGCCGAATTTTTCGCCGATGGCCTCCATAACCTTGACCGCCTCGCCCACCACCTCGGGGCCGATGCCGTCGCCCCGGATCAGCGCAATTTTGTAGTTCATTTTGCCACTCCTCTCGCCTTCAGGGAGTTGAGCAGGCCGCCGCTTTTGATGATCCCGTCAATAAACTCCGGGAAGGGCGCGGCCTGCCAGGTCTTGCCCTGCGTGGAATCGGTGATAACGCCGGTGGCAAAATCCACCTCTACCTGGTCCCCGGCCTGGATCTCCTCCGCCGCCTGAGCGCACTCCACGATGGGGAAGCCGATGTTGATGGCGTTGCGGTAGAAGATGCGGGCGAAGGAGGGGGCGATGACACACTTCACCCCGCAGGACTTGATGGCCAGGGGGGCGTGCTCCCGGCTGGAGCCGCAGCCGAAGTTGGGACCTGCCACGATGATGTCGCCCTCCTCCACGGTGGAAGCGAAGTCCGGGTCGATGTCCTCCATGCAGTGGGAGGCCAGAGCCGCCGGGGACGGGTCGTTCAGATGCCGGGCGGGGATGATCACGTCGGTGTCCACGTTGGCGCCGTACTTATATACTTTCATAGGTTCCACAGTCCTTTCCGTTTGAATTAGGAATTAGGAATGAGTAGTTAGGAATTGATCGGCCTGTTGGAAGCTTTGATTCGTCCGGCGAAGCCGGACACATTGATTCCTCATCCCTAACTTCTTATTTCCTCATTGCGTCTGAAACGTACAGCGCTTCAGGCGCGGGGATCGGCCACGCAGCCGGCCACAGCGGAGGCGGCGGCCACAGCGGGAGAGGCCAGAATGACCTCGCTGGTCACATGGCCCATGCGGCCCACAAAGTTGCGGTTGGTGGTGGAGACGGTGCGCTCCCCCTCCGCCATCACGCCCATGTGTCCGCCCAGGCAGGGTCCGCAGGTGGGGGTGGAGACGGCGCAGCCCGCCTGGATGAAGGTCTGGATCAGACCCTCCTTCATGGCCTGGAGCACAATGTCCTGGGTGGCGGGGATGACGATGCAGCGCACCCCGTCGGCCACCCGTTTGCCCTGGAACACGGCGGCGGCGGCCCGCAGGTCGCTGATGCGGCCGTTGGTGCAGGAGCCGATGACCACCTGCTGGATGGGCAGTCCGGCCACCTCACCCACGGTCTTGGTGTTCTCCGGCAGATGGGGCATAGCCACAGTGGGCTCCAGAGCATTCAGGTCGATGACCACTTCGCTGGCATAGACGGCGTCTGGATCGGCCTGGAAGGCCTCGCAGGGGCGGTCCACCCGGCCGTTGATGTACTCCATGGTCTTTTCATCCACGGGGAAAATCCCGTTCTTGCCGCCGACCTCGATGGCCATGTTGGAGATAGTGAAGCGGTCGTCCATGGACAGAGAGGACACCCCCTCCCCGGTGAACTC
Source organism: Clostridiales bacterium (assembly GCA_902363045.1). GTDB lineage: Bacteria > Bacillota > Clostridia > Oscillospirales > Oscillospiraceae > Lawsonibacter. The sequence goes on from CABIYX010000042.1 coordinate 16,632, forward strand.
CAGGGACTGATACAGGGCGCCGTCCACGCCGATCCGACCGATCAGGTGGAGGATGACGTCCTTGCCGCTGACCATGGGCTGGAGTTTTCCCTTCAGCACCACCTTGATGGCAGCGGGGACCTTGAACCACAGCAGGCCGGTAACCATGGCGGCAGCCATATCCGTAGAGCCGATGCCGGTGGAGAAGGCCCCCAGCGCCCCATAGGTACAGGTGTGGGAGTCGGCGCCCACGATGATCTCTCCGGGGGCGCACAGGCCCTTCTCCGGCAGGAGGGCGTGCTCCACGCCCATCTGGCCCACATCGAAGAAATTGGTGATCTGATGCTTATGGGCAAAATTCCGGGCCTGGAGGCACAGTTCCGCGGATTTGATGTCCTTGCAGGGCGTATAGTGGTCCAGAACGATGGAGATCTTGTCCCGGTCAAAGACCCGGGTGAAGCCGGCCTTTTCAAACTCGGTGATGGCCACCGGTGTGGTGATGTCGTTGCCCAGCACCATGTCCACCTTGGCCTCGATCAACTGACCCACCTCCACGGTATCCAACCCGGCGTGCTTGGCCAGGATCTTCTGTGTCATTGTCATTCCCATATAAAAAACCTCCTGTCGGCTGTCGGCAATTCCGTTGCTTGTCCCACAGTATGCCAGACCCCTTGCGAAAAGAATGTAAACTATGTTACAATTTAAAAAATTTCTTTGCGAGGTGCGTGCTATGGATCTCTCTCTGGATTTTCCTTCTCAGCTGTGGGCGCCGTTTGCCCTGAGCCGTCCCCCCATCCGGTGCTCCGCCGGCTACCTCATCTACCTCCAGAATACTGAGGCCACCTGCTTCTACTACCTGAAAAGCGGCCGGGTCAAAAGCTATATCCAGTCCGCCGACGGGGCGGAGCGGGTACTGAATATCTATCCCGCGGGCAGCCTGTTCGGCGAGGCGTCCTTCTTTGACGAGCTCCCCCGAGTCTCCTCCGCTGTGGCCCTATCCCCCTGTGAACTGGTCCCCATCGACCGGGAGCTGGCTGCCCAGGCGGTGTCCAGGGACCCGGAGCTGGCCCTGTCCATGATGAAATACCTGGCCCGGACGGTGCGCCTGCTGTCCGAGCAGCTGGACGCCATGGCCTTTCGCCCGGCGGAGTGGCGGATCGCCCGGTACCTCCTCTCCCTATCCCCCTCCGGCGGGCCGGTGCAATGCACCCAGGAGGACATCGCCGCCGCGGTGTCCGCCAGCCGGGTCACCGTCAGCCGGATTTTGAACCGGTGGGTGCGCGGCGGTACGGTGGCGCTGCAATACCGCAGCATCCTGCTCCGGGACCCCGCCGCCCTGGAGGAGCTGTGCCGTGGTTGAGATCAACATACCTGTTACATAGATTTTACTTGATATTTTTGGCCGGACAGGTTACAATAAACCACAGCGGGTCTCACCGCAGCGTTTAAACGCTTATGACAGAATAAGGCAGGTGAATAGAATGGACGGCTGTGACAGTCATAGTCGAAGGATCAGCATGGGATCAGAAACCAGGAGTCTGGCGTCCCTTGAGGGCGGCGCGGCGCCGCAGTCCGGTCTGTTCTCCGTCAGCCCGGTTGTTTTGACGCGTCCCTGACGCCTGTTTTCCGCTTCCGATCCCATGCAGCAGAACATGGAAAAGGAGGCACTGCACATGGAGCAGAATATGAACAGAGCGGTGGAGAGCATGGTCTCCGCCAAGCCTGACTACACCGGCGAGATCATCGCCATCATCCGCAGCCCCATCTCTCCCAGCGTGATGCGGGAGCGTCTGGAGGACTACCATGAAAAAGACATTGCGGAGGTCCTTCCGGCCCTGACCTCTGCCGAGCGGAAAAAGCTGTACCGTATTTTGGAGCCGGATATGCTCTCCAACATCCTGGAGCGTGTGGAGGGCGCGGAGGCCGGCGCTTACCTGACCGAGATGGACCTGCGCAAGGCGGCCCAGGTGGTGGAGCGCATGGAGTCCGACTCCGCCCTGGAGATCCTCTCCCGGCTGGACCGGGATCAGAAAAGCAATCTCATCGAATGTATGGATGAGACCTCCCAAAAAGAGCTTGCGCTGATGGCGTCCTTTGACGAGGATGAGATCGGCAGCAAAATGACCACAAACTATATTTCCATTCAGACGGGCCTCACGGTGAAGCAGGCCATGAGCGCCCTGATCCAGCAGGCGTCTGAGAACGACAACATCTCCACCCTCTTCGTCTCCGATCAGAGCGGCGTGTTCTGCGGGGCCATCGATCTGAAGGAACTGATCATTGCCCGGCCAGACACGGAATTTTCCTCGCTGATCATGACCTCCTACCCATACGTCTATGGCCATGAGTCCATTGATGACTGCATCGAGCGGCTGAAGGACTACTCTGAGGATCTGGTCCCTGTTCTGGACAACCAGAACCGCCTGCTGGGCGTGATCACCGCCCAGAGCATCATTCAGGTCGTGGATGACGAGATGGGCGAGGACTACGCCATGCTGGCCGGTCTGACCGCGGAGGAGGACCTGGCAGAGCCTCTGGGGCAGAGCATGAAAAAGCGCCTCCCCTGGCTGTTCGTCCTGCTGGCTCTGGGGCTGGTGGTGTCCTCCGTAGTGGGCGTCTTTGAACAGGTGGTGTCCCAGCTCCCGCTGATCATGAGCTTCCAGTCCCTGATCCTGGACATGGCGGGCAACGTGGGCACCCAGTCCCTGGCCGTGACCATCCGGGTGCTGATGGACGAAAATCTGACCGCCCGGCAGAAGTTCGGTCTTGTTGTGAAGGAGATGCGGATCGGTTTTGCCAACGGCCTTCTCCTCGGGGCGGCCTCCTTCGGGGCCATCGGTCTGTTCATCTGGGCGGTCAAGGGCAAGGGCCTGTGGGCCTCCTTTGCCATCTCCGGCTGCATCGGCGTCTCTCTGCTGCTGGCCATGGTGATCTCCAGCGCGGTGGGCACCCTGATCCCCCTCTTTTTCAAAAAGATCCATGTGGATCCCGCAGTGGCCTCCGGGCCCCTGATCACCACGGTGAACGACCTGGTGGCGGTGGTGTCCTACTACGGGCTCAGCTGGGTATTCCTGCTCCAGGTCATGCACCTGGCGGGGTGAAGTCATTTAGAACAGCATCAGGGGCAGAGGCTCTCCTCTGCCCCTGCTTTTATCTTTGGAGGGAAGAACTGTGGACCATAGAAAGATCAGCCTGTTTGACGGCTGGGAGGAGACCATTGTCTGGACCTGCCTTCAGGGGCACATGGGGCAGGTCATGACCGAGGGCGGGCCCCCGCCGGTGAGCGCCCTGTGCGCCGTGGGGGATTTCTGTTTTCTGGCGGGCCTTCCCTCCCGGACCTTGGCCTCCCAGGCGGACCGCCCCATTCTGATCCCCCGGACATCGGACTGGGAGCCGGTGATCCGGTCCGTCTGGGGGACGCGGGCCGCCCCCTTCCTCCGCTACGCCATCCGCAAGGAGCCGGATGTCTTTGACCGGGGCTGGCTGACAGACTGCGCCGCCGCCCTGCCGGCGGGGGTCGGCCTCTCCCCCATCCGCGCCGACCATGTCCCACTCCTGATGTCCCAGCCATGGTCCAGGGATCTGTGCGGTAATTTTCAGGACGGAGCGGATTTTGCCCGCCGGGGGCTGGGCGTGCTGGCCCTGCGGGACGGCATCCCTGTGGCCGGAGCCTCGTCCTATACCGTCTATGACGGCGGCATCGAGATCGAGATCGACACCAGGCCGGACGTCCGCCGCCTGGGTCTGGCCCTGGCCTGTGGGGCGCGGCTCATTCTGGACTGCCTGGACCGGGGCCTGTACCCCAGCTGGGATGCCCATGACCTGCGCTCTGTGGCCCTGGCGGAAAAGCTGGGCTATCATCTGGACCGGCCCTATCAGGCCTTCCTGCTGGAAACGCCTTCTCCCCCTTAAAACAGAACAGCGCCTGCTGAACGGCCCACACAGCCGCCCAGCAGGCGTCTTTTTATCCTCAGCGGATGTCGGTCACGGTTTGCTCCAGATAGCTCAGCGGGTCCTGTGCCGCGCCGTCCAGCGCCACCTCGAAGTGGAGATGGGGGCCGGTGCTCTGGCCGGTGCTGCCCACCCGCCCGATGGGGTCGCCGGTCCGGACCTGCTCGCCTCCAGCGGACCAGCTCGTGGGTCAGGACCCCTCCCACTGCTCCGGACTCAGCTCCCGCCCCGGAGAGAGACAGGAAGAGCAGGCGGAGCAGACCGTCAACCATGGTCCTGTTCCTCCTCCGGATAGAGGACGGTGCACAGCTCCGCCAGATCCTCCCGGCTCAGTTGGGACCGCTCCACCAGGGCGGCCACCAGGCTCCGGGCGCTGCCCAGGTACACCTTATCGATCAGGGAGCGGGTGGACCAGATCTGGTACTCCCGACGGGAGAGCAGGGGCCGGTAATAAAACACCTCCCGTTTCTCCGCCTCCACCGCCTTCTTTTCACACAGGCGGCGCAGGAGCGTCTTGACTGTGGAGCCATCCCAGCTGTGGGACTGCTCCAGCGCCCCCCGTACATCCGCGATGGGCATGGGTCCCTCCGCCTGCCACAGCACCTCCAGTACATCCAGCTCCGCGCCGGAGATCCTTGCCGCTAGTTCCTTCATGTCTGATCCCTCCTGAAAATTCCCCTATACTCAGTGTCCCTCGGCCTGAATGAGTGACAGCTGTAACCTGTGTATTTAGGTTACAACTGTCATCTCATTTTGTCAAGCCCCTGAGCCTATTTTTTACAAAGGGTACGCAAGGTGCCGGCATCCGGGGCACCGAAGCCCGCTCCCCGGCATAGGATACAAACAAACGGGAGGTATTGTAACTTATGCCAATCATCTATCTATCTCCTTCCACTCAGGAGAAAAACGAATATGTCAACGGCGGGACCGAGGAGCAGTATATGAACCTGCTGGCAGACAAGATGATCCCCTACCTGGACGCTTCCGGCATCCGGTACACCCGAAACACACCAGACATGACAGCCGCTTCCTCCATCGCCGCCTCCAACAGGGGAAACTATGACCTCCACCTGGCTCTGCACTCCAACGCCGCACCGGAGGGGCGGTACGGCCAGGCGCGGGGGATCCTGGTGTTCTACTATCCGGGCAGTCAGGAGGGCGAGCGGGCGGCCACCATCATCGCCAATAATCTGAAGGAGATCTATCCCCTTCCGGAGCTGGTCCAGGCACAGCCCACCACCACCATAGGCGAGGTGCGCCGGGTCCGGGCCCCGTCCGCATTTCTGGAGCTGGGCTACCACGACAATCCGGAGGACGCGGCGTGGATCAAAAGCAGTCTGGACGCGGTGGCGAAAAATCTGGTCATGTCTCTCACCGACTACTTTGACATCCCGTTTCTGCTGCCGCAGCCAAGCCGCCCCGGGCAGGTGGATGTGGACTGGGGCGTGCTGAACATCCGGGCCAGGCCGGAGCTGGGCGCCCCCATCCTGGTCCAGGCCCCTGACGGCGCGCCGCTGACCGTTCTGAACAGCACCGGAGACTGGTATCTGGTGGACTACTACGGAACAGTGGGCTACGCCAGACAGGATTTTATCACATTGACCTGACTCCGCCGGAAAGGAGATTTTTATGGACATCCATGTGGTTCAGCCGGGAGACACCCTGTATGAGCTGGCCTATCAGTACGGCGTCTCTATGTCCCGGCTCATCCAGGACAATCAGCTTCCGGATCCTTCCCAGTTGGTCGTGGGGCAGACGCTGGTGATCCAGTATCCCCGCTCCACCTGTACCGTCCGGTCCGGTGACACCTTATTTTCCATTGCCCGGAACGCCGGGATCCCGCTTCGGCAGCTTCTGCGCAATAACCCCGGCCTGGAAGGGGGCGACCGGATCTATCCCGGACAGGAGCTGGTCCTCTCCTATCAGCAGGAACAGCAGGGGACGCTCTCCGTCACCGGATACGCCTATCCCAACATCGCCCCCGCCCTGCTCCAGCGGACGCTCCCCTTCCTCAGCAGCCTTGCCCCCTTCACCTACCGGCCCACCGTCCGCGGAGATCTGATCCCCCTGGCGGATGACGCCATTGTGGCGGCGGCTCAGGTCATGGGGGTCCGTCCTCTGCTCCACCTGGCCAATCTGACGGAGACAGACAGCTTCTCCGGTGAGCTGGCCCACGCCCTTCTGTCCAGTCCGGAGGCCCGGACGCGTCTGGCGGACAATTTGATGGAGATCCTGCGCCGCAAGGGATACCGGGGGATCGATGTGGATCTGGAGTCTGTCTTCCCCGAGGACGCCCAAAACTATGTCCGCTTCCTCTTCCTCCTGCGGGAGCGGCTGGAGCCTCTGGGGTATCCCCTGCTGGCCGCCCTGGCGCCCAAAACCTCTGCCAGCCAGCAGGGGGAGCTGTACCAGGGCCACGATTACCGCGGCCTGGGGGAGGCGGCGAATGGCGTCCTTCTGATGACCTATGAGTGGGGCTATGCCTTCGGCCCGCCCATGGCGGTGGCGCCTCTGGATCAGGTGCGGCGGGTAGCGGAGTACGCCCTCACGGAGATCCCGGCGGAGAAGCTCTGGCTGGGCATTCCCAACTATGGCTATGACTGGCTCCTCTCCGCGCCCCAAGGGCTCCAGGCACGCTCCCTGTCCAACCCAGAGGCCGTCGCCCTGGCCGCCCGGCACTACGCCGCCATTCGCTTCGATCCCTGGGCGCAAGCCCCGTGGTTCCGCTATGTGGACGGACAGGGGCGGGAGCATGAGGTCTGGTTTGAGGATGCCAGAAGCATCCGCGCCAAGCTGGCCCTGGCCGCGGAGCTGGAACTGTACGGCGTGGGCTATTGGAATCTGATGCGTCCCTTCCCCCAGAACTGGGCGGTCCTCAACTCCCTGTATGAAATTCGGGCGGGAGACTAGCTTTTTTTTGAAAAGAGGAGTAAAATAGCTTGTCCTGACCGGACAAATGGAATCAACAAAGGAGAAATGACCGATATGTCCATTGAAGTTGGAATGAAGGGCCGCGCCGAGACTGTGGTGAGCCAGGCGAACACCGCCCAGGCTGCCTGCTCCGGCGCTCTGCCCGTCTTTGGCACCCCGTTTATGTGCGCCCTGATGGAGGAGGCCTCCTGGAAGTCCATCGCCCCCCATCTGGAACCCGGCCAGAGCACCGTGGGCACAAAGCTGAGCGTGAGCCACGACTCCGCCTCCCCTGTCGGCATCAAGGTGTGGGCCGAGAGCGAGATCACCCTGGTGGACGGCAAGCGCATTGAACTGAAGGTTGCCGCCTACGACGAGAAGGGCCTGATCGGCCAGGGCACCCATGAGCGCTTCATCATCACGGATGAGCGGTTCCTGTCCAAGACCGCCAAAAAGCTGGAGGGCTGAGAAATGTCCATTGAGAGCGTGCGGGACTACTTCCGTCCTCTGGGCCGGGAGGGGGACATTTTGGAGTTTCCTGTCTCCAGCGCCACCGTGGAGCTGGCCGCCCAGGCGGTGGGGGTCATCCCCGCCCGCATCGCCAAGACGCTGTCCTTCCTGGTGGACGGCGGCTGTGTGCTCATCGTGGCCGCCGGGGACGCCAAGATCGAAAACAGCAAATATAAGGGCTTTTTTCACACCAAGGCCAAGATGCTTACCCAGGAGCAGGCCCGGGAGATGACCGGCCACGCGGTGGGCGGCGTGTGCCCCTTCGCCAATCCGGAGGGGGTGCGGACCTATCTGGACGTGTCCCTGAGGCGCTTCGCCACCGTGTTCCCCGCGGCGGGCAGCTCCAACTCCGCCATCGAGCTCACCTGTGACGAGCTGACGGAGTATTCCCACTGTGAGGGCTGGATCGACGTGTGCAAGGGCTGGCAGACAGAGGACAGCGGAATCTGACCGGGCTGTCTTTTTCGCTTTTACAGAACGAGACCAGGGAGGGCACGCTGCGCCCTCCCTGTGCATCTGGTAAGCTAAAAGTAGACACTCACAAAGCGGGTGAGTGTCTACTTTTTTCATATCTGTTAAAATAGGAATAGAGGTGAAAAGATGGG
>CABIYX010000043.1 GCA_902363045.1 Clostridiales bacterium
GATACACCTATGTGCCTAAGAATAAGACTTCCTGATATAACAACGATAGCAACGACGACGACAAGTCCCATTCGCAACAAAATTGAGGGATTTTTTTTTGTATTTGTAACAGGTTGGAGGTCTGTATTTTCCTTTAACTCAACATCATCATCCGTCAAAATAGTAAGTGGCACATTATATAATTTACTCAATAAAATAAGCTTTTCGACGGATGGTACCGTAATTCCTGTTTCCCACTTTGAAACAGATTGACGCGATACATCCAACTGTTCCGCCAGCTCTTGCTGTGACAAGCCGGACTTTTTTCTATAAGAATGAAGCTTTTCGTTGAGTTTCATTATAGGGGAACCTCCATTATTTGAAAACCAATTTCCCTTAACATTTCCGCACTTATTGAGTGCATCGTATCTTTTTGGAACAAAATCTATTGCCAATTCCATGGCGACTCAACCAAGTGCACCGTGTCATCGGAATCGGCCCGATAATAATAAAAGTCAGTACCAAAAGCCCGGAATCGAATATGCCACAGGCCGCAGAACTGGATTTTCTCAATATCCTTCGCTCTAATCCCAATGGTACGCTCCACATCTTCCTTCAGCTCTTCATCAGTATAGCGGCAATTCATATCAGCCCTCCGCTCTTTCACGCGCCCACAGGCCAACCGGCGACACACCAGGATACCCCGGCATATACCATCCCTCGTCATTGTACTCAAAGGAGACGGCCCGCCATGTGCCGCCATCGAGCCGATCCGGGAGCAGCACCTCCATACCCTGACCACAGTGAATGTCCCAACCATCCCAAGTCAGGCGATCACGCTCCGGCTCATAGCCGATCTGCAAGACTTTTCGAGACACGGCTTTCCCTCCAATCAGTCCTCATAATGCCCACGGCATGACAAAACGATAATACTGTCATTTTCAACGGTATAGACGAGCCGGTTCGTATCATCAATGCGCTTGCTCATACCCTTGATTTTCCGCAGCAGCTCCGCTTTTCCTATCCCCTGCACAGCTCCATCACGCTGCAGCTCCTGGAGCAGCTTATTGATCCGCTTCAGCGTTTTCTTATCCTCTGACTGCCAGTACAGGTAATCCGCCCAGGCGTCAGGCGAGAAGGTAATGTTATGTGCCATCGCCCGCCATCGCCTCCAGCTCCTCCATCGTTTTCACAATCCCAAAGCCGGCGCGCACCTGCTCCAGACCTCTTTCCAGCTTTCCCAGATAGGCAGCATTCCGCTCTGCCTTCTCCAACTCATTAAAACGTTCTTCGCTGATGATCACCACATTTTTTTCGGCTTTCCTGGTTACAATTACCGTTTCTCCTTTGTCGGTCACTCTATCGCAGAAATCCTTCAGCCGACCACGAGCAGTCGAAAAGTTAATTGCGATCATAGTACACACCTCCATTCCATATTATGCACCATATCTTGTACTATATATTGTACCATATTAAGCCAACTAAAGCAAGTTCAGCTTATTGCTAATCCCACCACTTTTTTACTTTCTCGGTGAGAAAGTAAAAAAGCACTTTCACACCGCCGCCCCGTTTAGGCGTCAGTATGAAAGTGCTTTTGCGCGCTCCAGCGAGAGCCGGAATGTTCGTTCAATCCCTTATAGTACCGTGTTAATTCGTTTTAACCTTTAGAACACAAATGACACATTCGAGATGGTAATATCATCGGACGAAACATTGGTCACTCCGACAAAATAATAGGCATCCTTATTCGTTGTGTACGAAATAGAGGTTCCACTTGATGTTTTAGTTCCAGATTTCCATGTCGTAGGGTATATTGTCTCCGCCACAGTATCTTGATAGAAATAATATTGAATTTTTGCGCTTCTATCAAGTTTATACGAAAATGTCAATTTAGTGTCATCGGTAGCATAAAAAGCCTTGGGACCCGGCTGACGAAAACAGGTATACCACCCATTCCCCAAGGTTAAGGAGTCTGTCCATGTATATTTACCATTTTCGTTCAGAGGAATAATACCCTCTTCTACAATCTCACCCTTTTCGTTATATGTGGTATAGTACAGCTCATGAGCCGTACCTTCGACCTCATCTGCCTCCGTCGCAAATGCAGTGGCAGTGCACGACAACGCCATTACCATTACCATCATCATTGCAACCAGTCTCTTAAAATAGCGCATAATTTTTCCTCCTTACTTTTCAATTACATATATTGCCACTTTTTAACGACAAGGGATCAGACGAGGCGTTTATTACATAAACAAAATACTCACCTGATTTGTCAATTTTATGTCTATATTCTCCGTCCTCAACTAAATACTTTTCTCCTGGATACATAACGCCATCCAGTATATACCCTATCACCAAAGTTTGCGCTCCAACCTCAGACGGGAATTTTTCAAATTGGTATATTAACTCGTCCCCATCATTACAAACCCATCCCGTACCACCAGCCTGGCTAAAAATTGCAGCACTCCCATTCGGTACAATCACCTCTGGTGTTACACTGTCGGTGGTTTCAAAATTTATTATGTTGATTGGTTCTACTACTTCATCGGCAAATGACTTCACTATCTCATTTGATTTCGTATCTTCTACTATGCCTGGTGTTCCTTTCATACCTTTCGTTGCTGTAAGCGGGGTAGTGTCTTCCACCTCTTTCCCTACAAGCATACTATTTTCTTCATCAATAATCGCAGCTTGATCAAGTACATTATCTTCGCTACCATGGAAATCTGAACGATCCATAGCTTGCTGTCCGGCAACTGCCATACCGCATAAACTCATTACAGCAAACAGACTTATCACGATGACAGCAGCCATGCGTTTCTTTTTTTTTGCCATAATAATCACCTCTTTATTTTACAACAAAACAGTTATGATGTTCTGGTCTGGCAAAATGCTGTTAGCCGCGGAAAAAATCGCACATATCTTTGTTAATATTATACCACTATACCATTGCAAAATCAATTTAATTTACTTCAAGCTGCCCCTGCAGCGCGTCAATGGTAACCTACTGCCACCATAGCACAAATTTTTTCTGCCTGCATTTTCAGCTCTGCATCAATCTCCAGTGTTACTTCGACCAGCCCGCCCATCTAACACTCTCCTAAAATAAATCGCTATGTGAACCTGTACGAATTAGCTTCAAAATAAGCATACCTTGAACGACCTTATAGACCAGCAACCAGTCGGGCTGTATATGACACTCCCTCATGTCTTTATAGTTCCTCGAATTGGTAAGGGCGTGATCCCGATACTTCTCTGGCAGCGGCGTTTCACTGCATAAAAGGGAAATTACCTCTTCCAGCTTTTTAGGATCACACCCCCTTTTGACCGCCAACTTGTAATCTTTCTTGAACTGCCCCGAAAATTCTGGTTTAAGCATTCAGGGCCTCCATCAGATCTGCCACGCTATCAAACGGGCCATACATATCCTCGTCTTTTTCTGCCGCAGCCATCGCAGCATAGGTAACCTCATTCGGCTCATCCAGTCGGACATCAAACGGCAAGCCATGATACCGAAGTGCCTGCCTATAAAAAATGCCCGTTGCCGTACTTAAATCCATTCCGAGAGCCTTAAAAAGAGCTGCCGCCTGTCTCTTCAGATCCGGCTCAATCCGAAGTGTCGTATTCTCCTTGCTCGCCATAATATCGCTCCTCTCGTAACTACTATTTTCTACTACTATTATACTCAATATACATTTGCGTTGCAAGTGAGTGTTGTTAATTTCTTAATGTGTAGCCATTTATAAATTACTCACCGCCTAAGAAAAAGAAGGTCACACAGCTTTAGAGAGACTCCCACCACTTGCGTATCGTTTTGGGATCAAGTCCCGTGTCCCGGTGGCAGTCGGCCTTGCGGCCCTCCGGGTGCTGCTGGCGCCACTCTGCAACTTGTAAACGTGCTGATGGCCGACCACCACCAGAAACGACGTCACCCAGCTTTTCCTTAACCTCTCGCACACCACGTGCAAACTGCAAATGCTCTCTTTGCTTACGCCAATTCCGCTTATTGATGGGCATAGACAGGCCAGAGAGCTTCGCAATGTCGTCCCTGGGAAATGTCACATAGTTCTCATTGAACATCTCCAGGGCACATACCACATCGTCTTTTGTAAAACGGTTAATATCCTCCACACTCATATCATCATAGGGTTTCAGCAGAGAAAAGGCATCCTCCCGCAGCTCATCTTCATCTATCCCACACTTCTTTGCATAAATCGCCAGTGTCATAATGCCATAGAACCGATGGCCCACCCGGATCTCATCCCCGATCCGGCGCAACCACCAGTCATAAAGGTCACGCTTGACCGTCCAGCGGCCCCGCCGCTCTTTCTTGACAATCCGCCGCTCATACCAATCCGGGTACTTCTCCTTCGCCTCGGCCAGCGAGAGCCGACTTTTCCGCATGAGTCCCAGGAGCTTTTGCTGCTCCCCGTTGCTATCCGGGATAAACTCCAGCAGTTTTTCCAGCGTCACCTTCCCGCCGAGCCGGTAGGCCGTTACAGGATATTCCCGACCAAGTTTGGAGCCAGAGCCAACCACCCGGAATCCCTGCAATATGCCCTGCATCTGCGGCTCCTTGATGGTGGAGGTGTACCTATTCCAGATCTGCCGGGTGAGAGAATATTTCAACTCCTTCAAGCACTTCTGATTGTGCGGGTACATAGGAATCGGCTCCTCCAGGACATAATACAGGTGAAGCCCCGTCCCACTGTTTACGACAAAGGTTGCCTGGGGAAGAATATCCTTGTTCATCTGGTGCAGCGTGTCCCGGAGCTGGGGCATCCCCACTCCATCCAGGTCAAAGACCAGGGCATAGAGATACCTGGCATTCTTACCGCATCGCCGCCGGCCAAAATAAGACAGGGGGGACATAATAGTGAAGTCCGTATCGTAGACTTCCGACAGCTCCGACAGCTCATCGGTGATGGTGTAGCGTTTGGCCTTACCTTCCTCCTGGATCTCCAGGGCAATCCCTGCGGCCTTCGGCACCGTCACCGCAATCCCGTTTCCTTTTGCATCCTCAAAATGACCCTTTCTCTCAAAACTACCTACCGGGAAGATCTCCCGATAGAACTCAAAGGGCGTGACCGGCTCCAGAAATTTCTCCAAATGCTCATTTTTTTCTTGATACAACGCCCGCAGCTGCTCCATATTATCCTGTTCATCCCTCACTCTGTACCACCACGCTCTCTCTTCAACCGCCTTTTCTCCTGAATTATCAGCTGCAAATACCTCTGACCATAGCCCTTCTGATCCGCTAAAAAATCTGCCTTTTCTTCTTCTGTCATTTCTCGGATATTATTTTCATGATAATAAACCGTTACCGGTCCATCGGTCTGTGTCTCCCATATGTAACACGGCTGTAACGGATCTATGGGTATCCTCCCCAAAAGCGCCCATTGCCGGACAGTCTTACTTTCTTCTGGTTTTCCTTTCCGTCTCCTAATAAACAAAGCAAGCACCTCCAAAAGAAAAAGTAACAAAAAGAAAATCCGCTGCAACGGAGAAGACCTGCGGGCGGGAGGGGGGAAAGGAGGAGCCAAAGAGCGGCCCCTCCGGGGCCTTAAAGAGAAAGTCACCTCCCCCTTTCCCCCCTGGCTCCGGCTGTGGAAATGATGGAAAACCCTACGGGTTTACCACATTTCCACAGCCTCCGCCCACCCCCTATTCCCCCTCCGACTTTCTCCCTGTCCGAGAGAAAAAACAAGACCATTTCCAGGCCCCAAAAGGGCCTTCTATGAGGCATATATTATCAATAGAGTTTTTCCCCATCTCTCGACAGGTTAAATTTACACTCACATAGCCTCCTTACTCGGCATATATTATCAATAGAGTTTTTCCCTATTTTTAATTGTCATTATAGCCTGTCCTGGGCATTCTTTCAAGGTCCCTGGACAGGCTAATTTCAGACATTATCTTTCCTTACTCCGATAGGGGCCGCATTGGTACGCCGCAGCACCCATCCGCTCTCCAGGTCCCGCCAGCTCCATCCACCGTCAGGATCTCGCTCCAGCACGACCTCAATCCAGTGACCAGCCACCTGGATCTCCAGCTGCTCCCCTTCCTTCAGCTCCCCGGCGTCCAGGCCAGTCCATACCACGGCCAGATTATGTGTTACCGCATCCTCCGCGCACAGTCCCAGTTTCATCATCTCTACCTCCTTCAGCTCACTCGCATATCCTTTGGGACAACCCCTAAGGGCCTTGTATGAACTAACACCACTTCCCAGTACCCTGCCCGATAGTTGGCCCTGAAACTCCGGTGTCCCATCAGAGCCACATTCTGCTTCATAAATTCCTCATTTTTATCCGCAGCAATCAGGAAATCCTCATAGTCACCGGCAACCCATCGTTCTATCCCTAACCTGGCAGCTTCCCATTCCCCGATTTCTGGGAAAAACTCTTGCAGTATCAGCTTCTTTGCCTGCTTTGCTGGAAACTCTATCGAATATGGGCTTTGAATCACGGTTTCCCATAGTTTCACTGATTCCAGTCTGCGGCCATGTTTATACCGATAGATCTTTTCTGACGATACCACCACCACATAGCCGGAGTGCTCCTTCTTGGGCTTCAGCTTTCGATCCGCATTGGCCCTTTCCCTGGCAATACGCAGCAGGTTTTCATTCAACCCCTTCTGATAGGCGCTTTCGGCCTTCTCTTTTTCCAGCGCCTTCATCCATTTTTCTATCACCTGGTTTGCTTTTTGAACCGTCTGCTGCTCCCTATTCTGAGAAGCCCTTTTTTCTTCCTCGGCCTTTCTCTTTTCGTCCCTGGCCTTCTGCTCCGCCTGGGAGATCTCCCGCAAAAGGCCATCGTACTCCTTCAGGGTCAGGATCACATGGGTACACTCCGGGTCAGAGTGGCCACCGTCCAGCTCTTTATATCCTATCATCGTCTTTTTTACAAACTCGCTCACGGCCCACCCCTCCTTACAGGCCCCGGATGTAGTTGTCGGCCACGACGCTGATCCGGTTATGGCCCAGGGCCTTGCTGCACACCAGCATGGCCACCTTGTCCAGCTTCCGCCCAGCCTCATCCTTCCGGCAGATATAGACATCGCTCTGATATTTCCGCCCACTTCCTTTGTTCACCCGGTCATAAGGAATCTCCTCAATGGCCCTGGCTTTCGCCTTATAAATGATTGTGGCGTACTCCGCCCGGTACCCATGTATATCGGCACTCTGATGGATATGCTGCCACACCTTTTCCTCTGCCGGTGTGCTTTTGATCCGTTCTACGATCTGCTCCGTATTCGGCCCAATAATGGGGCTCATACGCTCCCGTCCGCCCTTTCCGTTGCGGACATGGGTAAAGTAGTCCCCCTCAAACAACCGGGTGTCCTGGAGCATTTCAAGCCGCTTTGTATCAGCTGGCGTCAGTTCCTCTGCCGGCCGGCTTTCTATCTGGGAAATCTCCGCCTCGATCTCCTCCCTGGTAACCAGGTCTTTCCCTCGCAGCTCTCCCAGTTCCGCCCGGCGCAGGCCCGTCCCCTTGCAGAACTTGATCAGCTCGTCATTATTGGTCTTTGAGAAATGCTTGTCTCTTACCCGGTCTCCGCGGCTCCGTTTGATGTCCTCCCGGTTCCGTTTTGGGGGCTTGAAGTAGTTTTCATCATCCGGAGAAATGCCGTACAGCTTTCCCATGGCCTTGGCCTCCAGCTGGACCGTCCATGCAGAAAGGCCCTGGTCCACTCTGGTCTGCAGCCACTCATTCACATATTTTTTTGCGCTCTTCAAAGTGGTGCATTCCGGGTGATTTTCCTTGATGTACTTGATGAAATACTTTGTATGCTTCCAATATGACTTGTAGGTGTTGAAGGAGAAAATTTTCTCCTTCTCTGTTCCGTTGGCCACGGCTTCCTTCTTGCTCTCGCCAAACGCCTGCATCCCAGTCAAGCGGTCATAGGCTTGCTGGTGAAGATCCTTGGAGTATGCCTTATTTCGCCGTCCCACGGAAACTTCTCCCTCCTTTGGCCGCAATTTTTCTATATATCCACTTTTCTATAAATCTATTTTTCTATTTTTATAGTAATATAGATTTATCTTTTCGTTTCAATAGCTTATTTACATTATATACCGTAAATAAGTTAAATAAATTATGCTGTTTATATCAGTTAAAGCTAAGGCCGCCTCATGTCAGCTCCCCTCGGAGACTCGGCAATCGGCAAATACACTTTTTAGCGTCTTATGTGTGACGGTTTTGGGATTGCTCCCGACACTTTTTTGAACTGCTTATGTGTGCAGCCCCGATTTATTGAGATCTACGGCAGTTCGAGATCTGTCGGCACTTTTGTAGAGGGTGCAACTCTCCAGGAGATCTACAGTATCCTGGCTACTATCAAAAGGTGGGGAGGGACACGATACATTTTGCTTACCCAGGCTTTCACAAAGATTACTTACTCTGGGGTCCATGGTGCGCTTTCCAGTTCACAAAGGTTACTTCGGCAAGCCCGCACACCATACAGGAGTATCAACCCTGATATGGCTTCTGTATTAGCAAACTGCTAAACCCCTGACCGGCAGCTCCCGGCCAAGACGCTCTGGGCCTAATTACTATTTACCCTCGCCCAGACGAGCATCAAATCCTGCTGCAGCATTCTACTGACGCCGACCGCAGCCCCACAAAAATACTCTTCTAACCCATCCTCATACTACCATAAATAAATGAGGAAGTCAACAGCATACGCAGGAAAATAACCGTATAACGGTTTACCCGTTCATTATATAAACGGGTAAACCGTTATACGCCACTGTTGCATCCAGGCTCTTTTTCCTGCTCCCATGTAAGATATAGCTCTTTTTCCTCGTCATATAATCGTAACTACTTAATATTCTTTAGGAGGTCATAATATTGAAGAAACCTAACTTGCCAATTATAATTCTCTGTTTAGCGATATGTGTATCTGGCATAGCAGCATTATCCTTAAAGACTTTTCATACAGTAAATTCCACGACTTCTCCGTATTTACTCTATCTAAAGGTTCTTCAAGGAAATCAACAATTTTATAATGTAGAATCAGGTGATTATTTGGATATCCATCAATTGAAGGAAACTATCACTTCAGATAATCTCCCTTTTTCAATTCAGCAGTTTGCAATAGTAGACTTAACCCAAAATGGGATTAAAGATGTTGTCCTGCAATTTTCACTTGCTGAAAATAATCAAGCCGGTTTTATAATACTACATGATGAAAGCGGAACTATTTACAGCTATACCCTTGTCAGCCGATCTATGTCAGATCTAAAAGTTGATGGTACATTCATATTTTCCAGCGGAGCTTCAGATTGGGGAATTGGATCACTTATCTTATCCTCCAGCGGCTATGAAATCGAAAAAATATCATATTGCGAGTCTTCTCTATTCTTTGTTGATAAGCTCCCTGCAACACAAGCAGCCTTTGAAACTGCAGTTAGTCAGCAAGGCTTTAAGGAAAATGTTACATGGTACAATTTTACAGACGATAATCTCTCTCTTCTAACTCAACAATAATTCTCAGAAGAAATATTCCCCCAATGCGGTCTGTATATGATACAGCCTTACATTGGGGGAATATTTTTTACAAGAAGTTATACCACTTCTTTGCGTTTGCAACACGCTCGCTTATTTTCGGAACTCCGGGCCGCTCATAGTGTCCACAGAAAATACGCGCTAAGATATCTGCGCTTTTATTAGATACCTTAAACTGGCTCGCCGTAAGAGTCTCGCTCGTTCCGTACTTAGATTGATTATTATCTGGCTTAAACCAGTTTCCAACCGTATTCATACTGACAATCAAATAATCCAATTCTGCATCCATTAACTTCTTTGGGTTACTGTAAGCCAGGCTATTAACAGCTTCAGCCGTTGCCGCACTGATAACTCCTTCTTTTTTGGCCCAGTCGATAAACAATTTTCCATCATCCCACTGAACCAATCCATATCCCAAATACATATCATTCAGCGATTGCCATACAGCAGGGTTAATCGTACTCTCACTGTTCATATTTCCAAGAATCCCACAGATAGCATTCTTGGTGAATCCTTTCTTCTTGAGATAATTATAGATGTACTCCGCATTTGTTTCCATCTGATCATCTCCCAAAGAATCCGCCCCAGAAGTAACTCTGGTATAAACCGTTGGCAACGATGTAGCCGTTACTTTCCACTGCTGCGCTTTCTTTCCGGCCGTCGTTGTCGACAGTTTCTCCCAGGAAACATCACTTCCGGACTTTGTGCCTCCTGCCGTTAGGTATCTTTCTGGGTGGGATTTCAGTCGGATATAATATACTCCCGTGCTTACCTTTTCAAAATTAACATAGGTGTCACTATTGCTGGTATAGACATCACAATTCCATGTAGAGGTATTGGCATTCAGCATATAAGAAAGATTATTGATAATCTTAACTTGCTGATTGTTCCCAAGAGACGCAATCGACCAAGTCTGGTCAATCGGGCAGGATTCATCCCAAATATTTGTATTTTTACGTCCAGAAATCGGCCCAGAGGCTGCGATATTCAATAGCTTTCCCGTTCCCGCGTGTGACTTGATCTTGTAATATCCCATAGTAGTAATCCTCCTGTTTTCATTATAGTTTAGCACCGGGTGAATCCTCTCATTTGGTTAATTCCGCCCGCTTCTAACACTCTTAGGAACCCCGCTTCTATAAACATTAGGCCAAAGGGAGGCCTCCCTTTGGCTCTGCACACGTGCAGAGCCAGTTTCTCTCATTTTGCAGTCGCTGTAACAGATACATCAGGTTTAGCTACTCCATTGACAGTTGCAGACAAAACCAATTTATAGGTTTTCTTTGTTTCAACCTTACAGGTTTTTGAAATTGTAACAGAGCCTTTCCCTGATGCGCTCCACGAAGCGATTTCCTTACTTCCTTGCATCAATGTAACTGTAATCGAAATTGCATCGTTGCGGTTTCCGCTATTGTACTTTCCTACGCAGTATGCTGTTGTCCCTTCAATCTTTAGAGTGGGTTTCCCAGAGATCGCTTTCGTACTAATTGCAGCAGAGGTCGGAATCATGACAGTCGCCAGCAACAGCACCAGAAAGAATAGCGGTATAATTCTCTTCTTCATAAAAACACCCCCTCTCTGCTTTGAGTAAAGTACACTTTCGCACTTATACCCTACTAACGCAGAGAGGGGATGCTTTTCTTACACGATTCGCCAAATTTTTTCAATCAACCTGTAAAACGGAAGCTGCCATCTTTTGAAGTTCATTGCCTTCAAGAAATCCATCAATTATAAATTGCATCTTTGCTCCATTATCATACCATGTTATACAGTTGCTTTGCTCTGGATCTACAGAAATGTATAGATGTCCAGGGCATCCGTTGACGCCAATTTCTGTGACCTCCATATTTTCTGCATCTATTATAATTGCAGAACCTTCCTCTACCCGCATATACTCAAATCTCAATATCTCTCCATCCGAATTTTCATAAATAATTTCCGTGTTATTAGGGAGCTCTTGTGGTATTCCTATCCTGGTATAATCAAATGGGAGATCTATCACTTCATATAAGGGCAGTTTTGTAGAATCCGACTCTCCAAAAAATTTATAAATGATACTGCTCTCGTACCATTCTACAACCCAGTCAATTACAGCGGCTCTGACCGTCGGACTTGCTACCGTCAAAACTCCAAAGGGCAAAGAACACGTCAAGACGATTGTTGCTACTACCTTTACAAATCGCCTCCTATAATCTCTCTTGTGCCGCTCTGCCCATTTATTGGGGTTATTCATCATTGCCATCATTTGTCGTTTGAAACGTGGAGATACCGAAACCTCTTTATTATTAGAGAGTTCTTCCGAAAAGTCTCTCGAAATAGCTTCCAATAAAACCCCTTTAATAATAATATTTTCTTCTCCTTCCGTCATTTTATGTATCCCTCTTCTCTCAATTTTCTTATAAGCAGCGCCCGGCCTCGGTGAATCCGAACATCTACTGTTGTTTCCTTCAATGACAACGCCTTCGCAATTTCTTTAGTGCTTCGTTCTTCTACAAATCTCATTTCTAATACTGTCCGATATATATCTGGCATTGCGCGTATTGTATCTATAATTGACCTTGTATTATCATTTTCTAAATCAATATATCCTTCTACAAAATTTTCATCGAATTGTAATTCCGGCTTTTGCTTTCTCAAGGCTGTAATAGCCTCATTCCTTACTATAACAACGAGATACGCCCCTCTTTTCTTACTCGGTACAGCTTGAATTTTCTGAAAATGATCTACTACACGTATCCACGCATTTTGAACGACGTCTTCTGCCGCATACATATCTTTTGGAAAATAACGCTTCGCCACGTGCAGCATCATATTCCCATATTGATTATATAAATCTGTAAATAGTCTCCTTTCCTCATCACTTTCCAGCATTGATAAAAAAATCAGCAAAAGTTTCTCACTCCTATCTTTTACTGAGATCTATCAGTCCTATGATAAATAGTCTACAAGCCCATCTCGTAATAGCACTGACATCTTGAAAACGTAATTGTAGATATTTAGACACAGTGCTTTTCTATTTCTCCATACCTCTGAATTTCTGCCTTATGTTCCACACGGTATCCCTCCAACAGCTCCCCGATCAGTTCGCTCACGCTACGCCGTTGCACATAGGCGATCTTCTGAATATCCTCGTACACGCTGGGTAGCACCGAGAGGCTAATCCGCTTCTTCAGCTCCCGATCCTCCTTCGGCCGGCCCCGCCGACCGGAGCTGGTGGCCGCCATGGGCGGCTGCTCCACGAATTTCCCAACGGTAGCGGATCTCCTGCGGCTCTCCCGCTCCTCCAGCTTACTCATGCTCCTGTTCCTCCCTCTTCTCCCTGCCGGACATAATCATGTTTGCTATGGCCACGTATTCCTTCGCAAGCTCACTGCTGGGGGCCTGCTCTACAGCCGCCAAGCCGTCATAAATCCCCTTCTTAGCCACCGCCAGCCGTTTAATCACGCCCAGCAGATTATACTCCTTCTGAAGCAGATCAAGGATGTCATGGTCATCGCCCACCCTTGTATCGTACAGCGTGGCGATCACCCCCAGCACCTTCAGCTCCGGGTTAATCAGCTCCTGGATCTCCTGGATGCTGTCCTGGAGCTGTGTCAGCCCCCGGTAGGCCAGGTAATCCGTCTTGACTGGAATCACCACTCCGTCGGCGCAGGACAGGGCATTGATGGTCAGGATAGAGAGCTGCGGCGGACAGTCAATCAAAATATAGTCATACTGCCCCCTGGCCTCCCGGAGCGCCCGGTCTAAAATCTTCTCCCGGCTGGCTCTGGAGAGCAGTTCCATCTCCATGGGCGCCAAGTCGATGATCGACGTGACGATGTGCAGCCGGTCACTAAGCTGCTGCACACACTCCATGAGCGGCGTCCCATCCTTCCGCAGCACATCCACGATCGTCCGCTCCACCTCTAGCGGCTCCAAGCCCACACTGATCGTCAGGCTGGCCTGGCTGTCCAGGTCAATGAGCAGCACCCTTTTCCCGGCAGCCGCCATAGCAGCCCCCAGGTTGTGTGTCGTGGTGGTCTTGGCCACCCCGCCCTTCTGGTTTGCGATTGCAATTACCTTCACTGTCTCTACTCCTTTTTCAATTATATAAATTATTTAACTTATTTAAGTTATCTCAATTATATCATATATATAACTTATAGCAAGTAAAAAATGGCGAGGCTGAAAGCCTCGCCATTTTCATACCTTCACAAATAGGCCGATAGGACACACGCCCTCAAATCCCGGCGTGGATATGTACCAGCAGCCAGGGCCTTCCGGCTCCCAAGACACTTCCAGGGTAATGTCGTGCCACCCGTCAGGGAACAGGGCCGTAAACCACTGTCCGGCGTGTATGCCGTATCCCTCCAGGAGCAGGCGGGGATGCGGATCGGCATCTGCTGGGTCAGGGAGCTGCAACTGCGCGATCCTTTCTTTATCCCAGCTCATAATCGTCCCTTCCTTTCTCAATCATCATAGTGGCCCAGGCAGGAGATAATATAAATGACCTCTCCCTGCTCATAGTAAACGATACGATTAGTTTCATCAATGCGACGGCTCCACCAGCCGCTCAGGTTGCCCCGCAGCGGCTCCGGCTTACCGATTCCCTCATAGGGGCTTCTCTGAATATCCTTTATCAGCGCGTTAATCCGTTTCAGCGTCTTTTTGTCCTGTGTCTGCCAGTACAGATACTCACTCCACGCCCGATCCTCCCACAACAGCCTCATCAGTCTACCTCAATCAAGTCATGCTCGGCAAAGCGGGCCTTGCCAGCCTTCACATCCTGCATGACGCTCTCCAGGTGCTGGAGGTTACTTTCCGAATAGAATGGATCAGCCGAAACCTCAAACGGGATGCGATACTCCCTGCCGACTTTCTTTGCAAACATCGTAAAGGCTGCGCTCATGGAAAGGCCCATCTCGGTACAGGCGCGTTCCATTCTTTTTTTTACATCTTCATCCAACTTAAAATTAACATTGACCGTGTGTGCCATGTCCAACACTCCTTTCCTACTCATAGTATATGCAAAAGTAAAGAAAAATACAAGCATTTTTCTTTACATCTTTGTTACACATTAGCCCACTGTATGTAGCCATTTAGGGGGCATAAACCACTTGATTTGCAAAGCTTTTTGGCCGCTGTAGATAGGGGGGTGGTTGTTTACCTTCAGAGAAGCGGAAACGGCCCTCCTGGGCCGTCCAGAGGCCGGAAAACGCCCCTATTCCTCATCCTGGACACGCAGCCGGAGGTGGGCAATTCCACCACTTGCGGATCGTTTTCGGGTCAAGGCCCGTATCCCGGTGGCAGTCGGCCTTACGGCCCTCCGGGTTCTGTTGACGCCACTCATACACCCGGTCTTGAGCCGACGGGCGACCAGCCCACTCAAAATTCGGATAATCAACCATCTGGACGGCCCGCGCCCTGCGCAAATGCTCTGCTTGCTTACGCCAGTTCCGCTTATTAACCGGCATAGTCAGTCCGGAGATCTTCGCTATATCGTCCCTCGGAAACGTCACATAGTCCTCATTGAACATCTCCAGAGCGCACACTACATCATCCTTCGTAAAACGGTTGATATCCTCCACGCTCATATCGTCATAGGGTTTCAACAGGGAGAAGGCGTCATGGCGCAGCTCCTCCTCACTGATCCCACACTTCATTGCGTAAATCGCCAACGTCATAATACCGTAGAAACGGTGGCCAACCCGGATTTCATCGGCAATACGGTGCAGCCACCAGTCATAGAGATCCCGCTTGACCGTCCAGCGGCCCCGCCGCTCCTTCTTGACGACCCGCCGCTCATACCAATCCGGGTATTTCTCCTTCGCCTCGGCCAGCGAGAGCCGCCCCTTCCGCATGAGGCCCAGGAGCCGCTGCTGCTCCCCGTTGCTGTCAGGGATAAACTCCAGCAGCTTTTCCAGCGTCACCCGCCCGCCGAGCCGGTAGGCCGTTACAGGATACTCCCGGCCCAACTTGGAACCGGAACCGACCACCCGGAAGCCCTGCAAAATACCCTGAACCTGCGGTTCCTTGATGGTGGAGGTATACCTGTTCCATATTTGCCGGGTAAGAGAATATTTCAGCTCCTTCAAGCATTTCTGATTGTACGGGTACATAGGGATCGGTTCCTGCAGCACATAATACAAGTGAAGCCCCGTTCCGCTGTTTACGACAAAGGTTGCCTGGGGAAGAATATCATTGTTCATCTGGTGCAGTGTGTCCCGGAGCTGGGGCATCCCCACCCCATCCAGGTCAAAGACCAGGGCATAGAGATACCGTGCATTTTTGCCGCACCGCTGACGCCCGAAATAGGAGATAGGAGACATGATGGTAAAATCCGTGTCGTAGACCTCCGACAGCTCCGACAGTTCATCTGTGATGGTATAGCGTTTGGCCTTGCCCTCCTCCTTGATCTCCAGGGCAATCCCCGCAGCCTTCGGCGGCACCGTTACCGCAATCCCGTTGCCCTTCGCATCCTCAAAATGGCCCTTCCGTTCAAAGCTGCCCACGGGGAAGATCTCTCGGTAGAACTCAAAGGGCGTGACCGGCTCCAGGAACTTCTCCAAATGCTCGTTCTTTTCCCGGTACAATTCCTGTAACCGCTCCATAGCAGCCTGCTGATCCATAACCATACGCTCACCTCCAAAAGAAAAAGTAGCAAAAAGAAAATCCGCTACGGCGGGGAACGCCTGCGGGCGGGAAGGGGGGAAAGGGGAAGCCAAGAGCGGCCCCTTCGGGGCCTTAAAGAGAAAGTCACCTTCCCCTTTCCCCCCTGGCTCCAGCTGTGGAAATGATGGAAAACCCTATCGGGTTTACCACATTACCACAGCCTCCGCCCACCCCCCTTTTCCCTTCCGACTTTCTCTCCGTCCGAGAGAGAATTTTAAGAGACTTTTTGAGGGCCTAAAGGCCCAGAGGGGGGCATATATTATCAATACTTTTTTCCCCCATATTCGTCAAAGCGATTTTCTCGCCTATTTCCAGTGTCCCCTTGCCCCTCTTACTCGGCATATATTATCAATACTTTTTTCCCTATTTTTCGACTTTATTATAGCTCGGCTGGACAGGCCTTTTCAAGTCCTCCAGCCGAGCTATTTTCTTTTGTGCTGCAGGAGGAAGGTCAACGCACGCAGGGCCTCATTTCCTCCGGTACAGGCCCCAGGGGCCGGGTGTGGTAAAAAACTACCTCCCAATAGCCACTCCGGCCATTTAGATTTAACTTCCGCTTCATCATTATGTTTTCGTCTTTATTTTTCTCCCACCATTCGCTGTATTGAATCATGTCCTCAAACTCCAGGTCGCAGCTCACCCGAATCCCTACTTTACCAATCAGCCAGTCCCCGCCGGTCTTATCCCGAAGTAGTTCTCTCCTGATCTGCTTCCTGGCCTGCTCCTCGGTAAACTCCATTGAATAGGGACTCTGTATCACAGTTTCCCAAAGCATTACCTTTCCCCAGCTATGGCGGCTTATTTTATAGCGGTACTCCTTCTCCATGGAGCGAACCACCGCATACCCAGTGTGCTCCTTCTTTGGCCGGAGACTCCGGTCGGCATTGGCCCGCTCCCTTGAAATCCGCAGTAGATTAGCGTTAAGGCCCTTCTGGTAATTGACCTCTTTTTCAGCCCTGGTCAGCTTCTCCTCCATGGCCGTCACCTGTTCCTGCGCGGCCTCCTCGGCCTCCCTGACCCGCTGCTCGGCGGCCGCCCGTTCTCTTCCTATCGTCCTCTTTGCCTGCTCGATCGCCTCATGCTTATCACGCTCTGCCACGGCAATCCGGCGAAGCAGCTCGTCGTATTCCGCCAGAGGGAGCACCGCGTGGCTGCTATCTTTGTCATTTCGACCTCCAGGCAAAACCCCGTATCCCAAAAAGCCTCTGCTTTTAGCAAACTCGACCATGGTATCCCCCTTTATAGCCCTCGGATATAGTTGTCGGCCACCACGCTGATCCGGTTATGTCCCAGGGCCTTACTGCATACCAGCATGGCCGCCTTGTCCAGTTTTCGCCCGGCCTCGTCCTTCCTGCAGGTGTAAACCTGGCTCTGATACCGGCGTCCCGTCCCACGGTTTATCCGGTCGTAGGGGATATCCTGGATTGCCCTGGCGTGGGCCTTGTAAATGGCCGTTGCATACTCGGCCCGGTAGCCGTGAATATCGGCGCTCTGGTGGACGTGCTGCCATACCTTTTCCTCGCCCGGCGTCTCCTGTATCCTCTGGACGATCTGCGCCGCATTTGGGCCGATAATGGGGCTCAGGCGCTCTCTGCCGCCTTTTCCGTTCCTCACGTGGGTAAAATACTCCCCCTGGAACAACCGGGCGTCCTGGAGCATCCCCAGGCGCTTCACGTCTGCTGGCGTCAGCTCCGCCGTCGGGCGGCTCTCCAGGCTGGAGATCTCCGCTTCAATCTGCGCCCTAGTCACCAGGTCTTTCCCCCGCAGCTCCGCCAGCTCGCTCCGGCGTAGCCCCGTCCCCTTGCAGAACTTAATCAGCTCGTCGTTGTTGGTCTTGGAAAAGTGCCGGTCGCGCACCCGGTCGCCGCGGCTCCGCTTGATATCCTCCCGGTTCCGCTTTGGGGGCTTGAAGTAGTTTTCATCATCGGGAGAAATGCCGTACAGCTTGCCCATGGCCTTGGCCTCTAACTGTACCGTCCAGGCGGAAAGCCCCTGGTCAGCCCTGGCCTGTAGCCACTCGTTGACGTACTTCCTGGCGCTTTTCAGCGTGGTACATTCCGGGTGATGCTCCTTGATGTACTGGATAAAATACTTGGTGTGCTTCCAGTAGCTCTTGTAAGTGTTGAAGGAGAAAATCTTCTCCTTATCCGTCCCGGCAACCACCGCCGCCCGTTTGCTCTCCCCAAAGGCTTGCATCCCCACCAGCTTGTCATAGGCTTGCTGATGGAGGTCTTTATAGTACGCCTTATTCCTGCGGCCCACCGTTACCTCCATTCTTTCGTATCACTTATATAATTTATTTAATTTATATAAATTATTTAATGTATTCCTATTATATACTTGATATAAGTTAAAGCTAAGGCCGCCGCCTGCCTGCCCATGGGGGCCCGGCATTTGGCAAAGTACACTTTTTAACGTCTTATGTGTGACGGTTTTGGGGTCTCTCCCCTACACTTTTTTGAGCTGCTTATGTGTGCAGCCCCGGTTTATTGAGATCTACGGCAGTTCGGGATCTGTCGGCCCCTTTTTAGAGGGAGCTACTCTCCGGCAGATTTACAGTATGCCAGCTACTATCCGAAGGGTTTATAGGGACAGATACGTTGTACTTACCCGTACTTTCAAAAGGATTACTTATACGGGGTCGATGGTGCGCTTACCAGTTCACAAAGGTTACTGCGGCGAGCCCACGCACCATATAGGGGTATCAAACCTATCTCGGCTCCTATATTAGCAAACTGCTAAACCCCTGACCGGCAGCTCCCGGCCAAGACGCTCTGGGCCTAATTACTATTTACCCTCGCCCAGACGAGCATGAAATCTCTGCTGCAGCTCCCGGCCAACACCGGCCGCAGCCGTTCGATCCTGCCTCCTTCCTGCAGGGGCTGCTGATTTGTAGCCCCTGCAAATACACGTTTTCCTCCAGTGTCATGTTACCATAGATAATCCAGACTGTCAACTTATTACGAAAGATAACCGCATAACGGTTTACCCGTTCACGCATAGCGTAACGGGTAAACCGTTATTGAATATAAATTTGCTCTTGATATGATTTCATTTCGTGATATAATCAAGTCTGCTGTAAAATTTTGCCTCAAGGAGGAGCTTTCATGAAACTGTCAAAATTACTTTCTCTTGGCCTTGTCGTATCTACTCTGATCACTTCCTTAACCCTTTCTGCATCTGCAATTACCCCCTCCCATCAAGCTCCTGTTGTTTATTCTCCTGAATTTCCTGATGCCTACATTGTTACTGAAGTCACACCAGAAACTCAAAATCTTGATGGCACATCCGGTTCTCTTGGCTCTGTATCCGCCACAGTTTTCGTTGAAGAATCTTATGACATTGTCAATGGAGAATTAACTGTCACTGATAGTCGCCTTCTTTCTGAAAATGAAGTAAAAGCTATTGGCGAAGAAAATTTTCTTGATCTTAACGATGCACCTATTCCCCAAAAAACAGCTACTGCTTCTCGCGGAAAATTAACTATTACCTTTGCCGGAACCCATTCTCTGAACAACGGCGGTGTCTCTTGTACTCTTACTGGTACTGCTGGTTGGGCACGACCTGATATCATTGGTAGTAATAGTAATAACCCTACTCCTGGAGAAGATTTTATTGGCGTAACTTGGTTTGGTGGTTTTACTGCACTCAAAACCAGCATTTCCGGAACTGATAATATGCATCAGAGTCTAAAAATTTATTCTGCCGATTCTGTTCCGAATGGGGGACGAGTGTGGTCTTTCGAAGAGTCTATTGTCCATCCGAAGTATAGTACCTATGCGGCAGACATGAATTTGTCCCTCACGCTTTCTAAAAACAAACTCACTGGTGATGGAAATACGGCTGAAGCTGTCTTAAAGTACATTCATACTTACTCCAAAGTAAACGGATCTATTAGTATTACTCCTGGTACCGACTCTGCTGCCGGTAGTTTTTCTCTTTCCAATACTAAAGACCAGTGGTCGATTACTTGCACAATTCACAGCATTCCATATTAAATCATACAGAGGGCAGGATGATATCATCATCCTGCCCTCTGTATGATTTACTGGTTCTGCTCCAGAACCAGTAAGCCAGAATATCCGAAATCCATATGGTATATTGTCAATTATATTCATTAACATTCCATCTGCTCTTACATTTTCTATTGTACTATCGGTTATAATTCCCCAGTCCAGCCACTGATTCTCTCCCTTATCTTTATAAAAGCTACATAAATATCCTTTAGTTTCCAAGGTAAGCCGTCCACTTGTTCTTAAAACTTGATATCCAATTAGATTTTTTTTAATAACTGCACAAGAAATATATCCTTCTTTATCAAAATAAAATACCAAATATCTATCTGTTTTAAATTCCTCACGATACAAAATTTCTGCCGCTTCGTTACTGTTTTTTAAGAAAAAATCCTCCACAGATTGTCTGGAGTTTATTAATAGAAAAATTCCTACAACCAAAATTGTTAATATTACTACTAAGTATTTCCAAAATTTATATTTTATACTTTCCATTGCTCCTCCTAATTTACAAATATTCGTAAAGAGCTTGCCGTAAGACATCGTTAATTGTCTCAGTAAGATTCTTTTCTTTATCCAGTGCAAACCTTCTCAATGCCTTATCTATATCTCGATCCAGAAAATATGACCGCTGTACCCGATCCTTATTTTTCTCTTTCGTCACAGACGGCTCTTGAACCTCCGGCTCCCGGCCAGCCCCAATGATAGACTTGAACGCAGCCTCCTGGTCGAACTTTGCTTTTCCTGCCATCACTCATTTACCCCTTTCAGAAATTCCTCGATAAAGGTCCTATAGTCCTCTGCCACCGTAGATTTCCCAGCATAGTCAAATATATCGGCCCGGTTCGCCTGGGCCTCCTCCACAGCCACCGCAGAGCGGATATAGGTCTTGTAGATCGGGGCCGAGATATACTCGCTCAGCTGCTCCGCCAGCTCCTTGATCTGCCGGCTGATATTGGCCCTGGGATTGAACCTGGTAAAAAGAATGCCCCGGATCTTCACACCAGGATTGCAATACTTCTGGACGCTGGTGACTGTCTCATTGAGCTGAGAGATCCCGGCCGTGGCGAAGATCCCAGCCGTGGTTGGAATCAGAATATCGCTGGCGCAAGTAAAGGCATTCACCGTCAGCACACCCAAAGAGGGCGGCGTATCAATCACAATGAAATCGTAGTCGCCGGCGACCGGAGCCACGGCCTCCTTCAGCCGATGCTCCTTGCCGGTCTGGGATAGCTCCTGCTCGGCTCCGGCCAGCATGATGTTCGCCGGCACCAGGTCATAGCCGCCCTTTGCGTGCTGCATGGCATCCTGGATAGTGGCCCCCCGTTTTATCACCTCATAGACCGTAGGTACATTGTAGCTCTCCACGCCACAGGCCGATGAGAAGTTCCCTTGGGGATCGAGATCGATCCCCAGAACCTTGTACCCCTTCCCGGCCAGACCTGCAGCAAGAGCCTGGGCCGTAGTTGTCTTGCCGACGCCACCTTTCTGGTTGGCTACTGCAATAATCATTTGTCATCACTCCTCTTTTGTAGAATTGTAGTTATCTATAAATCTATTTTTCTATTTTACTATATTTATACTTTTATAGCAATACAGAAAGCAAAAAAGGGACTGCCTTTCCCCCAAGGAAGGCAGTCCCTTTTCCATTATGACTTAGTAATTGATGAACCCCGTAACAGTGATAGTATTGTCGGAGTTGTTATTCACCGCAAAATAATACTGACCTCGCTGTGTCACTCGCAGTGTCTTGTTAATGCTTCCGTTGCTGCCAGAAACATAGTAAAATTTCCCATCTGGAGCAATTAGTCCAAAGTCTACGCTGGCACTTCTGGGAGAGTAAGAACAGTTAATGGTAACTGTTTCATCAGCCTCCAGCGAAAATGATGTTGTGGCCTGCATAGCAGTATCCGCTTCAATGGTCCAATTCACAGAACTGGTTGCCTTGGCGACACCGGAAATGATACCGTCCTCTACATTCCCAATTTCCTTGTTGGGGAGATCCTCCAGACTTACTTCGTCAGCCACAGCACGGTTATTTTCACTGCCTACAATGGCTACTCTGGTTGCCCCGTCCATAACAACAGGTGCCAGCGAAGAAACCTCTACACCGGAGAGAGCCAGCGCATCAGGCTCAGCGGAGGCAGCCATAGCTGCTCCTGACACACTCATAACCATGAGGCACCCCAGTACTATGGAGATCATGCATTTCTTCATTTTTTACACTCCTTATAAAAGTATTTTAGTTAAAATAGGCACAAAGTCCTATAAAACTAACAAAATCCCCATAGTAGCTATCCCCATAAGATTAAGGAATATCGTCTGTAGCTGATAAATCCCCTTTCTCTAAATCTCCCAATTCTTCTGTATTTACTGCTGAGATTTCATCAAGGGGCAAACTTTCTTCTTTCGATACACCTATGTGCCTAAGAATAAGACTTCCTGATATAACAACGATAGCAACGACGACGACAAGTCCCATTCGCAACAAAATTGAGGGATTTTTTTT
>CABIYX010000044.1:0-11242 GCA_902363045.1 Clostridiales bacterium
AGTTATAAAAAAAGAAATTATTATATGGTCGATCATGCAGAGTACATCATCGGTGTGTTTGATAATCAGAAAAAGCTGCGCTCCGGCACAGCACAGACAGTCAATTATGCCTTACGGAATGGAAAAGCAATCACTCTGATCCATCCAGATACTATGGAAATAACAACCCCTACGACTTAACAAATTCACAAAAATTTTTCATTGGCATTTCCAACAAAATATTTTCATTGAAGGAGTGCTGTGATATAATAAAATATAAAACTATGCTCAGAACAAATGGTGCCGCTATGAACAAATATATTGAACAACAATTTGCTGCTTTAAGATACGAAAAAAATATTTTGGTTGTTGAAGAAACTACATCCGCTGGTGGATGCGGCTCCTTCAACGCGGCTTCTTCATGTCCTGCGTCAGCCTGTCTTTATGACAGTGCGGCGTGGGGCTTTTTTATTGCCTGAAAGGAGTATGAGAACATGAGTCTGAAATATACCTGCCCCAGCTGTGGAACCCCATTGGGTTATGAGGGATTGTGTTGGAAATGTAAGTGCGAGCAAGAACGGCAAGCTGCTCTGGCCTGGACGCCGGAACAAATTGTCGAAAAACAAAGAAACTTGATACAGAACATCCAGAGGCTGGCTGATATGGAGGACCCAGAGTTCGCCGACTTTTGGCAGCTGCTTGGCTACCATGATGTCATCACCCCAGAGATTCAGCGGATGGCACTGGCCGCAGAGGTGTTTTGGCCCTGTGAGATCTATTATCACGCTCCCGCCGATGTGCGAGATGGTCTGATTCATGCGCTGTTGTCCGCGGAATATTCCAGCGCGGCCTCCAACCTGATGAGTTGCCTTGCTATGCAAGGAGATGACAAGGCAATGGAGACTCTGCTGGAGCTGGAGCGAAATCCCCGGCCCTGGCGCAAGGGCCTCTATGTAGACCCATCCAGCTATGCGCAGATCGGAGGCTGGACCTTCGAAAAGGAGGGCCAGAAAATCCAACTCAACTTCGACACCTGCTATCCTATGGTCAAGGGAACCACTGGCGAGAAATCTCCCGTCCGCATTGGCCGAGAACGGGAAGATACCTGTCCCCACTGCGGCGGACGCATGGTGGATATATTGGTGCTGGACGGCCGGGATGAGCGCCTGAAATTTCTGGGGTTGGATGGTATCCTGACTGCCACCTGCTGCCCCAGCTGCGTGGGATTCCTCAAAGGCCCCGCCTTCAACCGGTTTACCCTGGATGGCGGCGTGGAGGTCTTTCCCGCTGAGCTATTTGACGGCGCGGAGAAGACGGATTGCTATGTCAGTCCCGAGGAGTACAAGGCCCTCACGGAAAATCCCTTTGTGCTGGGCGAAGCGCCTGTGCCCCTGTTTTACGGTGCGGCCTGCCAGGATGTGAATACCATCGGCGGCTTTGCCAATTGGGTGCAGGACGCGGAATATACTACCTGTCCTCACTGCGGCAAGCCCATGAAGTATCTGACCCAAATCCAGTGGGATATGGTGTTTGACTGTGCGGAGGGCACGCTCTATGTGGAATTCTGCCCGGACTGTCATATCGTGTCCATGCAGCACCAGCAGACCTAAAAAAGTCGCACAGTATGAAAAGAGAAATATCAGCAGGTATTTGCGTGAGGAGGAAGTAGAATGAACAGCGAACAGATCACAGCATTTTTGCAGGAGCATTGGTACATTGCCTCGGTGCTCATCGGGGCCGTGATTTTAATTGGAGCGGTCCGCAACTGGAACTGGCTCTGCGACCCCACTGGTACGCGGGATGCCCACCGCCACGGTAGAGGATACCGGCGGGTGGTGTTCTTCCTGCTGGGTGTCCTCCTGATTGTGGTGAGTATCTGGGGGTTTGTGCTGAAATTGAAATAGGAGGAGCAATCCCATGACCCAAGAAGAACAGATCCGACTCTATCGGCTGATGGAAAAACTCAACTGGTTTTTCCACCAGGAGATGCACTACCTGAATAGAGATATTGCGGAAAAGACCGCACGGGAGTGTTACCCGGAGATTCGGGATTTTACATACGATATTTTGTGGAATGACCTGCCCAAAGAGGTGCAGGATCAGCTTACGAATGAGAGGTGAGACCATGATCAAAGAACGCATCCCCATCTCCGGCGATCTCAAAAGCAAGGTCAAGCAGCTGATGGAGTACGCCGGATGGCAGGAAGGGCGAAAAGTGGACATTTCCATTGCGGAGAAGTATTACGCCGATCATGGTGTCCCTATGATGAAGACTACCCAGCGGTTTTACCGCAAGTATTTCGGCCTGTGCTGTGAGTGGTATCTGGAGCAGAAAAAACTGAACTGGGCGGCTGACTTCCAATTCGCTCTGTTTCCTTACCTGGTCAACGGGATCAAAAACCATTTGGAGGACGCCTATTTCCGGAATATGTCCGGCTGTGAGCTGGCGGAGATCGAACAGGCTGCCGGTCAGAAGTGCCAGCCCATCGGTCACATCGGCTACTACTACCCGGCAGAGGTCTGGATCTCGGAGTACGGGAAACTGTATGCGAAATATGAGTATCAGGACGAGATCGAGTGTTTCCCCGATGTGTTTGCCCTGATCGAACGGGAACTGCGGCAGTGCAAATTTGATTCCGCTGCCATGAAAACTGTGGAGGCACTGGAAAACTATGAAACAGGACTTTACTATTTGGCGTAATCAAATATTGCAGAATCCTCGGGACATTTCACCACTAAAATTTGGAATGTTGCAGGATGAGGTCATAGAAATCTTCGGGAATCCCGATGCTGTTTCCACCATGAGAAGCGACGGAAAACCTTTGATCCTCAAATATCATGACATTGAACTGCATTTCGATAGAAAGGCCCCTCATGGGCTCTACTTAGTTTATAGCGACGACGAAATCGAACTGAGCATAATAGATCATCACGAAGAACTGCTGCAGCCGATCACAAACATAGAGCCGGTGGACAACGAATTTTTCCTTCGGGATGGAGCCGTTTATTTCTCTGGCCTATATGAAAACGGCTTGTTGAAGGGTGTTTCGCCCAAAGACTTCTGCTGTTGGCATTACTGGGGCAAATCCTCTACGGCCTGCTTTCTCGGCGGGATTCGCCTGCGTGGAGCAGACCCGGCATCGTTTCGGGTGTTAAACTATGCCTACGCGATGGACAAAACAGCCGTCTACACTACCAGCGGGAGAATCCCAGATGCAGAGCTGGCAGCCTTCCAGGTGTTGGACAAGGGCCAGAACGATTCAGGCGCGCCCCATGGATATGCAAAGGACAGCCGGCAGGTCTACTTCCACAACGGAGACGGCAAGGTGAAGATCATCAAGGGCGCGGAAGTTTCCTCTTTCCGCTCCTTGGGCGATACCTATTTTGCCAGGGATGAGCAACGGATCTATGCCTACGGTAAACAGCTTCCCAAAGCAGAGCTGACTTCTTGGGAACTGCTTGGGCACTGGTATTCCCGCGATGCCAAGCGGGTGTATTACCTCAACCGGGAGATCAAGGGGGCGGATCGGGACAGTTTCACCGTATGCACCCCGCTGGACGCACCTCCGCTCGCTGACCATTTGGCCCGCGACAAGGAACATTTTTACCAAAACGATGAGATGATAGACGAAACACTGTGGCGGGAAAGGCTGCACGAGTTGATGCAAGAACAGTAAATGGAGGAAAACGGCTATGGATTATTTGAAAATATTGCATGAAAACCCAGATTTGGCAGAGGAATTTGATTCGCTGTTTGACTTCTTCCTGCTGAATGAGTTGTCCCCGCGGGATGACGCGGAAGGCCACTGCACCTTCTCCCTGCCCGGTATGGCGTTTGCCAGAGATGGCTCCGGCGGAGAATACCACCTGTTGGAAGATGGCTCCATTGGATATTACAGCAGCGAAGGTGAGGCAGGCCGTCTGGCCGAGAGCATGGACGATCTCTTTTATCTGATTGTGAGCTGTATCTGCTGGCACGACTGCTGTGACACAAAGCAGTATGTAGATTCCAAAACACTGGAGGAGTATGGGCAGAGACAGCGCAACTGCAACTTGGAAGATATGGATATGGACAGCTTGCAACGGGTATCTGATGCCCTCGGCATCCCTACTGGTGAGCCGCTGGCTCCTGTTCTGGAGCGGTTCCACAAAGCAACCCAGCGTGAGCCTCTGTATCAGTGTATATTTCACGAGGACGACGGTAGCCTGACCGAATCATACGGTTTGATGTTTGAATGAGAAAGGAGAAATCACAATGAAAGCATTTGACCCCAATTACAAACTGCTGGACGAGATGTATCAGGACAATTACTATCCTGCTTTTTTGGTAGACAAGGTAAAGGACGAGCTTCAGAAGGTCATCGACCTGCTGGAGAACGGCGAAACCGATACCGAAGTGGTGCAGGAAACGCTGGATGAGGCGGTCTGCGGCATCAATGATCTCCAGGAGGAGTTTGACGAGCACGACAGCGAGATCGAAACGGTGGCACGGGAATGTATCGCGGCAACCGTGGCCTACATTCTGGAGTGGTTTGGCATCCCCATTGACACCGAAGAGGCCATCCGGGAACGGGACTGGTGATCCCTATGGCAGAAAAAGAACTGGCCGTTTGTGATGAGTGCGGCAGCCTGTTTTTCAAAGGCTCCTCACAGATGATGGGACTGTGCCCGGAATGTGCCCATATTCTCTATGGCTACCCGAATTGTGACCATCATTTCCAGAATGGCCGGTGTGTGAACTACTACTGGGACGGCTCAAAGAGTGTGTACATCAAGAAACAGAATCAACAGGAGGAAACTGATATGCCTACAACTGAATGGCTGAACAAATACGAAGCAATCAAGAACAAACTGACCTGTAAAGATGACTTAGAGGCCCATTTCACAGAGAAAGTGATTGGAAATATGGCGGTGGATGTGCTGGACATCGGCGCCGTCCATTTCCCCACCGGGCAGATCTTTGCCTGCGACCCGCTGGTGGAGCTGGAGGATACACCGCCCTTTATACAGACAATCCCCGCCGGGACTTATCCCGTAAAGATCTGTGTGGTGCCCAGTGAAAAATATGGTGACCGCTATGCCTGTGTCAAGGTGGAGGTCAGCCGGGAAAAGCCTGTCCGCTATGAGCTGGGCATGGCCGGCAAAGAGGATCTGGACGAGGAATTGGGCGAGGACGAGTATTTTGGCTTTGGCGTAGACGCTGGAATGGGCTGTGTTGCGGATATCCAGACCCAGGCGGCCTTCAAGACCTACTGGGCCAAGCGTTTGGAAGAAGACCCGGACATTGACCCCTACAACGACCTGTTCTGCGATCTCCTGGAGGAAAACGCCCAAGCCCACCCCAAATATCAGGGAGACTGCGGCGACTGGCTCAACTGGACCGTGCCGGACACGGACTGCAACCTGCCCATCTTCTCCTCTGGCTGGGGTGACGGCTACTATCCGGTCTACTTTGGCTATGATGCAAAGGGCGAAGTCTGCGCCGTGTATGTGCGCTTCATCGACATCGAAGCCAGTTACAAAGAGCAGGAATAAGGAGGCGCGCTATGGAATTACCAAAACGGGCGCGGACAGCGGACTGGGAAAATGGTGTCCTGACCTTAGACGGAGAAAAGAAATTTGAAATTCCGGAGCTGACCATGGAACTCATGGAGCGGCTGGCTGGTTACACCCTGGTGGGCTTCCATGTGAAAGATTATCCGGCGACGGATGAACTGCTTATACCCTTTGCCGGACATAAAAGCATGGCTAACTTCGGCGTAGAGAACGGCGCCCTCACTGACGCTTGTTTCCCCGTCTTTTCCGCTATGCCCAAACTTCGCTATCTGCTGCTGGACGGCAATGCCGCCATCCACGGCAGCGGCCTGCCCGCCCTGCAAGGCTGCAAACTGGACCTTCTGACACTCAACCGCACCGGGCTGGATGATGCCGGTCTGCTCCAGGCGGCCTCCATCCCCAAGCTCTCCCACATCCAGATTGACCATACCGCCGTTACCTATGAGGGCCTGCTGGCCATCGCTGGCAACAACCGCATCGAGCCGGTAGCCCATGTGCAATTCACCAAGGAGCAGATGGAACACTTCTTCCAGCTCCAGCGGGAAAAGGCCAAAAAGCCCATCCAGCTGGATGAGCAGGCGGCGGCGGAATGCCGCAGGGTGCTGTCCGCTTTCTTTGCCGAGATGACGCAGTGGGAGCAGTACATGGAGCAGGCCGGGTTTGAGGATGCCCAGGCTGTGCCCCGCCTGCTGGCGATCTGGGAAAAGTATGTGAGCGAAAAGCCCCGTCCGGGCTACCGGCCTCTGGGCCTCTCATACAGTGCCCAGGGCACCTACAACGGGGAAGAATTCCTTGACGCGGAGCAGATCACCAAGAACAAACTCTACATCTACACCAGGGAGAAAAACACCGGCTTTGACCGCCGTTTCCTCATGAAGCGTGTGGGCGATAACTGGATGATCGACGGGGTTCAGGAGCGGCTGGACGGCTGGCAGCGCACGGGATTGTGAGGCATCACATGGCTTGGGAATATGAAACCTTTGGCCCAGACGGTCAATGTAAATTGTTCGGTGTGAACATCTTTGACTACAACTGGCAAACCACCGGCAAGCGAGTAAAAGTCAAAGACCCGATCTATCATCAAGACCATACCTTCGAGGTCTGGCAGGTGGAGATCAACGGGCAGATTCACCGCTTTGCTGCCGGGGAGTTCTCCAACTGCGTATGGGGATTCTATCTGGAAAAGAACTGACGAGAGGAGCGTGATACCATGAAAGCCACCGCCGGAGAGGTCTATACAGTCTATAACCAATATCTGAAACGCTACACCGCCTGCCAGGTGGCCTATATTGCGCCGCCAGACACGGTGAGCAAAGAGTCTTGGGCGGTGATCCTCTCTCTGGATTGGGTGGGCGACGCCCCTCTAACTGCGGAGGAACTGCCCCATCTCCGCCCGCTCTACAAGGACTTCATGTACTGGTCCCGCGACCTCCACCTGCTGCGGGTGCCGTTGGAGGTCCCGCCCCAATATAAACTGGTGGGCACACTTCCGCCCTTCACCGACCAGCCCTGCCGCTCCTACGGAGGCTGGAGTGACGGCTATGATGTGTATCTCCAGATCCGGTGGCAGGCCATTCCGGAGGAACGGCGGCGGGCCTTCAAGGAGGCCATGGACAGTGACGAGCAAACGGAGATCGGCGGTATCCAGCTGAAGGTCAACAACCATCGGGTGATGGACCAGTACGCACCATTCGATTCGGCGCTGGAACTAAAGGCTCTGCCCTGCCTCTCCGAACTCATCTGCGAGCGGTGGCACCCGGATCTGCTGGAGTTTTTGCGGGAATCCCCCTTTGTTGATGAAGTGACTTTGCTGAACCACGGTCAGAGGACACTTGATCTGCGAGGCACCAGCATCAGAAAGCTGATGCTGGATATGACCGGGCTGGAGGAACTGTGGCTGTGTGAGGGAACGGAGCTGCTCCTGTTCCAGAACAAGGGGCCGGACGCCTGTGCCATCCATGCCCCCGAAGATGGCAGCGGTTTGACCCTCCAATTTATCGGGGAATACCGCCCGCACACGGAACTGCCGAACCTACGGGGGCTGCATGGCATCGAGCTGAAGGACTTTGATCTGAGCGGACTGGCTGCTGTCCATCCCCACTTAAAGGAACTGCGGCTCTGGGGCGCGCCGGGAAACCTGGAGAACTTCTCCGCCGTGGGAGGGGCTCGGGAACTGACGAACCTTTCCACCTTCGACCTGTTCGGCTTCGGCGCAGCTGACATCCCTACCCCGGAGCAGATGCCGGAGCTTCGCTGGTTCTGGATGACCAGCCTGCCGGAGACGGCGGCAAAAGCGGCAAAGCAGATCTGGAAAGGCAAGCCGGGAATGGATCTGCGGATCACCAAGCCCCGGAAACCGGAGTGGCTGGCGCAAAACCTGGACAATCCCTTCCGAGGCTGGGACGGCGCGGAGCATATCCCTGCTTCTGCTGCGAAAAAGGCAGCCAATCAATACCGAAAGACTCGTTCCCAGCTGATGCAGCTGGCCGCTAAACCGGGCGAGGACGCCCAGTCCCAGGCGCTGGATGCGGTGACAGCCTATACCCAGACCTTCAACAAGATGGGCTTTATCGAAACCGAGGAACGGGATGAAATCTACATGGCCCTGCGGGATATTCTGGATGCTCTGCCAGGCGAAACGCTCCAAAAAGATGCTCTGCTGGAGCAGTTTGAACAGCTGCGGGATTTTTGAGAAGGTAGCGTAAAACCGCGAAAAAACAGGAGCAGATCATGAAACGGATGCGAAGCCTGAAAGAAAAATGAGGAAAACAATATGGCACTACAAGATAAGAAAATCATGCCTCCCCCTTGGCTGGCCCACCGGGAAATCGAGCGATACTCCATTGGCTGGCGCATGGGCTATGGGGAGGATTACATAGACCGATTTGACGATTGGAGTACAGCATGGCAGAAATGAAACTTTATGAACTGGAAATGCTCCGCAGCAGGATCTATCACGGGGAGCAGGAACTGATTTCCACTCTGACACCAGAGCAATTCTTTGCCCTGCTGTCTCACGACTATGATACTGGTTTTGCTGCTGGAAAAGCCTCCGCACAGAAGGAAATTCTCTGTATGCTGGCAGCGGACGGGATGCCTGCTGAGAAGATTGCGCTTCTATTGCAGATGAAGACAGAGTTGGTGCGGGAGATCACAGCTACCAAGCAAGCCCACATTGAGAAATGCAGAAAGAAACTTGAACAGGCGGTGAAGCCATGAAAGACCTTTGCAAATACGGAAACCGACCGGAGGTCGAATGGGAAATCTTGCCCTGGATACCTGACCCGCGCCCGCCCTTCAAAATTTGGGTAAAGCCGGAGCAGATCGCGCCATTCTTTCTCGTTCCCCACCACCCCTATGCGATCTCCCTTCTGCTGAAAATCAGTGACGGATTCCGGACAGAGGAATTCCGACGGCTGGGACTGATCGGCAGC
The DNA here is from genome assembly GCA_902363045.1 of Clostridiales bacterium. Classification (GTDB taxonomy): domain Bacteria; phylum Bacillota; class Clostridia; order Oscillospirales; family Oscillospiraceae; genus Lawsonibacter. Next base: position 8,970 of record CABIYX010000044.1, read on the forward strand.
AGCGAGGATTGGGAGCGGCTTGTCCGGGGCGTGATCCAGGAGTTCGAGGAAAACAACAGCGGCGTGGATCTGTTTCACTTCGACTCCGACGAAGATGTGTTCTGCGTGTACTCCCAATACATCGATGACCTGATGCTGCTGTCCAAAATGATCCGGGCGGCCTGTGACAATGAAAAAACGATGGGGATGTATCTGAACATGAGCGAGGTTGCGAAAGCATGAAAGAATTGACCACTCAAACAGGGATTATAGTAAAATGCAGTAAAACGGCCATTGAATTTTTCCAAAATGCTCAATCAGTGGATTTCTTCTCTGCACTGGAGATTCCGAAGGAATTTCAAGACATAGCGGTTGAGTTTTATGATTTGATTCTGGAAAACGACCATCCTACAGCTTTGCTGGGCTGTCGTGGCAATTATGATATTGCGGTACAGATAGATGAAGTAACCGGCACCATGACGGGGTGGCATTGGTTTAAATGAAGGAAATGGAATGATCGAGTACATCAAGCTCTTTTGGGAGGACGCACCGGAGGGGGAACCATCGGTCATCCTCTATGAAGTGGATACAGGAAATGAGCGGCTGGCTCTCCGCTCCATTGACATCTTTATGGACGGTCACACCCACAACATACCCGACCTTTACGATGGAGCCATTGAAATCACGCCCATCCCCACCGTGGAGGAATTAAACGCCCATATCTGGGGCGAGGAGTTCCACGCCTGCGTCATAGAGAAAGCGGAATTTGAGGCTATCTGGGAAAGCCACACCTATAATGGAGCGTTAAAAGAATCAGGAGGGTTCTGATGAAACAGACCGATATTTATACCGAGGCTCTGACCTGTCTGCGCTCCATCCTTCTGGCAGACCATCCAGAATTCCAAAACTGGATCGACTGGCTGGAACGGGATATTGAGGATTGGACCCAGCGCCGTGAGGTCGCCCACCACCTTCGGGCATACGGAGGTATGGGCTCGTTCAACGACCTACCCAGTATGCGTGGCAATCACGACTATATTTTCGGCTTTCTCAAGTCCGTGTGCTATACCTTCGGCCACCTTTATGGCAAACGGGAAGGCATTTCGCCAGAGGCATTGATGGAGGAGTGCCTGCACGATGTAGAGCAGGCAGCCTATCACCCACATAAGCCACTGAACCGAGCCATTGCCCAGCACTTGATGCAGGGCGATTTACAGGAAAACCTGGATGCTCTGTGAGGGAAATACAATGCATGACATGAATTTGGAAAAAAACCGCAGTAAAATTCAAACTGCTTATAAAGTAAGCCCCTTCACAAAGGGTACCTGCCCAGAACCGGAGGATGCTGTGAAACGATTTGAAAACAGGTATACTCCCATCCCAGCAGAGTACCGCTGGCTACTTTTGAACTTCGGCGGCTGCTATTTGGCGGAACCGTGGATCTTCACACTGAAAGAGTTGGAAGAAGCCTACCCGATTTTTCAAGAGGCTTATGAGGATTACATGAGCGAATATGACCACGGCCCCACCTTTCCAATCGGAGGATTGGGTGACGGGAGTATCGTATTTATCGACTTAGAGAGCGGCAGAGTCCGGGGCTATAACTGTGACTATGCCGATCTGGAGGAGATTGCCGAGAATTTTTCCAGCCTGCTCCTGGGCCTTGTGGAACAGGCATTGGAACTGGGAAACCTGTGCAAAGAATTGTGAGGTAAGCGTATGGCAAAGGACATCAGGGAGTGCCTGCTGGAGCAGGCAAGAAAATTTCATCAGTGGCAGGAAATCACTTATCCCGGAAAAACCACCGAGGAGATTGGCGGTGCGTGGGAGGTCGATTACCCTGCGTGGAATGATATATTTGATGCCTTTTGCCATGTGTTGACCCAAATGGATGCAGAAACGGCAGACAGCGTCCTGCTGGATGAGATGGTCTATCTGATAGCCAGGGACAACGAAGCGGAGGGGTTTATACAGGAGACCACTTCCCATCCACAATGGTTTGAGTGCCTCTGCCGCAGGGCCGCAGCTTCCAATGAGAATGAGGCCAAGTGGCAGTTTGCCGCCTATCTGCCGGAATGCTCATGTAGTCAGAAAGTCAGGGATATAATTCTGGATTTCGCAAAGGACCCCAATGAATATGTGAGCCGGCGGGCGCTTTTGGCGATGCCCGCTCTGCGTCCTGACTGTGTGGAACAGTTCGCTCCGCTGTTTTGGGAGCGGAACTGTTACTCTACTGAACTTCAGGAATACCAGCGGATCGCCGTTCTGGTCTCACTGGATGCCATCCATTCCGA
>CABIYX010000044.1:11595-13098 GCA_902363045.1 Clostridiales bacterium
TGGTCGGGAGTTCGTCTTTGTCCCCGGCGATACCGTCACCCTGGGCTGGGAGCAGTTTGCCGAGGGACTGAATCAGGAGAGCCGGGAGGAATTGGAGTATCTGTTCCGGGAATGGGAAATGGAGCAGAACCCGGCGGAACTCATCGGAGAGAGCATGGCTCCCGTTCGGCAGGCGGCCATTGGCCCCATGCTGGTGGGCCGGGAACTGGAGGAAATTAACTGGGAGCCAGTCAAAATGGACGATCCCAGGCTGACTGCCCACCCTGACTGGCTGAAGGAATTCCGTGATTTTGCCTGGAGTGACAGCAGCAGTCTTACCTTGCATCAGTCGGCCCGCATTGAGCGGACGGAAAAGGGCTTTCAGATCTGTATCTATAACCGCACAGACTACGATGCGCTTCTTGCCATGCTGGAAAACAGGGGCTTCTCCCTGCCCACGGCGGACGAGTGGGCCTACCTGTGCGGCGGAGGGTGTCGGACCCTGTTCCCATGGGGAGATGGGTTAGACTACTCCATGCGTCTGCGCTGGTTTGAGGATATGGATGAGGATGAGAACCGGCCTTATGACATGGAGGAACCCAACTTCTTCGGCCTGTCCATCGCCTACGATCCCTATATGCGGGAAGTGGTGCAGGCTGATAGGCTTACCACCTGCGGCGGCGATGGCGGATGCAATATCTGCGGTGGGCTGGGCCCATTTCTCGGTTTCCTACCCTGTTCGCCCCACTGTAAGCCGGAAGTGCAGGAGGACAATGAACTAAACGGAGATTATGACTTTTATCGACCCATTATCCGGGTGGAGATGGGAATTTAATCCGAAAGTAAATTACTTGGAAATGGAGGATTTAACATGAGTAAGGAACTTGAACTATATAAAGCATTTATTGACGGTCTTGTGGAGCGGAAAGACAGCATAACGGCCCGGTGGGTCAAGGGGGATGGTTTCCCCAAGACGGAGGACAACAAGGCGAAAAATGAACTTCTCGCCGCACTGACCCCGGAGCAGAAAGGTGTGCTGGCTGAGATGCTTCAGGACGAACATATTGCGGGTATCCACGATACCCTTGCATATATCAATGAGATGATGGATCTGGAGGGGCTGGAGCTTCATCAGGACGGTGAATCCTATCCCAACGACTATTTTGAGAGCCTGCACTATGACTTCATCAGCCGTTGTGACGGAGATGAGTGGCCGGAATAAAAGGAGGCGTGACGGATGTATATCAAAAAATACTGGGGCAACTTTATCGGAGGCTCGGATGACAGCCTGAACCTTGTGGCCCTTTTAGTAGATCAGAAAAAGGAGGAGATTCCCCTCAGCGAGATTTTCGCCAAGATTGGGCTGGACAAGCAGAACTGGGACTTCCGCCAAACCGTGGAGTATCTGGAGTTTACACACTCCGATGGCGTGGAGATGGACTTCCACTTCGCTATTGATGTGGTCACCGACCTGGCTGCCATCCTGCTGGAGTGCAGCGTCAGCGGCGGGGGGGGGGGTGTCAT
>CABIYX010000044.1:13219-15988 GCA_902363045.1 Clostridiales bacterium
GGAAGGAACTGTACGAGGCCGCCGGAAGTAACCGGAACTACCATGTAAAGGCGGAAGATGTGAAACATCTGCTTCCCGACTGGGAAGGTGCCGATGGCTGCATTGCCACCAACCGCATCACGGTGGAGGGCTGCAAGGTAGGCTACTGCTATCGGGAGGAGCCGGACGGCGACTGGGACAGCGGCTGGCGCTTCACTGCCGGTGACGAGAGCGAGGCGTACATGGATGACCCCAACAATGCCGGGATCTACAAGCTGAACACGATCTGCAACGACGATCCCGACATCATCCCGCTGCTGAACACCCCCGCCCCCTGCGCCTTTGAGCGGGATGAGAACGGCGTGTTCCAGCAGATCAAAGACTGGAAACCGGATGAGGACGAGGAGGATCCTGATATGGACATTTTGAAGCAGTGCCAGAAGTGGCATGAGAACAACGAGCATCACAAGATCATTGAAGCACTGGAGGGCATTGAGGAGCGCACTCCGGAAATGGACAGCCAGCTTGCAAGGGCGTACAACAACGAGGCAGATCACAGAACGCCGGAAGGCAGAGCTATGCTCAAAAAGGCCATCGCCCTCTTGAAACCTCATGAGGAATACTTTGAGGGAGACTACTACTGGGACTTTCGCATGGGCTATTCCTATTACTATCTGGATCAGGAGGGCCGGGCTCTTCGTTACTTTGAAAAGGCATTGGAGGCCCGCCCCGACGACGAGGACACCATGCAGCTGATCGACGGGTGCAAGAAGGGCATTTCTCTGCCTCAGTTCTCGGAGTGCTTCCGGGAGCGGACAGAGAACTGGTGGGAAACCTTTGCCGAGATGGAAGCAGAATTGCGCCAGATGATGGATGACGACAAGGATCACACCCGCGGCGCGGAGATCGTGGCCCAAATGCAAGGAGCTTTGAACCTGGTCTTTGATGAGATCTCTTTCGAGATGGGCTTCAACGGCGAAAAGCATGAGTTGATCCTCACCCCGGAGGGCGACAAGGTCAAGCTGTTTGAGCTGGTCTACTTCCAGAAGCACGCCCCCAAGGAGGTGCTGGAGCACTGGAACATCCTTGTGGGCCGTCAGCCCCTCCAGAACATCGGTCTGCGTACCGAGAATGGATGGAATGTCTCTGGGGATGATGTGCAGATCTGGCTGGAGGAGCAGGGTGAAAACAGCTTCGCCATCTCCGCCTACTGCGAAAAGCTGCTGCCTATGCTCCGGGAGGAAGAAGGCCGGGCCTGGTGGATGCTCACCACCCTCACCGATCAGGTGCTGGGTGAGATCCCCCACATGAGATACATAGACAGCTTTGATGTGCTGGAGGAACCCAAGGCAGAGCCGTCCTTCCTCCTGTCCCAGCTGCCCGACAAACTGCGGGAGCAGGGCCTGGAGCTCTCCACCGACCCGGAAGCCTATCTGGAGAGCTACCTTGGCTACAAAATGGAACCCAAACAGGACCCGGACGCTGACTGGCGGCTGGATGTGATGGTCGGCTCTACCTGCTGTGTGCCGCTTCTGAGCGGCTATCTGAATGCCGACAATGACTTTATGGACGATCTCCATGCCGACGGCGCGGTAGCGGGCTTCTTCTGCTATCCCCTGGATACCCTGCGGGAGGAGGAAGGCAGTCAGAAGATCTTCGACTTCCGGGACAAGCTGGAAGAAGTGTTTACCACTGATGAAGGATCGGAAGTGCTCACTCTCACCGGCGGGGCCACCGGCCTCTACTGTGGCTATGTGGACTTCATCGCCTGGGACATCCGAGAGGCGCTGAACATGGCGAAAGAGTTCTTTGAAGGCACGGACATCCCATGGGCCATCTTCCACACCTTCCGCCGTGAAGCCGGTTCTGTACCCCTAAAGCAACAAGATGATGGGACAGAAACTGAGAATCAGGATGACGAGTTGGATGAAACGCTTATGGGCATGGACTATATTCCTTATACCCAACAGAACGCCGAAGCATTCTTCGCTCAGCTGGAGCAGTGGAACGACGAAGACGAGTACACCCGCTGTATCCAGGCACTGAATGCCATCCCGGAGGACTGGAGGAACTACCGCACCGCCTACGCCCTGGCCCGTGCACTGGAGAACTACGCCATCATCGGGGACCATGACGAAGGCACTTTGAAATCCAAGGGAGACAAAGCCCTCCTGAGGGCCATTGAGGTGCTGGAGTCCGTCCGGGAGGAAGGCCAGGACAAGGCAGAGTGGAATATGCGGATGGCCTATGGCTATCAGTATCTCTATGGTCAGGAGGAAAAGGCCATTCCCTACGCTCAGCGGTGGGCAGAGCTGGACCCAGAGGATGAAAATGCCCCGGCAGTAATTCGGGAGTGTAAGGCGGAGATCCGGAAACGCCAGCGCAGCCGGAAGAAGAAGGCCAAATTCGTGCCCGGTGATACTCCATTTGAGGGCTTCGACCTCACCAACTTCTGGGATGATAATTGGTATGCACTGAAAGAATATGTCAGTGATCCGCCTTCCGATGAGCTGATTGCCAGCGTGGAGGAGGAACTGGGCTACAAGCTGCCCGCTGCCTACATCTGGCTGATGAAGCAGCACAACGGCGGCATTCCGGTGAACACCTGCTATCCCTGCGATGAGCCTACCTGTTGGTCAGATGATCATGTGGCCATCACCGGCATTTTCGGAATCGGACGGGAAAAGAGCTGCTCCCTCTGTGGAGAGCTGGGCAGCCAGTTTATGATCGATGAGTGGGAGTATCCTGCCATCGGCGTGGCCATCTGCGACTGTCCAAGCGCCGGACACG
>CABIYX010000044.1:16189-17893 GCA_902363045.1 Clostridiales bacterium
TGATGCTGATTGTGACACTATTCCACGGTCACATCCCGGACAATGAAGCAGAGATCAACGCCGAAAACAACTATATGTGGCCAGAGGCCGTAGAAGTGGCCAAAGCGCACAAGGCCCATATCATGGTGGCTGTGTTGGGCGAGGAGGAAAAACTGCTGGAACGAGGTAAGCTGTTCACCAAGGCGATGGCAGTGTGCTGCAAGCAGAAATACGCCACCGGTGTCTACACCAGCGGCGTGGTATTTGAGCCTCGTTTCTATGAGGGCCTTGCCGATATGCTCAAAAAGGACGAACTGCCCATCTTCAACTGGGTTTGGTTCGGCCTGTACCGGAGCGAGGGGGGCCTAAACGGCTACACCTACGGCATGGATGTGTTTGGCAAGGAGGAAATGGAGGTGTTGAACACCGACGCTGAGCCGGAGGAACTACGGGACTTTTTGGCAAGCCTTGCCTCCTATGTGCTGGCGTGTGATGTGACGCTGCAAGACGGCGAGACCATCGGTTTTTCTGCGGACGATAAGCACACCATCACCCGCAGCCCCGGTGTCTCTCTGCCAGAGGAACAGATGACCCTGAAGATCGGTTACGAGCCTATAAAGGGAGATCCGGAGGATGACGATGACAGCATAGGAATGGATGATGTTTCCTATCATATTGAGAGCATTGAGGAGAAGGAGCTTCCCATTGACCCCATCAACGCCTACAACCACATGGCGATTTATTTGCGCTGGTGCATGGAGCATGACCTGATGGGCGGGAAATTCCTGGCGGAGCATGGCGAAGTGGTAAATCAGGTCAAAGCCGATCCAGGCAACACAGACCTACGAACATTCATCCGGGAGGAGCTGTTCGGCTGTCTATTCTCGGCTCTGTTCAATCAGAAAGGCCGTGCCTTTGCCCATTATTACTATGGAGAAAATGATGCGCCCTATTATCCTGCCGACATTGATGACTATGCCCTGAAATATTTTGGTCCGTCCCGGTACCACTCCAATGAATTTCAACAGGAGGCATACTTATTCATCCCATTTGATGAGAAATACTATCAGGCCATGGCTCAAGTGATTGAGGAACGCTTCGCCAACTGGCAGGAACAGGACTTCGACGAGGACACGCTGGAGCCTTCCGAAGTGGCTCATGCCATCATGGAGTATCTGGACTGCGAGTGTACCTATTTCCCATCCATGGCAGATGATGACCCCATCATGTCGGCATACAGCTACGCCCAGCGGCTGGGGGTACGGGAGGGCTTTGTTCCTGTGCTTATCCAGGCGGATGATGAAACGCTGTTGGAGTGTCTGGTAATGAACGCCGATTCGGAGCATGATGCGGACTTCTATGAATTTGACCTCAAAACCGTAACGGAGTACCGGAAGAAGGTGCTCTCCGCTCCCATCAAGGACGGAAAGGCGATTTTGGAGGAATTGACCGGCCAGCGCAAGGAAGAAGCCGAGGACGATGATCTGGACTGGGATGAGGAAGTCCTGGGCGAGATGGAGGGCGGAGAACCCAACGACCGCTTCGCAAACTATTGGAACGATGATACCGGAATGACATATCCGCTCATTCTGGCTAAAATTCCGGTAAAGAACCCCTGGGAGATCTTCGCCTACCTGCCCTTTGGAAATTGGAATGAGTGTCCCGACACACCGGACCTGATGGCAGTGGCGAAATACTGGTTCGAGCAACATGGTGCCATCCCTG
>CABIYX010000044.1:18143-19030 GCA_902363045.1 Clostridiales bacterium
CTGGAAACTGGGGCTTTTGAGGAATCCGCAGACGGCGTTGTCTGCAACTGCTGCGGCAAAGCGACCCACATCTTCTATACAAATCCGTTCTTTTCCGTGGAGGATATTGAACACCTGTGCCCGGCATGTATCGCCAGCGGCGAGGCGGCCCGGAAATATGGCGGTAGTTTTCAAGATGATTTCTCTGTGGACGATGGTGTAAACGATCCGGAGAAGCTGGACGAGCTGATCCACCGCACCCCCGGCTATTCCGGCTGGCAGCAGGAATATTGGCGCGCTCACTGCGGCGACTACTGTGCCTTTTTGGGCTATGTGGGTGCCAGAGAACTGCGGGCGCTGGGTGTGCTGGGGGATGTGCTGGACGATCCAATGTGGGACGAGGATCAGAAGGAAATGATCCGGGAATCCGTCAATGGCGGGCATCTGCAATGCTATCTGTTCCAGTGCCTCCACTGCGGAAAGCACCTGGTCAGGATGGATTTTGATTGAGGAGTTTTCAAAAGGTAGGATACAAGCAATGAAAACTAAAACGCTGACCATTCAACTGAATGATGAACAACTGCCCATCCTCCCAGTGGAACCAGAAGCTCACCTCTCCTTTACCACTCATGCCGACGGAAATGAATTGGAGTTAACAGGAAACCGGGCGGGGCTGCTTCTATTGGCGAAAGCCGCTCTTGGTATGGCGGAAACCATTCGTGAGGATGGATTTCATATCCATTTGGATGACCTGTATGGCATCAACGCCGAGGGAAAAAGCATCCTGATCCGAAAGGAGGAACAATCAAAACCATGATTGAAAAAAACTTTCTCAACCCCGCCACAGATAAAAGGAATCAGATAGTAAAGGTGAAATGATGATGGATCTGTCCATAAAGGAAATAAGC
>CABIYX010000045.1 GCA_902363045.1 Clostridiales bacterium
CGTCTTTCAGGCGCTGGCCGCACTATGCCCTTTTAGGGCTTGTTCAAGCCACGCGTTTCACGCGTGGTCTTGACTGTAAGGAGACGGTCCAGCAGCTCCCGCACCTCCAGAAGCGAGGCGCAGCGCCGGAACAGCAGGCGCTCCAGCTCCGGGGTGGGCGGGATCAGGTCTGGGACCATGACCACCGGCATCCCAGCGGCGTGGGCGGAGAGGATCCCGTTGCGGGAGTCTTCGATGGCCAGCGTGCGGGACGGAGTCGTTCCCAGGGCGCGGCAGGCCAGCTGATAGATCTCCGGGTCCGGCTTGCTGTGCGCCACCTGGTCGCCGGTGACCACGGCGGAGAAGCAGGGGCGCAGACCGGTCATCTCCATGCGCCGCTGGGTGCGCTCCCGATTGGTGGAGGTGGCCAGGGCGGCAGGGACGCGGCGGGCCGTCAGAAACTCCAGGATCTCCCGGACGCCCGGCTTGAGCGGGACGCCCTCCCGCTCCATCCGCTCCTGGGAGCGGGCGGAGCAGGTGAGCAGAAAGGTCTCCCGGGGAAAATCCGGCCCAAACAGGTCCAGCATCTTTTGGAGGATGTCGGCCCGGTTCTGCCCCACGAACTCCAAATAGGCCCGCCCCACCTGGGGCCAGCCCAGCTCCGTGCTGACGGCGTTCCAGATTTCCTGGGACAGGCGTTCTGTGTCGAACAGCACCCCGTCCACGTCAAAGACGACGCCCTCCAGACAGAAACGGCTCATACCTTGCCGATGTCGGTGCGGAAGTGCATATCCTGGAAGGAGATGGGCTTGCAGGCGGCGTAAGCCTGTTCAATGGCCTCCTCCAGGCTGCCCCCCACGGCGGTGACGCCCAGCACCCGGCCGCCCGCGGTGAGGATCCGGCCGTCCCCGTCCCGCTTGGTGCCCGCATGGAACACAGTGGCCAGCTTTCCGGCCTCCTCCAGGCCGGAGATGGGGTAGCCGCTCTGATACTGAACGGGGTAGCCGCCGGAGGCCAGGACGATGCAGCAGGCCGCGCCCTCCTTCCAACGGATGTCCACCTGATCCAGGGTGCCGTTGACACAGGCCTGGAAAATGTCCATCAGGTCGGTGTCCAGCATGGACAGGATGGGCTGGGTCTCCGGGTCGCCGAAGCGGGCGTTGTACTCCACCACCTTGGGGCCGTCCTGGGTGAGCATGAGGCCGAAGTAGAGCACGCCCTGGAAGGGGCGGTCCTCCGCCTGCATGGCCTTCACCGTGGGCAGGAAGATCTTCTCCATGCACTCCGCGGCGATGGCGGGGGTGTAGTTGGGGGAGGGGCAGAAGGCGCCCATGCCGCCGGTGTTGGGGCCCTGATTGCCGTCATAGGCCCGCTTGTGGTCCTGGGAGGACAGCATGGGGACCAGGTGCTCCCCGTCGCAGAAGGCCAGCACCGTGACCTCGGGACCCACCATGCACTCCTCGATGACCACGGTGGAGCCGCTCTTGCCGAACTTGTGGTCCTGCATCATGGAGCGCACGGCCTCCTCGGCCTCTTCCACGGTGGAGGCTACCACCACACCCTTGCCCAGAGCCAAACCGTCCGCCTTGACTACGATGGGAGCACCCTGCCGGTGGATGTAGGCCAGAGCCTGCTCCATGTCGGTGAAGGTCTCATACTGGGCGGTGGGGATGTGGTACTTTTTCATCAGCTCCTTGGAGAACGCCTTGCTGGCCTCCAGAATGGCGGCGTTGGCCCGGGGGCCGAAGGCGGGGATGCCCGCCGCCTCCAGGGCATCCACCATGCCAAGAGCCAGGGGATCGTCCGGGGCCACCATGACAAAGTCCATGGCGTGCTCTTTGGCCCAGGCCACCATGCCCTCCACATCGGTGGCCTTGATGGGCACACACTGGGCCACCTGGGCGATGCCCCCGTTGCCGGGGGCGCAGTACAGCTCAGTGACCTTGGGGCTCTGGGCCAGCTTCCAGCAGATGGCGTGCTCACGCCCGCCGCCGCCGACGACTAATACCTTCATAAATATGCTCCTCTCATACAGGCGGCCGGAGGCCGCCCCTACAAAATAGGTGGGATGTATTGCAGGCCGCGGCCCGGGCCAGCTTCTTTTGCCCCTGTGGGGCAATTCACCATCTCACGCCCTGAACAATAGCTTCAGATACGTTGCGGGGTGTGACCACGGATCATATCACAAGGTCCCCGGAGTCCGTGGGGGCGGGTGTCCTCACCCGCCCGCGGGCCGATGGGGACATCGGCCCCTACAAACATGGGACGGCCTGCCTGTTGTGTTGATTTAATGGTGGAACAGCCGGATCCCGGTAAACGCCATGACCATGCCGTACTTGTTGGCGGTGGCGATGACCTGATCGTCCCGGATGGAGCCGCCGGGCTGGGCGATATACTGCACGCCGGACTTCCGGGCGCGCTCCACGTTGTCGCCGAAGGGGAAGAAGGCGTCGGAGCCCACGGTGACGCCGGACATCTGGGCGATCCAGGCGGCCTTCTCCTCAGAGGTGAGCACCTCGGGCTTCACCTTGAAGGTGTTCTGCCACACGCCCTCGGCCAGCACGTCGTCATGCTCGTCGGAGATATAGATGTCGATGGCGTTGTCCCGGTCGGGGCGGCGGATGTTGTCCACGAACTGGAGGCCCAGGACCTTGGGATGCTGGCGCAGCCACCAGATGTCCGCCTTGTTGCCCGCCAGGCGGGTGCAGTGGATGCGGCTCTGCTGGCCGGCGCCCACGCCGATGGTCATGCCGTTCTTGACGTAGCAGACGGAATTGGACTGGGTGTATTTCAGGGTGATGAGGGAGAGGAGCATATCGTTCTTGGCCTGCTGGGAGAGCTCCTTGTTCTCGGTGACCACGTTCTGGAGCATCTCCTCGTTGATGTCCAGGTCGTTGTAGCCCTGCTCAAAGGTGATGCCGAAGATGTTCCGGCGCTCGATGGGGGCGGGGGTGTAGCTGGGGTCAATCTCCACCACGTTGTAGCCCCCCTTGCGCTTGCCCTTCAGGATCTCCAGAGCCTCGTCCGTATAGCCAGGGGCGATGATGCCGTCAGACACCTCGGCGGCCAGGAAGCGGGCGGTGTCCCCGTCACACACGTCGGACAGGGCGGCCCAGTCGCCGAAGGAGCACAGCCGGTCCGCGCCCCTGGCCCGGATATAGGCGCAGGCGATGGGGGACAGCTCCCCCTCGGGAGCGAAGTAGATGTGCCGCTCCACGTCGCTCAGGGGCAGGCCCAGGGCGGCCCCGGCGGGGGAGACGTGCTTGAAGGAGGCGGCGGCAGGCAGGCCGGTGGCCTTTTTCAGGGCCTTCACCAGCTGCCAGGAGTTCAGGGCGTCCATGAAGTTGATGTACCCCGGCCTGCCGTTGAGCACCTTCAGGGGCAGCTCGCCCTCCTCCATAAAGATGCGGGCGGGTTTCTGGTTGGGGTTGCAGCCGTATTTCAGTTCCAGTTCGGTCATGGAAGGTCATCCTTTCTGTATTTGAGATAATGGCTGGAAGGCTCAGGGCTCCTCCGGCGCTTCAAAGGGCTCCGCATGGAATTTTCCGTCCTCTCCCCGGGCATAGGCGGCGCCGAAGGGGGCGCTGAGCAGGGGGATGATGTCCGGGTCATAGTTGCAGATGGTGTTTAGGTCGTAGACGCCCGTATGGCCGATGTCATTGATATAGGCCTCATCCTCCTCGCCGGAGAAGAAGCGCCAGCCGCTGTCGGGGTACTGTCCGTCGGGCCGCTCCCGGTAGCACCAGCCTACCTGTTTACCCAAAACGGTGATGTGGTCAGTGGCCAGGCATCCGTTGGGGCCCTCCCAGCCGGGCAGGAGCTCCCGCAGCTCCGGGGCGGAGAACAGGAAGGGCTTTTCCTGGGGGATCCGGTACCACATCCGGCCCGCCCAGGCCTGCTTGCTGTCCAGCAGCTGGCGCACCAGCCGCAGGTTCAGATCCAGATAGGCGGCCGCGTCCTGCTCGCCGTGTTCGCCCCCCATGCGGAAGGCCCAGTAGGCGGCTCCGCACACCAGGCCCACGGCGTACTCCTCCCAGCTGTGGAAAGCGGCGGCCTGCTCCACCCAGTATTGGGACATCTCCCGGTACTCGTCCATGGAGATCAGCTCGCAGGCACAGGCGGTCCGCAGGTGGCCCAGGGTCTCGCTGATGTCCCAGGCCAGGAAGCCGCGGCGGCCCACCAAAGGCTGGAACTGCCGGGCGAAGGTGGACAACCGCTGAAAGACAGGGCGGGCGTTGGGAAACAGGTCCTCCAGGGAGAAGCTGGAGCGGTCCTCCCAAAAGGCTTCAAAGTCCAGATATTCGTGGTTGGTCAGCAGGGCCTCCTTGCAGAAGGCCACCATGCTGTCCTTGTCAGTGATGCCGTAGACCTGCCCCAGATGATCCCGGGTGGCCTGGCGGTCCTCCTGGCTCAGGCAGAAGGGAACGGAGGTGAAGTAGGCCTCCCCGGCATCCTCCAGAGTGGCCAAACCGGGAATCTTACGCAGGGCAGGCACCCCGGCCAGCAGGAGAGGGAAGGTATCAGCGGTGCAGAGGGTGGGCGGCTGGAAGGGAACGGAGGCCCGTTCCTTTTGAAATTGGATGATCAGGTCGGTCAATGCCATGAGAATACTCCTTTTGACAGGGGGATGAGGCTTACTGGTGCTTGTTGATGATCACAGTGTCCCGTTCGCCGGAGGCAAGGTCTACATACTGGACGAACAGGGAGACCTTGTTGTCCTCGTTCAGGCTGGCCCACAGCTCGTTGGCCAGGGTCTTGGCGTCGGGGGCGGTGACGGCCACCTTCCGGGGCTCGCCCTCAAAGGAGGGGAGGGGGTCCAGATTTTCCTGATAGGTGTGGATGAAGCGGCCCTCGCCGGCCTTGGGGTGGTCATAGCCGAAGAAGTAGCGGCAGCAGCAGGAGGGGTCGCCGTCGTTGCTCTTCAGGATAGACAGGGCGTAGCTGCCGTCCTTGTGGAGCAGGCCGGAGATGCGTGGGGTGTAGTTGTCGGGGTCGGGCTCAAACTCACGGGTGCGCAGGGCCTGGGCAAAGACCTTGCCCTCCAGCAGCCCATCCCGGACGGTGTCGGTCTGGTCGCCGTTGGTGACCACAGTGTCGTCCCCCACGATGCGGACGGGGTGATAGATGATAAGAGAGGGGTCCACCATCTTACTTTCGTCATAGGCCCGGGTGCGGATGCCGTCCTCGGTGGTCTCAAAGACCCGGTTGCGGCTGTTTTCACTGCGGCCCATGATGAAGTAGGCGATGACGGCCTTCTTGTCATCGGCGGAGCGGCCCAGGACGACGCCCCGTCCAGGGTAGGGATGGTTCCGTACGAGTTCATTGAGATCAAGTGTTTTCATGGGAATCCTCCTTGTGATGGTCAGAATTTGGAGTTATATAGGACTCTTGGAATAGCAGCCGCCTGACAGCGGAGAAATAAGAAATGAGCAGACCGGCTCCTCCCAGAAGGCAGAGCAGGATACTGACAGGTGCAAGGACCTCATCTAACCGGACAAGCGGGTACAGCAGCAGGCCGCCCAGGAACAAAAAACCGGCGGCCAGAATGGTCGGTACGGACATAAGACGCTCCTTTCCGCAGCTGTGTCAGGAAAAAAGGGCGCACCGATTTTTTGAAACGGTGCGCCCAGACGGTCGGCATATTCAGGGCGATACTCCCCGTGGTCATTTCCACTTACCGTCAGTCATATCGCACACTTCACATTGTATCATAGCTCGGGTTCAAAAGCAAATTCATTCCGGGCGGTCCAGCACCCGGACCAGACGGCCCTCCACCTTCAGGAGGCCCTGACAGAACAGGGAGACCGCCCGGGGCAGGAGCTTCCACTCGCACTGCTCCATGATCCGCCGCTGAAGGACCTCCGGGGTGTCGTCCGGGAGGACCTCCACCGCCTTTTGTAAGACGATGGGGCCGCCGTCGCACTCCTCGCTGACGAAGTGGACGGTGGCGCCGGACAGCTTGACCCCGTACTCCAGGGCCTTCTCATGGACATGGAGGCCATAGCAGCCCGGCCCCGCGAAGGAGGGGATCAGGGCGGGGTGGACATTGAGGATGGCGTTGGGGAAGGCGCGGACCATCTCACTGGTGAGGATGACCATGAAGCCGGCCAGGACCACCAGATCAATGTCCAGCGCCCGCAGCTTTTCCACCAGGGCGGCGGTCATGGCCTGGCTGGAGGAAAACTCCTTCCGTGCCACCACATAGCCGGGGATCCCCGCCTTCGCGGCCCGCTCCAGGGCGTAGGCGCCGGGATTGGAGGAGATGACGGCGGCGATCTCACCGTTGACCAGCTCTCCCCGGGCCTGGGCGTTGATGAGAGCCTGAAGATTGGTGCCGCCGCCGGAGACCAGCACGGCGATACGTTTGGACATAGCGAACCTCCAAGTGAGTTAGGAATTAGGAGTTAGGAATTGGAAATTAGGAGTTAGGAGTTAGGAATTAGGAGTTAGGAGTTAGGAGTTAGGAGTTAGGAATTAGGAGTTAGGAGTTAGGAGTTAGGAGTTAGGAGTTAGGAGTTAGGAGTTAGGAGTGAGCCTGGTCGCACGATGTGAGAGCGGTCCGGCGGATCCGGGCGCTACAATTCCTAACTCCTCATTCCTAATTTGATTAAACCAGCTCCACGCCGGCCTCGCCGGAGACCACCTCGCCGATCTGATAGGCGGTCTCGCCGGCCTCCTTCAGGACGGACAGGGCCAGCCCGGCCTGCGCGGCGGGGAGGGCCAGGATCATGCCGATGCCCATGTTGAAGGTGTTGTACATATCCCGCTCCGGGATGCCGCCAGTCTTCTGGATCAGGTCGAAGATGGGCAGGCGGGGGAAGGTGCTCAGGCCGATCCGGGCGGTGAGCCCATCGGTCATCATGCGGGGGACATTTTCATAGAAGCCGCCGCCGGTGATGTGGCTGACGGCGTGGACGTCCACACCGGCCTTCAGCAGGGCCTTCACCGCCTTGACGTAGATGCGGGTGGGGGCCAGCAGGGCCTCTCCCAGGCTCTTGCCGTTCAGGTCCTCCCGGGGAGTCTTAAGGTCGGCGTGCTCCACGTCCAGTACCTTGCGCACCAGGGAGAAGCCGTTGGAGTGGACGCCGGAGGAGGCCAGTCCCACCAGCACATCGCCGGCGGCCAGCTTCTTGCCGTCAATGATCTTCTCCTCGTCCACGATGCCCACGGAGAAGCCGGCCAGGTCGTACTCGTCCACGGGATAGAAGCCGGGCATCTCAGCGGTCTCGCCGCCCACCAGGGCGCACTCGGCCTGGCGGCAGCCCTCGGTGATGCCGGAGACGATGTCGGCGATGCGGGCGGGGTGGTTCTTGCCGCAGGCGATGTAGTCCAGGAAGAACATGGGGGCGGCGCCGCCGCACACGATGTCGTTGACGCACATGGCCACGCAGTCGATGCCCACGGTGTCGTGCTTGTCCATCAGGAAGGCCAGCTTCAGCTTGGTGCCCACGCCGTCGGTGCCGGAGACCAGCACCGGCTTTTTCATGCCGGCCAGATCGGGGGCGAACATACCGCCGAAGCCGCCCAGAGTGCCCATGACGCCGGGGATATAGGTGGACTCCACCATGGGCTTGATGCGCTCGACCGCCTCATATCCGGCGGTGACGTCCACGCCGGCGGCGGCGTAAGACTCGGAGTGAGAGTTTTTCATACCAAAACCTCCGTTTTTAAATTAGGAATTAGGAGTTAGGAATTAGGAGTTGTGGAGCGCGCCCCAGGCGCGCGACCGGAATTTAGTCCGGCGGAGCCGGACGCCATAAGTGCTCATTCCTAATTCCTAATTGCAAAGAATAACGGCCGCGCCGTTATTCTTTGCCGCTCCAGCAGTAGGTACACACCTTATCCCGGTCCAGGCCGATGGCCTCCAGCAGACCGTCCAGGGACTGGTAGCCCAGGGAGTTGAAGCCGAATTTTTCACAGATGGTCTTCAGCATACACTGTCCGCGCTGGGTATTGGCGTCGGCGTACTCCTCCAGATGCTGCTGTCCCTCGTCCCCCTCCAGCTCCTGGACCGTGCGGCGGGCCAGCAGGTCCATGTCGGAATTGCCCCGGGAGAAGTTCAGATACTTGCAACTGTACATGATGGGGGGACAGGCGGAGCGCATATGGACCTCTTCTGCCCCGGACTCATAGAGAAATTCCACAGTCTCCCGCAGCTGAGTGCCCCGGACGATGGAGTCGTCCACAAAGAGAAGCTTTTTGCCCTCAATGAGCTCGGGCACGGGGATCTGCTTCATCTTAGCCACCTGCTTGCGCACCTCCTGGTTGGTGGGCATGAAGGAGCGGGGCCAGGTGGGGGTGTATTTGACGAAGGGGCGGGCAAAGGGCTTGCCGCTGCGGTTGGCAAAGCCGATGGCGTGGGGGACGCCGGAGTCGGGGACCCCGGCCACATAGTCCACCTTGGGCAGCAGGCCCCGGGCCACCTCGTCCCGGGCCATGATCTCGCCGTTGCGGTAGCGCATGACCTCCACGTTCATTCCCTCATAGTTAGAGTTGGGATAGCCGTAGTAGGTCCACAGGAAGGCGCAGATCTTCATCTCCTTGCCAGCAGGGGAGAGGGTCTCGATACCGTTGGCGGTGATGCGGACGATCTCCCGGGGGCCCAACTCATAGGCGTCGGTGTAGCCCAGCTTATGATAGGCGAAGGATTCGAAGGAAACACAGTGAGCCCCCTCTTTTTTCCCAATCAGAACTGGAAGCCGGCCAACCTGGTCGCGGGCGGCAATGATTTCTCCTTGGCTGGTCAGGATCAGAAGAGTGAGAGAGCCGCGGATCTCCTCCTGGGCATGGAGGATGCCGGAGACCAGATCATCCTTTTGGTTGATGAGAGCGGCGGCCAACTCGGTGGCGTTGACCTTGCCGGAGCTCATGGCCATGAACTGGTGGCCGTGGTCGGAGAAGTACCGCTGGATCAGCTCCTCCGAATTGTTGATGATGCCAACCGTGGTGATGGCGTACAGCCCCAGGTGAGAGCGGACCAGCAGGGGCTGGGGATCGGTGTCGCTGATGCAGCCGATGCCGCTGCATCCGTGAAAGTCGGTGAGATCCTTTTCAAATTTCGTGCGGAACGGGGTGTTCTCGATGGAGTGGATCTGCCTTTGGAACCCGTCCTGCGCATCGTGGATGAGCATACCGCCCCGGCGGGTGCCGAGGTGGGAGTGGTAGTCCACTCCGAAGAAAATATCCAGTGTCACATCCTCGTGGGACACTGCGCCAAAAAAGCCGCCCATGACGTCCTCCTCAATGATACAAATGGTAACGGAAAGGATGGGGTGGAAAAGGGGCGGAAACGGAACGGCTCCGCCCCTTTCCGAACCATCTCATTGATACAAGTGTGCCATCCGGAGCACCTCCGGGGTTTGGGGACAGTGGGGTCACTTCTGGGCGAAAAACAGCTTGGACAGGGTCATGGGATCCACATACTGACCGTCCTTGTACACCCGCATATTGCCGGAGGCCACCTCGTCGATGAGCATGACTTTGCCATCGGCATCATAGCCGAACTCGAATTTGATGTCATACAGGACCATGCCCTTCTCCTTCAGGTCGTCGGCCACGATCTGGGTGATCTTCTGGGTCATGTCCTTGATGTCGTCGTACTGCGTATCGGTCATCACGCCCAGGGCCACCAGGGCGTCCTTGGTCACCAGGGGATCCCCCTTCTCGTCGTTCTTGAAGGTGGTCTCCACATAGGCGGGCAGATCGGCGCCCTCGGCGATGTACTCGCCGTACCGGCGGATGAAGCTGCCCACCGCCTTGTGGCGGCAGATGACCTCCAGGCCGTGGCCGAACACCTTGGCGGGCAGGACCTCCATGGTGGTGTTGGCCAGGTCGGCGGAGACAAAGTGGGTCTTGATGCCGGCGGCGTTGATCTTCTCAAAGAAGTAGATGGACATCCGCAGGTTCACATCGCCCACGCCGTCGATGGTCAGACCCACAGAGTTTTCGCCGGGATCAAACACACCGTCCTTGCCGGTGCAGTCATCCTTGAACTTCAGCAGGTAGTTGCCGTTGTCCAGAGCAAATACGTCTTTGGTCTTGCCAGTGTAAACAAGCTTCTTTTCCATGGTGGGATTCCTCCGTTTATAATAGAATGAGTTTTGAGCGTATTCCGAGGGTGTGGCTGTGTCGGGAGTGGATTACTGGCCCAGCTCGGTCTGGAGCTTCTGCTCCTTTTCGGCGATCTGTCTGGCCATATCCTCCCGGGCGGCGTCCAGCTTGGCGGCCAAGGCGTCATCAGAAACGGCCAGGATCTGGGCGGCCAGAACGGCGGCATTTTTGGCTCCGTTGAGGGCCACAGTGGCCACGGGGATGCCGCTGGGCATCTGCACGGTGGCGAGCAGGGCGTCCAGTCCGTCCATAGCGCCCCCCTTCATGGGGATGCCGATGACCGGCAGGGTGGAGTTCCCGGCAAAGGCGCCGGCCAGATGGGCCGCCATACCGGCGGCGCAGATCAGCACGCCGAAGCCGTTCTTCCGGGCATCCCGGGCGAACTCCGCGGCGGCGGCAGGGGTGCGGTGGGCGCTGAGGATGTGGGCCTCATAGGGGATGCCGAACTCCGTCAGCTGGGCGCAGGCCGCCTTGACAACAGGCCAGTCGCTGTCTGAGCCCATGATAACCGCTACTTTCTTGCTCATAGATCGATCTCTCCTTCCAGCTCAAAAAAGTTCAGGCCGCCTGCGGGTGACAGGGGCCTGAAAATTTAGGATGCGGTTGTAGGAATGGGCAGATTGGGGCCCTGGTGAAAACGGCGCTGAGCAGAATGGCGAAACAGACACGCGTATCCCATGGGAAGAACCTCCTTGCCCTGATTAGGCTTTCATTTTATCGAAAACAGCCGGGATTTGCAAGGGGGGGACTTAAATTCGTAGGCTTGTACAATGAGACGCCGGAGAAAACAGTGGAAACTTGTGGGGCCGGGACAGAATGGGCGTTACAGCAGGCCGGCGGTGCTCAGGATCCGGGAGACCTGTCCGGCCCGGAGGGACCAGGCCGCCGCCGCTCCATGGGCCAGGCGGCGCTGGGAGACCCAGGCGGGGGGCTCCTCCAGGGCGTGCTCGCACAGGGTGAGGAACTCCTGATGGGAGTGGGCCCCGTATACCACGTCGGGGAAGTGCTCCACCTGATCGGGCCAGAGCATGGAGACGATGGGCCGCCCGGTGGAGAGGTACTCATAGATCCGGGTGGGGATCACGTCGCAGTCCGGCTGCTCCTCCCGGAGGAAGTTCAGCAGCACCCGGCACCGGGACAGGTGCTCCGGCACCTCCATCAGGGGGCAGGGAGGGAGAAAATGCACATTGGGAAGCTGGGCCAGCCGGTGCAGGAGCGGGTTGTGCTCCCGGCGGCCCAGAAGGAGAAAGGTCCAGCGAGGCCGCGCCTGGGCGGCGTAGAGCAGGGGAGACAGGTCCAGATCCCCGTGGATGGTCCCGGCCCAGCCCAGCACAGGGGCCTCCGGCCGGGGGCGGCTGGGGGCGGCGATCCGGGAGAACAGGGGATAGGTCACTCCGTTGGGCAGCAGGGCGATGTTGCCGCTGCACGGGGAGAGCCGCTCCGCCAGCTCCGGCGAGGCGGCGAACACCACATCGGCGGCGGAGGCCAGGGAGCCCTCCCAGGCCGGGGGAAGGCCGTCCCACTCCCGGTCACAGTCGTAGATCAGTCCGTTATAGCTCAGGCGGTCCAGCAGGTGGACCTGCTCCGGGCAGGTGGTCCAGAGCAGGGGGGCGCGGAAGCGGTGCGCCTCCATGCGCCCGGCGATGAAGCGGGCCAGCCGGAGCTGCCCCAGCCGGAACAGCGGTCCGTATCGCTCATCCGGGGGGAGCAGAAGGGGCGGCAGGGTGTATACTGTGATGTTGGGCTTGACGGCCCGCCCCTTGGCGCGGAACCGCATATCCCGCCAGCTGCCGGCGGGAGAAAAAAAGAGGACCTGGGTGTGCTTCAGCCGGGCGATGAGCTGCTGGGTGCGTCCGGGGGAGTGGCTCCAGGCCTCGTTGGAAAGACAGACGATCTGCTTCAAAATGGGCCTCCTGTGAAAACGCCGTGTACTCTTGCACGGGGCGGGGAAAGCGGGTATAATAAGCCGGTATGAGACAGCGGGGCGGCCGGAACGCCGGAGCGCCCCTGTCTGGTTCACTGGTTCCATTATACCGGCCACAGAGAGGCCGGTCAAGGGAGGAAGGGCAGGAAAACAATGCCGGAAATGATACAGATGCTGGATGAGAACGCGCTGCTCTGGATCCAGGACGCCGTGCGCGTCCCGATTCTGGATCCCTTTGTGGAGATCTTTACATCGCTGGGCAACGCGGGGGTGCTGTGGATCGTGCTCTCCCTGGGAATGCTGTGCTGGCGGCCGACCCGGCGGGCGGGCGGGACCGCCCTGCTGGCTATGGCCCTGGGGATGCTGTGTACCAATGTGATTCTGAAGCAGCTCGTGCTCCGTCCCCGCCCCTATGTGACGATGGAGGCCCTGATCCCGCTGCTGACCTCCGCCGACCCCAACTCCTTCCCGTCAGGGCACACCTGCGCCGCCTTTGCCGCGGGGATGGCCTGGGCCGGAGCGCTGCCCTGGCGCTGGGCCCGGGCGGCCGCGGTGGTCCAGGCGGTGTGTATGGGGCTCTCCCGGCTCTATGTGGGGGTCCACTATCCCAGCGACGTCCTGGCCGGGGCCCTGATCGGCGGTCTGTGCGCGCTCTGCGCCCTGTGGCTGGCCGCCCGGAGCCGGGACCGGAGGCGAGTCTGACCCCGCAGTTCTCCAGGCAGAAGAGCCGCCCCGCCGCCGTTTTCAAAACGGCGGCGGGGCGGTTTTTTTCAGCGCTCAGGCCTCCGGAGCGTTCAGAACGGCGGCCTGTTCCTCCAGCCAGGCGGTCAGCTGGACCAGGCCCTCCTCGCAAAGGGGAAAGGAGGCATCCGCCAGGACCTGACTCAGGGCGCGGCTGAAGGGGCCCTTCCAGAGCTCCACGTCCAATGCGGCGTGGGCCGCGCCCTCCCCGTCCTCGTGGGAAGCGGGATGGATGAAAAAGCGGGCCTCCCCTTTACTGCCGTACCAGGTGTTTCCGTTTTCCCAGAACAGCATGGTGGGGATCTCAATGGGACTCAACATAGGGATCACTCCTGTTTTTGATGGTTCCGCCGCGGGGGCGGCTCAGTGCCGGACGTCAGGCCGGGGCTGGTAGGGGATGGGGTCCGGGTGGGCCCGGCAGAAGCGGATAACGGCCCCGCGCACCAGATTGTAGGGCGCATCATCCACGCAGGCGGTCTCGCCATGGTAGTCCTCCTCCAGCTCATGGTCTGTGAGCTCTCCCCGGTGATACCGGTGGGCCACCTCGCCGCAGGAGCGCAGGCGGACCAGGACGCCGTGGAGCCGCTCCCCCTCCTCCGGGGAGAGCACGCCGGAATCCAGCAGGGTGTGGTCCAGAAAGGCGCAGAAAAAGGCGTGGTCCCGGCACCAATTTCGGTTCCCGTTGGCCTGTGCCTCGTGGCGGAGCCGCTCGATCTGCCGCAGCAGCTCCCCCTGGAGGACGGAGGACTGACCCCGCTTCGGGACCCAGCGGGTCCAGATCTCGCGGCAGAGCTGTTCTTCTTCCATTTTGTCGCGCTCCCTTCCTCCGGCGGTCACATCTCCGGCCCGGCCCAGTGGAGGGCGCGGCCCACCGCCTTGTGCCAGCCCGCCAGCAGGCGGGCGCGGCCGTCCGCCTCCATATCCGGCTCATAGAGGCGGTCCAGCCGCCACTGGGCGCGGATCTCCTCCAGATTGCGCCACATTCCAACCGCCAGACCGGCCAGGTAGGCCGCGCCCAGGGCGGTGGTCTCCCGGATTACGGGACGGCGGACCGGCTTGTCCAGAATGTCCGCCTGGAACTGCATCAGAAAGCGGTCCCGGCTGGCCCCGCCGTCCACCTTCAGCTGGGTGAGCGGGATCCCGGTGTCCTTCTCCATAGCATGGACCAGATCCCAGCTCTGATAGGCGATGGACTCCTGGGCGGCCCGGATGATGTGGTCCCGGCTGGTGCCACGGGTCAGTCCGACCAGCGCGCCCCGGGCATACATATCCCAGTAGGGGGCCCCCAGGCCGGTGAAGGCGGGGACCAGATAGACGCCGCCGGTGTCCGGCACCTTGGAGGCGTAATACTCCGCGTCCCGGGCCTCTCCAATGAAGCGCAGCTCATCCCGGATCCACTGGATCACCGCGCCTCCCACAAAGACGGAGCCCTCCAGGGCGTACTGCACCTTTCCGCCCAGGCTGATGGCGATGGTGGACAGCAGGCCGTTTTTGCTGCGGTAGAGCCGCTCGCCGGTGTTCATCAGCAGGAAGCAGCCGGTGCCGTATGTATTTTTGGCCTCGCCGGGGGAGAAGCAGGCCTGGCCGAACAGGGCTGCCTGCTGGTCGCCGGCGATGCCGGCGATGGGGACCTGGGCCCCCTGGAGCTCCACGGAGCCGTAGATCCCGCTGGAGTCCCGCACCTGGGGCAGCATGGACATGGGGATGCCCAGACGGCCGCAGATATGGGGGTCCCAGCACAGCGCCTGGATGTCAAAAAGCATGGTGCGGCTGGCGTTGGTGTAGTCGGTGATGTGGGCCTTTCCGCCGGTGAGCTTCCACACCAGCCAGGAGTCCACGGTGCCGAACAGGAGATCTCCGGCCTCCGCCCGGGCCCGAGCCCCCTCCACATGGTCCAGGATCCAGCTGAGCTTGGTGGCGGAGAAGTAGGCATCGATGAGCAGGCCGGTGTGCTCCTGGATATAGCCGGTCAAGGCCCGGTCCTCCTTGAGCTGTTCACACAGCGGTGCGGTGCGGCGGCACTGCCACACGATGGCATTGTAGATGGGACGCCCGGTGACCCTGTCCCAGACAATGGTGGTTTCCCGCTGGTTGGTGATGCCGATGGCGGCCAGCTCATGGGGGGAGATGCCTGTCTGGGCCAGCACCTCAGTAAGGACGGAGTACTGAGTGGACCAGATCTCCATGGGGTCCTGCTCCACCCAGCCGGGCTGGGGATAGATCTGGGTCAGCTCCCGCTGGGCGGTGCCCAGGATATTCTGGTCCTGGTCAAACAGGATGCAGCGGCTGCTGGTGGTGCCCTGGTCCAGGGCGGCAATATATCGCTTCACAGGGATCGCTCCTCTCAGGCGGCAAAACTGCCGGGATATGAACGGAAGATCAAGGGGACACCGGCGGGCTCAGCAGTTGGCCGCCCGGTAAATGGCAAGGATGTCCGACTCGCCCAGCACACGGAAGGCGCCGATGGTCCTCGCCCCGTAGAAGGTGCAGCGGCGGGCCAGTTCCTTCAGTTCCTCCTCGCTCTGAAGCCCGCAGCCCAGCTCAGTCAGGCAGGTGGGCATCCCCAGGGATCGGAAGTAGTCCACAGTGCGGGCGATGGCCTGCCGGGCCAGTTCCTCCTGGCTGCCCCCGGCGGGGTCCAGTCCCCAGACGCTCACCCCATACTGGGCAAAGCGGGCGGGGTCGGTCTCCATGCAGTACTCCGCCCAGCTGCCCCACATGGCGGAGAGGGTGGCCCCATGGGCGAAGTCGAAGCGGGCGCTGAGCTCATGGCCCAGCTGATGGACGGCAAAATCCTTGGGTGCGCCCAGCCCGGTGAGTCCGTTGTGGGAGAGGCTGCCCGCCCACATCAGCTCGCTCATGGCCTGGAGATCCCGGGGATCTGCCATGGCCCGGGCGCCGCAGCGGATCACTGTGCGCAGCAGCCCCTGGGCGATCTCATCGGTGAGCAGGTTGCCGGTGACACAGGTGAAGTAGCGGTCCAGGGTGTGCATCATAATGTCCACCACGCCGCAGGCGATCTGGTAGGGGGGGAGGGAGCAGGTCAGCTCCGGATCCATCACTGCAAAGCGGGGGCGGATCCGCTCTGAGGTCAGGCCCCGCTTTTCCAAAGTGTCGTCCCGGGTGAGCACGGCGGAGGAGCTGGTCTCGCTCCCGGCGGCGGAGATGGTGAGCACCGCCCCCACTGGCAGAGTGCGCTCCACCGGGCGCTTGCCCAGCCAGAAGTCCCACAGGTCGGCCTCCGGATCCGCGGCCCCCAGGGCGATGGCCTTGGCGGCGTCGATGACGCTGCCCCCTCCGACGGCAAGGACCAGGTCCGCTCCGAACTCCAGCGCCGCCTGGATGCCCTCCCGAACCTGGAACAGGCGGGGATTGGGGTGGATCCCCGCAAAGACGCGGCAGATGAGCCCGGCCTGGGTCAGGGACTGCTCCACCCGGTCCAGCAGCCCGCTGCGCCGGGCGCTCTGCCCGCCGCAGACCAGCAGGACCCGGCTGGCCCCCAGCCCGGCGGCCAGCTCTCCAGTCCGGGCTTCTGTCCCTGGTCCAAAGACGATCTGGGTGGGAATGGAAAATTCAAATGCGTGCATCGACAACGCCCTCCTGCAACAAAAAATTCGGATAAGAGAACTGTACCACAATCCCGGGCTGCGGGCAAGGGGGGTGGGACATTTCTGATTCAGGCGCATAGGCTGGGATGTGGCGGACGCCACACAGAACGATCCCAGAATAAGGAGCGTATCGTATGATGAATCGTTATCTGCCCGCAGACCGGGATTGGAGGCAGCGGGAGGGCGTGACCGCCTATCTTACTACCTCCTGCTGCTCCCAGCCCTGCGTGCCATCCTGCTGCCCGCAGCCCTGTCCCCCGCCCTGTCCTCCGGGTCCGATTATTCCCGGGCCGATCGGCCCAACTGGTCCCCAGGGATACCCTGGCCCTGATGGTGCCACAGGTCCCACCGGCCCTCAGGGGATTCCAGGCCCCGGCGGCGCACAGGGTCCCACCGGCCCCGCCGGTCCTGCCGGAGCCACTGGCGCAACCGGCGCGCAGGGTCCCACCGGCCCCGCCGGTCCTGCTGGAGCCACCGGGGCGCTTTATATAGGAAAGTAAACCATCTGTAAAAATGCGGTTTCTTGTCAAACCGCCTCGTTATGGGTATTGAGCTCAATAAATTCTTTGATCCGGCGCAGCTCGTCAGCAAAGCGGAACACAATGCTGATATTACCGCCCTCATACACCTTGATATGATCCACCAGCTCAATGAGAATGTCCCGTGTCAGCTTGTCGATATTCTGATACTGGCGGAACGCGGTTAAGAACGGGTTTTCGGCATCTACGCCGTTTTCCAGCTCCGCCTGTTCTGCCCGGAGGGTTTGCAGCACTTCCTCCAGAGCCTGAGCCTGCTGCTCGTAGTCCTCTTTCATGTGGCGGTAGTCCGAGTGACTGATTTCACCGTCTTTCCAGTCCTGATAGATCGATTGCTTGTAGCGGGAGATTTTCGATAGCTCCCGCTCTTTTTGTTCAATGGCATCCATTAGCTTTTTCGACTGGCTTTTCACCAGCGGGGCCCGGTTGATCCGCTCAATGATCTCGGTGTAGTTCACCGCCAGATAAACCTGCTGCTGAATGGCGTAGAGGACAGCGGCCTCCAGACGGTCATGCTTGATGGTATGTTTGGTGCAAGCCGTTTTGGATTGGTCTTTATAAGTACGGCAGTAGTAGTACACCACACTGCCCACCTTGCTCCGGCTCATGGCCTTGCCGCAGTCGGCACATTTCAGAAAACCGCTGAACAGATACAGTTTTTTCTGCTGGGGGCCTGTGCGGGTGTCCCGGTTCAAAAGACGCTGCACCTTATCAAACGTGTCCCGGTCAATAATCGCCTCATGCGTATTTTCTACAATGTACCATTCATCTTTGGGAACCACTTCTTGAATATGCACCTTGTAGCTTTTCATGCGGTAACGTCCCTGCACCATATCCCCGCAGTACATCCGGTTTTTCAAAATGGTACTCACCGACATCGCGCACCACAAGGGCCGTTTCGCAGGATCAATGCTGGGGTTTTGGTATTTCAGCCCCAGGCGTTCCCGCTTGTAGGCGGCGGGACAGAGAACACCGTGATCGTTGAGATAGTGGACAATGGCATTTTTACTCATGCCGTCCAGAAACATGGAGAAAATCTCCCGGACAACAGCAGCGGCTTCCTCGTCCACCACCAAGGCATTTTTGTCGTTTGGATCTTTGATATAGCCATAGGCCGCAAAAGAGCCGATGTGCTCCCCGTTGCGGCGTTTCATATCAAATACCTCCCGCACCTTGTCAGAGGTTTCCGCACAATGGTTTTCATTGAGCACCCCCTGGATGGGAACCGCAATACTACGCATATTTTGGGGCTCTTTATAGCTGTCCAGGGGCTGATGAAATAGAGAAATAAAACGGACATTGTACCGGGGGAACCAGTCATCCAGATAATAGCCCTGATCGCTGTAATTACGGAAAGAACGGGCCAGGTCTTTGACAATTACGCAGTTCACGCGTCCCCGTTTAATGTCAGCCAGCATCCGCTGGAAGTCATCGCGCTCGTCATCTGTTGTGCCGGAAATGCCGTCATCAACATATTCGTCCACGATAATATACTCGTCTCCGTCGTTAAACCCGGCGATATGATCCTCAATGATTGCCCGCTGATTGGTGACGCTTTCGGACTCGTCTAAGCACCGAGCGTCCTCTTTGGATAGGCGGATATAGATGGCAATTCTCCATACTCGAATCCGTGATTTTACCGTTTCAACAATAGCCCGGCTTTTGCGTGCCATGTGTGCCTCCTTCCCTATCACATTACACCTATATTATACCTCTGCTCCAGGGGTACAACAAGGATGCCTCCACCTCTGGACAAAGTGGTGTGCCCCCCGTCAAGTAGACAGCGAAATAATTTACACTTTATGCGCGAAATTTTCTGCTCACGT
>CABIYX010000046.1:0-8091 GCA_902363045.1 Clostridiales bacterium
CTCTCATTCTAACAGCTTTGGCAACGATGCGGAAAAAGACACGGCTGGCTGCCGTGCCTTAGACCGTAAATACATTGTAATAGGAGAGTGATGCCTTATGACCAGAAAAAAGAAACAACTGCTATGTGAGGAAAATCTGCGACATAACGAGTATTACGGAATGCAAGATACCTTCGATAATCTATATGCTGCCAGTAAGAATGGTGAGGTGTTTACAGACCTCATGTCTATCGTCCTTCAAAGGGAAAACATTCTGCTGGCATACAGAAATATCAAGAAAAACACAGGAAGTAAAACGTGTGGAACAGATAAACTCACAATCAGGGACATTGGAAAGTGCTCCCCTGATGAAGTAGTTGAAAAAGTGAGATTTATTGTAAACGGAAGTGAGCATGGTTATCGTCCTAAGCCAGTCAGGCGAAAGGAGATACCGAAGCCATACGACCCGAGCAAGACAAGACCCTTAGGCATTCCATGCATCTGGGACAGGTTAATCCAACAATGTATTAAGCAGGTAATGGAGCCGGTATGTGAAGCTAAGTTCAGTGAGAACAGCTATGGCTTTAGACCGAACCATTCCGTAGAAAACGCTATTGCCAGAAGTTATAAACTGTTACAGCAAGCAAACCTGCACTATGTCATTGAATTCGATATTAAAGGATTTTTTGACAATGTGAACCATGCAAAGCTGATTCGGCAGATTTGGGCAATGGGGATTCACGATAAGGCGCTTATATTTGTGCTTCGGAGAATACTGACAGCACAGATAAAACTTGAGGACGGAACATTTATTACGCCTGATAAGGGAACACCACAGGGTGGAATCATTTCTCCACTCCTTGCAAACATCGTTCTTAACGAACTCGACCACTGGGTTGAAAGCCAATGGCAATGGAGTCCGATATGCAAAAGAAATGTCAGACCTGAAAACGGGTACAGACAGGCGAAAAAGTCCAACCTCAAAGAGATGTTCATTGTTCGATATGCGGACGACTTTCGGATTTACTGTAGAACGAAAGATACTGCTGAACGGACAATGCACGCAGTTATACAGTGGTTAAGAGAAAGGCTGAAACTGGAAATCTCAGAAAAGAAAACAAGGATTATCAATGTCAGAAATCATTACTCAGACTTCCTTGGGTTCAAGATGAAAGTTCACAGGAAAGGCAACAAGCTGGTGGTAATTTCATACATCGCTGATAAGAATTTTGACCACAAGCGCCAGAAGCTGAAAACACAGGCAAAACGGATTGTCCATCCCCGAAAAATCTATGGAGAACAGGGTGAAATCAGGCTCTATAACAGTATGGTCACAGGAATGCAGAATTATTACTGCATTGCCACCCATATCAACCATGATTGCGCAATACTAAATCGTGCAGTTATGACACTGCTCACAAATAGGCTTAGTACCCGTAACGGGAATCGATTGGTTAAAACCGGACGGGAATTGACTGAGTTTGAAAGAAGCCGATTTGGAAAATCCAAAATGATGCGATATGTTGCAGGCACAAATGAGCCAGTATATCCTATTGGCTACACGCAACACAAGAATCCTTTATTCCGTAAAAAAAACATGGAATTACTACACTCCAGAGGGGCGGGAAGGCATTCACAATAACCTACGAATCAATATGGCCATTCTGCTCTCGCTTATGCGGAAGCCACCCTATGGCTATAGCGCGGAATATGCAGATAACAGAATATCACTATTCTCTGCTCAATGGGGAAAATGTGCTGTTACCGGTGAAGAATTCTCAAGTACACATGAGATTCACTGTCATCACAAACTGCCCCGGTATCTTGGAGGCGATGATTCCTATGGGAATCTTATTTTAGTGAAGGATTCTGTACACAAGTTGATTCATGCCATCAATGCAGATACAATCGCAAAATATTTGGAACTCCTACAGCTTGACAAGAGCCAGCTCAAAAAGGTAAATACGCTCCGTGAGTTGGCGTCTCTGCCGTTAATCTAATCTCTCACTAATCAACACAACACAGTATTTCTATGACAGGTTTGATTGTTTAGACAACGAAATCTACTAACCGATGGAACGCCGTGTGCGGTGAAAGTCGCATGCACGGTGTGAAGTGGGGGAAAAGCCTGAGATGATATCAGGGGCTTACCTATCACTATAAAACTCCGACTTCGTGTATATGCTCAACCAGGCAGGTGGAGACCGTCAGATCCTTGCCAAGCAGCTGGGCATTTCCACACACCAGCTTAGCTATGTGACACACTCCGGTGAGGGCGAGGGCCTGCTGTTCTATGGCTCCACGATCCTGCCGTTTGTAGACCACTTCCCGAAGAACACCGAACTTTACCGCATTATGACCACCAAACCCCAGGAACTGAAAAAGGAGGATGAATGATGATGAACCCCAACATTTTGAATAGAACCCCGCTGATGTTTTTTGACAGGGCGGTAAATGCCCAGCGCAGCCAGCTGCTTACAGTCATGGCCGATGCGGTAAGTGAGTGCCGCACGGCGGCAGATCAGGCAGCCGAACTGAATGAGACCGGTCAGGTGGGGCTGCTCCGTCTGGCAGAGGTCTGGAGTGCCATCCGTGCCAAGGAAGGCATGGGCGGTCTGGTTCTGGAAGGAACCGAAGCGAAGATCCTGTCCGATGTGGTGGCACAGTTTTATGCCTACCTGTCCGGCTGTATGTTCAACGATCCTGTGGGGATGGCCATTTATGCAGAGCTGCACTACATGATGTCCTCCCTCATGCTGGGAGAATGGTTTGAATAAGGAACCGCGCCTGCGCTTTACCGATGAGGAACGGGCTGACCCTGCACTGGAAAAGCCGATCCGTAAAGCGGAGAAAGCTGCGGCCAGAGCAGATAAGGCGCAGGAGAATATTCCAAAGAAAAAGGTCAGGCAGATGGTCATTGACCCGGACACCGGGAAAAAGACCTCGAAGCTGACCTTTGAGGACAAGAAAAAGCCCCCCTCCAAAGTTTCTCAAGGGGTCAAAGAAGCTCCCGTCCATCTGGTCGCGGGCAAGCTCCATAAAGAGATCCGGGAAACAGAACAGGACAATGTGGGCGTGGAAAGCGCCCACAAGTCCGAGGAGGCGGTGGAGACCGGCGCTTATCTGGTGCGGGAGGGCTACCGTAGTCACAAGCTGAAGCCGTACCGCAAAGCAGCCCAGGCAGAGCGTCAACTGGAAAAGGCTAATGTAAATGTCCTGTACCAGAAATCCTTGCAGGAAAATCCCCAGTTTTCCAGCAATCCTCTTTCCCGCTGGCAGCAAAAGCAGGCCATCAAAAAGCAGTATGCCGCTGCTAAGCGCACCGGTCAGACTGCAGGAAATACCGCCCAGGCTGCGTCCAAAACCGGAAAAGCCGCAAGGACGGTAAAAGAAAAGGCACAGCAGGCAGGGGCATTCGTCATGCGCCACAAGAAAGGTTTCCTGATCGCAGGAGTTTTGTTCCTCATCGCCTGTATGCTGATGAATACCATGTCCTCTTGTTCCATGATGGCGCAGAGCATCGGTTCCGTTCTCTCCGGCACCACCTATCCGTCGGATGACCCGGAAATGCTGGCAGTGGAAGCAGATTATGCAGCCAGAGAAGCCCAGTTGCAGGAGGAAATTGACAACATCGAAAGCAGCCACCCAGGGTATGACGAGTATCGCTATGACCTTGGCATGATCGGCCATGACCCTCATGAGCTGGCGGCATTTCTCTCTGCTGTCTTGCAGGGCTATACCCGACAAAGCGCTCAGGCAGAGCTGGCGCGTGTGTTTGCAGCACAGTATCAACTGACGCTTACCGAGGAAGTGGAAATCCGCTACCGCACGGAGACTTCCACCGACCCGGAGACCGGCGAGACCACCTCAGAAGAAGTACCCTATGAGTATTACATTCTGAATGTGAAACTCACCAGCAAGCCCATTTCTGCTGTGGCGTCGGAGTTATTGACCCCGGAGCAGATGGAAATGTATCAGGTCTACCGACAGACCATGGGCAATAAACCGCTGTTGTTTGGCGGCGGTTCCCCTGATACCAGCGGCTCGGAAGATCTGTCTGGTGTGCAGTTCATTAACGGCACCCGCCCCGGCAATCCGCAGCTGGTGGAACTGGCGAAAAGTCAGGTGGGCAATGTGGGCGGTTATCCCTACTGGAGCTGGTATGGCTTTGACAGCCGCGTGGAATGGTGCGCCTGCTTTGTATCCTGGTGCTATAACCAGGCAGGAAAAAGTGAGCCGCGCTTTGCAGGCTGTGAGTGGCAGGGTGTTCCGTGGTTCCAGTCTCATGGACAGTGGGGCGCACGGGGATATGAGAACATCGCCCCCGGTGATGCCATTTTCTTTGATTGGGATCTGGATGGTTCCGCAGACCATGTGGGAATTGTTGTCGGTACCGATGGCAGCCGTGTTTATACCGTGGAGGGAAATTCCGGCGATGCCTGCAAGATCAAGAGTTATGACCTGAATTATCAGAGTATCAAGGGCTACGGCCTGATGAACTGGTAACAGAGATTTTTTAGAAGGAGTGATAGACGATGGCAAAGAACAAAATTGAACGAATTGACCAGGAGATTACAAAGGTCCGCGAGAAGATCGCAGAGTATCAGGAAAAGCTCAAAGCGCTGGAGGCACAGAAAACCGAGGCAGAAAATCTGGAGATCGTCCAGATGGTGCGCGCCCTGCGTATGACACCGGCTCAGCTGAGCGCCATGCTGTCCGGCGGCACAGTTCCCGGCAGTATGGTGGATGACAACAACGAACAGGAGGAAAACAGCTATGAGGAATAAACGACTGCTCCGAACACTTTCTGCCCTTTGCCTGACGCTGGTTCTGGCATCGGGCTTTACCGTTCCCGCTTTTGCCCAGGGCGCAGCGCCGCCCCCGGCAGAGGATACCACCAATGACAGTAATGTGGTGGTGGAAGAACCCGAAAAAGCGCCTCCGCTGACCCCGGATGGCAACGCCGCTCTGGTGGATGATTTTGGTGGCAACAAGCAGCTCATTACCGTTACCACCAAGGCAGGCAACTATTTTTATATCCTGATCGACAGGGCCAACGAGGATAAAAAGACTGCTGTTCACTTTCTGAACCAGGTGGATGAAGCGGACCTGATGGCGCTGATGGAAGATGGAAATGCCAAAGAAGAGCCGCCTGCTGTGTGCAGCTGCACGAAGAAATGTGAAGCAGGGGCAGTCAATACGGCCTGTCCGGTCTGTGTAACGGATAAGAGTAAATGTACGGGAAAAGCACCGGAACCTCCGGCAGAAACACCGGAGCCGGAAAAAGAGAAGCCTGCCGGACTGAACCCGGCTGCGCTGATCCTTCTGCTGGCTCTGCTGGGTGGCGGTGGCGTATTTGCCTACTTGAAACTCGTTAAGAATAAGCCTAAGACTAAGGGCAATGACAGTCTGGACGATTATGATTATGGCGAGGAAGATTCCGAGGAATGGGAAACCGAGGATGAGGAGTCGGACGAGCCTGACGCTGACGGGGGCAGCGCAGAAGAAGATGACGAGGACAGCGTGAAATGACCCGTTTCACAGACAGTTCCTATGAACGCATGATGACACGCAGGCCGGAGGGCGGGAAGAAAACTTCCCGTCCTCCCTCTTTACCCCCAAGCCACCCCTGTTATGGCTGCGGGAATTATGGAAGTCCCTGCGTAGGCGTCTGCCACCGGGAAATGGAACGATGGCTCAAAGAAAGGAAACGAAAAAAATGAGTGTTCTGATTATATTTATCAAGCTGATTGCTGTTTTTGACCTGCTGGTGATCGCCGTGTATTTTGGCGGCGACATTCTTTCTACCATGTTAAACAAACTTCGGAGAAAAGCAAAACAGGAAGATTCCTTTGACTTTTCTCAGGATGCCGTGATGGTTTCATTATCCATAGATTCTGTCCGTCAGCTTTATTCCGGTGACGCGGCAGATTTTGTGGAAGATAAGATTCTGCCAAATGCGGAGAAAACGATGGCTGTTTTGACGGACCAGGAACAGGCAGCAGTCCGTCTGCTCTTATCTGCCCTGATCGGTTTTCTTGCAGCAGAAGCTCCTATGGATGAACAGAGCTTTCCTATGGTAATGGAACTTCTGAACTGTATGGAGGGTGAAAAAGAGGATGGTTGTCAGGATGCAGTAGAAAGTTTGCTTGAAGATGCTGTCCGCAATACCCACCGCCATGAAGAATATTACAGCAATTATCAACGCTACCAGCTGATGCAGGTGGATAAAACTCGTGTCATTTTGGCTTGCCGCATCATCATCAATGACCTGCTGGGGAAACTGTACCGCTATGACTACCGGTTTGGTTATAACCTGCTTCTGGATGAGGAAAACAGCATTGAGAAAAAACTGCACACGCCTGTGCGGGAAGAATGGGAGGTTGAAGAATATGAAGCTGGTGATTGCTGAAAAACCATCAGTTGCCCAGAGTTTGGCGGCGGTGATCGGTGCAACTGCCCGTAAGGACGGGTATCTGGAGGGCAACGGCTGGCGTGTCAGCTGGTGTGTGGGCCATCTGGCCGGTCTTGCGGACGCAGACAGCTATGACCCTAAGTACGCAAAGTGGCGATATGATGACCTGCCTATTCTGCCGGAGCATTGGCAGATGGTGGTGGGAAAGGATAAGAAAAAGCAGTTTGATATTCTCAAAAAGCTGATGAACGCCCCGGATGTGACGGAGGTGGTAAATGCCTGTGATGCCGGACGCGAGGGCGAGCTGATTTTCCGCAGCGTCTATGAGCTGGCAGGCTGTCAAAAGCCGATGAAAAGGCTCTGGATTTCTTCGATGGAGGACTCCGCCATAAGGGAGGGCTTTGCAAACCTGCGCCCTGGTGCGGACTATGACGGACTTCGTGATGCTGCCCTCTGCCGTGCCAAGGCCGACTGGCTGGTGGGGATCAATGCCACAAGGCTTTTTTCCGTGCTGTATCACCGCACACTCAACATCGGGCGCGTTATGTCCCCAACGCTGGCACTCATTGTCCAGCGAGAAGCTGAGATCGACACCTTTAAGCCGGTTCCCTTTTATACCGTGGCGCTGGAGCTGCCCGGTCTTACCGTATCCGGGGAGCGCATGGCGGATAAGGCCGCTGCCGAGCAGCTGAAAGAAGCCTGTCAGGGTGCAGCTGTCACGATCAAAAAGGTGGAGCGCAAGGAAAAGTCCGAAAAGCCGCCTGCCCTCTATGACCTGACTACTCTGCAAAGAGATGCCAACCACCTGCTTGGATTTACAGCCCAGCAGACCCTGGACTATCTGCAAAGCCTGTATGAAAAGAAGCTCTGCA
The DNA here is from genome assembly GCA_902363045.1 of Clostridiales bacterium. Taxonomy (GTDB): domain Bacteria; phylum Bacillota; class Clostridia; order Oscillospirales; family Oscillospiraceae; genus Lawsonibacter. The sequence continues at coordinate 7,267 of CABIYX010000046.1, forward strand.
CCTATCCCCGTACTGACAGCCGCTATCTGACCGGTGATATGGCAGACAGCCTGCCGGTGCTGGTGAATCTGGTTGCCAATGCTATGCCGTTTCGCAAAGGGATCGCCATTACCTGTGATTCGCAGACGGTCATCAACGATAAGAAAGTAACCGACCACCACGCAGTAATCCCTACCAGAAATCTCAAGGATGCAGACCTTTCTGACCTTCCTGCGGGAGAAAAAGCGGTGCTGGAGCTGGTGGCTCTGCGTCTGCTGTGCGCCGTAGCCCAGCCCCATATCTATTCGGAAACCGTTGTGATTGCAGCGTGTGCCGGTGGGGAGTTTACAGCCAAAGGAAAAACTGTGAAGCACCCCGGATGGAAAGCGCTGGAGGACGCTTACCGTGCCAAAATGAAGGATGCAGAGCCGAAAAAAGATGGCGCAGAGAAAGCCCTGCCGGAGCTGACCGAAGGACAGACCCTTTCGGTTTCTGCGGCAATCGTCAAAGAAGGCAAAAGCAGTCCGCCTCAGCACTTTACGGAGGACACCCTGTTGTCCGTGATGGAGACTGCCGGAAAAGAGGATATGCCGGAGGACGCTGAGCGAAAAGGTCTGGGTACACCGGCCACCCGTGCCGGTATTTTGGAAAAGCTGGTATCTGCCGGTTTTCTGGAACGAAAAAAGAGCAGGAAAACGGTGCAGCTTCTCCCTTCCCATGATGCAGTTTCCCTTATCACCGTCCTGCCGGAACAGCTGCAATCGCCGCTTTTGACTGCCGAGTGGGAGTACCGCCTGGGAGAGATCGAGCGCGGGCAGCTTGCCCCGGAGGAGTTTTTGGACGGGA
>CABIYX010000046.1:8408-9164 GCA_902363045.1 Clostridiales bacterium
GGAGGATGATGGACAGTACGCCAACTTCAAGCTGGAATTTGACCAGCGGAAAGGAGGCAGCCGATGAAGCTCTCTTTAGTGGAACGGGAAACCATTCTCCTCTATAACCAGGCAGAACCAATGGCTGAGGTCTACACCCACGATCCCCGCCTGATGGAGAAGCTGGAACTGCTGGCAAAAAAGCACCCCGACCAGATCACCCGAAAGGACGCCCATAACTTTACCGTCCCCAAGCGGTGTGTATCCGTCCGGGAGCCATACAGCGCCGAACGCCGCAAAGCTGCCAGTGAACGGGCCAAAGCTGCCGGATACCAGCCCCCTGTGAGAAAGTCCAGCAGTTAAGTTAAAGGCACATAGCAGAGAATGTATTTGAAGCAGTCAAGCAGTCAGTCAGCACCAGAGAAGCGGCAGCGCTTTATGGGATCGAGGTCAAACGAAATGGTATGGCCTGCTGTCCCTTTCATGATGATAAGAACCCCAGCATGAAGGTAGACCAGCGGTTCCACTGCTTTGGCTGCGGTGCAGATGGGGATGTGATCGACTTTACCGCAAAGCTCTTTGATCTCTCCCCAAAAGAAGCGGCGGAGAAACTGGCACAGGACTTTGGCCTGATCTATGACAGTCAGGCCCCTTCCCGCAGGAAGTATGTCCGGCAGAAAACCGAGGCACAGCAGTTTCGTGAGGACCGGCAGCGGTGTTATCGCGTACTGTCCGATTACTACTATCTGCTGAAAAAATGGGAGGCCGACAATTCTC
>CABIYX010000046.1:9589-10921 GCA_902363045.1 Clostridiales bacterium
AGAAGCCGGACGCCACTTTGGTAGCCGGATACAATAAGTGGAAAGACCAGTTTGAGCGTCATGTAAAAAAGGGCGAGCATGGCATTACCATCATCGCCCCCACACCGTACAAGAAGAAAATCGAGGAGCAGAAACTGGACCCGGATACCAAGGCTCCGATTCTGGATAAAGACGGAAAGATTGTTACAGAGGAAAAAGAAATCGAGATCCCCATGTTTCGCCCGGTCAAGGTCTTTGATGTGAGCCAGACTGATGGGAAACCTTTGCCGGAGCTTGCTTCCTCCCTTTCCGGCAATGTACCCAATTATGAGGCATTCATGGAGGCCCTGCGCCGCAGTGCGCCGGTGCCGATTACTTTTGAAGCAATGGCCGCCGATACGGACGGCTATTTTTCTGCCGATCATCAGAAAATCGCCATTCGTCAGGGCATGAGTGAGGTGCAGACGGTTTCGGCCACAGTACATGAGATTGCCCACAGTAAGCTCCACAATCAGAAAAAGATTCAGATTGCCAATGACGAGCAATATCAGGAGATCGAGCTGTTTGATAAACCCGGTCTGTTCTCCAATGGGCGGATTGCCCGTGATAATCTGCCGGAGGGCGTTTATTGCTATGACCTGCGCGGTTCTGACTATGACCCCGGAGAGCCGGTCTGTGTAGAAGAACGAGTGGTTGTAAACCATGCAGGTTCCGTTCTGTTGACAGAGCCGCTGGAGCTGGCGGAAGATGGACGCCTGATGCTGACCGAGGAAGAAGGGCTGAATTTTACCGGTGGCTTTTCTACCCTCTCCCAGTTCTTGCAGGAACAGAAGAAAGACCGCCACACGGAGGAAGTGGAGGCTGAAAGCATCTCCTATGCGGTCTGCAAGTATTTTGGCATTGAAACCGGAGAAAACAGCTTCGGCTATATTGCAAGCTGGAGTCATGGCAAGGAACTGAAAGAGCTGAGAGCCAGTTTGGAGACCATCAATAAGACCTCCGGCACTTTGATCTCTGACATTGAACGCCACTATAAGGAAATCTGCAAAGAGCGTGGAATTGACCCCAATGCAAAGGCAGAGCCGGAAACCGCCCCGATAGAGCAGCCGACCGGCAATCTAACCTACTATGTAGCAGAGTGCATGGAGTTTCCAAACCTCGGAGAATACCACGATAACCTGTCTTTGGAGGAAGCGATCCGCATTTATCAGGAGATTCCGGCAGAGCGAATGAACGGGATCAAAGGAATTGGTTTTGAGCTGAAAGACGGAAGCGACTATGAAGGACCGTTTCCGATTTTGACCGGGCAGACCATTGACCTGGATACCATCCAGGCAATCGACTATTACCGTG
>CABIYX010000046.1:11475-17205 GCA_902363045.1 Clostridiales bacterium
CAAAGACTCGGTAAAATACGCACCGTTGTTCATGATCGAGACCTTGCAGGAAGCTGCCTATCAGCAGATGCAGGCAGAGGCCAGTCAGATGGCTACTTCTTCCCAACTGCCGGAAGCACAGGAGCAGGCACTGGATGAATACCCCATGCCCGATGAGCAGGTCTCCACACCGGATATGCAGGAATACGGATACTCCTATGATGGGATGCTCCCTGTTACCAGAGAACGGGCGCTGGAACTGGATGCCGCCGGTTTGACTGTCTATGTGCTGCATGAGGACAATACGGAGAGCATGGTGTTTGACCCACAGGAGATCATGGAGCATGGCGGTCTTTGCGGTGTGGACCGTGAGGAATGGGAGAAAAGCCCTCAGTTCCATGAAAAGGTCATGGAGCGTCAGGAACATCAGCAGGAACGAGAACAGGCATTTCTCTCCCAGAATAGAGATTGCTTTGCCATCTATCAGGTGAGCCGTGACGATCCGCAGAATGTGCGCTTTATGAATCTGGACTGGCTAAAGTCCCTTGATATTTCCATAGACCGCAGCAATTATGACCTAATCTACACCGCTCCGCTGAGTGAGTCTAGCACTGTGCCGGAGCAGCTGGAAAAACTCTATCAGCAATTCAATCTGGAAAAACCCGTGGACTTTCACAGCCCCTCCATGAGCGTCAGTGACATCGTTGCGATCAAGCAGGACGGTAAGGTATCCTGTCATTACTGTGACAGCGTTGGTTTTACCCAGATCCCTGGATTCTTTTCGCAAAATCCACTGAAAAATGCGGAGATGGCCGTGGAGGACGATTACGGCATGATCGACGGTATCATCAACAATGGTGCAAAAGAGCCTACGGTGGCAGAGCTGGAACAGCAGGCCCGAAGCGGTCAGCCCATTTCCCTGATGGACTTGGCTGATGCCGTTCATCGGGAGGAACGGGAAAAGAAAAAGTCCGTTGTGGATCAGCTGAAAAGCCAGCCCAAAGCAGAACACAAAAAGACAGCACCCAAAAAGAGTGCGGAAAGGGAGATTTGATATGGGAAACTTTACTTTTGAGGAAATGAACCTGATGTGCATTTACAATACCGGCAACCGCACCGGATTGATCGACAGCCTGCGTGAGATGTGCGGCGAGCTATCACCGGAGGAAACGGAACTGAGGGAGCTGACCGACAGCGCCCTTACGAAGCTCTGTGCGATGACCGATGAGGACTTTGCCCAGTTGGAGCTGTATCCGGATTTTGACCAGTAAACACCATAACCGCAGGGATGGGGTGGCAAATTGCCACCCCACCTCTTTACCCCAAAACCGAAAGGAGGACAGAACACCATGCCAACCAAAGCTGAACTATATGCACAGATGGCGGACAAGGTGGCAACACAGCTCACGGGGAGCTGGCAGGAATGGGCAGGGTTTCTCACCACTGCTTCCCGCCTTTACAAGTACCCGTTCCATGAGCAGCTGATGATCTATGCCCAGCGACCGGACGCCACCGCCTGTGCAGAGTACGATTTGTGGAATGAAAAGATGGGCCGCTATGTAAGGCGCGGTTCCAAGGGAATCGCTCTGGTGGACGATTCCGGGGACAGACCTCGCCTTCGCTATGTTTTTGACATTTCCGACACCGGAACCCGTGAACATTCCCGCACTCCCTGGCTGTGGCAGCTGGAGGAGCGCCATCTGGATTCCGTGCAGGCCATGCTGGAGCGCACCTATGATGTTTCCGGTGATGACCTTGCCGGACAGCTCACTGAGGTAGCCGGAAAACTGGCTGAGGAATACTGGACGGAGCATCAGCAGGACTTCTTCTATATCGTTGACGGTTCCTTTTTGGAGGAATATGATGAGTTTAACATCGGAGTACAGTTCAAGGCAGCAGCCACCGTCAGCATCACTTACTCTTTGATGTCCCGCTGCGGACTGGAGCCGGAACGCTACTTCGACCACGAAGATTTCATGGCGATCTTTGATTTCAACACCCCGTCCACCATCGGGGCGCTGGGAACAGCGGTCAGCCAGATCAACCAGCAGGTGCTGCGGCAGATCGGCGTCACCGTCCGAAATGCAGAGCGCGAAGCCAACCAAGAAAGGAGCAAACAAGATGAACAATCCCATGACCTATATCCAGAACGGAGACTATCTGATTCCCGACCTGAAGCTGAGCCAGCAGCCGGAGAAACCCCTGGGCAAGTACGGCAGGATGAGGAAAACCTACCTGAAGGAACACCGTCCCATCCTCTACAACCAGATGCTACTGAGCGAGAAGCTGTACCCGCACCTTCTGGAGATCGACGAGACCGCCCAGAGCAGACTGGAGCAGATGATACCCCAACTGGCGAAGGAAGCGGGAGCCACCGAGGAACTGAAAGCCAGCGATCCCATGAAGTGGGTGGGGCTGATGAACACCTGCAAAGCCCAGGCCGAGGAAATCCTGATGGCGGAGCTTATCAACAGCTGACCCTAAACCTGTTCCTCTCCGAAGCAGAACAGATCCAATCCATAGATGAAGCAGAGAATGTAGCGCATACATCCTCTGCTTTTTCTTTTGCTCAAAATGACATCGACCATGTGCTGCGTTTGGGCGGCAATACAGACCGCCAGAGGGAGCGTGTGGTTGCAGCCTTTGAAAAACAGAAAACCACCGCTGAGATTGCCGGGATACTGAAAACGCTGTACCACGGCGGCAACGGCCTTGGCAGTGTGAGCGCATGGTATGCCGAGGATGGTATCCATCTTTCTCATGGGAAGTCTGTCCGTTATGACAGGTCTGCCCAGGTCATTTCCTGGGAGAGCGCCGCAGAGCGTATCGGGGAGCTTTTGGAGAGCGGACAGTTTGCCTCCAATGTAGAGCTTGCAGAAGCGGCAGGCTATGAACGATCCCTCCTCTCGGAAAAGCTCTGGCATCTGTATCACGATTTCAGCGAGGACGCCAGAGAAGCCGGATATTTGTCCAGCCTGTCAGAGATCAAAGGCAATGGGTTCCCAGAGGAGACCCGCCGCCTGACGGAGCAGCTGAGTGACCCAGCTTTCCGCCAGACCCTCAAGGAAGAATACGCTGCCTTCTGGACTGCCTATCAGCAGGATCGTGACCTGTTGCGTTTTCACTATCACAGACCGAGGGAGATCTGGGAGAACCTGAAGGACCTTGACCTGCCACGCAGGACTTTTTCTTCGGACCTTTCCCAAGTGCCAACCGTTCAGCACTTCATTACCGAGGATGAAATCGACGCCGCCATGACTGGTGGCAGCAGTTTCGCCGGAGGAAAAGGCCGTATCTATGCGTTCTTCATGGAAAACCACACGGACAAGGAAAAAGTGAGATTCCTCAAAGACGAGTATGGCATTGGCGGTCGCTCTCATGCACTGTCCGGCGCAACACACAGCGGCGAAGATCACGACGGAAAAGGACTGCACTATAAAAAGCAGGACTGCCCGGATGTTCACTTGAACTGGGAAAAGGTTGCCAAGCGAATTACCTCTCTTGTCCAGAAAGGCCGCTATCTTACCGAACAGGAACAGGCACAGTATGACAAGATCCAGTCTGAACAGGAACAGGCCGAAGAAGATGCCATTCAAGCCCAGCAGCCGGAGATGGAGGAAGAAACACCAAAGCCTACCCTTGGGGAGCAGTTTGAGCAGTATAAGCCTGTGGTGACTGCCGCCATTTCCGAGGATACCGCATATCGCAATGCCTGCGGGCATTCTGACCGTGAAAATGCTGTCATCGAGGGTAATGCCGCAGTGCGCCGTGCAGTCCTTGGTTCTAAGGATATGGAGCTGATCAGACTCTATTCGGATGTGCCGGAGTTCCGTCAGCGTTTACACCGGGAAGTGATCGACGAGACCTATCCAAAGCTCCATGAGCTTCTGCGCCCTCTTTCTCAGGAAGATATTGATACTGCCCTTTGTGCATGGAACGGCAATATCGAGAGTAAACACGCTGTTGTCCGCTATATGAAAGACCATGCAAGAGAAAAAGATACCGCCGCATGGCTGGCTCAGGAATACGGCGGCAGTAACAGCCTGTTCGTTGTCCGTGCTGGAAGCCCGGAGGAAACGCAGCTGCCCTGGCCGAAGGTACAGCGCAGGCTTGCCCAGCTCATTCAGGAGGACCGGTTCTATACCGAAGAAGAACAGGACCGTTTTGACGACATTGACCCAATTGCCATCCGGGAAGCTCTGGAGGAAAGAGGGATCGTCAACGGCCAGGTGGCAGACCCGGAAAAACTGGACAATGATCCGTTTATCCAACAGGTGATGTCGGATGTAGAGCAGATCGCAGCTGCTGAGACAGAGCAGACTTCCGAGGTTTCCATTTCCGATGAGGAATATGATGCAGTTCGCCGCCCAACTCCGCAAAGAACCTCCTATGACCCTGCCGCCCCGGTCTATGCCGTGGGCGATACCGTGTATATCGAGGATGACGCCTATCAGATCACCGAGCTGCGAGAGGACACCGTACAGCTTCTGCCCACCGGGATGGTATATCCCATCTACCGGGCAGAGCGCAAAGAACAGTTCGAGCAGCTGCTTCGGGCAGACCGCCGCAATGCTTACTATACCGAGTTTCTTCCTACTGACCCGGACAAGGCAGATCAGGACTTGCGGGATGTATTGGCTCATGGACTGATGGATGAAGCGGATAAAAAGCAGATTTCCACGCTGCTGCAATCCGGCAGGAGCAACAGCGAGATCGCCTACTGGCTGAGCAGAGCCTATTCCGGTGAGATCGAGACACTGAATCTGGAGACCGGCGATATTGCCGATTACCGTACCACGGCACAGGGCATAGAACTGGAAGTCATGGATGCAGAGGAAAAGCGTCTGGCTATGCTGTATTTCCGCTGGGATGAAGTTGCGCCTTTGCTGCGCGGGATGTATGCCCGTCAGCAGGACGGTTTTGGACAGGAACGCCCCGAACCGGCTGCCGAATCCCCGGCCTTCCATTCCGAGACCGTGGCCGTCTATCCGGGCGATAAGAACAATCTGCCTTATGATGTGGTGGTGGAACGACTGCATATCGAGGAGCCGGAGCCACCAGTCCCTGTGACAGAGTCGGAGAAAACCTTTGAGGAAGTGCTGGACGAACACCCGGTTTCCATTCAGGTCAATGGCCAGTGGCAGACCTTCCCCAATGCCAAAGCTGCCGAGGAAGCCTCCTATGAGGAATACAAGGCTAACCTGCGTCGCAATGCAAAAAACTTCCGCATTACCGATGAGCATTTGGGTGAAGGCGGTCCGAAAGCCAAGTTCCAGGCAAATGTCAATGCGATTCGTTTGCTGAAAGAGCTGGAAGCTGCCGGACAGCAGGCAAGCCCCGAACAGCAGGAGGTTCTTTCTCGATATGTGGGCTGGGGCGGTCTCTCTGATGCGTTTGACCCGGAGAAACCGGCATGGGCTTTAGAGTATGCCCAGCTGAAAGAGCTGCTGACCCCGGAGGAATATGCCGCCGGCAGAAGCTCCACCCTAAACGCCCATTACACCAGTCCTACGGTCATCAAAGCGATTTACGATGCTGTGGACCGTATGGGATTTGAAACCGGAAATATTCTGGAGCCATCTATGGGTGTGGGCAATTTCTTCGGTATGCTGCCGGAGGAAATGAGAAACAGCCGTCTGTACGGCGTGGAGCTGGACCCGGTTTCCGGGCGTATTGCAAAGCAGCTCTATCCCAAGGCGGACATCACAGTAGGCGGCTTTGAGACCACCGACAGGCGTGACTTCTTTGACC
>CABIYX010000047.1 GCA_902363045.1 Clostridiales bacterium
CCCCATCTTTTCACCTCTATTCCTATTTTAACAGATATAAAAAAGTAGACACTCACCCGCTTTGTGAGTGTCTACTTTTAGCTTACCAGATGCAGCGCCGGCAGATACCGGCGCGGTTTCTTTCTGTTTACGGGTCTTGCGGAGGAACTCAGCAACCCCCTCACAGGGCTTCGATCTCCTCCTGCTCCAGGGTACGGATGCCCCGGGCGGCCAGGGCGGCCTCAGCCGCGCCCTCGTCCGCCACCCGGAAGATCATATAGGCCCGGTCCACATCGTGCCCGCCCAGGAAGGCATACATATATTCCACATTCACCCGGGCATCGGTGAGGACCTGGAGGACCTTATTCAGCCCGCCAGGCACATCGGGGATGGCCACCCCCACCACAGGGGTCAGGCTGTGGACATAGCCCGCATCCTTCAGCACCGTGGTGGCCCGGTACAGGTTATCCACAATGATCCGCACGATACCGAACTCGCTGGTCTCGGCCAGAGAGAGGGCCCGCAGGTCCACCCCGTTCTGGGCCAGCACCCCGGTCAGTCCATACAGGGCCCCCGGCTTATTCTCCACAAAAACAGAGATCTGCTTGATGCTCATGGTTTTCCCTCCTTAAATCTTGCGCTTGTCAATGACGCGCACCGCCTTGCCCTCGCTGCGGACGATGGACTTGGGCGCCACCAGAGTGACCTTCGCCGCCAGGCCCAGCATGGAGCGCAGGCCGGCCACCAGCTCCTTCTGCCGGCGGTCGATCTCGCCCAGGTTGTCGGTGAACATCTCGGGGGTCATCTCCACCTGGACGTCCAGGGTGTCGGTGGACTTCACCCGGTCCACAATGATCTGATAGTTGGCGGGATAGCCGTGATTGAGCAGCACGGTCTCGATCTGAGAGGGGAACACGTTGACCCCCCGGATGATGAGCATATCGTCGGAGCGGCCCATGGGCTTGCACATCTTCACATGGGTGCGGCCGCAGGAGCACTTCTCCCGGGTGAGCATACAGATGTCCCGGGTGCGGTAGCGCAGCAGGGGGAATGCCTCCTTGGTGATGGAGGTGAACACCAGCTCGCCCTTGCTGCCCTCGGGCAGCACCTCGCCGGTATCCGGGTCGATGATCTCGGCGATGAAGTGGTCCTCGTTGATGTGCATCCCGGACTGGGCGGAGCACTCGAAGGCCACGCCGGGACCGGACAGCTCCGTCAGGCCGTATATATCATAGGCTTTAATACCCAGGGTATTCTGGATGTCCTGGCGCATCTCCTCGCTCCAGGCCTCCGCCCCGAAGATGCCCGCCTTCAGAGGGATCTGCTCCGGGGTCATGCCCATCTCCCTCATAGACTCACCCAGATAGGCGGCATAGGAGGGGGTGCAGCACAGGATGGTGGCGTTCAGGTCCTTAATGAACATGATCTGACGCTCTGTATTCCCTGAGGAGGTGGGCACGGTGAGACAGCCCACCTTGTGGCTGCCTCCGTTGAGTCCGGGTCCGCCGGTGAACAGGCCATAGCCATAGGACACCTGGCACACATCCTCATCGGTGGCTCCGGCGGCCATCAGGGCCCGGGCGCAGCAGTCCTCCCACAGATCGATGTCGTGCTGGGTGTAAAAGGCCACCACCCGCTTGCCCGTGGTGCCGGAGGTGGACTGGATGCGCACGCAGTCCTTCAGCGGCCGGGCCACCAGGCCATAGGGATAGGCCTCCCGCAGGTCGGCCTTGGTCACAAAGGGCAGCTTGTGCAGGTCGGCCACGCCCTGGATGTCGTCGGGGGTCAGCCCCTTCTCCTCCATTTTTTTGCGGTAGTAGGGGACATTGTCCCACACGTTGCGCACCTGCTTCACCAGGCGCTCGTCCTGCCAGGCCCGGATCTGCTCCTGGCTGGCACACTCGATCTCAGGCTGATAATAACGTTCCATGGGGATCATCTCTCTTCGCTTTCAGAATCCATCCTTTTTCTTGCAAGAAAAAGGATCAAAAAGAACATAGGTTCATTGATTTTCGGGGGTGTTTACCGTCTCTTCCGCAGAAGCTCCAGCACAGCGGCCAGGGCAAAGGAGAACAGCGCGGCGCTGCCGCCCACCAGAAGCAGCAGTTCCCCATTTCCTCCGTTGCCCGTCACACCCACAGCGGCGGCATACAGTCCAAACAGGCCCCACAGGACCAGCAGGATCTCCAAAAACGCTGCCATAACATATCCTCCCGTTTTTCCTCATCGCTTGTGATGTTCACCCGTTCCCCCCCACATGAGGCAGGACGCTGTAAACTGGAAGGATCGCAGCTGTCACAGCCGGCTCAGCCTCTGTCCCAGGGCCGCCCCCAGCAGGCACAGCGCCACGCTGAGGACCATATAGCCCCCGCCCAGCAGCCACTTTCCCTGCTCCAGCAGGGTCAGGCTCTCCAGGGAGAAGGTGGAAAAGGTGGTGAAGCCGCCGCACACGCCGGTTTTCCAGAACAGGGTCCATCCGGAGGGCAGCCGCCCCCGGCCCGCCATTCCGGCAACGAAGCCGATCAGCACCGCCCCCAGCAGATTGGTCAGCAGGGTCAGGAGGGGAAAGTCTCCCCGCCAGGGCAGCAGACTCAGCCCATAGCGGCCCACAGCCCCCAGGGCGCCGCCCATCCCCACCAGCAGAACGCTTCCCATCTCCGCCCTCCAACTCCTAACTCCTAATTCCTAACTCCTAATTGACTCAAGCGTTTTTTCCCAGCTGGAAGGCCCGCTTGTTCAGTTCCAGGAATTTTGCAGGGACACAGGCCTCCAGGGACTTCATCCACGCCTCCTCCGGCAGGTCGAAGTAGTGGGACAGCCGCCCCATGAGCACCAGGTTCACCGCCTTGGAGGAGCCCGCCTCCTCGGCCAGCTTCAGGCAGTCCAGGGCGTCCACCTTGGCTCCGGCAGCCTTCATCTTCTCCACCAGATTTTCCGGGTATTGAGCCGCCCCGGTGATGACCGGCATGGGGTCGATCTGCTGGGTGTTGGTGACGATCTGCCCGTCGGGCTTTAAGTAGCTCAGCCAGCGGGCGGCCTCCAGCACCTCGAAGGAGACGATGAAGTCTGCCTCCCCCTGGTCGATGACCGGGGAGCACACCTTGTCCCCGTAGCGTACATAGGTGACCACGCTGCCTCCCCGTTGGGACATTCCGTGGACCTCGGACACCTTCACGTCATAGCCCTGCTCCATCAGCAGATGGCCCAGCAACTTGCTGGCCAGCAGGGAGCCCTGTCCGCCCACACCCACGATCATAATATTTTTTGTTTCCATCTCTCAGCCCTCCTTACCAGTGCTCTCAAAGGCGCCCACCGGACACAGCTGCTGGCACACGCCGCAGCCCACACACTGGGTAAAGTCTACATGGGCCTTTCCCTTCTTCATGGAGATGGCGGGACAGCCGATCCTCATGCAGCTCTTGCAGCCGATGCACTTGTCCGTGTTCACCTTCAGCGGGGCCTTGTGCTTCACATACTTCAGCAGGGCACAGGGCCGGCGGCTGATGATGACGGAGGGCTCATTGGCGGCCAGCTCCTCCTTCACCGCCCGGTCGGTCTCCTTCAGGTCATAGGGGTCCACCCCCCGGACGCGGCGGAAGCCCATAGCCCGGCACAGGGCCTCCAGGTCGATCTTCCCGGCGGGGTCGCCCTTGATGTTGTAGCCGGTGGTGGGGTTCTGCTGGTGGCCGGTCATGCCGGTGATGGAGTTGTCCAGGATGATGACGGTGGAGTTGGACCGGTTATAGGCGATGTTGGCCAGTCCGGTCATGCCGGAGTGCATGAAGGTGGAGTCGCCGATGACGGCCACCGTCTTGTGCTCGCTCTCTCCGCCCCGGGCCTTGTTAAAGCCGTGGATGGCCGAGATGGAGCCGCCCATGCACAGGGTCATGTCCATAGCGGACAGAGGGGCCACCGCACCCAGAGTGTAGCAGCCGATGTCGCCCAGCACCGTACACTTATTTTTATTCAGGGTGTAGAACAGTCCCCGGTGGGGGCAGCCGGCGCACATGACCGGGGGCCGGGGCGGGATCTGGTCGTCCAGCTTTCTCCCCGCGTGGACCGGCAGGCCCAGCTTCTCCGCCACCAGGTTCTGGGAGAACTCATCGATGCAGGGGAACACATCCTTGCCCGCCAAGGCCAGGCCCATCGCCCGGCAGTGTGCCTCGATGAAGCCGTCCAGCTCCTCCACCACGGTGAGCAGATCCACAGAGGCGGCAAAGTCCCGGATCAGTTTCTCCGGCAGGGGCCACGCCATACCCAGCTTCAAAACGGGGAAGCGGTCGCCGCAGACCTCCTTCACATACTGATAGCTGGTGGATGAGGTGATGATGCCGATCTTGTGGTCAGCGCCCTCCTCCACCCGGTTGACCGGGGCGGTCTCCGCCCACTGGGCCAGCTTCCGGGTGCGCTCCTCCACCACTGGGTGGCGGCGCTTGGCGTTGCCGGGCATCATCACATACTTGGCGATGTTCTTCTCATAGGGGATCGTCTCCCGCTCCGCCCGCTCCGCCGTGTCCACGATGGACTGGGAGTGGGCCACCCGGGTGCACATCTTCAGCAGCACCGGGGTGTCGAACTGCTCGGACAGCTCATAGGCCAGCTTGGCGAAGGCCAGGGCTTCACTGGAGTCGGAGGGCTCCAGCATGGGCACCTTGGCCGCCCGGGCGTAGTGGCGGGAATCCTGCTCGTTCTGAGAGGAGTGCATCCCCGCGTCATCGGCCACGCCGATGACTATGCCGCCGTTCACCCCGGTGTAGCTCATGGTGAACAGGGGGTCGGCGGCCACGTTCAGCCCAACGTGCTTCATGCCGCAGAAGGACCGCTTCCCCGCCAGGCTTGCCCCGAAGGCCACCTCCATGGCCACCTTCTCGTTGGGCGCCCACTCACAATAGATCTCGTCGTACTTGGCACACTCCTCGGTGATCTCAGTGCTGGGAGTGCCGGGGTAGCTGGAGACCACACCGCACCCCGCCTCATAAAGTCCACGGGCAACGGCCGCGTTGCCCAGCATCAGCTGTTTCATTCTTTTCCCCTGCTTTCCTACAAAATACAAAACTTGATCCCGGATCCGGGTCATTCCTCCGGCGGCTCCGGCTTGTCCAGTCCCTCCCGGATAATGATGCTCTGCACCACGCCGCCGGCGCCGTTGTCCAGCATGGACCGGCGCACCCGGCTGATGGTGGCGCTGCTGGCCCCGGTCTTTTCCAGAATGTCCAGATAGACCAGCCCCTGCTGCAAGTAGACAGCCACATCGAAACGCTGCTCCATGGCCTGGAGCTCCGTGGGGGTACACAGGTCCTCGAAGAACCGGCGGCACTCCTCCAGATCCCTCAGCTTCAGGATCGTCTCATACAAAGCGGTATTCCGCTCCCGGCGCTCTGCCTTTGCCATGACATCTCCTCCCTTCCGGCCCGAAGACGATCGGGCCGCTCTGTATTGCTATACACTATAACACATTAAAGCATTAAGGTCAAACGTGGAATTTGAAATTTTCCGTAAAAATTTTTTCGCCGCCCACCGGTCGGAATGTCCCCCAAAATGGAGAAATCGGCCTTGACATTCTCCCTGTTCCGGGTTATGATACTTCAACGAGTAAAATCAATGAAGTATCTGGGGACCTCCCCGTTTGAAAGGATCTGACTGTCATGCCTATTACGGATCTGCTGGAGCGCAACAGCAAGCTATACGGCGAGGAGATCGCCCTGGTGGAGATCAACCCCGAGATCCAGGAGGCCCAGCGGGTGACCTGGAAGGAGTACGAGCTGATCCAGCCCACCTCCTCTGTCCCCTACCGCCGGGCCATCACCTGGTCGGTCTTTGACGAGAAGGCCAACCGGGTGGCCAATATGCTTCTGGGCCGGGGCATCCGGAAGGGGCAGAAGGTGGCCATCCTGCTGATGAACTGCCTGGAGTGGCTGCCCATCTACTTCGGCATCCTGAAGGCGGGGGCCATCGCGGTGCCCCTGAACTTCCGTTATACCTCCGACGAGATCGACTACTGCCTCAAGCTGGCCGACGTGGACGTGCTGTTCTTCGGCCCGGAGTTCATCGGCCGTGTGGAGGCCATCGTGCCCAAGATCTCCCAGCAGATGCTCCTCTTCTTCGTGGGGGACACCTGCCCTTCCTTCGCCGAGGACTATCACCGGGCCACCGCCAACTGCTCCAGCATGGCCCCAAAGGTGCTCATTGACGACGAGGACGAGGCCGCCATCTACTACTCCTCCGGCACCACCGGCTTCCCCAAGGCCATCCTGCTTAAGCATCACGCCCTGGCCCAGTCCGCCCGGATGGAGGCCATCCACCATGCCACCACCCACGACGACGTGTTCCTGTGCATCCCGCCCCTGTACCACACCGGCGCGAAGATGCACTGGTTCGGTTCTCTGTTCACTGGGAGCAAGGCGGTCCTTCTGAAGGGGAACTCCCCCCAGGCCATCTTCCAGGCCGTCTCCTCCGAGCGCTGCTCCATCGTGTGGCTGCTGGTGCCCTGGTGCCAGGACATCCTGGCCGCCCTGGACCGTGGGGACCTGAAGCTGGAGGACTATCAGCTTTCCCAGTGGCGGCTGATGCACATCGGCGCCCAGCCCGTGCCCCCCTCCCTCATCAAGCACTGGATGCGCTATTTTCCCCACCACAAGTATGACACCAACTATGGCCTGTCCGAGTCCACCGGCCCGGGCTGCGTCCACCTGGGCATGGACCATATCGACAAGGTGGGCGCCATCGGCGTACCCGGCTATGGCTGGGAGGTCAAGATCGTGGACGAGCAGCTCCAGCCCGTTCCCCAGGGGGGCGTGGGTGAGCTGTGCGTGAAGGGCCCCGGCGTGATGGTGTGCTACTACCACAATCCGGAGGCCACCGCAGAGGTGCTGAAGGACGGGTGGCTGCGCACCGGCGACATGGCCCGCCAGGACGAGGAGGGCTTCATCTTCCTGGTGGACCGGAAGAAGGACGTGATCATCTCCGGCGGCGAGAACCTGTACCCCGTTCAGATCGAGGACTTCCTCTCCGCCTACCCAAAGATCCACGACGTGGCCGTCATCGGCCTGCCGGACAAGCGGCTGGGCGAGATCGCCGCCGCCATCATCCAGGTCAAGCAGGGTATGACCTGCACTGAGAGCGAGATCAAGCAGTTCTGCATGGACCTGCCCCGGTACAAGCGCCCCCGGAAGATCATCTTTGCCGACATCCCCCGCAATCCCACCGGCAAGATCGAAAAGCCTAAGCTGCGGGAGAAATACTGCGGCGTGCGCCTGGTGGAGGCCCAGAACCAGAGCTGACCGCCCTTCATATCATCTTTTTCAGCGGCGCGGACGAATATCGTCCGCGCCGCCTTTCGCATTTCCGTTTGAGATCTGGAGCTTGAGTTCTCTCATGTATTTTTTTGAAGTTTTTTGTATTTTTTTGAGTAATTAACAGTTTCTTAGCGTTTTTATCCATCTTCTTTATGCAATATGCCTTGACCACTTCGTCAAAATACTGTATTTTCTGACTTGCCAAAGCTGTTCCTGTGTGTGGACAGCAGGTGTCCGGAAATGCTTTGCAAAGCCAAATCAAAGAGAGAAAGGACCGTACAACTATGCTCGAGATCAGTCTGAATATGTACCACGCCGTTGCACTGGGCGCATTCCTGTTCTGGCTGGGAGGTGTGATCACCAGCAAGATCAGCTTCCTGAACCGCTACTGTATCCCCGCTCCCCTGGTAGGCGGCCTGTGTTTCTCCATCGTAAACTGCATTCTCTACTCCTCTGGAGTCGCCTCCGTCACCTTTGATGACACCCTACAAAGTGTCTTTATGATTATGTTCTTCACTACTGTTGGCTTCACCGTCAGTATTCCTGCCTTGCTGAAGGGCGGAAAGGCGGTAGTCCTCTGTCTGCTGGTAGCTGTTGCCATGATTCCTGTTCAGAACTTCCTGGGGGGCGGCATCATGGCCCTGTTCGGCAAGGATCCACTTCTGGGCATCGGCTGCGGCTCTATCGCCTTGGTGGGCGGCCCCGGCACGGCAGCAGCCTACGGACCTGAACTGGAGGCCGCCGGCGCAGTCGGCGGAAGCGTGGTCTCCATTGCCGCTGCCACCTTTGGCCTGGTGGCCGGCTCTCTCATGGGAGGTCCTACTGCCCGCCGCCTCATCAACAAATATGGGCTCCATCCCGATAACAGCTCCCTCCGCACCGTTTCCTCCAGCACTGAGATCCTGGCTACCGATATCGCCAGCGAGGATGAGACTTTCTCCAGCAGCAGCCCCCGCTTTGTCAAAGGCTTCATGGTTCTTCTTCTGGCCGTGGGCATCGGCAATCAGGTCAGCACCTGGCTGACCGCCCTGACTGGACTGGCCTTCCCCGGGTACATCGGTGCCATGCTGGTAGCTGTGGTAGTCCGCAACGTGATGGACGGCATGAAGGTGGAGTATCCCGCCGAGGAGATCGACACCATGGGCAATATGTTCCTGTCCATCTTCCTGGCCATGGCTCTGGCCGGCCTGAAGCTGTGGGAGCTGGTGGATCTGGCCCTGCCCATGATCCTCTGTCTCGTTGCCCAGTGCGTGGTGATGGTGCTATTCTCCTACCTCATCGTGTTCCGGGTCATGGGCCGCAATTACGACGCGGCGGTGATGACCGCCGGCTTCATCGGCTTCTCCATGGGCGCCACCTCCAACGCCATGGCCAATATGCAGGTGGTCACCAAGAAGTACGGCCCCTCCCCCGTGGCCTACTTCGCCATCCCCATGGTGGGCGGGATGTTCATCGACTTCTTCAACGCGGTGCTCATCACCTTCAACATTGGACTCTGGGCCCACTGACCCAGGGACTCCGGAACAAGCTGCGTTCCGCCTCTCTCCGGGAGCGGTCCTCCGCATGGCGCGGGGGCCGCTCCCGGTTTTCTTTTTCCCCTCCGCCCCCGGCCGGCTCCCGGGTTTTTCCGCCGGTCTGTCTTGCTTTTCCGCCCCGTTTAGAGTATGATAGCTGTGCTGAATGAAAGACTGCAAGGGAGGTCATTTTTTCTTATGCGGGACGGATTTGTCAAAGTAGCGGCCGGCACCCCCAGGATCCGGGTGGCGGACTGCCATTATAACGCGGAGCAGATCTTTACCATGATGCGGGAGGCGGACCAGCAGGGCGTGCGGGTGCTGTGCCTGCCGGAGCTGTGCCTCACCGGCTATACCTGCGGCGACCTGTTTTTACAGGACACCCTGCTCCGCGGGGCGGAGGAGGGCCTGAACACGATCCTGGAGGCCACCCGGAACCTGGATCTGGTGGCCGCTGTGGGCCTGCCGGTGCGGGACAAGTGGGACGGCAAGCTGTACAACTGCGCCGCCCTGATCCAGCAGGGCGAGATCTTGGGCCTGGTCCCCAAGGTCCACCTGCCCAACTATGGAGAATTTTACGAGAAGCGTTGGTTCTCCTCCGGCAAGGATGTGGACCACACGATCACCCTGTGCGGCCAGGATGTATGCCTGTCCGACCGTCTGACCTGGGCCTGTGAGGAGGTCCCCGATCTGGTCATCGGGGTGGAGATCTGCGAGGACCTGTGGGCGCCGGAGCCCCCCTCCGCGGCCCTGGCCCGGTCGGGCGCCACCCTGATCCTGAACCTGTCCGCCTCCAACGAGACGGTGGGCAAGGCGAACTACCGCCGCAATCTGGTGGCGGGGCAGTCGGGCCGGCTGCTGTGCGGCTATGTGTACGCCGACGCCGGCGAGGGGGAATCCACCACCGACCTGGTGTTCAGCGGACACAACATCATCGCGGAGAACGGCTCCCTGCTGGCCGAGCGGCGCTTTGCCGCGGGGCTCACCATCAGCGAGATCGACGTACAGCGCCTGGCCTATGAGCGCCGCCGCAACACCACCTTCACCCCCCCGGCCCGGGACCCCATGGCGGAGGCCCACTGCCTGGGGGTGGGCCGGGTCTCCTTCCACCTGAAGGTGGGGGAGACAAAGCTCACCCGGTACGTCTCCCCCAACCCCTTCGTCCCCGCCGACGCGGAGGACCGGGCGGAGCGGTGCAACGAGATCCTGAAGATCGCCGCCCTGGGCCTGAAAAAGCGGCTGGAGCACACCCGGGCCCGCACCGCCGTGGTGGGGCTGTCCGGGGGCCTGGACTCCACCCTGGCCATCCTCATCACCGCCGTGGCCATGAAGCTGCTGGACCGGCCGGAGAGCGACATCATCGCGGTCACCATGCCCTGCTTCGGCACCACCGACCGCACCCGTGACAACGCCGTGGAACTGGCCCAGCGGCTGGGGGCCACTCTGAAGCGCATCGACATCGGCGAGGCGGTGAAGGTCCACTTCCGGGACATCGGCCAGTCCATGGAGGACCACTCCGTCACCTTTGAAAACGGTCAGGCCCGTGAGCGCACCCAGGTGCTCATGGACATCGCCAACCAGACCGGCGGCATGGTCATCGGCACCGGCGACCTGTCTGAGCTGGCCCTGGGCTGGGCCACCTACAACGGGGATCATATGTCCATGTACGCCGTCAACGCCGGCATCCCCAAGACCCTGGTGCGCCATCTGGTCTCCTTCATCTCCGACGACAAGGGCAGTGAGGACCCCAAGCTGTCCGCCGTGCTGGACGACATCCTGGACACCCCCGTCTCCCCGGAGCTGCTCCCCGCCATTGAGGGGAAGATCAGCCAGCGGACGGAGGACCTGGTGGGCCCCTATGAGCTCCACGACTTCTTCCTGTACTACGCCGTCCGCTGGGGCTTCCCGCCCCGGAAGGTGTTCCGCCTGGCGGAGCACGCCCTGGGCCGGACCTATGACCGGGCCACCATCCTGAAGTGGCTGAACAACTTCTACCGCCGCTTCTTCACCCAGCAGTTCAAGCGCTCCTGCCTCCCCGACGGGCCCAAGGTGGGCTCCGTCACCCTGTCCCCCCGGGGTGACTGGAGAATGCCCAGCGATGCCGTCGCCGCCCTGTGGATGGAGGAGCTGGAGGGCCTGCAATAACACAGAACGCCGCTCCGGTGGCCAACAACATCAATTGGAACAAAGGATCTTAATAAAGCTATGAATCTCTACTGCGATCTGTTTTGGACCTTCTCCAAGATCGGGGTCTGCACCTTCGGCGGCGGCTACGCCATGCTCCCCATCCTCCAGCGCGAGGTGGTGGAGAAGAAGGGCTGGGCCACCGAGGAGGAGCTCACCGACTACTTTGCCATCGGCCAGTGCACCCCCGGCATCATCGCCGTGAACACGGCCACCTTTGTGGGACACAAGTACCGGGGCGTCTCCGGCGGCGTCGTCGCCACCCTGGGCCTGGTGTTCCCTTCCCTCATCATCATCACCCTCATCGCCGCATTTCTCAGCAGCTTCGCCGACTCCCCCCTGGTACAGCACGCCCTGGGCGGCATCAACGCCTGTGTGGTGGCGCTGATCGCCGTCAGCGTGCTGAAGCTGGGAAAGACCACCTTGAAAAACGCCCCCGCCGTGTGCATTTTTCTGGCGGTTCTGGCCCTGGCGGAGGTGGGCAGCCTGCTGCCTCTGGACCCCGCCTCCCCCGTCGGCGCGGCGCTGGGCTTCCTCTCCTCCCCCGCCATCCTGGTGGTGCTGGCCGGAGTAACGGGCTGGTTGCTCTCCCTGCTCCGCCCCGGGAAGGAAGGAGGTGAGGCACGGTGATCCTGCTGAGACTGTTCTATGAATTTTTCAAGACCGGCCTGTTCTCCGTGGGCGGCGGCATGGCCACCATCCCATTCCTCCAGCACATGGGCGAGGCCACCGGCTGGTTCACCAACCAGGAGCTCACCACCATGATCGCCGTCTCTGAGTCCACCCCCGGCCCCATGGGGGTCAACATGGCCACCTATGTGGGCTTCCACATTGGGAGCGCCTCCGAGCTGGGCGCCCTGGGCGGCATCGTGGGCGCGGTGGTGGCCACCCTGGGCCTGATTACCCCGTCCATCGCCGTCATTCTGATCATCGCCGGGTTTTTGCAGAAATTCCGCCACAGCCGGTCGGTAGAGGCCGTCTTTTCCGGGCTCCGCCCCGCCTCCACCGCCCTCATCACCGCCGCCGGCCTGAGCGTGGCCTTTTCTGTGTTCACCGTGGCCGGTGACCTCTCCCCCAACAGCTTCCCGGCCATCTCCTGGCCCGCTCTCCTGCTGGCCGGGGCGGTCTTCGTGGGCATGAAGTGGACCCCCCTGAAGAAGCTCCACCCCATCGTGTTCATCCTGGCTTCCGCCGCGACGGGCATCCTGCTCCAGCTGTGAGCCCCCATCCGGCCAGGCCCACACTCCAAACCAAACAGGAAAGAGGCATACCATGAGCTTTGACCGCGATCTGTTCCTCCCCGTCAGCCGGGACGACATGGCCCGCCGGGGCTGGGACCATTATGACGTCCTCATCATCACCGGGGACGCTTATGTGGACCACCCCTCCTTCGGTCCCACCATCATCGGCCGTCTTCTGGAGGACGAGGGCTATCGGGTGGCCATCCTGGCCCAGCCCGACTGGCGCGGTCCGGCGGCCTTCTCCGCCCTGGGACGGCCCCGGCTGGCGGTGATGATCTCCGCCGGCAACCTGGACTCCATGGTGGCCCACTACACCGCCGCCAAAAAGCGCCGCCACGACGACGCCTACTCCCCCGGTCGGCGTGCGGGGCTGCGGCCCGACCACGCCACTGTGGTGTACGCCAACCGGGCGCGGGAGGTCTTTGGGGACATCCCCATCATCATCGGCGGCCTGGAGGCCAGCCTGCGCCGCTTCGCCCACTATGACTACTGGGAGGACAAGGTGCGCCGCTCCATTCTCTTTGACGCCCAGGCGGACATCCTGACCTATGGCATGGGGGAGCGGGCCTCGGTGGAGATCCTGTCCCGCCTCGCCTCCGGCACCCCGGTGGAGGAGATCACCGACGTGCGGGGCACCTGTGTGGCCGCCCGCCACCCCGGCGAGTGCGTCTATCCCAAGGTGGAGGTCCCCTCCTTCGAGGAGGTGGCTACCGACAAGGCCGCCTATGCCCGGGCCAATATGACCGAGTATCTGGAGCACGACGCGGTGGTGGGCAAAGCCATCCTCCAGAAGCACGGGGACCGCTTCCTCATCGTCAATCCCCCCGCCGCCCCCCTGACCACGCCGGAGATGGACCGGGTGGCCGAGCTGCCCTATGTCCGGGAGCCCCACCCCATGTATGACGAGATGGGGGGCGTTCCCGCCATTGAGGAGGTGCGCTTCTCCGTCACCCACAACCGGGGCTGCTTCGGGGCGTGCAATTTCTGCTCCCTGGCCTTCCACCAGGGGCGCACCATCTCCTGCCGCAGCCACGAGAGCGTCATCCGGGAGGTGACCGCCCTGACCCACCACCCGGGCTTCAAGGGCTATATCCACGACGTGGGCGGCCCCGCCGCCACCTTCCGCCGTCCCTCCTGCCAAAAGCAGCTCAAGCATGGGATGTGCAAAAACCGGGCCTGTCTGGCCCCCGAGCCCTGCCCCAACCTGGACGCCGACCACACCGACTATATGATGCTGCTGCGGAAGCTGCGGGCCATCCCCGGGGTGAAGAAGGTGTTCATCCGCTCGGGCATCCGCTTCGACTTCCTGATGAAGGACCCCAGCGGCGAGTTTTTCACCGACCTGGTCCAGCACCACATCTCCGGCCAGCTGAAGGTGGCCCCGGAGCACTGTGTGGCCCACACCCTGGACTACATGGGCAAGCCCCACATCGAGGTGTATGAGAAATTCCGGGAGAAGTATTTCAAGCTCAACCGCCGGTACGGCAAGGACCAGTATCTGGTGCCCTACCTGATCTCCTCCCATCCGGGCTGTACCCTGGAAGATGCGGTGCAGCTGGCCGAGTGGCTGAACAAGCAAGGGCACATGCCGGAGCAGGTGCAAGACTTCTACCCCACTCCCGGCACCCTGGCCACCTGTATGTGGTACACCGGCCTGGATCCCCGGACCATGCAGCCGGTGTTCGTCCCCAAGACGCCCCACGACAAGGCCCTCCAGCGGGCGCTGATGCAGTGGCGGAAGCCCCAAAACCGGAAGCTAGTGCTGGAGGCCCTCCACAAAACGGGCCGTGAGGATCTCATCGGCTACGGCAAGCGCTGCCTCATCCGCCCCGACAAGGGACAGGCCCCCAGCGTCTCTCGCCGGGAGGAAAACAGTGCTCCCCGGGGGCAGAAAGCCGCCCCGGGCCGCGGCAAAAAGGGGCCGGGGAATCCCCGAAAGGAGCGGTACAGCGGCCGCCGCTCCGTGGAGAAGCAGGAGCAGTCCGACCGGCCGGTCCGCAAGGCGGGCTGGGCCAAGCCCGCCGCCTCCAAAAAGGGAACAAAAGGCACGAAAGGCCGAAAAAAGAGTTAAACAAAACCGTCCCGGCCGCGAAAAGCGGTCGGGACGGTTTTTCTTCATCGCACAATCTCAGCGGTAGGAGTCCGCCAGCGCCCGGAACTTGGGCAGGGCCCGCTGGATCATCTCGGTCTGGACGCAGTAGGCCAGACGGAAGTGGCCCGGGGCTCCGAAGCCGGAGCCGGGCACCAGCAGCAGGTCGAACTGCTTGGCCCGCTCGCTGAAGGCCAGGTCGTCCGGCTCCAGGCTGCGGGGGAACAGGTAGAAGGCCCCGCCCGGCTCGGCCACATGGTAGCCCATCTCCCGCAGGGCGGGCACCAGCAGCTTGCAGTTGCGCTCATACACCGACAGGTCGGCGGTCATGTCACAGCACAGGGAGGTCACCTGCTGGAACAGGCTGGGGGCGTTCACATAGCCCAGGGACCGCCCCGCTCCGGCCACCGCGGCGTACACCTCGCCGGAATCGGCCGCCTGTCCGGGGACCAGCACATAGCCCAGCCGCTCGCCGGGGAGGGAGAGGGACTTGCTGAAGGAGTAGCACACGATGGTGTCCCGGTACAGGTGGGGGATCCAGGGGGCCTGGAAGCCGGAGAACACGATCTCCCGATAGGGCTCGTCGGAGATGAGGTAGATGGGGTGGCCGTACTCCTCCTCCTTCTGTCTTAAAATCTCCGCCAGCCGCTCCAGGGTCTCCCGGGAGTAGACCACGCCGGAGGGGTTGTTGGGGGAGTTGACCACCACGCCCTTGGTGTGTGGGGTGAGGGCCCGCTCAAAGGCGGCAAAGTCGATCTGGAAGTGCTCGATCTCCGGGGGGATCAGCACCATTTTGGCCCCAGCCCCCTCGATAAACACCTTGTACTCAGGAAAATAGGGGGCAAACACGATGAACTCATCCCCCGGGCAGGTCAGCCCGTGGAACACGCAGCAGAGGGAGGCCGCCGCCCCCACCGTGATGTAAAGCTGGTCGGCGGTGTAATCCCCGCCGAAGCGGCGGTTGAGGGAATCCGCGAAGCGCTGGCGGGCCGCGGCGTCCCCCTGGGCGCTGGTGTAGCAGTGGATCAGCTCGGGCTGCTCCCGCAGGATGCGGATGGCCGCCTCATTCACCGCGTCGGGCGCGGGAACGCTGGGATTGCCCAGAGAGAAGTCGTACACGTTCTCCCGGCCCACCACGGCGGCCCGCTGATTGCCGTACTCAAACAGCTCCCGGATCACGGAGCGGGCAGTGCCCAGCCCCAGCATACGTTTTGAAACCATTGGACATGACCTCCCGGTACTTTGGTAATCGTTTTTCTGTCCGGCTCCCCCCGGCGCGGACGCGAGGAGCCGCTTTGCCTGTTATTATAGCACGGCTATTTAACGCTGTAAAGTGTTGATTTGTCCGACTTTGATTTTGATCCCACCGCCCCAAAAAACGACCGGATCCGCTCCCCCCACATGATTCTTACCAAATCATTACAACTTATGTTGTACACTATTCCCCGTTTACAAAACAACAAATTGACACTATAATCAAATCATACCATTTTATTCCCTCAAAGCAGTCCGGCCGGGCATCCGGGACCCGGCCGCGCCCAGCCAAACATTTTCCCGGGCTCACAAAGGCGGTGATCCTGTGCAGGTCCTGACTGGAAAATCGATCCTGGACCAGTTTGCGTTCGGTCCCCTCTGCTTCTACCGGCGCAGGCCCTTCCATCCGGAGCCGGAATCCCGGCGCACCCCGGAGGAGGAGACCCACCGCTTCCACACCGCCCAGCGCCGGGCCATTCTCCAGCTGTCCGCCCTGTACGACTCCGCCAGCGTGGAGCTTGGCCCTCAGGCCGCCTCCATCTTTTCCATCCACGCCATGCTGCTGGAGGACGCCTCTCTGGTGGATGGGGTCCTCTCCACCATCCGGAGCCGCCGCGCCACGGCGGAATACGCCGTCCAGGCGGTGGAGCGTGATTTTTCCAGCGCCTTCGCCGGCATGGACAGCCCCTATATGCGGGCCCGCGGGGCGGACATCCGGGACATTGCCAACCGGGTCATCCGCTGCCTGCTGGGGCTGAAGACCCCGGACCCCTTGGCCGCCCGCGCCGGGATCCTGGTCTCTGACGAGCTGCTTCCCAGCGAGGTGCTTGCCCTGGACCGGCGGAATCTGCTGGGTCTGGTGACCCGGCACGGCAGTGTGGACAGCCACACCGCCATGCTGCTGCGGCTGATGAAGATCCCCGGCCTGGCCGAGGTGGAGATCTCCAGCCGGGAAGAGGGCCACGCTGCCCTGCTGGACGGCTTCAGCCACAGCCTCTATCTGGACCCGGAGCCCCAGCTGGTGGCCGAGCTGGGCCTCTCCCCCGCGCCGGAGCGCCGCCCCCTCGCCGCGGCCGCCCTGTGAGCCGCTCCATCCCTCCCAAATGAAAAGAGACTGTCGAAAAAGTGGCATAGCCACTTTTTCGAGTGGGATTGCACGAAAGCTTCGTCTCGATTTCTTGCGAAATTGTCGGCAAAGCTTTCGCGAGAAGTGTCATTTCCGAGGTACACGCCCCCGGAAATGACGGGATTCAATTTTATTCCGTCGCCTTCGGGCGACGGAACTCCTTGCAGGAGGGCTTTTTTGAGAAGTCAAGACCACGCGTGAAACGCGTGGCTTGAACAAGCCCTAAAAGGGCATAGTGCGGCCAGCGCCTGAAAGACG
>CABIYX010000048.1:0-14080 GCA_902363045.1 Clostridiales bacterium
TCATGAAGGATTTGGTCTCCTCTCGTGCGGTTGTTGCTCGCAACTTCAACTATAACCGATGAGACCTTATCCTTCATCCCTTTTTATTCAACTGTCCAATATGTATTGTAGTCCTACAGTAACCTACTGCCCGAACCCCTCAACCGCTTGATTTTACTGGATTTTTCTGATATTCTTAGGGGGACAGTAATCGGCGTTTCTACGGAATATCTACGCTTTTTTTGATGTTCCGATCGATGGCCTGGCGTGAGAGTGTGCGAGTGGTTTCAAGTTCGGCGGGATTCTAAAATCTCTCTACGGATTTCAGGTTCGTATCGCCCTAACGCACTCGAAATCAGTTGACGGGTCAAACCGTCCGGGGGTTCGAATCCCTCCATCTCCGCCAAAAGAAAATGCGACTTGTTTCGACAAGTCGCATTTTCTTTTGGGTTTCGCTCCCGTTGGCCGCGCTACCCTTCAGTGATTGAAACACTCGGGCGAAGTGCATTCGCCCTGCGCCAAGGTTTTGCCTGTGGCAAAACGCTTGTACGGTGCAAAGGCGCCGCCGGCCAGAAGGCCGGTTGGATGCGTCTCAAGAAAAATTGCAAACGACCTGAGAGGATTTGGATTGTTACCCCTTGCCATAACAAGTAGCAGGAGTCGATCATTTAAGGGAATCGACTCCTGCTCTTTATATGTGATATATGCTATGATTTAGGGAAACCTGGATTGATTATTGCATTGTGCTGCATACAGAAAATGGTTATTTTCGGGAGTGAAAAAATATGCCGAAAGCAAGAAATAGATCCAATATAGTTTTCGCAAAAGATTACCCATCCCGAATTGCTTGGCATGATTCATTAGACGTATACAGAGACCTAGTAGTCCTATTTGAGTACGCAAATAAAAACTTCCTGCTTCTCAGCACCCCAATCGCGCTTGCCGGTCCATACGCCGGAAAAGGGCTCTCTGCGACAAAATCCGAAAAGAGTCTTTTTGTCCCCAAAATGTGGCCACCGGGTTCAACTCTGCAAGCAGCGCTGGAGGTTTTCCGTGATCCGCTGTGAGAAGGCCAGGTATTCTTTCCGCTCCTCCGGGGTGAAGCCTGCCAGGCGGTCGGTCAGGGCGTCCTCCTGAGACGCCTCCAGATCCGCGATCACGGAGCCTGCCTCAGGCGTCAGGACGGGCTTGCGTGCATCCAGATAACCGGGGGGCTCGCTCTCCAGCAGGCCCTTAGAGGTCAGCCGCTGAAGCGCCAGGGCGAGGGAGGGGCGGGAGAGGCCGGAAAAATCCGCCAGCTCCCGGCGGGTACAGGGGCCGCGCAGCTGACGCAGGGACAGCAGGACCTGTGCCTCCTGGAGGGAAAGCCCATTTTTCAGCGCGGCAGTCTCCAGATGAGATTCCAAAAGCCGCCGCTCCCGGTAGGCGTCGCAGAGGGGGCCGCTGCCCATTACACCGGCCTGGAGGGCGCGCACCCTCTCGTCGCCTAACCGCTGGCTGGTTGGGAGCAGTGGCGGTACCGCACCATCGCCAGCGGCATCCAAAAGAAAGCGGTATACTTTAGCCCGGCATCGCTCATAGCCTTCTTCGTCCAAAACGTCCTTGTAAAATTGATGATAGGACTCAAAGATCATCAGCTTCATCTTGACTGTCCTGGAAATGCTCAGGCTTTGGGACGCCAGAGAGCCCTTGGTCTTGACATAGTAGTAGATCGGGACGGAAAGGGCGTAGAACCGCTCCGCCCGGCGGATGTACTCCAGATTGAATAGAAAGTCCTCACACCAGCTGATCTCCGGATCCATCCGCAGATGGTACCGTTCCACCAGCTCCCGGCGGTAGAGCTTGTTCCACAGGACGCCGTAATAAAAGTCTGCGGGATTCTCCATCATATAGGCGGCATATTCCTCCCGAGTGAGAAGGCCGTCCTCGTCGATGTCGCCTTTTCGGGACAGGCGCTCCCCCACCACCCGGTAGAAGTCCGCGATCACCAGATCGCAGCGGTGGGCCTCCGCGGCCCGGACCAGGGAGCGGGTGGCATCTGGGGTGATCCAGTCATCACTGTCCAGAAATTGGAGATAGGTGCCCTGTGCCTGCTCCAGGGCATGGTTGCGGGCGGTGGAGACACCGGCGTTTTTCTGGTGCAGGACCGTCACCCTGGCGTCCCGGGCGGCAAATTCGTCGCAGATCTCGCCGGAGGCGTCGGTGCTCCCGTCATTCACCAAAAGCAGCTCCAGGTCGGTATACTGCTGGTCCAGGATGCTGGACACACAGCGCCGAAGGGTCTGCTCCGCGTTGTAGACTGGGACGATGACGCTGACCATTGGTTTCATTTGAGCAACTCCTTGTATTGAGGTATCGCAAGAGCGGGATATGGGGTAGTGTATCATGGCTTGGCACCGCCGTCAAATCGGGAACAGCTTCCTGGTTTCTGCGGATGTGGAGGTGATAGGGGCTGTGTGAACGGGGGAGTACTGTACCGCTGACAAGGAGCAGAAGGGGGACCGGCCGGCGCCGGTCCCCCTTCTGTCAGAGAGCGGATATGGGAAACTTAATCGACATACTCCACGCCGATCTGCTCCAGGATCTGGTCCACAAAGGGACGCGGAAAGCCCTTGCCCGCGTGGATCCCGGCCAGCTGGCCCTCCTCCTTCACCTTGACGGCGGCGGCGGCCTTGGCCAGCTCCTCGGCGTCCTCCGGCTTGATGACCAGAATACTGTCGCCGTCGCCCACCAGGATGTCGCCCGGGCAGATGACCTGTCCGCCCACGCTGACAGGGAAGTTGATCTCGCCGGGACCATTCTTATAGGGGCCGTTGGGGATGACGCCCTTGGCGTAGACCGGGAAGTCGGTGAACTGGGCCAGCTCGTCCCGGTCGCGGACACAGCCGTCGATGATGAAACCGGCGATGCCGCGGCTGCGGGCATAGGTGGCCATGATCTCACCGCACAGGGCGCGGCTCATGCTGCCGCCGGCAGCGATGACCAGCACGTCGCCGGGCTGGGCCAGATCCAGGGCCTTGTGGAACATGAGGTTATCACCGGCGGGGCACTTTACGGTAAAGGCGGTGCCCAGCAGGGGAGAGGAGTTCATGGGGCAAAGCTCAGCCTGAACGGCGGAGAGACGGTTCATGCAGTCGTCGATGTTGGCCACGGGAATGCCGCGGAACGCCTCCACCAGGCTGCGATCGGGACGAACGATACTCTTTTTAATTCTGCATCCAACTGCCATGATAAGATCCTTCTTTCAATACAATGATTTAAAGCGATTGAAATAACCGCGGATTGTGTGGTAAACTGTCAGTAACTTTTTACGCTCTCATTTCCGGGTGCCAAGGAGGCGTTTGTATGGATCTGGCCGATATCGAGATGTTTCTCTCCATTGTCAGTACCAAGAGCATTTCCAAAACAGCGGATGCTCTCTTTCTCTCCCAGCCTACGGTGAGCCACCGGCTCAAGCTGCTGGAAAAGGAACTGAACTGCTCGCTGATTCTCCGCAGCAAGGGATTTAAACAGATCGAGCTCACCCCAGAGGGGGCCGACTTCATCCCCATTGCGGAGCGGATGATGTCTCTGTGGAAGGAGACCCGCCTGCTTCAGGGGCGGCGGGAGCGGACGCTGCTCACCATCGGCTGCACCGACAGCGTGAACGTGGCCCTGCTGGCGCCTTTTTATCGGCAGCTCATCCACAGTGGGACGGTGCTGGATCTCAACATCCGCACCCATCAGTCCTCGGAGCTGTACAGCATCCTGGACGCCCACGACATCGACCTGGCTTTTGTGTACTACCAGCTCTACTACAAAAACATTCTCTGCGAGTGTGTCTTTGAGGAACAGATGTACCTGGTCCAGTCCTCCAACCCGGCGGTGGAGAAGCCCCTGGTCCACACCGAGGAGCTTGACCCCGCCAAAGAGCTGTTTTTAAAGTGGGACGACCCCTATCAGATCTGGCACGACCAGTGGCTGACCAGTTATTCCCGCCCCTGTCTGTCCGCCGACACCATTACGGTGATCTCCAAAATGTGGAACCCCAGAGAACAGTACTGGATGATCGCCCCGGAATCGGTGATCCATGAGCTCTACGGCAGCCACGCCCTGTATGTCAGCCGGCTGGAGAATCCTCCCCCCAACCGCTGCTGCTACAAGATCAAGCACCGCAATCCTCTGATCACCACGGAAAAAGCGCTGGACTATTTTGAACGCAACCTGGCTCAATATCTGCAGAATCTGAAATTCGATCTGCACATCGGCCAGACCTGGCAGCGTTTTTAAGCCTTCTTGGGCAGCTTGGCCAGAGCCTTGCGCATGCGCTCCATGCCCTCTACGATGCGCTCATAGCTGCAGGCGTAGGAGAAGCGGACGTAGCCCTCGCCCTGAGAACCGAAGGCGGAGCCGGGCACAGTGGCGATCTTGGCCTCCTCCAGCAGGTAGTTGGCCATGTCGGCGGAGGACATGCCGAAGGACTTGATGTTCATGAAGACATAGAAGGCGCCGCCGGGGGTCTTGCAGCTCACGCCGTCCATGCTGTTGATGGCGGAGACCATGTAGTCTCTGCGGCGGGCGTACTCCTTCACCATCTCCTGTACGTCGGGCTCAGCCTTCTCCAGAGCGGTGATACCGGCCTCCTGGACAAAGGAAGCGGCGCAGGTGTTGATGTACTGGTGGACGCGGACCATAGCCTTGATGAAGTCCACGGGAGCGGCGGCATAGCCCAGACGCCAGCCGGTCATGGAGTAGCACTTGGAAAAGCCGTTGAGGGTGATGGTGCGCTCCTTCATGCCGGGCAGAGAGGCGATGCTGATGTGCTTCTCGCCGCCGTAGACCAGCTTCTCATAGATCTCATCGGAGACCACGATCAGATCGTGGCGGATCGCCATATCGGCCAGGCCCTTCAGGGTCTCATAGGACTGCACCACACCGGTGGGGTTGCCGGGGGTGTTGATGACCAGCATGCGGGTCTTGTCGGTGATAAGGCTCTCCAGCTCCTTCAGGTCGATCTGGAAGTCGTTCTCCTCCCGCAGCTTGTAGCTGACAGGAACAGCGCCGAAGAAGTTGGGCACGTGGATGTAGTTGAGCCACACGGGATCGGGAACCAGAACCTGGTCGCCGGGGTTAAGGAAGGCGGCTACCGCGGCGTAGGTGCCCTCGCCCACGCCGATGGTCACCAGGATCTCTTCCGGCGTGTACTCCACACCGTTGTCCCGCTTCAGCTTCCCGGCGATGGCCTTGCGCAGCTCCGGGGTGCCGTAGTTGGAGGTGTAGAACACATTGCCCCGGCGGATGCTGTCATAGGCGGCGTCCTTGATGACCTGGGGGGTGTCAAAGTCGGGCCGGCCGATCTCCATGTGGATGACGTCCTCCCCCATCTTCTGCATCTGATTGGCCCGCTCCATCATCACGCGGATGCCGGAGAACGGGAGGTTCTCCATACGCTGAGCAGTTTGAATCATAGTAGATTCTCCTTTCCTCTCTATCACAGGCTGATTTTTGTGTGATCCATCAGTTTTTTCTCGCTCCTGACTTTCAATGCCATTATAGCGCACAGAAATTATATTTGTAAAATGAATATAGACAATAAAAATTATTAAATAAACAAATAAAAGCCTGCGGGGGATCCCTCTGCGGGCTTTTGTGCCGGATTCCTCTCGGAAAATATTGAGAAAATAAATAAAATATCGTCGAAATATTTATTTGTCAAAAATCTTTGGAGATGTTACCCTTGAGACAGCCGGAGAGGCAGTCGATTTTTGGGCAATTAAGACAGGAATACTCCTGTTGACACCGGTGACCCGAGCTGAGACCGCCGAACCAAAATTTACGGATCCCTTCAAGAGCGGGATACAAATTACGGTTGTATACGGGAGTTGAAATCATGGTTGAGAAGAAACGGAAAAGCTTTGTCAAGCGCATGGTAACAGCCCTGATCCTGGGCGTGATCCTGGGCATCGTTATCTCAGTGTTAAAACCCTCCATGTCCCCGGCCACGTGGGATGTTCTGAATAAGATTTTCTTCCAGGACATCACCGTCAGCGAGGGACGCAGCGCCATTGGCCTGTTCTACATCATTCAGACGGTATTTACCAACGCATTGAAGCTGGCCATTGTGCCCATGGTCTTTTTCTCCATCATTATGTCTGTTTGCAGCATGAACGACATGAGAAAGCTGGGGCGCATCGCCGGCAAGACCATCATCACCTTTGTGCTGTTCTATCTGGTGGCCTGCCTGTTCGCCGCCTTGGTCTCCGAGGCCGTCATTGGCATGGGCCTGTACCGGGAGTTTGTGGTGGACAGCCTGGCCGCCAACGTGACCGAGGCGGAGACCAGCAACATCCTGGTCACTCTGGTCAATGCGGTGCCGGACAATATGATCGCGGCCCTGAGTTCCAACAACAAGATGCTGGCGGTCATCACTTGCTCTGTGATCATCGGCGTGAGCATTGCCGCCATGGGCGACAAGATCAAGGTCTTCAAGGTGTTCTGCGATGAGTGCAGCCAGATCGTCCAGAAGTTCCTGGACTTCCTGATCATTGTGTGCAGCCCTGTCTCCGTGTTCTGCATGATCACCCGCACCTTCGCCATCTACGGCATCGACCAGGTGAGCAATATCTTCTCCTACATCCTTGTCACCATCATCGTCCTGGTGGTCTATCTGATGGTGGCCTACCCCATCGCCATCGGTGCTACTACCCGCTGCAACCCCTTCATCTTCATGAAGAAGATGATCAAGGTGGCCATCATCGCCTTTGGCGCTGCCGCCTCTGCCCCCGCTCTGCCTCTGAACCGTGAGACCTGTGTGAAGGAACTGGGCTGCTCTGAGGAGATCACCGACTTCGTGCTGCCTGTGGGCATGACCATCAATATGAACGGCACCGCCATCATGCACATCATCGGCGCCGCCTTCATCGCCACCTGCGCTGGCCTGGAGGTGACCCCCATGAACTACCTGACCATGACCCTGCTGGCCATTGCCGCTTCCATGGGCACCCCGGCCATCCCCGCCGCGGGCTCTGTCATGCTGTACGCGGTGCTCACCGGCGCGGGCTTCAACACCGAGCTGTGCACCCTCATCTACTCCCTGGTGCTTGCCATGAACAAGCCCTGTGAGATGGTCCTGACCACCCTGAACGTGGTGGGTGATGCGGCCACCGCCGTGATCGTCTCCGCCAGCGAGAAGGAGTTCAACAAGGAACTCTACAACAGCTGATCCCCGCCGTCCTGTTATTTTGAACCAATCGATCCATCCGGCCGGTCCATTGATATGGACCGGCCGGACAAATGGAGGAATACGATGTACACCTTACATAATGTGGGCGATCAGGCCCTGTTGGTGGAATTTGAAAATGAGATCAGCATGGAGGTCAATCGGAAGGTGATGGCCTTAAAGGGCGCGCTGGAAGCCCATAGGCTCCCCGGGATAGGGGAACTGGTCCCCACATACCGCTCCCTGGCCATCCACTACGACCCTCTCACAGCTGACCTGGAGCAGCTGAAGGAGGCCATCGACCAGAGCGCCGGCCACTTGGATCTTGCTGCGCTCCCCAAGGCCATTGTGACGGAGATCCCTGTCCTGTACGAGGGGGAATATGCACTGGATCTGGAGGAGATCGCCCGCATTGAGGGCAAGACGGTGGAGGAAATCATCCGCATCCACAGCCAGAGCGACTACTATGTCTATATGCTGGGCTTTGCCCCCGGTCACCCCTACACCGCCCGGTTTGAACACCCCTTTTCCTTCAAGCGCCGGGAGACGCCCCGGGTGCGGATCCCGGGCGGGAGCATCGTAGTGCAGCTGGGCCTGAGCGACATCATCCCTTTCGATCAGCCCTGTGGCTGGAACATCATCGGCAGCACGCCCCTGCTGGCCTGCGACTACCGCAAGGAGAACCCCTTCCTGCTGAAGGCAGGGCAGTGGATCCGCCATGTACCAGTGGACCGTGTGGAGTTCATGGACATCAAGCGGCAGGTGGAGCTGGGCTGCTACCAGCCCAGAACCTATGAGAAGGAGGGCTGAACATGGGCATTTTCATAGAAACCCCCGGTGTGCTCACCACCGTTCAGGACGGCGGCCGGTATGGCTATGAGCAGTTCGGCGTCTCTCCCTCCGGCCCCATGGATCTGGAGTCCTTCCAGCTGGCCAATATCCTGGTGGGCAACCCACGGGACCTGAGCGCCCTGGAGGCCACCATGCTGGGTCCCACCCTGCGCTTTACCCGGGACAACATCATTGCCATCACCGGCGGGGATATGACGCCCCTGCTGAACGAGCAGCCCGTTCCCATGAACCAGGCCATCCTGATCCGGTCCGGTTCTGTTCTGAAGCTGCGGGCCGCCCGCACCGGCTGCCGGACCTATGTGGCCTTTGCCGGTGGGCTGGATGTGCCGGAGGTCATGGGCAGCCGTGCCACCGGGGTCCAGAACCGGGTGGGCGGACTGAAGGGCCGCAAGCTGGCCAAGGGGGACGAGATCCCCTTCCTGGCCCCCAAGACAGCTCTGCCCCGTATGAAGGACCGCCGGACCAGCCACCCCATGCCTGCTGGGAAGGAGCGGGTCCTGCGGGTCATCCTGGGCCCCCAGGATGACGCCTTCACCCAACAGGGGTTGGACACCTTTCTGGGCCAGCCCTACCAGGTGACCAATGACTTCGACCGCATGGGCTGCCGCCTGGACGGGCCGGTCATCCAGCACAAGGTGGACGGCAACATCATCTCCGACGGCATGGTCACCGGGGCCATCCAGGTGCCCACCTCCGGCCTGCCCATCATCATGCTGGCGGAGCGGCAGACTGTGGGCGGCTATACCAAGATCGCCACTGTGATCACCGCGGACCTTCCCGTTATCGGCCAGTGCCGTCCCGGCGATACCATCCGCTTTCAGTCGGTCCCTGTCTCCCGGGCCCACCAGCTGTGGCGGGAGACGCGGGAGCGCCTCAATGAGCTGGACCGGCGGCTGAATGCTCCGCCTGCCCAGCCTCAGACCGCAGCCCAACCCCAGGCCAAAGGACTGGGGCCTGTGCGTCACTACCGCATCACCGTCAACGGAACCGTCTATGAGACCTCCATCCAGGTGGTCTCCCAGTAACAGAAAGAGGTGCGTTTCATGTATTCCATCGATTTGAACAGCGATATGGGCGAGAGCTTCGGCGCTTACCGCATCGGAAACGATGAGGGCATCATCCAGCATATCACCTCCACCAATGTGGCCTGCGGCTACCACGCCGGGGATCCCATGGTGATGGACAAGGTGGTGCGCATGGCCAAGGAGCGGGGCGTGGCTGTGGGCGCGCATCCCGGCTACCCCGACCTGATGGGGTTCGGCCGCCGGAAGATGACGTTGTCTGTGGACGAGGTCAAAAATTACATGAAGTATCAGATCGGAGCCCTTATGGCGTTCACCCAGAGCTATGGGCTGAAGCTGCAGCACGTGGCGCCCCACGGCGCGCTGGGCAACCTGTGCCAGTACGACCGTGAGACCTCCCGGGCCATCTGTGAGGCCGTGTATGAGATCGATCCCTCCATCCGTATCTTCTACTGCGCGGGGGCCGTGCTGGGGGAGGAGGCCCAGAAGATGGGCCTGAAGACAGCGGCGGAGATCTTCGCCGACCGCGCCTATCAGGAGGACCTGTCCCTGGTTCCCCGGAAGCAGCCAGGCTCCATGATCACAGATGAGGATCTGGCGGTGGAGCGGTGCGTCAAAATGATCAAGGAGCACAAGGTCACCGCCATCACCGGCAAGGAGATCGAGATCCAGGGGGATACCCTGTGCGTCCACGGGGACGGCGCCAAGGCCCTGGCCTTTGTGGAGCGCATCAAAAAGGAATTCCAGCAGGAAGGGATCCAGATCCGGAACTTCCTGTAAGGCCGGCTCCCGCCGGGGTGAAACGGTGAGCGCGGAAACCAAACCCCATCGGCCATAATCGGCCGATGGGGTTTCTGTCGATCAAAGCCGGGCGGATGAATGAGGAACGGACAGGTTTTCGTTGACAGAGTAAAGGGAAGAGGATAAAATGGAGGAACAGAGCGGCAGAGCTGCCACCCTGTATTTCTGCGCCAGTAGCTCAATAGGATAGAGCGCACCCCTCCTAAGGTTATGCTCTACCGGCCGCCTTACGATGAAAAGTGATCGTTACCAATTTTAATTGAATAGATGTCTCTGTAGCTCAGCAGGATAGAGCGTTCGCCTCCTAAGGTTATGCTCTACCGGCCGCCTTACGATGAAAAGTGATCGTTACCAATTTTAATTGAATAGATGTCTCTGTAGCTCAGCAGGATAGAGCGTTCGCCTCCTAAGCGAAAGGCCGTGGGTTCGAATCCCGCCAGGGACGCCAGCAAACACGCCGAAAACCTTTGATTTATCAGGGTTTTCGGCTTTTCTTATTTCTGCGGCTTTTGTGGCTTTTTTGCAAAAAACCTTGGTTTGCTAACATTTGCTAACGAGATTTGGCCTTTTGCTAAGAAAGGCGGTAAGTCAGAGGTTCGATTTTTACCAAAGGAACTTGCAAACATTTGTTAGCAGAAATTAGAGGAAGTTGCAAACAAAATCGCGAATTTGCTAACATCGCTCAAAAATGCTTTCAGAACCTTGCTAACAAAAAAAGTGTTTGGTCACTGTGCAAAGTGGTTCAAACGAAGAAAACCTCTCACAAAGTGAGAGGCGTTCTTCTGAGGGAGGGACTTTATAAAGCTTTTGCCAGCTGCTTGAGCAGTGCGGCAGTTTCGGGATTTTTAAGCAGTTCCAGTATCTTTGCTGCATCACTTTCATCACTTTCAGTGACGGCAGTATCCGCAGTTTTAGGCTCTGTATCTTCAACAGGGTCAGGAGTCTTGGATGAGTAAAATGCTTCCTCCAATCGCTGAGCGTTTATGCAGCGATCCTCGTCGATGATGTGAGAGTAGACATCTGCAACCATTTTTACCTGAGCATGACCAGAGTCGCCCTGGACGGATTTCATATCGCCGCCATTGAGTTTCAGCTTGTAGGTGATACTGGAGTGACGGAGAGAATGGAATACAACATGAGGCAGTCCGTTTTCTTTGATAAGTTTATTGAAAGCACGGTTAATCACCTGGCTTTCCATCGGACGGCCATTGCTGGAGCAAAAGACCAGGTTATTGTCGATGTATTCATCTCCAAACAGATCCATCAGCTCATCAATTTCTTTTTTTCTTTCTACCAGCATATAGGCAACTGTTTTCGGCAGGTACACACGGCGAATACTGGTTTTGGTTTTAGGCTCTTTCAGGACCAGAGCAGTATGGGTACTGGCTATGCAAGGTGGAAACTTCTTAATAACACCTTTGTCACTCAAATCGTCCAATGCACCTCGTGTAACCCGTTGCAGCTCTTTGTTGACGAATATATAAGCTGAACCATTTTCTATGCTCTGTGGTGCAATATCAATGCAGTCCCAGGTAAGGCCCAGCATTTCGCCAATGCGTAAAGAGCAGGAGAACGCCAGATTTAAGGCAAGGGAGAGTATAGGATCATCACAGACTTCCATCGCCTTGCTCAGCGTTTCGGCAGTCCATATATCCCGTTCTTTATGTTCTTCTTTGGGAAGTGTCGCATTCAGAACAGGGTTACGGCTGATTAGTTCCCAACGCACCGCCTGATTAAAGGCACTGCGAAGTAGCTTGTGAATTTCTCTTACTGTATGCGGGGTCAGATATTCGCTTGTGGGTTTGCGGTTGTTGACGCTTACCGTTTTCACAGAGAGCAGATCGCGGTAATACTTATCCATCATCCTTGGAGTGATGTCGGATAGTAACATATCTCCGATAATAGGAGTTATGTAGTTTCTCGCCAGACCACGGCGGCTTTCATATGTTGACATTGCCCAGGTATTTACACCATAGATGGACATATATTCATCGAGCAGATCGTTCAGGGTCTTTGCCGTAGGAATAAAGAAGGTTCCAGAGTCCTGCTCATACTCAATTTGCTTTTTTCGTTTTTTTGCTTCTGCATTTGTGCTGAAGGTTTCCCAACGCTGTCTGCGTTTTCCGTTTTCATCTGTGTAATCATACACCACAGAATATTTGCTTTTACGCTTCACGATAGATGCCATTTTCATTGCTCCTTTCTGAGATTTTCACATAATGAGTTTGCTTTTGATACCAGGCTTCAAAACTGCTGGTAATGATACGAATTCTTCGATCAATCAAGGTCGTCTCAAAATAGCCCCTTTTAACAAGGTCATAAGCTGTGCCAGATTTCAGCCCCAAAAGATCCGCCATTTCCGGTACTGACATCGTAGTATGCCGCCATTTCTCTCCGGGCGGTGTACCATCCACTTTTTTATAGTGGAACTGGCCGGCATACCAATCTTCAAAGCTATCCAGCATAACTCTCATTCGTCCGGCCACTTGAATTGTTTTGAAATAGTTCTTTTTAACCAACCAGTAGGATTCTACTTTACCAAGCCCAAGCATTTTGCCCATCTCTGGTACAGACATACTGGTCTTTACTCTTTGTTTTTGCATGGCTTTTGCCTCCTCTATAAAGTTTTTCTTGCTATGGCCTCATTGTAAGAGAAAGCAGAAAAAAAGTTAAGGATGTCGATTTGGAGATCGGCATCCTTGACAAATCATTCATCTGCGTGATCCAGCCAGTCATCAAAGCTCTTTTTGGAAATGCGGATATGACCGCCGACTCTGACGCTGTGGAATACACCTTGTTTTACCAGATTATATGCTGTGGGACGACTGATACCCAGAATGTCCTGAATCTCATCGACCGTATAGGTTCTTTTGTCATAGCTGACAGGATTTTGTTCATTAAAGCGGTTCAATTCCGCAATTCTTGCTTCAAACATAAAAACGCCTCCTTTATCCGGTAAGTGGCCTTACGGAGCCTCCATTTCCTCCGGAATATGAATATCTAAACTAACTTGCAGAGCATCATCAATCGCTCTCATTTCTTCGCGAGATACGCGCCCAATGTACGATAAAACACGCCTTTTATCAATCGTTTTAATTTGCTCCAGCAGAACAACAGATTTCAGCCCAAGCTCTGGAACGCTCTCCAGTGCATAGTGCGTGGGCAGCTCCTTTTTCTTAATCCATTTACTGGTGAGCGGAGCTACGATCAAGGTGGGGCAGAAAAAATTCCCCACATTGTTTTGAAGAACCAGGACAGGACGGGTGCCGCCTTGCTCTGATCCAAAATAAGGGTTCAAATTGGCATAATATAAATCCCCACGCTTATAAATCCAATCTTCTTTCATGTTCATCCTCCTATGTTTTGAGATTTGATTATGTAAGAAGGAGGCTCTGCAAATTACAGAGTCTCCTTCAATTTAGCGCCTGTTTTATCCCTTACTTGTCCACGACACCCCAGGGATTTGGGTAATCATTAAGCCGCAGGTGGCTGGCCTGCTTCTCAGGAATTTCACCTCCACTTCGTTTGGTCTTACCCATGGCCTGCGACGGTTGTTATCACGCTCGGACTATGGCTGTAAGAGAGCTTTCCTCCTTGTTATGCCATGACCGGATGCCATCCGATGTATTCCAGCCTGATATATTTCTGATAAACCGCAAACTCATCTATACAGCAAAAATGGGTTGGCCTGTTATGTGAGTGGCAGCTCTCAGAAAATATACCGCTGATGTAGCGGCTATTACGCCCAAAGAGGATCAAACTTAATGATTCGTATATGAGGTTGTCAAGGTGCAAGTGAAAGGATTTCCCTCTCACTTGCTACTGCCACTTTTTTTAGAAATCTATAACCAACTTTTTTATTTTTTCTTCAATTTTTTTCAGACGCTTATGAGCTGCGGGCTGACTAATGCCATATCTTTTGGCTAATTGCAGTGTACTTGGCTTTTCCATGCCGTAATAATCCAAGATAAAAGAGCGTTCTTTCTGACTCAGCTGCTGCAAAGCACGGTGCAGATCGGCCATAAGAAGATTACAAATTGCTTGTTCCGCAGTATCAACAGATTCATCCACAAACAAATCTGTATCCTGATAACCTTCCTCTGTGCCGTCACGATCTCCCACATGAGAAGCCGGGAATATAGAGCGACTTTTCTCATGTTCCTGGAGATAGCGGCTGTGGCGGTCCTCCTGTTGGTATTTTTCAAAATCTTTGCGAGAACATTCCATG
>CABIYX010000048.1:14450-15621 GCA_902363045.1 Clostridiales bacterium
GGCCGGAAGTGTTTTCACCTCCAGCCATGTTCCTGCCGCCATATTGCAGCAGGAATGAAAAAAGCCCGGTTAATGCCGGGCCTTATGTAGAAAAGTATTCAATTTAGCGCATTCCTGCCACTATAACAAGTATAGCAGGTCGGAAGTCGGAAGGGAGTAGGGATTAGGTCGGGGATTTGTCGGGATTTAGTCGGGGCAGCTCCTCCAGGACTTCTGGAATAGAATATCCAAACAAGCAAACAGAAAATAAATAGATGGCTTCTCGTTTTCGGTCATAAAAGACACTGCGCTCTATATTTAGTTCTTCCAGCAATTCTTTCTCTGTACTGTTGAACCGATAGATGAATTGCTTAGTCAAAATTTCATAGTAAAGTTCTCCTCGATCTGGATACCGTTTCAGACGAAGGAGTGCACGGTCAATAATATTGACCAGCATTTGATTTTGAACAAGGCAGCAAACTTTTTCTTCAAAGGCTTGCAGTTCAATATCTGGTGCAAAATTTTCAAGATAGCAGAGGCCAGACTCTATATCTTGTTCTCCCATAATCCAAGCAGTTTCTTGTAATTCTTCTGCCCGTTCACTCAGAACCCAGACTACATCACGGTAAATCTTTAGAATCAGCTTACTTCTATGAAACGCAGCATCGCTGTTAAGCCCCAAAGCTGTTAGCCTGCTGTTACATTTTTGGATTGTTGTACTTTCTTTTCTCATAGAACATCCCTCCTTGTTCGCAATATTGCGAACATATTAGGTACAAAATAGCATCGCAGAGGAGAGTGAGAGAGGGCAGTGCCTCCCTCTATTCCCCCCTTTGGTTATATCAGGTTCCTGGATTTTAGACGAATCTGCATTGCTTGCTTGGAAACCTCAAAAATATTTGCCATTTCAGCAATGAGCTGTTCATCTGTCCGGCCTATTCTAAGCCGGTAAAAACATTTTTTGATCTGCGGTAAAGGCATTAGCAGAGCAGAGGCCAGAGTGTCTGCCTGACGCTCAATTATGCCATGACTTTCGTCGGAAGAAACATTTCCGTTATACGCAGCAACATCTCCAGTACCGGAGTATAACTTCTTATGCAGTACCCAATGAGCCAACTCATGGGCACAGGTAAAACGGAGCCGCCCTAATTTTGACGGATCACAAAGCCGTTCATCAATTAAGATTGTACCG
>CABIYX010000049.1 GCA_902363045.1 Clostridiales bacterium
TCATGAAGGATTTGGTCTCCTCTCGTGCGGTTGTTGCTCGCAACTTCAACTATAACCGATGAGACCTTATCCTTCATCCCTTTTTATTCAACTGTCCAATATGTATTGTAGTCCTACAGTCCTCCGGGGGCGGAGCTTTTTTCCGCCCTTGCGCTCCGCCCTCAAATGGGATATAATACACTGAAACTTTTTGAACGATCTTTCTCGAGGTGCTCTTCTATGGGGGACAAGCTTGGTATCTATATCCACATTCCATTCTGCCGCAGCAAGTGCGACTACTGCGACTTCTACTCCCTGTCCGGGCGGGAGCGGCGGATGGACGACTATCAGAAGGCCCTGCTGGCCCACCTGCGGGAGACGGCCCCCCTGGCCCAGGGTATCCCGGTGGACAGCGTCTACTTCGGCGGCGGCACCCCCAGCTTTTACGGAGCCAAGCGGCTGAAGGAGCTGCTGGCCGCTCTCCACAAGCTGTTTCAGATCGAGAAGGGCGCGGAGATCACCGTAGAGTGCAATCCGGACAGTGTGGACCTGCGCGCCCTGCGCACCCTGCGGAAGGCGGGTGTCAACCGCCTGTCTCTTGGAATGCAGTCCGCACAAGCGGAGGAGCTGGCTGCCATCCATCGCATCCACACCCCACATCAGACCGACCATGCCACAGAACTGGCCAGAAAAGCTAAATTCAACAACCTGTCCCTGGATCTGATCTACGGCCTGCCCGGCCAGACCATGGACAGCTGGAAGGCCACGGTGGAGCACGCCCTGTCCCTCATCCCCCAGCACCTGTCCTGCTACGGTCTGAAGGTGGAGGAGGGCACCCCCCTGGCCCGCCGGGTGGCCGAGGGTGAGGTCCTGCCGGATGACGATCAGCAGGCCGACCTGTACCTGTGGACGGTGGGCCGCTTGGCCCGGGCCGGTTATCCTCAGTATGAGATCTCCAACTTCGCCAAGCCAGGCTTTGAATCCCGGCACAATCTCCGCTACTGGCTCACCCAGCCCTATATCGGCTTCGGCCCCGGGGCGCACTCCGACTTCGGCGGCCGGCGCTACTCCTTCGTCCGGGATCTGGACGCCTACATCGACGGGGTCCTCCACGGGGGAAATGTCATCGACAGCTCTGAGCTCATCCCCCAGCGGGAGCGGTGCGGCGAGTACCTCATGCTCCGCCTGCGCACGACCCGGGGCATCGACGGCGCGGAGTACCGCCGGAACTACTTTATGGACTTTGCCCCGCTGGAGGCTCGGCTGGAGCAGTTCGCCGCCCAGGGGTGGGCGGAGCGGGACCCGGAGGGCCGCTGGCACTTTACCCCCAAGGGCTTCCTGGTATCCAACCAGCTGATCGGCGACCTGCTGGATCGCCAGGAGCAGGCCAACTGGGAGGATCTGATCGTCCGTCCTGAGCGGGGGCCGCGCCTGTGATCCCGTGGAGTCTCATCTGACCGGCATCTCGCCAAAGCCTTTCCCTGTTTTTTACTTTGTTCTTACTTTTTTCACAATTTTATGTCTACTTTGTAAATTTCATTGCCTTTTGGGCATACTGATGCTATAATATATTTGTATTATCGTGCGCAGCCCTTACGGCGGCGCAGTTCAAACTGAATTCATGGGCGATTCCGCCATCTCTTTTCATACAAACCCCAATCTAAAATCAGATCGAGAGGGTGCCGATTTTGACAAAGTATCACATTCAGGGCGGAAAGCCGCTCTCCGGGACCATCACCATCAGCGGCGCCAAAAACGCCGCTGTCGCTATCATCCCCGCCGCGCTGTTGGTGGACGGGGTGTGCCGCATTGAAAATATTCCCCAAATCAGCGATGTGACGCTGATCCTTCAGATCCTTCAGGAGCTGGGCGCGGACGTCCGCACCATCAACCGCACCACGGTGGACATCGACTGTTCCCACATCCGAAATCGCCAGGTTCCTTATGAACTAGCCCGCCGGATCCGTGCCAGCTACTATCTGGTGGGCGCTCTGTTGGGCCGCTTCGGCTGGGCGGAGGTGCCCCTCCCCGGCGGCTGCGACCTGGGCGGCCGCCCCATCGACCAACATATCAAGGGCTTCGTCTCTATGGGGGCCGATGTAGACGTGCGCAACGGCCTGATCTGCGCCAAGGTGGCCAGCGGCCGCCTGGCCGGTGGGCAGGTCTATCTGGACATGGTTTCTGTGGGCGCCACCATGAACATCATGCTGGCCGGTGTGCTGGCCGAGGGCATGACCATCATCGAGAATGCCGCCAAGGAGCCCCACATCGTGGACCTGGCCAACTTCCTCAACTCTATGGGGGCCAACATCATGGGAGCCGGCACCGATGTGATCAAGATCCGCGGCGTCAAGCAGCTGCGGGGCGGCGCCTACTCCATCATCCCCGACCAGATCGAGGCGGGCACCTATATGGCCGCCGTGGCCGCTGCCGGGGGTGATGTACTCATTCAGAACGTCATCCCCAAGCATCTGGACTGCATCACCGCCAAGCTGGTGGAGATGGGGGTGGATGTGGAGGAGCTGGACGACGCCGTCCGGGTCCGCCGCAGCGGCCCCATCAGCCGCACCAACGTCAAGACCATGCCCTATCCGGGCTTCCCCACCGATATGCAGCCCCAGATCGCCGCTGTCCTCTGCCTGGCCACCGGCACCAGCGTCCTCACCGAGGGCGTGTGG
This sequence comes from Clostridiales bacterium, assembly GCA_902363045.1. Classification (GTDB taxonomy): domain Bacteria; phylum Bacillota; class Clostridia; order Oscillospirales; family Oscillospiraceae; genus Lawsonibacter. The sequence continues at coordinate 2,658 of CABIYX010000049.1, forward strand.
GACAGCCGCTACCGCTATGTGGATGAGTTCCGCCGCATGGGCGCTCACATCCAGGTAGACGGCAAGGTGGCCGTCATCGAGGGGGTTCCCGGTCTCACAGGCGCGCCGGTCCACGCCTGTGACCTGCGTGCGGGCGCGGCCATGGTCATCGCCGGCCTGGCCGCCCAGGGCGTCACTGAGGTGGACGGGATCTACCACATCGAGCGGGGCTATGAGGATCTGGTGGGCAAGCTGGCCGGCGTGGGCGCCGACATCCAGGTCGTCACCGTCCCCGACGAGGAGAGCCAGTCCCAGGCTGTCTGAGGCCGCTTTATCCATCATCTAAGACGATCAGAAATTGGGCTCTTCCAGCCGGCGGCTCGCCCCTCCGGCCCCCGGTTTCTGATCGTATTTTTTAGGGAGCGATCAAATTGTTGACCTTTACCACCCTGGCCAGTGGCTCCGGCGGCAACGCTGCCCTGGTCTCCTGTGGGGACACCCATGTCCTGCTGGACGCGGGGATCTCAGCCAAACAGATCACTGCCGGTCTGGCCGCCCTGGGTGTCACACCCAGAGAACTGACCGCCATTCTCATCACCCATGAGCACAGCGACCATGTCTCCGGCCTGCGGGTGCTCAGCAAGCGGGCCGGAGCCCCCATCTACGCCACCAGCCCCACCTGCCGCTGTCTGTACGACCGGAACGCCGGCAGCGAAGCCGCCGGCCTGCTGCGGGTCATGGAGGCCGGGACCGGGGTGCAGCTGGGCAGCCTGTGGGCCCAGTCCTTCCCCACCCCCCACGACGCGGCGGGGAGCGTGGGCTATATCCTCTCCGGAGAGGAGAGCCGGATCGTCCTGGCCACCGACCTGGGCTATATCACCCCGGAGGTAAAGGCCGCCGTCCGGGACTGCGGCTTGCTGGTCTGCGAGGCCAACCACGACGAGGACTGGGTCCGCTCCGGGCCCTACCCCTACTACTTAAAGCAGCGCATCCTGGGGGACCGGGGCCATCTGTCCAACGAGGCCGGGGCAGAGCTGGCCGCCCTGGCGGTGGAGCGCGGGACCCAGGCCGTGGTCCTGGCCCACCTCTCCCATGAAAACAACACCCCGGCCCGTGCTTGGGAGACGGCTGCCCGCCACCTCCGGAGCATGGGCTGCGAACCGGACCTGGACCTCTCCCTGTCCGTAGCCCCCCGCAGCGGCCTGGGCCCCACCTATCAGCTGGAAGGCGGGCAGGTCCTCCGGGTATCTGCCGCCGGAGAGGAGGCCGCCCTGTGCTGAGCGTCTATCTCATCTGCGTGGGCAAGCTGAAGGAGAAATTCTACCAGGATGCCTGCGCCGAGTACATCAAGCGGCTGTCCGCCTATTGCAGGCTCACCCTGGTGGAGCTGCCAGAGGAAAAGCTGCCCCAAACTCCCTCCCAGGGCCAGATCGACCAGGCCCTGGCCCGGGAGGCCGCGGCCATCCGCGCCAAGCTGCCCCCCAGCGCCCTTCTGGCCGCCCTGTGCGTAGAGGGCCGGATGCGGTCCAGTGAGGAACTGGCCCAGCTGGTGGGGACCTGGGAGCAGAGCTCCGCCAAGCATCTGGTCTTTCTCATCGGCGGCTCCTACGGCCTGCACCCCTCCATCAAGGCGGAGGCCCAGGTCAAGCTGTCCATGTCCCCCATGACCTTTCCCCACCACCTGGCCCGGGTCATGCTGCTGGAGCAGATCTACCGTGCCTTCAAGATTCGGGAGGGCTCCAGCTACCACAAATAGTCCCCAAGTCTGTCAGATAAACAGCAAAGCCACCTGCTTGAGGAGTTGAGTCCCAACCCGATCCCGAAAATTGAATTGTTCCGCTGGAAATTTCCGCCCAACTGTGGTACACTTACCACAATGGTAATTTCCAGCGGATTTTTCATACACAGGAGGTCTTGCAGATATGTCTTATCGGGAAAATTATGAGAACTGGCTGAACAGTCCCGTCCTTTCTCAGGAGGAAAAAGCGGAACTGGAGGCCATCCGCGGGGATGAGAAGGAGATCGAATCCCGCTTTTTTGACCAGCTGGCCTTCGGCACCGCCGGTCTGCGCGGCACCATGGGCGTGGGTCTGTACCGCATGAACGTCCATGTGATCCGCCACGCCACCCAGGCCTTCGCCCAGGTGATCCTGGAGGAGGGACCGGAGGCCGCCGCCCGGGGCGTAGCCGTCTGCTTTGACTGCCGCAACAACTCCGGCCTCTTCGCCCGAGAGGCCGCCTGCGTCATGGCGGGCAACGGCATCCCTGTGCGCCTGTTCCAGGCCCTGCGCCCCACCCCGGAGCTGTCCTTCGCTGTACGGGAGTACGGCTGCATCGCCGGCATCAATGTCACCGCCAGCCACAACCCCAAGGAGTACAACGGCTATAAAGTCTACTGGGAGGACGGCGCCCAGTTGCCCCCCAAGCACGCCGACGAGGTGGCCCGGAAGATGCGGGAGCTGGACGTGTTCGCCAGCGTCAAGACCATGGACTATGACCAGGCCGTGTCCCAGGGGAAGATCACCCTTCTGGGGGCGGAGACTGACGAGCGCTTCCTGTCCAATGTCATGGAGCAGGTGAACGATAAGGCCGTGGTGGAGCAGATGGCGGACACCTTCAAGATGGTGTACACCCCCTTCCACGGCACCGGCTATCAGCTCATCCCCGAGGCACTGAAGCGGCTGGGCATGAAGCACGTCATCTGCGTCCCCGAGCAGATGGTCATTGACGGCAACTTCCCCACCGTGGCCTCCCCCAACCCGGAGAACCCGGAGGGCTTCTACCTGGCTGTGGATCTGGCCAAGGCCAACGATGCCGACTTCATTCTGGGCTCCGACCCTGACGCCGACCGGGTGGGCATCATGGTGCGTACCAAGGACGACGACTTTGTGGTCATCTCAGGCAATCAGACCGGCGTGCTGCTGCTGGATTACCTGATCGGCGCCAAGAGACGCACCGGTAAGATGCCTGAAAATCCCGTGGCCCTCAAGACCATCGTCACCACTGAGATGGCCCGGAAGGTGGCCGAGGTCAACGGTCTGAAATGCTATGACACCTTCACCGGCTTCAAGTTCCTGGCGGAGAAGAAGGACAAGCTGGAGCACTCCGGCGAGGGGAAGGTCATCTTCTCCTATGAGGAATCCTACGGCTATATGCTGGGCGACTACGTCCGGGACAAGGACGCCGTCTCCGCCAGTGTGGAGCTCACCGAGATGGCCGCCTGGTATGCCAGCCAGGGCATGACCCTGTATGACGCCCTCCAGGCCCTGTTCGAGAAGTACGGCTACTATGGCGAAAAGACTCTGAATCTGGTCATGCCTGGCCTGGACGGCCTGAAAAAGATGGCCGACCTGATGGCCGGCCTGCGGACACAGCCTCCGGTAGAGATCGCCGGCGTAGCTGTCAGGGAGCAGAAGGACTATCAGGACGGCAGCGTGATCCGGGTGGCCGACGGCGTCCGCGGCGCCATGGATCTGTCCGGCTCCAACGTGCTGCGCTATGAGATGGCTGACGGAACCAGCCTCATCGTCCGTCCCTCCGGCACTGAGCCTAAGGTGAAGGTCTATATCTTGGCCAATGGCGAGAGCAAGGCCGCCTGCGATGAGAAGGTGGCCAAGTACGCCGCCTGGGCGGAGACCCTCAAGGGCTGAGCAGCCCCGCCCCCCTCAAAGCCCGGGGCATAGCGCTCTGGATCTATCCCATTTTCAGCATAGAATCGGCCCCGCTTCTTCCGAAGCGGGGCCGGTTTTCATTTCCTTTCAGCTGGACATCGGGATCACTCCAGCATGATCTTGATGATCTCCTTGTCAGTCTCTTTCATGCCCTCCCGTGCCAGGCGTCCCACGTTCCGGATGGTATTTTCCACCCCCTTGGAGACGATCCCGTCCCCGCCAAAGAACTGGTTTCCCTCCCGGTACATCCAGTAGCCCAGGATACCGGCGTCCACCGCGGCGGCGATCTTGGCCGCACAGGAGGCCTTGGCTCCGTCGCACACCACGCCGGAGACCACCGCCAGGGCGTTCACCACCGTGTGGGCGATCTCCTCATAGCCGCCCCCGTACAGATAGGCGATCCCAGCTCCCGCTCCACAGCCGGCGCTGATGGCCCCGCAGTAGGCGGACAGGCGGCCGATCCCGGACTTCTGGTGAATGGTGATGAGGTCGGACAGCACCACCGCCCGCAGCATCTTTTCCTCCGAGACGCCCAGTTCCTTGGCATAGACCACCACCGGGACAGAGGAGGTGATGCCCTGGTTCCCACTGCCTGAGACGATGACCACCGGCAGCTCACAGCCGTTCATCCGGGCGTCGGAGCCCGCCGCGGCATAGGCCTTGGCCCGTACCTTCACATCGTCCCCGTCGTGCTTCAGCAGCACCGAGCCTATGTTCGCGCCATAATTTCCCCGGAGCCCCTCCTGGGCGATGGCGTAGTTATAGTCGATCTGGCGCTGGACCAGAGCCCGGACATCGTCCAGCTCCACCGTGTCCGCAAACTCCAGCGCTCCCTCAATGCTCAGCAGGCTCTTCTCATCGCAGGGACTCTCCCGCTCCGCCGCCTCCTCCCGCTGGAGGAGGAGTTGTCCGTTCCTCCGCTTCCGGATCACATTGGTGTGGAAGCCCGAGATGGCCACCTCGCTGTTGGACCCGTCCCCGCCGAAGGCCAGCACTTCAATATAGAAAATCTGGGTGGTGGCGGCCAGCCCCACCTGAATGGGGCAGCGCTCCAGGAAGGCGCGGATCTCTCCCACCTGCTCCGGGGTCACCTGGGCGATGACCTCCAGCTCACGCTCCGCCTGTCCCACCGCCGCGCCTGCGGCCGCGGCGGCCTGGATCCCCCGGAGCCCGCCGGTATTGGGCACCACCACGCTCTTGACGTTTTTCAGGATGTTCCCGCTGACATTGACCTCCATCCGCACCGGCATACTGCCCAGCAGTTCCCGGGCCATCGCCGCGGCATAGGCCACCGCGATAGGCTCTGTACACCCCATGGCGGGCAGCAGCTCTTCCTCTAAAATTTTCAGATAGGTCTGATACCGAATATCCGTCTTTCGCATCGGCTCTGCTCCTTCCTGCCCGCCCATCTTTGGGCGGAGCGTTCCGCCCTCTATTTTATCACAGACAGATCTCTTTGCACAAGAGAGCGCCCGGGGCTTCTTTGCCTCTGGGTGCTCGTTCTGACTGGAGAGGGCTCACACCGCCGTTTGGGCGCGCTGGCTCTCCGTGAATTTCTTGATGGGACCCAGTCCAGTGATCTTCTCTGTCCGGTCCGCCCCGTCCAGCACCAGCGTGGGGGCCTGACGGACGCCGTACCGGGTGGTCAGCTCCGGGGACTCCTCCGCCACCACCTTGCGGTAGGGGATGTCCGCCTTTTGCAGAAGGCTCTCCGCCTGGCGGCAGTTGGGGCAGGTGCGGGTGGTAAAGAGCATCAGCTCCGCCCCCTCCGTTGCCCCGGACGGCTCCGCCGGCGCGGTGACCTGGGCTCCCGCCCGCCCGGCTCTCCGCAGGCGGGAGGCAGAGATGTCGTACACCTTCCGGTCCTTGAACTCCTGGGTCTTGCCGTCGTTCCAGTTCTGCACCGGGCGGTAGTAGCCGGTGATCCGGCTGTACACCTCGGTGGTGCGGCCGCAGATGGGGCAGGTGTACTGCTCCCCGGACAGATAGCCATGGTCGGCGCACACGGAGTAGGTGGGGGACAAGGTATAATAGGGCAGCTTATAGTTCTCGGCGATCTTCCGCACCAGGGCGGCGGCCGCCTGCCAGGAGGGCAGCTTCTCCCCCAGGAAGGCGTGGAACACGGTGCCGGAGGTATACAGGGTCTGGAGCTCGTCCTGCACATCCAGTGCCGAGAAAATGTCCTCTGTGTACCCCACCGGCAGGTGGGAGGAGTTGGTGTAATAGGGGGTGCCGCTCTCATTGGCGGTGATGATGCCGGGGAACTCCGCCTTGTCATGCTTGGCAAAGCGGTAGGTGGTAGACTCGGCGGGGGTGGCCTCCAGGTTATAGAGGTCGCCATACAGCTCCTGATAATCGCTCAGCCGCTCTCTCATGTGGTTGAGTACATCCTTGGCAAAGGCCTGGGTCTTTTCCTGGGTCAGGTCGGCCCGGAGCCAAGCGGCGTTCAGCCCCACCTCGTTCATGCCGATGAGGCCAATGGTGGAAAAGTGGTTATCAAATGTCCCAAGATAACGCTTTGTATAGGGATAAAGCCCCGCTTCCAGCAGCTTGGTGATCACAGTGCGCTTGGTCTTGAGGGACCGGGCGGAGATGTCCATCAGCTTGTCCAGCCGCTGGTAGAAGTCGGTCTCGTCCTTGGCCAGATAGGCGATGCGGGGCAGGTTGATGGTGACCACACCCACGCTCCCGGTGGACTCGCCGGAGCCAAAGAAGCCGCCGGACTTTTTCCGCAGCTCCCGCAGGTCCAGGCGCAGGCGGCAGCACATGGAGCGCACATCGGAGGGCTCCATATCGGAGTTGATGTAGTTGGAGAAATAGGGGGTGCCGTACTTGGCAGTCATCTCAAACAAGAGTTTGTTGTTCTCTGTCTCGGACCAGTCGAAGTCCCTGGTGATGGAGTAGGTGGGAATGGGGTATTGGAAGCCACGGCCGTTGGCGTCGCCCTCGATCATGATCTCGATGAAGGCCTTGTTCACCATATCCATCTCCTGCTTGCAGTCCCCGTAGGTAAAGTCCATCTCCTTGCCGCCCACAATGGCGGGCAGATTTTCCAGGTCCTTGGGCACCGTCCAGTCCAGAGTAATATTGGAGAAGGGGGCCTGAGTGCCCCAGCGGCTGGGCGTGTTCACCCCATAGACGAAGGACTGGATGCACTGCTTGACCTCCTTCTGACTCAGGTGATCCGCCTTGACAAAGGGGGCCAGATAGGTGTCGAAGGAGGAGAAAGCCTGCGCTCCCGCCCACTCGTTCTGCATGATGCCCAGAAAGTTGACCATCTGGTTGCACAGGGTAGACAGGTGGCTGGCCGGGGAGGAGGTGATCTTCCCCGGGATCCCCCCCAGCCCCTCCTGAATGAGCTGCTTCAGGGACCAGCCGGCACAGTAGCCGGTGAGCATGGAAAGGTCATGAATATGGATCTCCGCGTTGCGGTGGGCGTTGGCCACCTCCTGGTCATAGATCTCGCTGAGCCAGTAGTTCGCGGTAATGGCCCCCGAGTTGGACAGGATCAGGCCGCCCACAGAGTAGGTGACCGTGGAGTTCTCCTTCACCCGCCAGTCGTTGATCTGGAGGTAGTTGTCCACCAGATCCTTATAGTTCAGCAGCGTGGAGCTGACGTTGCGCACCTTCTCCCGCTGCTTGCGGTACAGGATATAGGCCTTGGCCACATCGGCGTACCCCGCCTCAGACAGCACGGTCTCCACGCTGTCCTGGATGTCCTCCACCGCGATACGGCCGTCCCGGATCTTGGGCTCAAAATCTGCGGTCACCCGAAGGGCCAGCAGGTCGATGACGCTGGGATGAAACTGCTTATCCAAGGCCTGGAACGCCTTGGTGATGGCGGCGCTGATCTTCCCGATCTCAAAACGGGCGGCGGTGCCGTCCCGCTTCGTCACTTGATACATGGATCTCTTCCTCTCATCCTGATGTAAACGCGCCGGCAGGCAGCTCTCTGCTCCCCACCGCGCGCGGCATAGTCCCACTATACCACGCCCCCCGAGGGACGTCAATATATAGATGTAGACAAAAATTTCTGTACAATATCTAGCGATTCCTCCGAAGCATTTGGGCCCCAGGGGTTTGGCAGCTCTCTCCCCTGTCCTGGACCGGCAGATTTCTTTTCCACCGGGCCTTCCGCGCCGGTGAAGCGTTTCGGCCCCGGAGACGCCAAAGCGCACAGTGGATGGCGGCAAAAATTTCAGGCCCCCACCCGATGGGTGGGGGCCTGTTGTCCAATCAAAGGATCGGATCAGCCGCGGGGATTCTTAATGGCGGCCTGCGCCGTACATACCTTGTGTATATAACGATGTACATTTTGAATTAGAGCTGTCCGGGCAGCTCACCGACGCAGGCTGCCCGGAAAAGGGATGGTGTGCCCCTCCTCATCAGCAAAAGGACCAAAGTGTAATTTACTATCCATAGAGCAGGTCGTGTACTTCCTCTGACCGGCTAAATTCAGAAAGGCAACTGTGGGCTGCGGAGAAAAGTCCAAGCACCAGGCAAAGCGGGAATCAGACAGTGGTGTAACCTGTGAAACAAAGAGATCAATGAAATCCTCGCTTACCAGACCGTCATGCATTTCAACTGCCTCGCACAACGCTGCTTCAATGGCTTCCATATCCAGGCGTCCGGGATTGTAGTCCTCTGAAGCAATTTGAGCTTTGCTCTGACGAAGGGCCTCCATCTGCTGCTGAATTTCTATGGTCCGCTGGAGGAACTTATCCTGCTCAATCTCTCCACGGGCACGGACTACAACCAAGTCATCCAGCTGTTGTTGGAGCAACTGAACAGAATCATCTTTCGCTTTCATCAAATCTGCTCGACGATCTGCGTCTGGCTTGTAGCAAGCATCCAGCATTTTGCAGGTCTGGAGGACGATTTCTTTTTGGTCTCCCCATACCCTCTCAAATATTTTGGAGGCCATCAGTTCCAGTTTGCTTTGTCCAACCGGCTTGATCTCACAGATAGGTGTTGGATTGCCTTGTTCATTCTGAAGGCGGATGCGGGGGGTATCATGGTGTCGCTTGCATTCATATCCATAGATAGGCTTTCCTGCATTATTGGTTCTCCAACAATGTCGAAGCATGGGAGAACCACAACGACACCTCATTTTTCTGCCCCACACATTCTGAGCCTGCTGAATACCAAAACTCCGTGTACGGCCTTTCTCATCAGTCAGCCGTTTGGTCCTACTGCGACGAATGGCGTTACACCGCTCGTACTGTTCCTCCGAGATAATCTGAGGGAAGCCACCTTTTACATAGACAAACTCGCTCTCGTCACGCTTGATTCTCTTTTGCTCCAAATAGTTATTGGAATAGGACTGACAGTAAACTGTGTACCCCAGATAGTTTTTTCGCTTGATGATCTTTGATACTTTTCCAGCATCCCACTTGACCTTACCTACTCCGTTTTTGCGTCCAAGGCGGGTTAGCTCTTTTGCTACTAAGGTTTCTCCCATGCCGGAATCATAGAGGTCAAAAATCATTTTTACAGTTTCCGCCTGATCGGGATCAATTTCAAACTGCTTGGTGAGTTTGTTCCTGGTATATCCGAAAATGTTCCCGTTTCCATAGAGGACTCCTTTTTCGCGGCTGACCCGTTGTCCTGCAAGAGAGCGTTCACTGATTTTGCGGCTCTCTTCCTGTGCCATAGTAGCCATAATGGTCAGCCGCAACTCGCCATCACCGTCAAGAGTCCAAATGTTATCATTCACAAAATAGACTTCAATCCCTATGGCGGCGAGTTGGCGAACACAGACCAATGCATCTACCGTATTTCTGGCAAAGCGGCAGACCTCGCGAGTGACAATCAAATCGAATTTTTGCTGTTTGGCATCCTCCATCATCCGCATAAAGGCATCCCGCTTATAGACCTGAGTTCCGGTAATGCCTTGGTCGATGTAGCGGTTGATAACATTCCATTGAGGATGAAATCGAGCAACATCATCATACCACTGCATCTGATTTTGCAAGGCTTTGACCTGGGCCTCGTGTTCTGTTGAGGCACGGCCATATATGACTGCCCGACAGGGTTTGTCCCGAAAAGATCGAGATAATGAGTACGGAGACATATTGTACATAGCATCTTCCTCCTTTAGTGTTCCTGATTTCTTCTGACAAAACGAGAATACTCAAAAAATCTTTAATCTGCAATGATATGGACGCTGGGCTGACATCCTTGACAACCCAGCGCAAAAAACCTACTTGTTCTGATAGGTTCGTTTCACATTAAAATAGGTTGCTTCGTTGATAAGTCCCTTTTTGTAGAGCATATCAATCAACTTTAAGCACACATAAGTGCGGTCAATAATTGTTTCATTCATGGCTCATATCCTCCGGTAAGTGATACTGTTGTGGTAATGCTGCAAGCCGGATCTTTTGAAGTGTCAACGCCGTAAGACTGGATAATGTATAGTATTCGACAGGGCTGAGTGCAGACGCCTTGTTGTCCGCCGCGCGAGCTGCCATTGTATCAATGCTGCGGCGAAGTTTAGCTAATTCATCAATCAGAGCTACATAGTCTGCTGGAGGGAGTTCAACAGGACGAACTCCTTTAATTAAACTGCGGATATATGCGCCTCTGGATGACGCACCTACACGACGAACTTGATTATCCAGGTCTGCCAAATCATCTTCCGTGAATCGTACATAGGCTATTTTGGTTGCACAGACATCTTTCTTGTTCATAACCTCGCCTCATTTCCTGAATGACGGCGTGTCGATTTACGAGGAGTAATGATATAGTCATATCCATTGCGGACCCCGCAATAAGTACAGGTATCTTTTACAAGTTGATAGCGATCCACGCGCTGAATCCTTATGGTTGGAACATTATAAAAAGCATTGGCACAGGTTGCACACAGGCAAATCATCTGCGGCCTCTGTTGCCGATTTTCAGTTTCTTGTTTCATGGCCTGTTCGCTCCTATTACTGTTAATTTAGAGACTGAGGGACCCAATGCCCTTCCCTGGCATTTGTGCCTCTCACTTGTAGGCCACGGCAGAGGCCGTTTGTTGCACAGATTACGAAATTTAATTCAAAAAGTAGCATAGCCCTGCCAAAATGGCAGGGCTGTGCTTTCGATGGTTTGTTGCTTAAGGATTATAGTGCATCATGGCATCCTGTATCTTCTTAATTTTTCTGCATATTGAGGACCGATTGACCCCTTGCTTACGAGCAATTTCTGCGGCAGAAAAACCCTCACACAAAAGGCGAGCAATTTGTTCCAGGTCTTTGGGAAGTGAAGTGAGAAAATCTTCTACTTCCAATTCAAGCTGCACGCGTTCCATATCATCACCTGTATAGTACCCTCCCATTCCTTCGGGGTCCTGAGCATCCAAAGAACAGTGACGGCGTGTTTGTGTGTGTTGATTATTGTATTCCAAGCGATCCAGTTCTCGCAATTCGGCAATCCAAGCTCCATTGACACAGGAAGTATCGTCTGCTCCTAAAACCAGCGTAGAACGCGATCCATCTGCAAAGTAGTAGACATAGGTATCGTGTCTTTGGGGAGAGTTCGTATGAACCACATCTTGATTGATAGTTCCTAATTCTTGGCGATGTGTTTTATAACGAGCTTGTGAGCACTCGGTAATAACTCTTTCGTTGTGACCATCAACATTTTCGGTTGTCTCAATAAAAAAGCGCCCAGTAAAGCAACCATTGCGGCGTGCCTTACTGAACGCTGAAAAACTGATTTCCTCCCATTCCTGTGGGCTGTTATTTTTCCAAATGAATACTCTTGTCATATCCTTTCCTCCGTTCAAATTCTTGGTAGTCAGTGAATTTGAACGGTGTCATGGATATTTTGCTATGTACGCCTCCCAGCGCATACCGGCCTCCTAATACCGGGCAAAGAAAAAGGCCGGAAGTGTTTTCGCCTCCAGCCATATTCCTGCCGCCATATTACAGCAGGAATGAAAAAAGCCCGGTTAATGCCGGGCCTTATGTAGAAAAGTATTCAATTTAACACATTCCTGCCACTATACCAAGTATAGCAGGTCGGAAGTCGGAAGGGAGTAGGGATTAGGTCGGGGATTTGTCGGAATTTAGTCGGGATTTAGTCGGGGCAGTTCCTCTAGGACTTCTGGAATAGAATATCCAAACAAGCAAACAGAAAATAAATAGATAGCTTCTCGTTTTCGGTCATAAAAGACACTGCGCTCTATATTTAGTTCTTCCAGCAATTCTTTCTCTGTACTGTTGAACCGATAGATGAATTGCTTAGTCAAAATTTCATAGTAAAGTTCTCCTCGATCTGGATACCGTTTCAGACGAAGGAGCGCACGGTCAATAATATTGACCAGCATTTGATTTTGAACAAGGCAGCACACTTTTTCTTCAAAGGCTTGTAGTTCAATATCTGGTGCAAAATTTTCAAGATAGCAGAGGCCAGACTCTATATCTTGTTCTCCCATAATCCAAGCAGTTTCTTGCAATTCTTCTGCCCGTTCACTCAGAACCCAGACTACATCCCGGTAAATCTTTAGAATCAGCCTGCTTCTATGAAACGCAGCGTCGCTGTTAAGCCCTAAAGCTGTTAGTCTGCTGTTACATTTTTGAATTGTTGTGCTTTCTTTCCTCATAGAATATTCCTCCTTGTTCGCAATATTGCGAACATATTAGGTACAAAATAGCATAGCGGAGGAGATAGAGAGAGGGGAGAACCTCTCTCTATTCCCACTCTTTGGTTATATCAGGTTCCTGGATTTTAGACGAATCTGCATTGCTTGCTTGGAAACCTCAAAAATGTTTGCCATTTCAGCAATGAGCTGTTCATCTGTCCGACCCATTCTAAGTCGGTAAAAACATTTTTTGATCTGCGGTAAAGGCATCAGCAGAGCAGAAGCCAGAGTATCTGCCTGGCGCTCAATTATGCCATGACTTTCATCGGAAGAAACATTTCCGTTATATGCAGCAACATCTCCTGTACCGGAGTACAACTTCTTATGTAGTACCCAATGAGCCAGCTCATGGGCACAGGTAAAACGGAGCCGCCCTAATTTTGACGGATCACAAAGCCGTTCATCAATTAAGATTGTACCG
>CABIYX010000050.1 GCA_902363045.1 Clostridiales bacterium
CCGCCGCTCCAATAACTTCCCCATGAGACCGCTCGGTTGGCTTTCTCCTCTGGAGTTTACCGTCCAAGATGTTTGACAAACCTACATTTTCCAAAATTTCTTTGCTCCCGCTTGCAGGAGCGCTGATCCGGCGGGTGTGTCTTCGGACAGGCCCGCGGCATCGATCAAAACAGGGCGGGCAGCCGGAAGGACAGCAGCACCCCGGCCAGGAGGGAGCACAGGTTGGCGGTCCAGGTATACGCCGTGATCCGCCGCCCGGGCGCTCCCCGCTCCCCCAGCAGCTTCCGCCGGTAGATCCGCAGCTCCACCAGAGTCACCGCCGCCTCCGCCGCCAGATAGACCGGCAGCGCCAGAATGGCCATCACCCCCTCCAAAGCCCCGTTGCAGTAGGTAAACAGCTCCAGCGCCAGGTTCAGTCCAAGCTGGGTCGCCAGATTCACCCCGGCCACCCACCTCAGCGCCCGTCCGGTGCGCAGGCCGAAGGCCAACGCCAGCAGCAGCTCCGCCCCCAGGGTGAGGACCACCCGCCCTGCCAGGGCCAGCAGAGAGGCCCCATACGGATAATCCCGCTGGAGGCGCGCCTCTTCCAGCTCCACAGTGCACCCGGGGGCCAGCTCCAAGCCGGACAGGTCCAGCCGGTAATAGCTGTCGAAAGCATACCGGTGATAGACCCCGCTCACCGCCCGGGCATCCTCCTCCGGGAACCAGAGGGCGATCTTATAGGTGTGGGGCGGGTAGTAGGTCCAGCTGAGTTCCCCGCTGGAGCAGTCTGCCGCGAAATCCAGCAGGTGGAAGCCGTCCGAGTCTGCCAGTGCCAGGGGCAGCAGGGCGTTCAAGGCCCGGTCCTCCTCCGGATCTTCCGCCGCCTCTTCCCCGGAAAAACGGCGATACGGCCCTGTACTCTCCTGGGTGGTGAGAAGGGTCCCCCAGCAGGTCCGCCCCTCCAGACCGGTCAGCTCCACCACCACCGACGGCTTGGGCCCCGCATCCGCGCCGGCCGGCATCACTGTCAGAGGCAGCAGGAGCAGCAGGGCAGTCAAAATGAAACGCCATCGCTTTTTCACATCGCACTCCTCACTTTCTTTTTCAGCTTGCTGAAAAAGTCTTTTCGACAGTCTCTTTTTTATATTGTATCAGCCGCTGAAAAAATTGGCAAGGCCGCTCTTGACGAACGCTCCCTTTTCTTCTATATTGGAGGTACTTCCACATACATGGGCGGGCCGAATGCGGCTCTCCCCTGAGAAACGAGGATACAGAATGGATCTCTGCAACATCAACGACATCAAGTCCCTGCTGGCACGGCATGGCTTCCGTTTCTCCAAATCCATGGGACAGAATTTTCTGATCGAAGGCTGGGTGCCCCGGGACATCGCCGAGGCCTCCGGCGCCGCCCCCGGCTGCGGAGTGCTGGAGGTGGGGCCCGGCATCGGTTCCCTCACCCGGGAGCTCTCCCTGCGGGCGGAACGGGTGGTCTCGGTGGAGCTGGACCGCTCCCTTCTTCCCATCCTGGCCGAGACGCTGGCCGACCGCCCCAACACCGAGATCTGTCCCGGCGATATTTTAAAAACGGATATTCCCACTCTGGTGCGGGAAAAATTTCAGGGACTGACGTCCCTGGCCTGCGCCAACCTGCCCTATAACATCACCTCACCCGCCATCACCGCCCTGCTGGAGGCCAAATGCTTCTCCGCAATCACCGTGATGATCCAGCGGGAGGTGGCCCACCGGATCTGCGCCGCCCCCGGCTCGCCGGACTACGGGGCTTTCTCCGTATTCTGCCAGTACCACGCCCACACGGAGCTGCTCTTCGACGTCCCGCCTGACTGCTTCCTCCCTGCCCCCAAGGTGACCTCCTCTGTGCTTCGCATGGTCCCCAAGTCTCCGCCCGCCGAGGTGGATGACGAGACCCACTTCTTCCGTGTGGTGCGGGCCGCCTTCGCCCAGCGGCGCAAGACCCTGGCCAACAGCCTCAGCGCCTCTCTGGGCGGCTCCTACGGCAAGCAGGCCGTGGCCCGGGCCATTGAGGCCTGCGGCCTGCCCGCCGCCGTTCGGGGGGAGCGGCTGTCCATCTCCGACTTCGCCGCCCTGTCCAAGGCCCTCCGCCGGGAGGAGGCCGCCTCCGCCGCTGAGTAAAACCCGGGCGGTCCGCCTCTCCATAGCTAAACTGTAATACCTGCCATAACGAAATAACCAAGGCCAATATGATTGACTTTATTCTCACTTCCGTGTATTATTATGTATGCTTTGAGCTCTCTCCGCCCAGCGGGTCGCCGCCCGCCCGGCAGGAAGATCATTAGAAAAGAGGTCATTAAAATGGCAACCATCGATTTGAGCAAATATGGTATCACCGGCACCACCGAGATCCTCCACAACCCCTCCTATGAGACTCTGTTTGAGGAAGAGATGAAGCCCGGACTGGAAGGCTATGACGTGGGACA
Source organism: Clostridiales bacterium (assembly GCA_902363045.1). Classification (GTDB taxonomy): domain Bacteria; phylum Bacillota; class Clostridia; order Oscillospirales; family Oscillospiraceae; genus Lawsonibacter. The sequence continues at coordinate 2,439 of CABIYX010000050.1, forward strand.
GCTGACTGAGCTGGACGCCGTCAACGTGATGACCGGCATCTATACCGGCCGCTCCCCCAAGGACAAGTTCATCGTGATGGACGACGTCTCCAAGGATACCGTGTGGTGGACCTCTGACGAGTTCAAGAACGACAACAAGCCCGCCTCCAAGGAGGCCTGGGACGAGTGCAAGCGTCTGGCCGTCCAGCAGCTGTCCAACAAGAAGCTGTACGTCATGGACGTGTTCTGCGGCACCAACCATGACAGCCGCATGGCTATCCGCTTCATCATGGAGGTGGCATGGCAGGCCCACTTCGTCAAGAATATGTTCATCGCTCCCACCGCGGAGGAGCTGGAGAACTTCAAGCCCGATTTCATCTCCTACAACGCCGCCAAGGCCAAGGTGGAGAACTACAAGGAGCTGGGCCTGAACTCTGAGACCGCCGCCATCTTCAACCTTACCGAGCGTGAGCAGGTCATCCTGAACACCTGGTACGGCGGCGAGATGAAGAAGGGTATGTTCTCCATGATGAACTATTACCTGCCCCTCAACGGCATGGCCTCCATGCACTGCTCCGCCAACACCGACATGAACGGCGAGAACACCGCCCTGTTCTTCGGTCTTTCCGGCACCGGCAAGACCACCCTGTCCACCGACCCCAAGCGTCTGCTCATCGGCGATGACGAGCACGGCTGGGATGACGAGGGCGTGTTCAACTTTGAGGGCGGCTGCTATGCCAAGGTCATCAACCTGGACAAGGACGCCGAGCCCGACATCTACAACGCCATCAAGCGCAACGCCCTGCTGGAGAACGTCACCGTGGACAAGGACGGCAAGATCGACTTCGCGGACAAGTCCGTTACTGAGAATACCCGCGTCTCCTACCCCATCGACCACATCGAGAAGATCGTCCGCCCCAAGTCCAAGGGCCCTGACGCCAAGAACGTCATTTTCCTGTCCGCCGACGCCTTCGGCGTGCTGCCCCCCGTGTCTATCCTGACCCCGGAGCAGACCCAGTATTACTTCCTGTCCGGCTTCACCTCCAAGCTGGCCGGCACCGAGCGCGGCATCACCGAGCCTACCCCCACCTTCTCCGCCTGCTTCGGCCAGGCCTTTCTGGAGCTGCACCCCACCAAGTACGGTGAGGAGCTGGTGAAGAAGATGGAGAAGTCCGGCGCCAAGGCCTATCTGGTCAACACCGGCTGGAACGGCACCGGCAAGCGCATCTCCATCAAGGACACCCGCGGCATCATCGACGCCATCCTGGATGGCTCCATCCTGAAGGCCGAGACCAAGACCATCCCCTACTTCAACTTTGAAGTGCCTACTGCCCTGCCCGGCGTGGACTCCGGCATCCTGGATCCCCGGGACACCTACGCCGACGTCGCCGAGTGGGAGACCAAGGCCAAGGATCTGGCTTCCCGCTTCGTGAAGAACTTTGTCAAGTACACCGGCAACGACGCCGGTAAGGCTCTGGTGGCCGCCGGCCCCAAGGTCGAGGACTAATCCCAGGCTGATCATTTGATCATTTCCTTTACAAATGCCACCACATCGGCTCCTTTCGCAAAGGGAACTGTCAGCTGTAAGGCTGACTGAGGGTTTTCCACCCGACCGGAAGAAAATCCCCCGGCATTTACTTTACAAAGCAGAGCTCCTGGTCTTCGGACCAGGAGCTCTTTGCCGTCCCCTCCCCTTGTCTTTCCCGCCCGGATGTGGTATCATGGCATAGCCATACTGGCAGGCATTTTTACACAAAAGAGGATTTTTTATGGACTATTTCAAGTTGGATATGCCCCGGGACGAGCTGCTCTCCATGAGCAGCCTGGGGCTGGCCCACCTGGGGGACGGCGTATTTGAGGTCATGGTCCGCTCCTGGCTCTGCCTGCGGGGCAAGGCCCGTCCCCGTGATCTCCACCGGGCCACAGTCAAATATGTGTCCGCCCCTGCCCAGGCCGCGGCCATTGAGCGGCTGCTCCCCATCCTGACGGAGCAGGAGGCCGATGTGTACCGCCGCGGTCGGAACACCGCCCCCCACTCCGTGCCCAAGGCGGCCAGCCGCGCCCAGTACCAGTCCGCCACCGGCCTGGAGGCCCTGTTCGGCTGGCTCTATCTCCAGGGACGGACTGACCGGCTCAATGAGCTTTTTCAGTGTGTCATGGAGCCCGCGGAGTCCCCGGTCCCTGACGGCGGGGCTCCCCACGCCCCTTGATTCTCCACTGTCACAATGAGGTGTTTGTATGCCGTTAGATGCACTCTGCCTGTCCGGACTGGTCCATGAGCTGGACCAGTCGGTCACCGGCGGGAAAATCGACAAGATCTATCAGCCCGGCCGGGACGAGGTGGTCCTGGCCCTGCGCACCCCGGCCCACGGAAATGTGAGGCTGCTGCTCTCCGCCAATCCCAGCCACCCCCGGCCCCAGCTGACCCAGCTGACCCGGGAGAACCCGGACACGCCCCCCATGTTCTGTATGCTCCTGCGCAAGCACCTGTCCGGCGCGCGCATCCTGTCGGTGGCCCAGCCCCCGCTGGAGCGCGTGGTCACCCTGACCCTGGAGGCGATGAACGAGCTGGGCGACCGGGTGGAGCGCAGGCTGGTGCTGGAGGCCATTGGCCGCCGCTCCAACCTGATCCTGCTGGACGAAGAAGGACGGATCCTGGACTGCATCCGCCGGGTGGAGTCCAGCCTGGGGACGGGAAGCGCCCAGCGGGCCCTCCTCCCCGGGATGTTCTACCGCCTCCCGCCTCCCCAGGCCAAGCTGGACCCCATGGCCCAGGACCGCGCCGCCCTCGAGGCCCTGCTGTCCGCCGCGCCGGAGGAGGCACAGGCCGACCAGTGGCTGCTGGACACCTTCGGCGGCCTGTCCCCCCTGATCTGCCGGGAACTGGCCTTCCAGGCCGGAGGAGCCGTGGATATACGGCTCAATATCCTGGGTCCCGAGGGCCGTAAACGGCTTCTGGACCGGCTGGAGCGCCTGCTGGACGCTGTCCGCACGGGCCGCTTCTCCCCCTGCCTCCTCGCCCGGGACGGGGCCCCCTCCGACTTCACCTTCTTCCCGGTGGAGCAGTATGAGGGCCGGATGGAGCGCACCCCCTTCCCCACCTTCTCCGCCCTGCTGGACCGCTTTTATGAGGAACGGGAGCACCTGGAGCGGGTCAAGCAGCGGGGACAGGATCTGATCCGCTCTGTGACCACCGCACGGGACCGCACAGCCCGCAAGATCGCCCACCAGGAACAGGAGCTGGCTGCCACCCATGACCGGGAGCGCCTGCGCCAGCTGGGAGACATCCTGACCTCCAACTTCTATCAGATGGAGCGGGGCATGGCCCGGCTGCACACGGTGGACTTCTACGATCCGGAGGGCAGAGAGATCGATGTCCCTCTGGATCCCCTCCTCACCCCCCAGCAGAATGCCGCCAGGTACTACAAGGAGTACAACAAGGCCAAGACGGCCGAGGTCATGCTCACCCAGCAGCTGGAGAAGGGCCGCCGGGAGCTGGACTATCTGAACAGCGTGCTGGACACCATCCCCCTGGCGGAGGGGGAAAAGGACCTTCAGGAGATCCGCCAGGAGCTCACCGACACTGGCTATCTCCGCCGCCCCTCCAAGTCCAAGGGCCGGGAGAAGCGTGTGGTCTCCAAACCCATGGAGTTCCGCTCCTCCGCCGGACTTCGCATCTCCGTGGGCAAGAACAATACGCAGAATGACCTGCTCACCTGCAAGCAGGCCTTCAAGAGCGATATTTGGTTCCATACCCAGAAGATCCACGGCTCCCATGTCATCCTCTGGACAGAGGGACAGGCCCCCGACCTCCAGAGCCTGAACGAGGCCGCCTGCCTGGCCGCCTGGTTCTCCCAGGCCAGAAGCTCCAGCCGGGTCCCGGTAGACTACACCCCGGTCAAGTATGTGAAAAAGCCCAATGGGGCCCGCCCCGGCATGGTGACCTACACCACCTACGAGACCGCCTGGGTCACCCCCCAGGAGGATCTGGTCAAGCGGCTCCGGGTCCGCTGACCGCTTTCCCTATATTTTCAAAGCCGAGCGCGCTTCGGACGGTCCGAAGCGCGCTCGGCTTGAAAAATTTTTCCACTCTTTTTTCCACAACTGTGAAATGCCTGCCGCAGGATCCGGCCGGGTCCCCCTCTTTTCGAGCTTTTCACCCACGCTTCCCCCTCCCCCATATCTGGGCACCGGAAAAATGTTGTATGTTTCCGACAAGATTCTCTTTTACTTTCCACATTTTTTCGTTATACTCAGCTCATGTGTTAAATGTGAAGGAGTCAAAGAGTATGACGGAAGTCAAGATCGCATCCCGGACCTGTCCAGATGAGTTTGGCCGCCCCCGCACCTTCCATTATTCCCTCACCGTAGATACCGTAGAATCCAATGCTTTCTCCTGTGAAAACTACGGCGTCCGTATCTCCGAGGAATCGGGTGATACCGCTGCGATCCCAGGGATCACCACCAGCGCTGTCCGAATCGACGAGCTGATGACCCTCCTGGTAGAACACGGCGTCAGTCCCACCGCATTGCCAGACATCATCGCCGACTGGTTATAGCAGGACCAAAGAAAGCGCGCCGGACCTGAATGGTCCGGCGCGCTTTCACGTTTCATATCTATCCCGCACAGCACACGTCCCGCGTGCGGCATACTTACTTTTTGCGGTTGTCGATCTTCTGCATCACGAAGACCAGCAGGGCAATGATACCCAGCACCACGAAGATGCCCAGCATACCCTGGCCCATCATTTCAAGGGCCGCCATCATATTATCAAGATTCATTGTTGAAACCTCCTAAATCAGCCCATGTTGGCAAAGTACTGAAGGACCACGCCGCCGGCTACCACAGAGGCGATCTGGCCGGACACATTGGCGGCCACCGCGTGCATCAGCAGGTGGTTCTGGGAATCGGCCTCCTGGCCCATCTTCTCGATGACACGGGAGGACATGGGGAAGGCGGAGATGCCCGCAGCGCCCACCATGGGGTTGATCTTGTTCTTGGGAGTGAAGATGTTCAGGATCTTGACGAAGATGACGCCCACCATGGAGTCCAGGATGAAGGCCACCAGGCCCAGGCCCATGATCATCAGAGTCTCCCAGCGCACGAACTGGTCCGCCTTCATGGAGGCGGCGATGGTGATGCCCAGCAGCAGGGTGATCAGGTTGGCCAGCTCATTCTGAGCGGTCTGAGACAGGCTGGAGAGCACGCCGCACTCCCGGATCAGGTTGCCGAACATCAGGAAGCCCACCAGAGCCACGGAGGAGGGGGCCACCAGGCCGGCAATGACAGAAACGACAATGGGGAACATGATGCGCAGACGCTTGGACACGCCCTGGGCCCGGTAGGGCATCCGCATGGCGCGGTCCTTCTTGGTGGTCACCAGCTTGATGGCAAAGGGCTGGATGATGGGCACCAGAGCCATATAGGAGTACGCGGCCACAGCGATGGCGCCGATATAGTTGGAGCCCAGAGTCTGGGAAACCAGGATGGAGGTGGGGCCGTCCGCGGCGCCGATGATGCCGATGGAGGCGGCGTCCTTCAGATCGAAGCCAAGGGCGGCGGCGATCATGATGGTCAGGAAGATACCGCCCTGAGCGGCCGCGCCGCACAGGAACAGCTTGGGGTTGGACAGCAGGGGGCCGAAGTCGATCATGGCGCCGATGCCGATGAACAGCAGAATGGGCATGGCCTCGCTGGCCTCAATGCCCACCTCAAACAGCCACTGGATGATGCCGTGGGTCTCACCCACGCCCTCGCTGAACTGGTTCATCACGCCGGACAGAGGCAGGTTGACCAGGATGGCGCCAAAACCCATGGGCATCAGCAGAGCGGGCTCAAAGCCCTTCTCGATGGCCAGCCAGATCAGGACTGCACCCACTACATACATGACGATCTGCTGGGGAGTGATGGCCAGCAGATTGATCCACAAGAAATTCAAACTCAACGTTTTTTCCTCCCTTTCTTCTCTCTGTTTTGACCTTCCGCACGCCGGACCCGGTCCGGCGCTCTCTTGGGGAGGCCGTCCTGACTTCATTCTGCCCTACTGCCCGCCTGACAACCAGAAAGCACATAAAAAGACCTGCGTTCCCAGAGTGGAACACAGGTCTGGTCATTTCAGGCAAAACCAGAAAGAAGCAGCTTCTTTCAGGATTGTTGGCTCTGCCGCACAGCGGGAACTGTGCCGACTACTCCCCTTAACGGCAACTATCCTATCACAGCCCCAGCCGCTTTGTCAAGCGGTCCGCCTGAGAATTTTGTATTTTCTTAATAAAGGCCCATTTTTGCCGAAAAGAAGGGAGAATCATGTATAAAATCACAAAGAGGCGTCCTTCGCCCCGGCATCTGCCACGGCCCGCTCAATGGCCTGCTCTTCCGCCCGCATGGCTTCCAGCGTGTCGCCCAGCAGGCGGTCCAGCTCCCAGCCCAGCAGTTCCGCGCCCCGGGCGATCACATCCCGGGAGCAGCCCGCCGCGAACTTCTTGTCCTTGAACTTCTTTTTCAGGGACTTCAGCTCCATATCCGCCACACTTTTCGATGGGCGCATCAGCGCCGCCGCGCCGATCAGTCCGGTGAGTTCATCCACCGCGAAGAGTACCTTCTCCATGGGAAGCTCCGGCTTCAGATCCACACAGTGGTCCCAGCCGTGGCTGGCCACAGCCCGGATCACCACCTCGTCCACTCCGGCCTGGCGCATCAGCTCCTGTGACTTCTTACAGTGCTCCTCCGGCCACATCTCAAAATCCAGGTCGTGGAGCAGGCCCACCAGTGACCAGAGCTCCCGCTCCTCCCCATAGCCCAGATGCTCCGCGAACCAGCCCATCACGTGCTCCACCGTAATGGCGTGGCGGAGGTGAAAGGACTCCTTGTTGTACTTGCTCAGCAGGTCCCACGCCTGCTCCCGGGTCATTGCCATAGGTCATCCCTCCTGAATTGGATCGGTCCGGTCTGACGCGTCTCCCTCCGCATCCCTCTGCCTGCCCCGGAGGCGGGAGGAGTGGAACGGCGGCGGACAGCCCCCGTCCTCTCCGCCAGACCGAGCCTCCTTGCTCTGTCTGTCAATAGGCCACCACGATCCCGCCGTCATTGGCGTAAACCGTGGTGATGCCGCCGGCGTCCAGGATCAGGACCTGTCCCGCCTGGCACTTCTCTTCGATCTGTTGCTTCACCTGAAAGGCCCGCTCCACATTATTGCAATGGCTGATGGCCACCGCGCGGCCCTTGTGCTCCGGATCGGCAGCAATCCGGTCCACCAGCTTGCCCAGGGCCTGCTTTACCGACAGCGCCTGCCCCAGCTTGCAGATCTCCCCCTCGGGGGTGGCGCCCATGAACAGCTTGATCCTCAGTGCGCCAGTGACCATTGACTGCACACGGGTCAGCCGCCCATTCTTCCGCAGATTTTCCAGGGATTCCAGTACAAACAGCGTCTGAAGCTGATAGATATACTGCTCCACCTCCCGGACGACCCGCTTGAAGGGCATCCCGGTGGAGGCCAGCTCCTGGATTTTCAGGGCGATGAGCACCTCTCCCCCGGCGGCGGAGCAGGAGTTGAAGACATGGACGTTCCGCTCCGGGGACTTCTCCTCCAGCAGGGCCTTGGCCTGCTCGGCGCAGTTGTGGGAGCCGCTGAGCAGTGCGGAGAGGGTCACCACATAGACGTCCTCCTCCTCCCCCTGATAGGCGTCCAGATAGCTCTGGGGAGAGGGGCATGAGGTGGAGGGGGCGTTCTCACTCTGCTGCATGGCCCACAGCAGATCCGCCTGGTCAAAGGTCTCGTCATCCACAAATACGCTCCCGTCCACCTGGATGGTCATGGGGACCCGCACGAAGCAGGGCTCTTTTTTCATCTGGGGGGACAGATCGCAGCAGCTGTCCACAACGATTTTAAAACTCATATCATCCATCTCCAAATGTAATTTTAAAAACTATATTACAACTACCATACCACAACTCACGCCAAATGTAAAGCCCGGTCAGGTCAGCTTCTCCCCGGTTTCCTCCTCCAGTTCCTTCAGCAGCTTCCGGTCCTGCTTGGAGGACAGGTCCAGCTTCCCATAGAGATCGGGGCGGCGGCGGTAGGTCCGCAGGATGCCCTGCTTCCGCCGCCATTTCTCCACATTGGCGTGGTGCCCGGACAGCAGGATGGGGGGCACCGCCCGGTCATGCCAGACTTCCGGCCTGGAGTACTGGGGCGCCTCCAGCATCCCGTTCCAGTGGCTCTCATTCTCATAGCAGGAGGGATCGGACAGCACCCCGGGCACCAGACGGCAGACCGCGTCGGCCACTGCCATCGCCGGGATCTCTCCCCCGGTCATCACAAAGTCGCCCAGGGAGATCTCCTCGTCCACACACTCCTCAATGAAGCGCTCATCAATGCCCTCATAATGTCCGCACACCAAGATCAGCCTGGAGTAGTCCTCCTTCAGCCGGCGGGCGTCCGCCTGACAGAAGGTCTTTCCCGCGGGGGACATATAGATGGTGTGGAGCCGCTCCCCCGCCTGGTCGCAGATATGCTTCCAGCACTGGTACAGGGGGTCGGCCTGCATCACCGCGCCCCGCCCCCCGCCATAGGGGTAGTCATCCACCTGCTTCTGTTTATTTAAGGTGTAATCCCGGATCTGGTGGCACTCGATGCGGATGTAGCCCCGCTCCTGCCCCCGACCCAAGATGGACTCACACAGCATATCCCCCACCACATCGGGAAAGAGGGTCATAATATCAATATGGTACATGGTCGATGATGATTCCTCTCTTTATGTTCCAAACGCCGCTGTTCAGACGCAAGGGTCCCAAGCCACACAGCCTCCAGTCCCTGCGCCCACGAGGTGCGCTTCAGCAGATAGTATTATACGGGATTTTCTTCTGTTTTTCAACCGCTCCCGGCAAAAAACGTCCCAAAACAGCGGCAGGCCCGGACGGCATCCCCCAAGGGGCGCCGCCCGGGCCGTGGGCCGCCGGTCCTTACTGCTGGCCGGTGGGCTGCTGGTTGGAGTATTTGGTGTAAGCCTGCCGGATCTTGTCACTCTGGGCCTGCTCCGGGCTGTACCACCCCCGCTCCTGCGCCGTCTGGAACAGCTCCGTCTGGCTGTGGTGGCTCTGGTTGAACAGACGCAGAAATTCATCCCGCAGAGGGATATTTACGCACTCTGAGGCAAAACTGTCATAGTTCGCGGTCATTTTCTTCTCACTGCACAGAAAATCTGTGATACGCTCCTGGTCAGTCATGGATCTCCCTCCTTACTTTAAATAGCCAAGCAGATCGGCATAGTTCTGGCGGTGCTGGTCCGCCAGTCCCTGGAATTGGTTTTTCAGCGCGCCATCCTGGCACTCCTGGACAGCGGCCATATACTTGCAGTGGAGCACCTTCTCAAAATCCAGCTGGTCAGACAGGGCCTGGAGCTCCTTTGTGGTCAAAATGGACATGGTCTTCTCCTCCTTCTGGCTGTTGGGCCGGTCTTACCACCCTAGTATGTCCCGCCCCGCCCCGGCTATGCGCCGGGATCACCGGATCCCCCGCCCGGTCAAAGCGCCACACCAGCCAGCGCCGCCCCGCCCGCTCCTCCACCTGAGCCAGACAGAACAGCACCGGCAGCGGGAACTCTTTTTGAAGGGAAAAGGGGGCCGCCAGGAGATGTTCCTCCCCCTCCTCTCCGCTGAAGAAGCCGGTCCGGCCCCGAAGGAGCGTCCGGAGGAGCGGATCTCTGCACAGCCGCGCCGGATCCGGCTCCGGCCGCCACTCCTCCCCTTTTTCTGTATGGTCCGTAAAGGAAAATACCAGTACAGAATTTCCGCCCGTCACCGGCCAGCAGCCAGCCTGTTCCAGCGTGGACCGGCTCAGGGTCCGGGACAGCGCCAGCCTGCCCCTCTCCGGTATCAGGGTCCCCAGAAGCAGGCTCCCGCCCCGCCCCCTGACCCACACCTTATACAGGCCCCGCCCATCATCCGGGCGGACGGCCCACAGCCGGACCCGGATCCCCTCCTCCTCCAGAGTGAGCGTTCCGCCTCCCTCCATCTTCCAACTCTCCCCCAAAGGCTGTCCCTCCTCCCGACACCGCTGTTCTATCCTATGCCTCCGGTCAGGAAAACCTGTCTGCCGCCCGCCCTTCTGCCCGCAGCTTCCCACTTTCGACCCAAAGTTTTCGATCGCCTTGTTCGCGCGCTTCCCCGCGTCCACCGCCCCTGACTAAAGCAACTCCCCCGGCCAAGGCCGGGGGAGTTGCTTCCTATCGGGGCAAAATTACTGGTCCATGGTGACCTTATGGAACACCTTCTTGCCCTTCTTGATGACCAGTCCCTCACCGCAGAAGGCGGCGCAGGTAAAGGAGGCGGACACATCGGTGACCTTCTCGCTGTTGACCTCCACGCCGCCCTGCTCCACCAGGCGGCGGGCTTCCTTTTTGGAGGGGGCCAGCTTGCACTTGACCATCAGGTCCAGCAGGCCGATGGAATCGCCCTGGGCATCCTCCCGGCACAGGCAGGTGCAGGGCATATCGGCGGTATCTCCGCCGCCGCCGAAGATGGCCCGGGCGGCAGACTGGGCCTTCTCCGCCTCCTCCTGGCCGTGGACCAGCTTGGTCAACTCATAGGCCAGGATCTCCTTGGCGGTGTTCAGCTGGCTGCCCTCCCACTTGTCCATCTCGTCGATCTGCTCCAGAGGCAGGAAGGTGAGCATCCGCAGGCACTTGAGCACGTCGCCGTCCCCCACGTTGCGCCAGTACTGGTAGAACTCATAGGGACTGGTCTTGTTGGGATCCAGCCAGACAGCGCCCTTGGCAGTCTTGCCCATCTTCTTGCCCTCGGAGTTGAGCAGAAGGGTGATGGTCATGGCGTGGGCGTCCTTGCCCAGCTTGCGGCGGATGAGCTCGGTGCCGCCCAGCATATTGGACCACTGATCGTCGCCGCCGAACTGCATATTACAGCCATAGTGCTGGAACAGGTGGTAGAAATCGTAGGACTGCATGATCATATAGTTGAACTCCAGGAAGGAGAGCCCCTTCTCCATGCGCTGCTCATAGCACTTGGCCCGGAGCATATTGTTCACCGAGAAGCAGACGCCCACATCCCGCAGCATCTCGATGTAGTTCAGCTTCAGCAGCCAGTCGGCGTTATTCACCATCTGAGCCTTGCCCTCGCCGAACTCAATAAAGCGCTCCATCTGCTTCTTGAAGCAGTCGCAGTTGTGCTGGATGGTCTCCGGGGTCATCATGCTGCGCATATCGGTGCGGCCAGAGGGGTCGCCGATATAGCCGGTACCGCCGCCGATCAGGGCGATGGGGCGGTTGCCCGCCATCTGGAGCCGCTTCATCAGGCACAGGGCCATGAAGTGGCCCACATGGAGGGAGTCGGCGGTGGGGTCGAAGCCAATGTAAAATACGGCTTTCCCCTCATTGACCATTTTGGAGATCTCCTCCTCATTGGTCACCTGGGCGATGAGGCCGCGGGCTTTCAGCTCTTCGTAACAAGTCATCGATCTTACTCCTTTTTATTTTATTCTGAAAATTGAATGAAAACACATTATTCTGTGCTCTGGCGGGCCCGGAGGACATTATAGCCCACCACGCCGCTGATGACGATGGCCGCCCCGGCCAGGGCCAGAGGGCCCACCGTCTCGTGGTAGAACACCGCCACCAGAATGGGGTTGAGCACCGGCTCAATACCGGAGACCAGGCTGGCGGTCACCGGAGGCGTGGTTTTCAGGCCGATGGTCAGCAGGATATAGGCCACCGCCACCTGAAAGACGCCCAGCACCAGCAGACTGGCCAGGGCGGCGTACTCCAGCCTGTCCTCCCCCAACAGGAAGGGCAGTCCGGTGACTGCTGAGAGGACGTCCCCCCAGAACACGGAGGAAATGGCGTCAGAGTCCGGCAGCTCATTCATCAGGAAAACGCCCGCGTAGGCCACCCCGGACAGCAGGGCCAGCACATTGCCCAGGCCGCCCCCCATCTCCAGGCTGTCCGCAAAGAAGAAAAGTATCCCGCCGAACACGACCCCGCAGGCCAGAAGATCCAGCCGCCCGGGTTTTCTCCTCCAGAACAGGGCGGAAAACAGGATGACAAAGATGGGGGCGGTGAACTGGAGCACGATCACGTTGGCCGCCGTGGTCAGCTTGTTGGCCACAGAGAACATGGCGTTGGTGCCGAAGATGCTCAGCGCCCCCACCGCGACCCAGCGGTTGAACCGGAGCGGGTGGCGGATCACCGCCAGATAGCCCCCGATCACCACCAGGGCAATGGCGGTGCGGGCCCCGTTGATGGCCATGCCGCCCCAGGGGATCAGCTTGATGCACAGCCCGCCGATGCTGTACAGCACCGCCGCCAGAAAGACACACAGCGTCCCGGTCCGCCTGTTTTTATGTTCCACGCGCTTCTCCCCCATACGATAACAAAAGCCCCCTGTCCGGTACTCGGACAGAGGGCATTACAGTGCAACGCGGTACCACCTCTGGTTCGCCCGCCCCTCGCGGGACGGACCTCACGGAGTTCATGCAAACTCCCACGCGGTAACGGGCGGACCCGGCCTGTCCCCTACTGGGCTGTTCAAAAAACAGCGGTTCAGGCGGCTGCTCCAAGGGGTAGGTTCACAGGGCGCCCTCTCCCCCTTCCACCAGCCGGGGGTTCTCTAAACAGGGTAAGCCTTGCTAGAGTTCCTTTTCTTCGCAGTAAGGGAACTGTATCACAGTTTTCAGAGGTTGTCAAGGGCTGAGTCCCGGATTTTATGGGTGCGTCTGTAGGACTACAATACATATTGGACAGTTGAATAAAAAGGGATGAAGGATAAGGTCTCATCGGTTATAGTTGAAGTTGCGAGCAACAACCGCACGAGAGGAGACCAAATCCTTCATGA
>CABIYX010000051.1 GCA_902363045.1 Clostridiales bacterium
TCATGAAGGATTTGGTCTCCTCTCGTGCGGTTGTTGCTCGCAACTTCAACTATAACCGATGAGACCTTATCCTTCATCCCTTTTTATTCAACTGTCCAATATGTATTGTAGTCCTACACATGTAGTGTTCATCACGCCAAAGTATCGGAGGAAAATAGATTATTGGGGGATGCGGGAAGATATCCGAGATATCATCCGGGACCTATGTAAGTGGAAAGGCGTGGTAATCATCGAAGGGAAAGTAATGCCGGACCACATTCATCTGCTGCTGTCAATTCCGCCGAAGTATTCCGTGTCCAGCTTTATGGGATATCTGAAGGGGAAAAGTGCGATGATGATATTCGAGCGTCACGCGAATTTGAAGTATAAATTTGGGAATCGCCACTTCTGGGCAACAGGGTATTATGTAAGCACTGTGGGTATCCAGGAAAAGGCCCTACGGAAGTATATCCAGGAGCAAGAGAAACAGGATCAGATTGAGGATAAAATCAGCACCAAGGAGTACGAAAACCCTTTTAAGGGTCAAGCGAGGTAATCAGTCCACAATGGCTTGAACATAGTGAAAGCCAGCGTCTTTCAGGCGCTGGCCGCACTATGCCCTTTTAGGGCTTGTTCAAGCCACGCGTTTCACGCGTGGTCTTGACTGGGGAGAGATAGATTGGGTCGTGCGGTTCTAAAGTCCGGCGCGTGTTCCGCGCGGAGGCTCAGCGGAGCGGCAGGGCTAGGGCGGCGTCCAGGATGCGGTTGGCGGCCTCCTCCTTGGAGAGAAGGGGGAGCTCCTCCGCGCCCTGAGCGGTGATGAGGGTGATCACGTTGGTGTCCACGCCGAAGCCGGCTCCGGCCACCTTCAGGTTGTTGGCGCAGATCATGTCCACGTTTTTCTTGACCAGCTTGGCCCGGCTGTTTTCCAGCATATTCTGGGTCTCCATGGAAAAGCCGCAGATCACCTGGCCCGGGCGGCGGTGGCTGCCTAGGTGCTGCAAAATATCCTGGGTCCGCCTGAGGGGGATGGACAGGTCGCTGTCCTTCTTCTTCATTTTGTTGTCGCTGTAATCGGCGGGGGTGTAGTCGGCCACGGCGGCCGCCTTGAAGATGTAGTCGGCCTGCTCCTGCCGGGCGGCTACCGCCTCAAACATATCCTGGGCGGAGACCACGGGGACCACCTCCACGAAGGGAGGGGGCGTCAGGGCGGTGGGGCCGGAGATGAGGGTGACCCGGGCCCCCCGGAGCATGGCCATCCGGGCGATGGCATAGCCCATTTTCCCGGAGGAGTGGTTGGTGAGGTAGCGCACCGGGTCCAGCGGCTCCTGGGTGGGGCCGGCGGTGACCAGTACCCGCTTCCCCTCCAGATCGTGGGGGAGGGCCAGCTGGCGCAGAACGTGCTGAAGGAGCGCGTCGGGCTCCGGGAGCTTGCCCGCTCCCACGTCGCCGCAGGCCAGGCGGCCGGAGGCGGGGGCGATGACCTCCCAGCCGTATTTCCGGAGCAGCTCCAGATTGTCCTGAGTCACCGGGTTTTCAAACATCCCGGTGTTCATCGCGGGGGCGATGAGCTTGGGACACCGGCAGGCCAGAATGGTGGTGGTGAGCATATCATCCGCCAAACCGTGGGCCAGCTTGGCGCACACATTGGCGGTGGCGGGAGCGACCAGCACCAGATCGGTGCGGCGGGCCAGGGCGATGTGCTCCACCTGGTGGGAGAAATTCCGGTCAAAGGTATCCACCATGGCGCGGTTCCCGGTGAGCTGCTCGAAGGTGAGGGGCGTGATGAACTGGGTGGCGTGCTCTGTCAGGATCACCTCCACATGGCAGTGCTGTTTGACCAGGGCGGAGGCCAGGGCGGCGGCCTTATAGGCGGCGATGCCGCCCGTGACCCCAAGAAGAACTGTTTTTCCGCTGAGCATAAAATGAAAACCTCCTTGTGTCAGGATGGGCAGAGTATGAGATCGGGGGCGCGCGGGGCGCTTCCAAGGGGATTATGACACAAATAGGACGGATTGTAAAGGAATTGGTCCACATCCGCAAAGTTTTAGAAAATCTGAGTCTTGCAATCGGAGGCTGATTTCGTTTATAATAGTGCGGTTAAGAGGCCGGAAAGCCGGCCCCCCTGGCAAAAATGCGTTGCATCCTCCTTGAGAGGAGCGACAGCAGGAGGGAATTGAATATGAAAAACCGTAAGAAAGACACCCGGTGGATGGCGCTGCTGGCCATGCTGGTGGCGGTGGAACTGGTCCTGGTGGCCACGGGCATCGGCCTGATCCCGCTGCCCGTCATCAAGGCCACGACCCTGCACATCCCAGTGATCCTGGGGGCGGTGCTGCTGGGCCCGCTGGCCGGCGGGATCCTGGGGGCGGTGTTCGGCCTGAGCTCCATGTGGATCAACACCACGGCCCCGGGGCTGCTGGCCTTCGCCTTCTCGCCCTTCATGAGTACCACCGGGCTGCCCGGCGCGCTGAAGGCGGTGTGGATCTCGGTGGGGTGCCGCATCCTCATCGGCGTGGTGTCCGGCTGGCTGTGGATCGCCCTGAAACGGGTGCGGGTGAACGATTATATCGCCCTGCCTGTGGTGGGCGTGGCCGGAGCCATGACCAACACGGTGCTGGTCATGGGCAGCATCTATTTCCTGCTGGCCCAGCAGTATGCCGAGGTGAAAAATGTGGCGCTGGACGCGGTGTTTGGGCTGGTGATGGCCACGGTCACCGCTTCCGGCATCCCGGAGGCCATTGCGGCCGCGGTGCTGGTCACCGCCATTGGGAAGGCACTGCTCCGGCTGACCGGAGCGGCGCCCCGGCGGGTTTGACCGGAAAGCGCGGCGCGGCGGCTCGCGCATAGAAAGATAAAGTTTGAGGTGAACGGTAGATGCTTCTTGCCATCGATATTGGGAACAGCAACATCGTGATCGGAGGGATCG
Organism: Clostridiales bacterium; assembly: GCA_902363045.1. Lineage (GTDB taxonomy): Bacteria > Bacillota > Clostridia > Oscillospirales > Oscillospiraceae > Lawsonibacter. The sequence goes on from CABIYX010000051.1 coordinate 2,909, forward strand.
ACGAGGAAAAGATCCGCTTTGAGGCGCGGATTGCCACCGACCGGATCAAGACCTCCGACCAGTACGGAGTTGAGATCAAGAATATGCTGGACCTGTTCCGTGTGCCGGTGGAGGAGGTGGAGGACTGTATTATCTCCTCCGTAGTGCCGCCGGTATTCAACGCGGTGCGCACCGGCGTAGTCAAGGTGACCGGGCTGGAGCCCATCGTGGTGGGACCGGGCATCAAGACCGGGCTGAATATCCAGATGGACGACCCGGCCTCGGTGGGCAGCGACCGCATCGTGATCGCGGTGGCCGCCCTTCAGGAGTACAAGCCCCCCATCATCCTGGTGGACATGGGGACGGCCACCACCATGGAGGTGGTGGACCACGGGAACACCTATCTGGGCGGCTGCATCATCCCGGGGGTCCGAGTGTCGGCGGAGGCTCTGTCCAGCCGGGCCTCCCAGCTGCCGGGCATCCAGCTGGACAAGCCCAGGCGGGTCATCGGGAAGAATACCGTGGAGTGTATGCGCAGCGGGATCATGTACGGTGCCGCCGCCATGCTGGACGGGATGCTGGACCGGATGGAGGAGGAGCTGGGGAAACGGACCACCGTGGTGGTGACCGGCGGAATGGCGCAGTTCATCGCCCCCCTGTGCCGGCGGAAGATGATGGTGGAAAAGGACCTTTTGCTGAAGGGACTGTACGCCATCTACAAGAAGAACAAGAAGTAACGGCGGATCACCGCCGCCGACGTGCTGAGGCCGGGACCCGGATGGGTCCCGGCCTCATGCTGTACGGGGGAGCAAATGCATCGGCTCTGTCAGGACAGAAGGCGGCCCTGTGGAAAAATCGCGGCGGAAGAGGCGGGGGATGTTGGCGGAATGGACGCTTTTGGACGGTCTTCGGGCAAAATGCCTGATTCCAGGTGGAAAATGTGGAAAGAAATCTCTGCTTTCTCGAGGGGACTGACGGTTGCCAAACAGAGGCGGCTATGATAAGATAGGGACGTTTAGGTGTGAAAGATTTCTTGCAAATATGAAGGAGGAAATGTAACTATGCGGGGTGTCCACACATTCATCAACGACATTCGGCGGCAGGTATTTACAGAGGTGGCCCGAATGGCCTTCGAGGGCGGCAACTATGCCGAGACCATCCGCCGTCTGCCCCACAAGATCATCCCCGGCGAGGTGGCCAAGCACCGCCAGAACATCCTGGTGGAGCGCGCTGTGGTGACCGAGCGCATCCGTCTGGCCATCGGCCTGCCCCTGCGGGACTTGAGCGAGTACGCGCCCACCGACGCGCAGCTGGAGGACAGCGTGATCGCGGAAAAGTACTATGAGCCCCCGCTGATCAACATCATCTCCTACGCCTGCAATGCCTGCCCCACCAAGCAGGTGCGGGTGACCAATATGTGCCAGGGCTGTCTGGCCCACCCCTGCATGGAGGTGTGCCCCAAGGACGCCATCTCCCTGGTGCAGGGCAAGAGCGTCATCGATCAGACCAAGTGCATCAAGTGCGGCAAGTGTGCCGACGAGTGCCCCTATGGCGCCATCCTGCGCATCGAGCGACCCTGCGCGGAGGCCTGCGGCATGGATGCCATCGGCTCTGACGAGCTGGGCCGGGCCAAGATCGATTACGACAAGTGCGTCTCCTGCGGTATGTGCCTGGTGAACTGCCCCTTCGGCGCGATCTCGGACAAGAGCCAGATCTTCCAGCTGATCCAGGCCATCAAGCGGGGCGACAAGGTGGTGGCCGCTGTGGCCCCCGCCTTCGTCAGCCAGTTCGGCGAGAACGTCACCTCCTCCCAGATGCGGGAGGCTATGCGCCAGGTGGGCTTCCACAAGGTGATCGAGGTGGCGGTGGGCGCCGATATGTGTACCGCTGAGGAGGCCGAGGACTTCCTGAAGAAGGTCCCCGCCGAGCAGCCCTTCATGGCCACCTCCTGCTGCCCCTCCTGGAGCGTGATGGCCAAAAAGCTGTTTCCCCAGTTCAAGGAGTATATCTCCATGGCCATGACCCCCATGGTGCTCACTGCCCGGCTGTATAAGAAGGATCATCCGGATGTGCGCATCGTGTTCATCGGCCCCTGCACCGCCAAGAAGCTAGAGGCCTCCCGCCGCACGGTCCGAAGCGATGTGGACTTTGTCCTCACCTTTGAGGAGATGCAGGGCATCTTCGACGCCAAGGGGATCGTCCCCGCCGAGATGCCGGTGGATCCCGAGGAGGAGTTCGGCACAGGTACCGCGCTGGGCCGCGGCTTTGCCGTCACCGGCGGCGTGGCCAACGCCGTGAAGGAGGCCATTGCGGAGCTTGACCCCGACCGTGAGGTCAAGATCGAGCACGCCGACGGCCTGCGGGAGTGCCGCAAGATGCTGATGATGGCCAAGGCCGGCAAGTACAACGGCTATCTGCTGGAGGGCATGGGCTGTCCCGGCGGCTGTGTGGCCGGCGCGGGCACCATCACCCCGGTGAAGAAGAGCACCGCGGCGGTGGGCAAGTATGTGGCCGGCGCCAAGGTCCGTACCATCCAGGACTCCGCGGCGGTCAAGCGCCTGCGGGAGGTCCAGGACTGACCCGAAGGGAAACCAACAGATTGAAGAACAGCAGGGCGGCGGCAGACTTTGGTCTGCCGCCGCCCTGCTGCACACAAAAAAGCGGCCCCCGAAGGGACCGCCGGAAAAGCCGGAAGGATTTTCCGGAAAACCGGAAAAAGGGTTGACAAAAAAGAGTCAACCATGGTACAATAAAATGCTTCCATGTCCTTGTGAGGAACTGGCAAACTCCCCCATGGTGCAGAAGCAGTGTAGCATACGGGATAAAAAAAGACAAGAGGCATGGAAATAGATCTAACAACGCGTCCGGGCGTGCGGAAAGCTGGCCTTCTCTCGCAGTTGTGCGGTTTCAACAAAGAAAAGGACGGTTTTCCCCGCGCACGGACCGGAAAATGAGGGAATCCACCCGTTTAGTGAAGAAGAAAGCGAGTTGATTTTTAGAATGGTCAAGGACGTGTACTACGGCAAGACCCTGCGCAAAAGCTTTGCCCGCTACGAGGAGATCCTGGATATGCCCAACCTGCTGGAGGTCCAGAAGGAATCCTATCAGTGGTTCCTGGACACCGGGCTGCGTGAGGTGTTCAAGGATGTGGACTCCATTACGGACTACGCCGGCAACCTGGAGCTGTCCTTCATCGACTACTCCATGGACGAGAAGCCCAAGTACGACGTAGAGGAGTGCAAGGCCCGGGACGCCACCTACGCCGCCCCCATCAAGGTGAAGGTGCGCCTGCGCAACAAGGAGACGGAGGAGATCAAGGAGCAGGAGATCTTCATGGGGGATTTCCCCATCATGACTCAGGCCGGCACCTTCGTCATTAACGGGGCCGAGCGCGTGATCGTCTCTCAGATTACCCGTTCTCCCGGTATGTACTTTACTGACACCCGGGACAAGGCGGACAACCACACCTACGGCACCACCGTCATCCCCTACCGGGGCGCCTGGCTGGAGTATGAGACCGACCTGTCCGACATCTTCTATGTCCGCATCGACAAGAACCGCAAGCTGCCCATCACCTGCCTGATCCGCGCCATCGGTCCCAAGACCGACGCGGAGATCCTGGAGATGTTCGGCGAGGATGAGCGCATCGTCGCCACCATGGAGAAGGACCCCTGCAAGACCTATGAGGAGGCCCTGCTGGAGATCTACCGCAAGCTGCGTCCCGGCGAGCCCCCCACGGTGGACTCCGCCGAGAGCCTGCTTAACGCCACCTTCTACGACACCCGCCGCTATGACCTGTCCGCGGTCGGCCGCTATAAGTTCAACAAGAAAATGGCCCTTTGGACCCGCCTGGCCGGCCACACCCTGGCCATGCCCGTGGCGGATCCCCGCACCGGCGAGATCATTGCCGAGGCCGGCGAGACCCTGACCCGGGAGCGCGCCCGGGAGCTGGACGACCGGGGTGTCAACGAGGTAGTCCTGGACGTGGACGGCAAGCAGGTGCGTGCCTTCGCCAACAACATGGTGGATATGAAGAACTTCGTGGACTTTGACCCGGAGGAGTGCGGCGTCACGGAGCTGGTGTTCTTCCCCGCCCTGTGCCAGCTGCTGGACCAGTTCAGCGGTGAGGAGCTGAAGGACGCCGTCCGGGAGCACCTGGACGACCTGATCCCCAAGCACATCACCCGGGAGGACATCATGGCCTCCATCAACTACCTCAACTGTCTGGCCCACGGCGTGGGCACCCCCGATGACATCGACCATCTGGGCAACCGCCGCCTGCGCTGTGTGGGTGAGCTGATCCAGAACCAGTTCCGCATCGGCTTCTCCCGCATGGAGCGCGTCATCCGGGAGCGCATGACTACCCAGGATCTGGATGTGGTCACCCCCCAGTCCCTCATCAACATCCGGCCGGTCACTGCCGCCATCAAGGAGTTTTTCGGCTCCAGCCCCCTGAGCCAGTTCATGGATCAGACCAACCCCCTGGCAGAGCTGACCCACAAGCGCCGTCTGTCCGCTCTGGGCCCCGGCGGTCTGTCCCGTGACCGCGCCTCCTTCGATGTCCGCGACGTCCATTACAGCCACTACGGCCGTCTGTGCCCCATTGAGACTCCGGAAGGTCCCAACATCGGCCTGATCTCCTACCTGGCCTCCTACGCCCGCATCAACCGTTACGGCTTCATCGAGACCCCCTACCGCAAGGTGGACAAGGCCACCGGCCAGGTCACCCGGGAGATCGAGTACATGACCGCCGACGTGGAGGACCAGTACACCATCTGCCAGGCTACCGAGCCGGTGGACGAGAACAACTGCTTTGTCAATGAGCGCATCACCTGCCGCCGCCGGAACGAGATCATCTCCGTGCCCGCCAACCAGGTGGATTATGTAGACGTGTCCCCCAAGATGATGGTGTCCATCGCGACCGCCATGATCCCCTTCCTCCAGAACGACGACGCCAACCGTGCCCTGATGGGTGCCAATATGCAGCGTCAGGCCGTGCCCCTGCTCCGTCCCGAGGCCCCCATCGTGGCCACCGGCCAGGAGCACAAGAACTGCATTGACTCTGAGGTCGCCATTCTGGCTGAGGGCCCCGGTACTGTTACCCGGGTGTCCGCCCGCTATATCACCGTGAAGTACGACAGCGGAGAGACCAAGGAGTACCGCCTGACCAAGTACCTGCGCTCCAACCACGGCACCTGCATCAACCAGCGCCCCATCGTGGACGTGGGCCAGCGGGTGGAGTTCCAGGATGTGCTGGCCGACGGCCCCTCCACCGACCGGGGTGAGATCGCCCTGGGCCGGAACATCCTCATGGGCTTTATGACCTGGGAGGGCTATAACTACGAGGACGCCGTCCTGCTCAACGAGCGCATGGTCCGGGAGGATGTGTTCACCTCTATCCACATCGAGGAGTATGAGCTGGAGGCCCGTGACACCAAGCTGGGCCCCGAGACCATCACCCGTGACATCCCCAACGTAGGCGAGGACGCCCTGCGTGATCTGGATGAGCACGGTATCATCCGTGTGGGTGCTGAGGTCCACGCCGGCGACTACCTGGTAGGTAAGGTGGCCCCCAAGGGTGAGGCCGAGGCCACTGCGGAGGAGAAGCTGCTCCGGGCCATCTTCGGCGAGAAGGCCCGGGAGGTCCGTGACACCTCCCTGAAGGTGCCCCACGGCGAGAGCGGCACCATCGTGGACGTGAAGATCTTCACCCGTGAGAACGGCGACGAGCTGGGCCCCGGCGTCAACCAGTGCGTCCGGGTCTATATCGCCCAGAAGCGTAAGATCTCCGTGGGCGACAAGATGGCCGGCCGCCACGGCAACAAGGGCGTCGTGTCCCGCATCCTGCCCCAGGAGGATATGCCCTTCCTGCCGGACGGCACCCCCCTGGACATCGTGCTGAACCCCCTGGGCGTGCCCTCCCGTATGAACATCGGACAGGTGCTGGAGGTCCATCTGGGCTACGCCGCCAAGACCCTGGGCTGGAAGGTGGCCACCCCCATCTTTAACGGCGCCACCGAGGCCGACATCCAGGAGTGCATGAAGATGGCCGGCCTGGCCCGTGAGGTGGGCTATGACGAGCCCCTCATCGGCAAGCAGCTCTATCTGGCCGATGAGACGGCTGAGAACGGTATGCGCGCCCTCTCCCAGGAGGAGATGGATGACTCTGTCCAGGTGCGGGAGTGGCAGAAGGCCGGGCAGCTGCGCCTGGTGGACGGCAAGAACTGGCTGTATGACGGCCGTACCGGCCGCCGGTTCGACAACCCCGTCACGGTGGGCTATGTGTACTTCCTGAAGCTGCACCACCTGGTGGATGATAAGATCCACGCCCGCGCCACCGGCCCCTACTCCCTGGTCACCCAGCAGCCTCTGGGCGGCAAGGCCCAGTTTGGCGGCCAGCGCTTCGGTGAGATGGAGGTGTGGGCCCTGGAGGCCTACGGCGCGGCCTATACCCTGCAGGAGATCCTCACCGTCAAGTCCGACGACGTCACCGGCCGTGTTAAGACCTATGAGGCTATCGTTAAGGGCCATAATGTGCCTAAGCCCGGTGTGCCTGAGTCCTTCAAGGTGCTCATCAAGGAGCTCCAGTCCCTGTGTCTGGACATGAAGGTGCTGGACGCTCAGGGCAACGAGATCGAACTGAAGGACGATGACGAGGACACCTATCAGCCTGGAGCCCGGGATGACTACTACAAGGATGACGAGGACTTCGGTTATGATAAGAACTCCGACTTCGCCTCCGCCGGCGGCTTCACCTTCAAGGGTGACAGCGACGATGACGATCTGACGCTGGAGCTGGAGGACAGCTCTGAGGAGGGGCAGCTCTCCGACGAGGACTATGAGTGATAAGGGAGGAGATTGAAATATATGAGTTACGCTGAGTTTGACGCCATTCAGATCGGGATCGCCTCCCCCGAGCAGATCCGCGCCTGGTCCTACGGCGAGGTCAAGCGCCCGGAGACCATCAACTACCGCACACTGAAGCCTGAGAAGGACGGCCTGTTCTGTGAAAAGATCTTTGGCCCCACCAAGGACTGGGAGTGTAACTGCGGCAAGTACAAGAAGATCCGCTATAAGGGCAAGGTCTGCGACCGCTGCGGCGTGGAGATCACCCGGGCGAAGGTGCGCCGGGAGCGCATGGGCCACATCGAGCTGGCCGCCCCCGTGTCCCACATCTGGTACTTCAAGGGCATCCCCTCCCGGATGGGCCTGCTGCTGGACATCAGCCCCCGGATCCTGGAGAAGGTGCTGTACTTCGCCAGCTATATCGTCATTGACCCCGGCTTTACCCCCCTGTCCAGAAACCAGATCCTGTCCGAGAAGGAATACCGGGATATGCGGGAGAAGTACGAGGACGACTTCGACGCCGGCATGGGCGCCGAGGCCGTGAAAAAACTGCTTCAGCAGATCGATCTGGAGCAGCTGTCCGAGCAGCTGCGGAAGGAGCTGAAGGACGCCTCCGGACAGAAGAAGGCCCGTATCGTCAAGCGCCTGGAGGTGGTGGACGCCTTCCGGCTGTCCGGCAACAAGCCCGAGTGGATGATCATCGACGTGCTGCCCGTCATCCCCCCGGAGATCCGGCCCATGGTTCCCCTGGACGGCGGCCGGTATGCCTCCTCTGACCTGAACGATCTGTACCGCCGGGTCATCAACCGCAACAACCGCCTGAAGCGGCTGATCCAGCTCAACGCCCCGGACATCATCGTCCGCAATGAGAAGCGGATGCTCCAGGAGGCGGTGGACGCCCTCATCGACAACGGCCGCCGGGGCCGCGCCGTCACCGGCGCCAACAACCGGGCACTGAAGTCCCTGTCCGATATGCTCAAGGGCAAGCAGGGCCGCTTCCGTCAGAACCTGCTGGGTAAGCGTGTGGACTACTCCGGCCGTTCCGTTATCGTGGTCGGCCCCTCTCTGAAGATCTATCAGTGCGGCCTGCCCAAGGAGATGGCCATCGAGCTGTTCCGCCCCTTTGTTATGAAGAAGCTGGTGGATGACGGCTCCGCCAACAACATCAAGGCGGCCAAGAAGATGGTGGAGAAGGGCGAGCCCGCCGTTTGGGACGCCCTGGAGTTCGTCATCAAGGAGCACCCTGTGATGCTCAACCGCGCCCCCACGCTGCACCGCCTGGGCATCCAGGCCTTCGAGCCTGTCCTGGTGGAGGGCCGCGCCATCAAGCTGCACCCCCTGGTGTGTACCGCCTTCAACGCCGACTTCGACGGCGACCAGATGGCCGTCCACGTCCCCCTGTCCGCCGAGGCCCAGACCGAGGCCCGCATCCTGATGCTGTCCGCCAACAACCTGCTGCGGCCCCAGGACGGCGGCCCGGTCACCATCCCCACTCAGGATATGATCCTGGGCGCCTACTACCTGACCTTCAGCCGCGAGGAGGAGGGCACCGGCCACGTCTTTGCCGACAAGGATGAGGCCATGATGGCCTATGACTCCGGCGTGGTCACCCTGCACTCCCCCATCAAGGTCCGCCTGTCCAAGGAGATCGACGGCGTGACCCGCTATAAGCTGGTGGAAACCACCGTGGGCCGCCTGATCTACAACGAGGCAATCCCCCAGGATCTGGGCTTCGTGGACCGCTCCGATCCTGAGGCCACCTTCGAGCCGGAGATCAACTTTGTGGTGGGCAAGAAGCAGCTGGGCAAGATCATCGACAAGTGCATCACCAAGCACGGCTTCACCAAGTCCGCCGATATGCTGGACGCCATCAAGGACCTGGGCTACCACTACTCCACCATCGGCTCCCTGACCGTCGCCATCGCCGATATGACGGTGCCCCAGAAGAAGTATGACCTGATCGCGGATACGGAGAAGGAGATCATCAAGATCGACCGTCAGTACCGCCGCGGTCTGATCACCAACGACGAGCGCTACCGCCTGTCCGTCCAGGCCTGGGAAAAGACCACCGCCGACGTGACCTCCGCCCTTCAGGAGTCCATGGACCGCTATAACCCCATCTTTATGATGGCGGATTCCGGCGCCCGTGGTTCTATGGCTCAGATCCGTCAGCTGGCCGGTATGCGCGGTCTGATGGCCGATACCTCCGGCCGTACCATCGAGATCCCCATCAAGGCCAACTTCCGTGAGGGCCTGTCTGTTCTGGAGTACTTCATCTCCTCCAGAGGCGCGCGAAAGGGCATGGCCGATACCGCCCTGCGTACCGCCGACTCTGGTTACCTGACCCGCCGTCTGGTGGACGTGTCCCAGGAGGTTATCATCCGTGAGGACGACTGTGGCACCACTGACGGCATCCTGGTGGCGGAGATCGAGGAGCACGGCCAGGTCATCGAGACCTTTGCCGAGCGCATCCACGGCCGCTACCCCGCTGAGGATCTGGTGGATCCCGCCACCGGCGAGGTCCTGTTCACCCGGGATACCATGCTCCGTAAGGAAAACGCCGAGGTCCTGGAGGCCCACGGCATCCATGAGGTGAAGATCCGCTCCGTGCTGACCTGCCGTGCCCGCAGCGGCGTGTGCGCCAAGTGCTACGGCATCAACCTGGCCATCGGCGAACCTGTGGGCGCCGGCGAGGCGGTGGGTATCATCGCCGCCCAGTCCATCGGCGAGCCGGGCACCCAGCTGACCATGCGTACCTTCCACACCGGCGGCGTGGCCGGCGGCGACATCACCCAGGGTCTGCCCCGAGTTGAGGAGCTGTTTGAGGCCCGCAAGCCCAAGAAGATGGCCCAGCTGGCCGAGATCGGCGGCCGTGTGTCCATTGAGGAGACCAAGCGCAATGTCATGTGCAACGTGACCATCACCGCCAACGACGGGGAAGTGGTCACCTACGCCCTGCCTTACTCCGCCGGACTGCGGGTGAAGGATGGCGACACGGTGGAGAAGGGCTTCCAGCTCACCGAGGGCGCCCTGTCCCCCCACGAGGTGCTGCGGATTCGCGGCCTGTCCGCCTGCCATAACTATCTGATCCGCGAGGTGCAGAAGGTGTACCGCCAGCAGGGCGTTGACACCAACGATAAGCACATCGAGGTCATCATCCGTCAGATGATGCGGAAGGTCCGTGTGGAGGAGGCCGGAGACTCCGAACTCCTGTCTGGCTCCACCATCGACATCGTGGAGTTCCTGGACGCCGAGGCGGCGGTCCAGGCCCGCATCGACGCCGGAGAGAAGAACGAGATGGGTGAGGAGCTGCGCCTGCCCACCTGCACCCGCCTGCTCATGGGTATCACCAAGGCGTCTCTGGCTACCGAGTCCTTCCTGTCCGCCGCCTCCTTCCAGGAGACCACCAAGGTCCTCACCGAGGCCGCCATCAAGGGCAAGGTGGACCACCTGCTGGGTCTGAAGGAGAACGTCATCATTGGTAAGCTGATCCCCGCCGGCTCCGGCCTGACTCAGTACCGGAAGTTCGACACCTTCGACGAGGAGGGCAACCTGACCAGTCAGAAGTCCGGCGCCATCGTGGCCGACGCCCTGGAGGACGAGGGTGAGGCTGAGATCGCCGGGGAGACCGAGACCGAGCTTGAGCTGGAGGAGACCGGCGTTATCGAGCTGGAGTCCCCCGCTTCTGAGGAGGAGCAGGCACCGGTCCTGTAAGCCCAGTCAAAACCCATCAAAAGGACGAAACCGCCGCGGAACAGCAGTTCCGCGGCGGTTTTTGCATATGAAAGGGAAGTGCAGCCGCTCTTCTGGATCCTTAAAAGGACATAGAGAGGGACTCTATCTCGATTAAAATTCCAGGCGGAAGTAAATTCCGCCTGCGCCAAGATTTTTGCCAGAGGCAAAAATGCTTGAGGACGAGGCCCGCCACAGAAGAAAACTCCCCCGGCTGTGGGCCGGGGGAGTTTGGCTTCTATTAGGCGAAGTAGCGCTTCAGCAGGCCCTCGAAAGCCTTGCCGTGGCGGGCCCTCCCCACAGGACAGGTCCTGTGGGGGCCCCATTTGGATCAAAATGCTCGGCGGAAATAAATTCCGCCTGCGCCAAGATTTTTGCCAGAGGCAAAAATGCTTGAGGACGAGGCCCGCCACAGAAGAAAACTCCCCCGGCTGTGGGCCGGGGGAGTTTAGCTTCTATTAGGCGAAGTAGCGCTTCAGCAGGCCCTCGAAAGCCTTGCCGTGGCGGGCCTCGTCGCGGGCCATCTCGTGCACAGTGTCGTGGATGGCGTCCAGATTCAGCTCCTTGGCCTTCTTGGCCAGCTCGAACTTGCCCAGGGTAGCGCCGTTCTCGGCGTCCACACGCATCTCCAGGTTCTTCTTGGTGGAGTCGGTCAGGACCTCGCCCAGCAGCTCAGCGAACTTGGCGGCGTGCTCGGCCTCCTCCAGAGCGGCGCGGCGCCAGTACTCGCCGATCTCGGGATAGCCCTCGCGGTGGGCCACACGGGCCATAGCCAGGTACATACCGACCTCGGTGCACTCGCCGACGAAGTTCTCACGCAGGCCCTGGAGAATCTCATCGGGAGCGCCCTGCGCCACGCCGACCACGTGCTCAGCGGCCCAGGTGCGCTCGGCGGACTGCTCTACGAACTTCTCCTTGGGGGCCTTACAGATGGGGCAGAACTCAGGAGCGGTCTCGCCCTCGTGAACATAACCACAAACAGAACAAACAAACTTCTTCATGCTAATAAATCCTCCTCGTGTATTCTTTTTTGCATACAATTTTGGCATCTTCCATAGAAGGTGAGCTCGTGGCGCTGGACCTCGAACCCATATTGCTCCCTGACGGCGGCGGTCAGCGCTGGATCCACGGGGATCCGGTGCAGATCGATCACTGCGCCGCAGGAGGTGCAAACAAAGTGACTATGCGGGGTCGTTACGGCGTCGAAGCGCTCCTGTCCGTTGACCACACCAACGCTTTGGATGGTCCCGTTCTGCTGAAAGAACAGCAGATTGCGGTACACGGTTCCCAGGCTGAGATCCGGATGGGTGCCTTTCAGCGTGTGATAGATCCATTCAGCAGAGGGGTGGGCGTCGGAACTGCGGATCGCGGACAGGATAGCTTCCCGCTTCTTGCTGTATCGGGTTGCGCGTTCCACAGGTCTTCCTCCTAAACAGTAGTAATTCTTGTTTGTAAATAGATAATAGCATATCATCAGACGTTTGTAAAGAGGGAAAATGAAAAAACAATAAAAAAATATGTAGGTTTGTCAAACATCTTGGACGGTGAACTCCAGAGGAGAAAGCCAACCGAGCGGTCTCATGGGGAAGTTATTGGAGCGGCGG
>CABIYX010000052.1 GCA_902363045.1 Clostridiales bacterium
GGACAAAGTGGTGTGCCCCCCGTCAAGTAGACAGCGAAATAATTTACACTTTATGCGCGAAATTTTCTGCTCACGTCCCGTATAGAGCAAACTGAACTGTTAAGCCGCCAGCAGGCGGTCATGAACCTCCATGGGTGTCCGGACACCCAGCCCACGCTGGAGGCGGCGGAAGTTGTAATAGACGATGTAACCCTGGATCATACGGATCAGTTCCTCCCGGCTGGTGAAGCGTCTGCCGTAGTACCGTTCCCGCTTGAGGATCCCCCAGAAGCCCTCCATGGGGCCGTTGTCGATGCATTTTCCCACTCGGGACATGCTCTGCGTAATGCCGGCTGCGGCCAGCTTGTCGTGGAAGATCTGAGTGGTATAGGCGCTGCCCCGGTCGCTGTGGAGCAGGGGGCGGACGCCTGGGGCGGCTTCCAGCGCCAGGTCCAGAGTGCTATGGACCAGCGCGGCATCGTTGGTATCCCGGATGACAAAGGAGACGATCCGCCGGTCGCACAGATCCAGAATGGCGCTCAGATAGAGCTTGCGCATGATGGGACCCACATAGTAATGAAACTCGGTCACATCGGTGAGCCACTTCTCATTGGGGCGGTCTGCGTAAAACCGGCGCTTCAGCACATTCTCCGCCAGATGACGGGGTGAGGATGCCGCACGGGTGCAGCTCTGGGGAGCGTGTTTGATTGTGGACTGGATACCCAGGCAGCGGCAGATGCGCAGCGCCCGCTTGTCATTGATCGATGTGTGGTAATAGCGATCCAGGTCATCCCGAATGCGGCGGTACCCCTTGTCCGGGCTTTCCTGATGGATCTCCTTCACCATCTGAGCGATACACTGGTTCTGGGCAACACGGGCTCCGGCTTTCCCGGAACGCCACTGATAGTAGCCAGCCCGGGAAACATGCAGCGCACGGCACGCTGCGCCTATGGGGAAACCTTCCTCTTCTGCGCCGCGGCGCACCGCCTCATACTGCCGCTCCTGACGAAACTGCCTCAGCGATCCCCCCTCTCCAGCTCCTTCACTTTTTTTCGCAGATACAGCTCCATCTTCAGCAGCTCATTCTCCCGCTTCAGACGGGCATTCTCGATCCGCAGCGCTTCCTCTTTGCCACGGGGCAGCTGCTCCGCCAAACGTTGGCCACGCCGGTCCTCCAAGCCTGCCGCCCCCATCTCCCGGTACTTTTTCACCCAGCTCCGCAGGGTCTGCACCTCTATCTGATGTGCCTGCGCCACATCCTCAAGCCGCTCTCCGCCGTCCAGGCAGGACAGTACCGCTTTCAGCCGTTCTTCCATGGTATGATTGCGTCTCATGACAGAATCCCCCGTCCCTTTCTTAGAGTCTCTCTCATGATACGCCTTTACCCAGTCCAATACCAGATTCCCTGAGCGCAGCTGATACTTTTCCGCAATGGCCATGCTGCTGCCATGGCCAGACAGGTATTCCTCCACCGCCTTACGCTTTACTTCCTCGCTATACCGCCGCTTTGCCCGGTTCCCATTTTCCCGCAGCCCAGATACCCCCTCGGAGCGATACCGGCTAATCCAGTTCTCCATGGTGGAGTGACCCACCCCAGCTCGCCGCGCCGCCTCTCGCATCCGCAGCCGTCCCGCAAGATATTCCTCTACCAATGAGACCTTTTCCTCTACTCCCAGTTCTTTCCGCTTTCCCATCTACGCTCCCTCACAATATGATTTTCTTGTCTGCATGATTGGGAGCATACCAAACACACCGCCGCACTCCGCACAGCGTTTCAAGTCCCTGTCCCGGTAAATCTCCGCTTCCAGCGTCCTGTCCAGCGGCAAGACCGCCCAGCGGAACCACTTGCAGCAGACGGAGAACGAAATCATCTGCGGACAGGCGCAGGTGTCGCCATCGTCCAGCGCAAGGCAGTTTCCGTCCTCGCAGTTGCAGCACTCCCGGCGTATCAGGCCGCTGGCTCGTCTCTTCTGGGGCGGGGTTATGCGGTAGGGGGAGCCGTCCGGCCTGTGTTCCAGCGGCGGCAGGTGTTGATAGGGTCTTTTGCTCATGCGTCCCTCCGTTTTCTTTGGCGTGTTCTGTTTCCAAGGTGCTTGTCCATCGATGAACTATCCCAAGTCTACACCTTTTTGACCGCCTGTGCCGTATATCCAAGAGGTAGGAAATCAGCCTGAAAAACTCCCTATTTCCACGCTCTCGGATTTGTGATATAATCAAAAAAAGACAAAAGACAAATTCAGGTTTCTGGTCTTCTTGCACAAAATAAAGGAGGAGCTATTATGCAAATTGTTTATATTCCAAGCGAATCAATGTCTGTTCAAGGTAAAAAAGATGAAATCTATAAAAGATATGGGAAAGACTGGAATATTAGAGAACAGGGAGGAGGTAACGGAAATTGGTTGTTGACCAGAAAAAGTGATGTGCTTGTAGATGGAAAAAGTTATCGTACTTTTGTACTTGAACACTACGGTAAATCCAAGCTGACAGCGAAGCTTGTTGATAAATTTCGTGAAGATGTAGCAAATGGTAAAATAAAACTGTAAATGCCTATGCCGTTATGCTATGAGCATAGTACATAGCATAACGGCTTCTCTTTCGTTGAGCTAGCAAGGAGGGTGAATATGTCTTTATCCATACAAGAGCGATTAAAAGACCTACGTGTGGAGCGTGGCTTGACGCTGGGGCAGCTTGCGGAGCAGACCGGGCTTTCCAAGTCTGCGCTGGGCAGTTACGAAACGGAAGACTTCAAGGACATCAGCCACTATGCCCTTATCCGGCTGGCGAAGTTTTACGGTGTGACCGCTGATTATCTGCTGGGGCTGTCTGAAATGAAAAATCACCCAAACGCCGATCTTGCAGACCTGCGTTTGAGTGATGAAATGATTGACCTGCTGAAAAGCGGGAGGATAGACAATACCCTGCTGTGTGAGCTGGCGGCGCACCCGGATTTCCCCCGGCTGATGGCTGACCTTGAAATCTATGTGAACGGAACGGCACTGAAACAGGCGCAGGGTGCAAACGCCATAGTGGACACGATGAGCGCAACTGTTATAAAAAAGCATAATCCTGGCATGAGTGATACGCAGTTAAGACAGCTTATCACCGCCCATATTGATGAGGACGAGTTTTGCCGCTATGTGATACAACGGGACATAAACGGGATTGCCCTTGCTCTGCGGGAAACACACAAGGACGATTTTTTCAGCGTCCCAGAGGATAACCCGCTAAAAGAAATGCTGGAAACTGCTGGTGAAATCGTCAGCCAGGACAGCGACACGGAACAAGCGTACTTGGCGTTTATCTGCAAACGGCTCAAGCTGAATTTTAGGAAGCTGTCAGTAGAAGAACGGAAGTGGCTGAAAAAGATTGCGGAAAAATCCGACTTGCTGAAGAATCCAAAACCGCAGAGAGGACGAAGATAAAAAATGCCTGAACGGCGGTTCTGGTTTTTCAGAACCACCATCCAGGCATTTTGTTTAGTAATAGAAAAAGGTGCAGTTGATTATTGCGTATTGTCAATCTCTCTCAAACCGGGTAGTAAAAATACGGCAAGCGCAACGATGATAATGCCAATTCCGCAAATGACAAACCATTTCTCAACTCCCAGCCGCTCCGCCAGAGGCCCGGAAATGACAAGGCCAAACGGCATGGCGAGGGAAGCGGCGCTTGTCAGTAGAGAAAAAACTCTCCCCAGATATTCTGGTTTGACCGTTTCTTGAAAAATCGCATTTTGCACACCGTAAAATGGAGCGGAAATTCCCATAACAGTACAGCACACAACAAAGACAAGAAATGCGTCTGGCGGCAAAAGCCCGGAGAGCATATTGCTAACGCCCATCAGGAGAACGGAAAGACCGATGGTGTACCGCCGTTTCTTAAAACCGCCCCAAATGCTCAGAATGACTCCGCCAAGCAGCATACCAACCGCAAAAGCAATTTCAGCGGCAGAGGCATGGGCCGGTGTTCCTTTGAAGTATGACATACAGATGAGAGGAAAAAGCGTACTGATTGGCATATAAAAGAACATATAAATTACACCAATCCAGAGCAGAGCAAAGAGGCCCCTGTTTTGCTTTAATACCACATACCCCTCTTTCATATCCTGTAAAAACTGTTGTCTTTTCGTTTCTGGACATAGTTCAGGCGTTGGTATGGACGAAATCGCAACAGTCACACAGGCAAGGATTGCACCCACAATATCTAACAATATAATTGCATTAAGAGGCCAAACAGCATATAAAAACGCTGCGGCAGCTGGACTGATAATCGCACTTACTGCTTGCATGGTCTGCGTGTAACCAGCGCATTTTGTAAGTTCCTCTTTTGGCACAATCATAGGTGTTGCTGCGCTGAATGCTGGAGAATGAAAAGCAGTTCCCGCACTTCGGATTAACAGGACAACCATAATAGACCATACGGGCAATTCCATGTAAAACGCCACCAGCGCCAGAATACCGCCAGCGGCGGCAATTATCAAATCCGCACCAATCATTACGCTTTTACGGCTGTGCCGGTCAACAAAAGCACCTGCAAACGGGCCTAAACAGGCTTGCGGCAAAAATCCAATCAGTGTTGCCGCCGTCAATATGATTGCAGAATTAGTTTTCGCAACCAAATAAAAGATAATGGCCATTTGCAAAATACCGCTGCTAATAAAGGATATTGCTTGTCCGGCAAGAAGTGTAAAATAAGTTTTTCTCCATGAATTGTTGTTTTGGGTCATAATGCGAACCTCCTTTTTTATTGCATTGTTCCTTTGTTTCTGCAATAAAAAGCAGGCGTTGTCCCACAGAGAGGGCAGACGCCTGCATAACAACAAAGCACGAAAAAACACCACGATACAGTTCAAAGACTGCTCGTGTCAAACCTACGTGTTCCTTTGCATACGCACGCAAAAAAAGCCCACCATCATGTGGAAAGGTACTTCTACTTTTTATTGCTTATTAGCGTACACAAATTAACACACGTAAGCCTCCTTCCAATCTCAAACTGTCGCACAGTATAACACACATCCGATAGACTTGTCAACCATTTTTAACCTTGTTTTCCATCTTGTTTTTCCATCTCTTACGGGCAGTAGCAAAGCCAGGCGAGCCAGTCAACGGTCAAGATGAACGGCGCTTTCAGCGCCGCCGTTGACAGTCTCGCCCGTCTTTGCTAATGGGTAATCAAGGCGGGAAAGCCATTTTAGGGCTTTCCCGCCCATTTCAATTTTGGGAGAAGAAAGGCCCCAAAATGAACGAGTGCGGCCAAACACTTTTAGGGATTGGCCACCTTGTCCACCCATCCAGCGGGGCGGCGGGGAACGGTCAAGGCCGGGCGTCAGCCCATTCATTTCAGCCTTGACGGTTTCCTGCCGTCCTGCTACTTTTCCCGGAGTGTGGCCACACATCTGGTCACGGTGTCCAGAGCTTTGGGACTTTTTGTCCCATAGGCCGGGGGCGGAGGACGAGGGACGGGGGCTTTCATAATACGCCCTGTCTGCTGCTGAAATCAGCCCTTTGTTTCCGGCTTACCAGCCCCAAACAAAGCCCTGCTTTCCTGCCGCGTCAAATGCCCTTGCCCTCCCCGGCGGCAACGGTATTTTCAGGGCAACGCCGACAGAGCGTATAACACACTACACTTTGCTCCGCAAAGTCGTGTGCCAAATGGGGCGCTGCCCCCTTTGGAAACCCCCGCAACAAACAGGTGCTATGCACCCAGCCGGGAGCATAGCGCCGTTTGTTGTCAGCAGCCCGTTTCACGGTCTGCGTGTAGTTCCTTGTAAACTGACCTAACAAATAGTATATACTTATGCCGTAAATAAATGTAGAGATAGAATAACCTGTTCAGAAAGGAGGTTTCTTTCGTGTCCGTTATCTACCGTTTCCCCTATGACAGCCCCGTCCGCTACCTACCGCTGGTCTACCTGCTCCCCTATGACTTGATTTTCCGGTTTCCTACCCTCCGCAAATTGCCCCGGAGCATGGGGGCGCTGAACGCCTCCCCGGAGTGGGGCGAGGTCATTTTGAGCCAGCAGTTTTTCGGTGAAATCACGGACGCTGTGGCCTCGCTGGTGTTTCCCCACTTCGGCTTCGGCGGCTGGAAGGAGCATTACACAGGCTATTCCCCGGTGTGGCGTCTGTCCTACGCCCTGCCCCTGTGGGCCAAGGGGGTGGAGCAGGTGGGGAAATGGGGCGTGCAAACACTGTTCAGTCTGCCTCCCGGCTATGTCATTCCGTTTCCAGACCCGGAGAAGGTCGGGGGGCTGATGAAACTGGTGGTGGAGCAGACCATCGAGGAGCAGGGCTGGGGGCCAATGCTGGAAGTGGTGCGGGAAATGCCCTGCGACGAGGACTTTGAGAAGTGGGACACCAATGTCCGCAAAGACTTCCTCCGAAAGTGGTATCACACCCGCTCCAAGCGGGTGCAGACCGTTTCGCTGGAGGAGTGCATGGAGGACGAGGACAGCAAGATCCATTCCCTGCCCGCCCCGGAGGGGGACTTCACGGGGCAGGTGGAGGGGGAGGACTTCTGCCAGCGTTTCAAGGCCACCCTGTCGGACAAGGATATGGCGATTTTGGAATTGCGGGTGGAGGGGTACACATTCGGGGAGATAGCGGACAGGCTGGGGTACAAGACCCACAGCGCCGTAGTCAAGCGCATGGAGGCGATCAAAAAGCGGTTTATCCAGTACGAAAACGAAACAGGGCGGTAAAGCCACGCAAGCCGGACACGGCGGGCGTGGCTTTTTTGCGCCCAAAAGTGAACAGGCCAGCGTTACCATTTAGGGATCAAAAAGCATTGATTTTGCAAGGCTTCCCGGCCCCAGAACAGAGGATGCCTGTGTAGTATCATTCCCACCCCCGGAAACGGGGAAATACCGTCAACAAGGAGGTACAATGGCACAAAAGGCACAGCACGCAATTTTGCGCTTCGCCAAGCACAAGGCGGGACCTGCCGGGGCGCTGGAAGCCCACCATGAGCGCACAAAGGAGCAGTACGCCAGCAACCCGGACATTGACACCAGCAGGAGCAGGGACAACTTTCACATCATCCAGCCCACGCAGAAGTACCGGCGGGAGATCGACAGCCGTATCAAGGCGGCGGGGTGCCGCACCCGGAGGGACAGCACCATGTTCGTGGACACGCTGATAACCGCCAGCCCGGAGTTTTTCACGGGCAGGAGCAGGAAAGAGGTGCAAGCCTACTTCACGGAGGCGGCGGCCTTTATGGAAAAGAAGGTGGGCCGGGGCAATATCTTTTCCGCCGTGGTACACATGGACGAGAAAACGCCCCACCTCCACCTGTGCTTCACCCCCATCACGGAGGACGGGCGGCTGTCGGCAAAGGAGATTTTAGGCAACCGGGCGCAACTTTCCCAGTGGCAGGACGAGTTTCACGCCCACTTGAAAAAGGCGTTCCCCGTCCTCAAGCGGGGCGAGAGCGCCCTTGTCACCAGACGGAAGCACATTCCCACATGGCTGTTCAAGCAGTCCGTAGACCTGACCCGCCAGCAGCAGGCCATAGAAAAGGCGGTGTCTGAAATCGGGGTGCTGAACGCCGGGAAGAAGCGGGACGAGATCATGGAGATGGTGGGGCCGTATTTCTCCCGGCTGGAAAGGCATTTGGGGCAGATGAAGAAATATCAGGCCACCATCGACTATCTGACGCAGGAGAACGAGGGCTTGAAGGAAAAGGTCAACAGCGAAAAGAGCATACAGAAGCAGATGGAAGTCCTCATGCTGAAAAAGGAAAACGAACAGCTCCGGCGGTTTGTCCAGCGCATACCCCCGGAGGTCAGGCAGGCACTCAAGGAACAGCAGCAGGGCCAGCGGCGGGGCAAAGACCGCCAGCGGTAAAACTTTAGAAACACGGAGGTACATTTGGGAAGAAGAAAAAAGCTGATTAACAACTCCGACATTCCCCAGCACCAGATCGAGGCGATAGCCCGCTGTATCATGCCGGACATTCTCGCTTTCTATGAGAGCGAGGAGGGGCAGCGGGAATTTGCCGAATGGAAGAAGCAACGGGAGGCGGAGAGGCAGGAGGCCAAAACGAAAAAGTGACGAAAAGGGCGGGCGCACCGTACAAACGGCTGCGCCCGCCCTTTTTGCGTTTATGGGGTTGCTTTCTTCTTCCGTGGGCCTCTCGGTTTGGAGGTGGGCCTCCGCCGTACCCCGTTGCGGAAATAGGTGGTTTCATAGCGGTCAAAGAAAAGCAATAATCCGAACCCATCGCCTATCGGAAACGGGTTCGGATTATATTGGTTTGGTGCGCGAGGCGGGAGTCGAACCCGCACGCCCTTGCGAGCACTGGCACCTGAAGCCAGCGAGTCTACCAATTCCACCACTCGCGCAAGTGGCTGAACTGCGCTGTTCCTCAGCGCGATGTTTATATTACCATACAAGCGCCCGGATGTCAATCTTTTTTTGCCGGTTTTCTTCCGTAAATTTTGCTCGCCTGATGTTCGGGAATAGGGGAGGCGTCTCCCGCCGCGCCGCACTTGAAATTTATCCCTTCGCCTGATAGAATAAGATAAATTTTCCGTTTCGGCGGAGGCACGCAAAGGAGAGCGAACCGCTATGATCCAATTCAATCATTTCAACTTCAATGTCGTGGACCTGGACCGGAGTCTGACCTTCTACCGGGACGCCCTGGGCCTGGAGCCGGTGCGGCGCAAGACCGCGCCGGACGGCTCCTTCCAGCTGGTGTACCTGGGAGATGGGGAGACCGGGTTTCAGCTGGAGCTGACCTGGCTGCGGGACCGGGGAGCGAAGCCCTATGACCTGGGGGAGTGTGAGTTCCACCTGGCCTTTGTCACAGACCAGTATGACGCCCTCCATGCCAGGCACAAGGAGATGGGCTGTGTGTGCTTTGAAAATCCCGCCATGGGGATCTATTTCATCTCCGATCCGGACGGCTACTGGATCGAGATCGTGCCGGTGAAGGACTGATGGCCGGCGGACACAGCGGCAGCTGGCCCGGATTTTTCCGGGTCTTTGCCGTTTTTGCGGCCCTGATGCTGCTCCTGTCCCAGGGCGCTCAGGAGCTGGTCTCCCCATCCAGCGGGGCGTGGCAGGTCCTCTCCATCTATGAGGGGCTGACCCGCTGGTCCATGCCCGCCCTGTTCCTTCTGTGGGGGATGTCCGCCCTGGAGGGGGGCGGCCGGGGCGGGCTGTCCGGCGCTCTGCTGGGGCGGGCCCTGCCCGCCTTCTGTATGCTGGTGTTCTGGGGAGCGGTGTACGCGGCGGCGGCCCATCTGCTGGGGGACGGCGCGCTGAGCTGGAGCGGGCTCTGCTCCGCCCTGCTGTCCGCCGCCCGGGGAAACACCTATTTTCATCTCTGGCCGCTGTACCCTCTGGTGGGCCTGTACCTCATCCAGCCTCTGCTGGCCCGGTTCACCGCCTCCGCCAGCCGGAGCGAGGCGCTGTACCTGCTGGGGCTCTCTTTTCTGGCGGCCAGCCTGCTGCCTCTGTGGGCCGCCTTCCACCCCAACCATGCCCTGGTGGTCCTGTTGGACCGCTTTCAGATCCACGCTGTGCTGGGATGGGTGGGCTACTACCTGGCGGGCTGGTACCTGCACCACTATGTGATCGGGCGCATCCCGGAGTTTTTGATCTATCTTTTGGGGATCCTTGGGGTGGTCCTCACATTGGCCGGTCCCAGGCTCATCGGCGGCGGGCGGGAGCTGTGGTACAGCTACACCGCGCCCGGCGTGGCCTGTACCGCGGTGGCGCTGTGCGTCCTGTTCCGCTATGTTCTGGGGGTCAGCGAGGAGCGCTCCCGCCGCGGCGCAGTGTGCGCCCTGGGGGAGTGTGTATTCGGCATCTATCTGATCCACCAGCTCTGGGTCCTGGTGTTCCGGTGGTTCGGAGTGCCTCCCCTGGCCTTTGGGGCAGCCCTCTCCGTGCCGGTGTTTGCCGGGATCTATTTTCTGCTGTCCCTCCCCTTTGCCTGGCTGATCGCCCGGATCCCGGGGGTGGGCCGGTGGCTGACGGAGTGAGCGGCCCCTGTCATATCTCTGTCCCCTGTCCCATACAATGGGAAAAAACAAAGGAGTGGGGTCCATGGGATATGACGAAGGCCGCCTGACGCCGGAGGCGGCGCACCACATACTGCTGGAGGGGCGGGAGCAGCTCACCGTCTCCGGCGTGGAGGAGGTGGAGAGTTTTGACGAGAACACCATCGTAATGGTGACCTCCAAGGGGACGCTGGTGGTGCGGGGGGAGGATCTGCACATTGAAAAGCTGTCCCTGGATGGCGGAGATCTGAAGGTGGAGGGGGCGGTGGACGCCCTCTCCTATGAGGATGACCGCGGGGGGAGGGGCGGACTGCTCTCCCGCCTGTTCGGCGGATGACGGTGGACATCGCCGCCCAGCAGGCGGCGCTTCTCCAGGCGGCGGCCCTGGGTCTGGCCGCCGGCCTGCTGTACGACCTGTTCCGCGTCCTGCGCTGCCGGGTGTGCCTCCCCCTGCTGGGTCCGGCGCTGGACCTGCTGTTCTGGCTGGTGCTGACCGGGGTGCTGTTCCTCTGGTCTCAGTGGGCCTGGGGCGGCCCAGTGCGGCTGTATGGGGTCGTGTTCCTCTTCCTGGGCGGGGTGCTCTATTTCCGGCTGTTCAGCCGTTGGATGCTGTTTTTGGGCTATCGTATCGCCGATTTGACAACCTTTTTGTTGGGGATCCTGGCCCTTCCGTTGTTTGCACTAAATCGGATGTTCAAAAAACTCAAAAAACTTGCAAAAAATATCTTCCTTTCTGCTGGGAAATGGTATAGAATAAATCAGATAACTCAAGAAATGGAGTCCACGGCCCGCCGTCGCGCGGACCGGGAGAGAGGGGGAGGGTCCAATGCGTCTGAAACGCGCCAGTCTGTTGACAAAGCTGGTGATCACAGTGCTTCTGATCTATATGGCCACTTCCCTTCTGGATCTGTGGGGGCAGATCCAGTCTGCCCAGAGTCAGAGAGAGGAGCTGGCCGTTCAGGTGGAACAGCAGCGCCTGGCCAATCAGGAGCTGCGGGACGCCATCGAAAACAGCGACGATCCTGACACGCTGGAGCGGGTCGCCCGGGAGAAGGGGTATGTCAAGCAGGGAGAGACCCTGTACATCGACGTGGCGGGCTGACTGCCTCCATTGGGGCTGCGGGGCCCCGGTCCGTGTCCGGCATGAGCGGGCGCGGCTTCGAGGGGAAATTTACAAGGAGGATATTTTAGGAAATTATGGAGTTTGGTGTTGGGTCCATTTTGGACGGTAAGGTAACGGGAATCACAAAGTTCGGCGCGTTTGTGGCGCTGCCGGAGGGGCGCTCCGGTCTGGTCCACATTTCGGAGATCGCCTATTCCTATGTCAACGAGGTTTCCGATTACCTCAAGGAGGGGCAGGAGGTCAAGGTCAAGGTCATTGGGATCGACCAGGCCAACCGGATCAATTTGTCCATCAAAAAGGTGAACGATCCCCCCCAGCGGCTCCAGGGCGGCTTCCAAGGCAGCCGTCCGCCCCGTCAGGGAGGTGCGCCCCGCTCCGGCGGCGGTCCCCGTTCCGGCGGATTTGCTCCCCGGCCCGCGGCCAAGGAGCCGGCGGACTTTGAGGACCGCCTCCGCCAGTTTATGCAGGCGTCCGACAGCAAGCTCTCTGAGCTCCGTTATCTGGAGAAGAAGGGCGGGAACCGCCGGGGCGGCGGCCGCCGCTCCTGATTGGACGGATCCGTTTTAAGGCCGTGGGGCTCTGCCCCGCGGCCTTTTGTCTGTTCCGGGTCCCCGGCATAAAAAAAGCACCCCGGAGGGGCGCACTGCCGCCGGGCAAGGACGTCCGCGGCACAGAATATTGGTTGAGCTGCCAGTGAAGGATACCATAAAATTACAGTTACGTCAACGGAAAGTTTTGTCGGATCCGGCCTTTCCGGGAAAGGAAACGAAATGCTGATCATCAACGGAACGGTCCACACCATGGAGGGCCTTACCATCCCCGGGGGCTATGTGGAGATCCGGGGGGACAAGATCGCCGGCTTCGGTCCCATGGAGGAGTGTCCCAAGCAGTGGGAGGGCGAGCTGTTTGACGCCCAGGGCGGGCATATCCAGCCCGGCTTTGTGGACGCCCACTGCCATCTGGGGATGTTCGGGGACGCGGTGGGCGTGGAGGGGGATGACGGCAATGAGGCCACCGATCCCTGCACCCCCCACCTGCGGGCGGTGGACGCCATCAACCCCATGGACCGCTGCTTTCAGGAGGCCCGGGAGGCCGGAGTGACCACCGTTCTCACCGGCCCGGGCAGCGCCAATCCCATCAGCGGCCAGTTTGCCGCCGTCAAGACCAACGGCCGCTGGGTGGACGCCATGGTGCTTCAGGCTCCGGCGGCCATGAAGCTGGCCCTGGGGGAGAACCCCAAGCTCACCTACCACGAGCGCCGGGAGACCCCCACAACCCGCATGGCCACCGCCGCGGTGATCCGGGAGAATCTGGCCAAGGCGGAGGAGTACCGGGAGAAGCTGGAGCGGGCCCTGGAGGATGAGGAGGAGGAGAAGCCGGACTATGACGCCAAGCTGGAGGCGCTGCTCCCCGTCCTCCGGGGGGAGCTTCCCGTCCACATCCACGCCCACCGGGCGGACGACATCGCCACCGGGATCCGGATCTGCAAGGAGTTCCACCTGCGCTATGTGATCGTCCACGGCACAGAGGGCCACCTGATCCCGGACCTGCTGGCGGAGGAGGGGGCGGGCGTGATCACCGGCCCCTGTTTGGGGGACCGCTCCAAGCCGGAGCTGGCCAACCAGTCCCTGGAGACCCCCGCCATCCTCCAGCGCCACGGCGTCAAAACGGCCATCTGCACCGACCATCCGGAGACCCCCATCCAGTACCTCCCCCTGTGCGCCGCCATGGCGGTCCGGGGCGGGATGGACCCGGAGAGCGCGCTGGCCTGCATCACCATCCGGGCCGCGGAGCTGGCCGGGGTGGCCCACCGGGTGGGATCCCTGGCCCCGGGAAAGGACGCGGACCTCACTGTCACCAGCAGCCACCCCCTGAACTGGCTGAGCCGGGTCCGGCTGGTGGTCATGGACGGCAAGGTGGTCGTCAGCAGTCTGTAACAGAGCATACCCCACTGTTCATAAATTTTTCACAAAAAACAGTGGAAATTTTTAAGAGTTGTGGTATAATAAGACCATCGGAGGGGGACGGCCTCTCCCTGATGTGTTCGGCTCCCTCCCACTTATGCCCCCTCGGGGGCGAAAGGAGCGACAGTTATGAAGTTTGTGTTTACAGACAAAAAGGTGAACCTGCCCAACTACATCCACAATTATGCGGAGAAAAAGGTCGGCAAGTTAGACCGTTTCTTTAAGGAGGACGCCACCGCTGCGCTCACCTTTAGTATAGAAAAGGACCGGAACCAGGTGGAGGTCACCATCCGGTCCAGTGGGACCATCTTCCGCGTCTCTGAGAGCACCGCCGATATGCGCGCCTCCATCGACGCCGCCGTGGCCTCTCTGGAGCGTCAGATCCGCAAGAATAAGACCCGCCTGGAGAAGCGGCTGCGCCAGGGCGCCTTTGAGCGCACGGTGGACGCCGCCGCGGAGATCTCCTCCTTCGTCCCCGACGAGCCGGAGGAGGGGGAGTACAAGGTGGTCCGCACCAAGACCTTCCCCATCAAGCCCATGACCCGGGACGAGGCCATCCTTCAGATGAACCTGCTGAACCACAGCTTCTTCGCCTTTAAGAATGAGGACGCCGGCGGCGCCTTTGCCGTGGTCTACCGCCGCAATGATGGCGGCTATGGCCTGATCGAGGATGAGACCTGAACTGCATCACAATATCACAAAACGGAGCCGGCCCGAGGGGCCGTGCATCTGGTAAGCTAAAAGTAGACACTCACAAAGCGGGTGAGTGTCTACTTTTTTATATCTGTTAAAATAGGAATAGAGG
>CABIYX010000053.1 GCA_902363045.1 Clostridiales bacterium
GCCGCTTTTGGTATGCCCTTTTTCTCTCCTCAATTTTTCTTTATTTCCCTATTGACTTTTTATTTGCAGACTTTCACGGCTCCAGGACTAAGCCTTTATGCTTAACCTATTATAACTAAGCAAATTTGCTTTGTCAAGTGGCTTGCGGAATAATTTTTAACTTTTTTGTTTAAGATACTCTTGACTGTTACTAAGCGAATATGTTATACTACTTTCGACAGAAACCACCAGATAGGAGTTGGCATTTATGGCAATAGGAGAGCGCATCCATTTTTTCCGCACCCTCCGGGGTATGACACAGAAGTATCTTGGTATGGCGGTGGGCTTTCCAGAGCGTTCCGCCGATGTTCGTCTGGCACAGTACGAAACAGGCACCCGGACGCCGAAGGCCGACTTGACCGCTGCCCTGGCGCATATATTAGATGTATCGCCCCAGGCGTTGAGCGTCCCGGACATAGACAACTACATAGGTTTGGCCCATACGCTGTTCGCCTTGGAGGATGTATACAGTCTGAAAGTGGTAGAGGCGGATGGACGTGCCTGCCTGCAAGCAGATATTTTTCAGGGAGGCCGTCAAGCCAGTGAGCTGAACAAAATCTTGATTGCGTGGCGGGAACAGGCGGCGAAGCTGGAGGCCGGGGAGATCACCAAGGAGGACTATGACCGCTGGCGCTACAACTACCCGAAGTACGACACCACCCAGCGGTGGGCCAAAGTCCCCTCGAAGGAATTAAGCGATGCTCTGATAAAAGGATTGAAGAGACAGAGAAAAGACAAATAGCAAAAAAGGTCTTGCTGACTGGTGAAAGTCAGCAAGACCTTTTTCTTAGGATATGAAGGATTTACCCGCAAGCCACCCGCTATACGGGAGTGAACAAAGTAAATCCGGTTTTGGTATCTGCTATCAATTTGCTATCAAATGCCCCGTTTCCGTTTCAAAAGCCCAGTGTTTTCAAGGCTTTGCGGGTTTTGTCAGTTATTCCCACTCCACGGTGGCCGGGGGCTTACTTGTAATGTCATAAACGATGCGGTTGATCCCTTTTACCTCGTTCACGATCCGCACGGAGACCTGATCCAGGACCTCATAAGGGATCCAGGCCCAATCTGCCGTCATAAAGTCATCCGTCGTGACTGCCCGGAGTGCCAGCGTATGGTCGTATGTCCTGCCATCCCCCATGACGCCGACGGAGCGCGTATTGGTCAGAACTGCGAAATATTGGCTTAGGCATTGGCTCTGCCCGGCTTTTGTAAGAATATCCCGGAAGATGAAATCGGCCTGACGCAGGGTATCCGCTTTTTCCTTTGTGACCTCTCCGATGATCCGGATGGCGAGGCCGGGGCCTGGGAAGGGCTGACGGCTGACCAGGGCTTCGGGAAGCCCCAACTCCCGGCCCAGCTGGCGCACCTCGTCCTTAAACAGCAGCTTCAGCGGTTCCAGGATCTCCTTGAACTCCACATGGTCGGGCAGGCCGCCCACATTGTGGTGGCTTTTGATGACAGCGGCAGCGCCTGCACCGGACTCGATCACATCGGGGTAGATGGTGCCCTGGGCAAGATAGTCCACCGCGCCGAGCTTTCTCGCTTCTTCCTCAAAGACCCGGATAAATTCTTCTCCGATGATCTTGCGCTTGCATTCCGGGTCGGACTGACCGGACAGCTTGGACAGGAACCGGCGCTCCGCATTGACACGGACAAAGTTCATGGACCGTCTTGCAAAGGCCGCCTCGATCTCGTCTCCCTCGTTTAGCCGCATCAGGCCGTGATCCACAAAGACACAGGTCAGCTGGCTGCCAATCGCCTCGGCCAGCAGCGCCGCGCACACAGAACTGTCCACACCGCCGCTGAGGGCCAGGAGGACCCTGCCGCGTCCCACCCGGTCTCGAATCTGACGGATCGCGGTGCCTTTGTAATCCGCCATGCTCCAGGTGCCGTGGGCCCCGCATACCTCATACAGAAAATTGCGGATCATCTGTGTGCCATACTCTGTATGGCTGACCTCCGGATGAAACTGGACGCCATAAAACCGCCGCGCCTCGTCCGCAATGGCCACATGGGCGCAGGCCTCGGAGTGTGCCGTCAGCCGAAAACCCGCAGGGACACACGCCATATAGTCCCCATGGCTCATCCAGGAGACGCTTTTCTCCGGGAGGCCCTGGAAGATGGGACTGGACCGATCATACCAGGTCACGGTTTTTCCATACTCTCGGGCAGAATCCTCCTGAGCCGGGGTCACCTGTCCGCCCAACGCTTGGGCCAGCAGCTGACAGCCGTAGCAGATCCCAAGCACAGGGATCCCAAGTTCAAAGACCGCCGGGTCCACCTGGGGGGACCCCGCCTCATATACGCTGCTCGGCCCCCCGGTAAAGATGATCCCGATGGGAGAAAAGACACGGATGTCCTCCACCGGCATGGTGTATGGGTGGACCTCGCAGTAGACTTTGCACTCGCGTACCCGCCGGGCAATCAGTTGATTATACTGACCGCCGAAATCCAGAATCAAGATGCGCTCCATCGTATCCTCCTCATTGATCAATGTCATCGGTTTGGCCGGGCGTCTCCTTGCGCCTGGACCCCAGCCGAATTTTTCG
Organism: Clostridiales bacterium; assembly: GCA_902363045.1. Classification (GTDB taxonomy): domain Bacteria; phylum Bacillota; class Clostridia; order Oscillospirales; family Oscillospiraceae; genus Lawsonibacter. Next base: position 2,589 of record CABIYX010000053.1, read on the forward strand.
TTCAAACCGATCCTTATCCCCACGGCTCGGGATCGCGGTGGGGTATGCGCCGCCGAAGCAGGCGGTGCAGAAGCCGCTGCATCCCTCTGCGATCTGCAAGAGGTGCTCTACACTAAGATAGCCCAGGGAATCCACACCGATGATCTCCGCGATTTCCTCCACTGTGTGGTGGTTTGCAATCAGGTTTTCCGCATCGTCAATGTCCGTGCCATAGTAGCAGGGGGCGACAAAAGGCGGTGCGCTGACTCTCATGTGGATCTCTCTGGCTCCGGCCCGGCGCAGCAGATCGATCACGCCCCGGCAGGTGGTACCCCGGACGATGGAATCATCGATCAGCACGATGCGCTTCCCATCCACCAGCGCGCGGATGGGGTTGAGCTTGAGGTTGACGCCCATCTCCCGCAGCTCCTGGGTGGGGGAAATGAATGTGCGCCCGATGTATTTATTCTTGGTGAAGCCGATGCCGTAGGGGATCCCGGAGGCTTTGGCGTACCCCAGAGCGGCGTCCAGACCGGAGTCCGGGACGCCGATGACCACATCAGCCTCCACTGGGTGCTCGGCGGCAAGAAAGGCTCCGGCCCGCTGCCGCGCGGCGCTCACCGCGGTGCCATCAATCACCGAGTCCGGCCGTGCAAAGTAAACGAACTCAAAGACGCACAGATGCTTGCCGGCTGTCCCACAGCGGCGAGTATCACTTTTCACACCGTCATAGCTGACGGTGACGATCTCGCCGGGGCGGATGTCCCGGAGAAAGCGGGCTCCGACGGCGTCCAGCGCGCAGCTCTCCGAGGCAAAGACCGTTTTTCCGTCGGCTGTTTCCCCCATGCAGAGGGGACGGAAGCCGTGGGGATCCCGGGCAGCGATGAGCTTGGTGGGAGAGGAGATCACAAGAGAGTACGCCCCTTCAATCCGGCCCATGGCATCATACACAGCCTCCTCGATAGATGGGGTATGGAGCCGCTCCTGCACGATGATATAGGCAATTACCTCGCTGTCGGTGGTAGTGTGGAAGATAGAGCCGTTCTGCTCCAGACGGGTTCTCAGCTCATAGGAGTTGGTCAGATTTCCGTTGTGTGCCAGCGCCATCCGCCCCTTGTGGTGGTTGATGATGATGGGCTGGGCATTGCGCTTGCGGTCGGAGCCGGTGGTGGCATAGCGGACGTGCCCCACGACGATGTTTCCGCTCCCCAGCCGCTGGAGGCGCTCCTTAGGAAAAACCTCGTTGACCAGCCCCTCGTCCCGATAGGTGGTAAATACTCCGTCATCGTTGACTGCGATCCCCGCGCTCTCCTGTCCCCGGTGCTGGAGGGCGAACAGCCCATAATAGGCCAGTGAGGCCACGTCGGCAGGCTCCTTGGAAAAAACGCCAAAGACACCACACTCTTCCCGAATGTGGTGTTCCTTGGGAACGACCTGTTTAATTTGCACCATGTTCCACCAGCCTCTTCATGATTTCGGCGTATGCCTCCTCCACGCCGCCCAGGTCCCGGCGGAAGCGGTCCTTGTCCAGCTTTTCCCCGGTTGCGGAGTCCCACAGGCGGCAGGTATCGGGGCTGATCTCGTCCGCCAGAATGATCCTGCCATCCGAGGTCCTGCCAAACTCCAGCTTGAAGTCTGCCAGCGTCACGCCGCACTCGGCCCAAAAGCGCTGTAAAATGCGGTCAATCTTCAGCGCATAGCCCTTGATGGTCTCGATTTCAGCGGGGGTAGCCAGCTTCAGGGCCAGCGCGTGGCTGGTGTTGAGCAGAGGATCCCCCAGCGCGTCGTTTTTATAGGAGAACTCGAGAACGGGCTCGTCAAACACCAGCCCCTCCGCGACACCGTACCGCTTGGAGAAGGAGCCGGCGGCGATGTTGCGGACGATGACCTCCAGCGGGACGATGGACACCTTCCTGACCAGAGTCTCCCGCTGGCTCAGCTCCCGCACAAAATGGGTAGGGACACCGTTTTTTTCCAGTACCTGCATCAAAAGGTTGCTCATCCGGTTGTTAATGACGCCCTTTCCTGCGATGGTCCCCTTTTTCAGCCCGTTGAAGGCGGTGGCGTCATCCTTGTAGTCCACGATGTAGAGTTCCGGATCGTCCGTCTCATAGACCTTTTTGGCCTTTCCCTCATAGATCTGTTTCAGCTTTTGCATTGCCTGTATCCTCCCTTGTTATTTTCCGCTGTCGCCGTAGTTGGCCAGCACCCGCGCGGACGGATCGTTCACATTGCAGCCCTTCCAGCTTCTGTTTGGCATCCAAAAGTCCACGATCATCCCGCTCTGGCCGGGATAGTATGCTTCAAAGATCTCGCGATACAGAAGGGATTCTTTGGTAAAGGGCCGGGCGTGGCCGTAGGCCAGGCGCTTTTTCTCAAATTCCTCATCGGTATAGCGGCGCTCCGCATAGTCCTTCAGGTAATCCACCATGGAATGGCCCACGGCGTCGGAAAAAGCGGCCTTCTCCCGGTAGAGGATGCTGTGGGGCAGGTAGTCCCCCTCAAAGGCGCGGCGAAGCAGATATTTTCCCTTCCCGTACTTGTTCAGCTTCCGCTCCGGGTCAATGCCCATCACATACTCCACAAAGTCCAGGTCTCCGAAGGGGACCCGGGCCTCCAGGGAGTTGACGGAGACGCACCGGTCGGCCCGAAGCACATCGTACATATGCAATTCCCGGATACGCTTGACCGCTTCCTTCTGAAACTCCTCCGCCGACGGGGCAAAGTCGGTGTATTTATAGCCAAACAGCTCGTCGCTGATCTCTCCGGTCAGCAGGACCCGGATGTCGGTCTGTTCGTGGATGGCCTTGCAGACCAGATACATCCCCATGCTGGCCCGGATGGTGGTGATGTCATAGGTGCCCAGCAGGGCAATCACTGTCTCCAGTGAGTCCAGCACCTCCTCCGGCGTCATATAGACCTCCGTATGCTGGCTTCCGATGTAGTCTGCCACCTCTCTGGCATACTTCAGATCAATGGCGTCCTCGCTCATGCCGATGGCAAAGGTGCGGATGGGCCGGTCGGAGCATTTCTGCGCCACCGCGCACACCAGCGAGGAGTCCAGACCGCCGCTGAGGAGGAAGCCGACCTTGGCGTCGGACACCAGACGCTTTTTGATGCCGGCGATCAGCTTTTCCCGGATTGCTGTGCACACGGTATCCAGATCGTCCCGGCACACCTCCTTGACGGCGGTGATGTCCCGGTAGCAGACAAATTTTCCATCCTTGTAGTAGTGTCCCGGCGGAAACGGCATGATCTTCTCACAGAGCCCCACCAGGTTTTTGGGCTCACTGGCAAAGACGATGGTCCCGGAGGGGTCGTAACCGTAGTAGAGCGGACGGATACCGATGGGGTCCCGGGCGGCGATATAGCTTTTGGTATCTCCGTCGTATAAGATCAACGCAAACTCCGCATCCAGCATCCGAAACATCTCCACGCCGTATTCCCGATACAGCGGGAGCAGGATCTCACAGTCAGACCCGCTTTGGAACGTATAGCCCTTTTCCTGAAGCGCCTGCTTCAACGTCTCAAAGCCGTAGATCTCACCGTTACAGACCACATAGCTGCCGTCCAGCGCAAAGGGCTGCATCCCCTCCGGCTGTAAGCCCATAATGGCCAGCCGGTGAAACCCCAGCAGCCCATTTCCCGTATCCACGATCCGGCTGTCGTCCGGCCCCCGGGATATGGTCCTGTCAAAACCGTTTTTGAACCGCGCATAGTCGGCAGCTTCCGAGCAGTAGCCCATGATAGAACACATCGTATTGACCTCCTAAACATCATCATCAGCATTCAACAGGGCAAGTGCTGTTCTCGCGGTGCCACCTGTATTTGTACTCGTTTACGGGCCGCACAGTGGGGCCCTGCCGCGTAACGGGCGGTGATCCGGCTCACCTACTTGGATTGCTCCTTTCAGATCGCAGCTCGAAAAGTGTTATTCCCGCAAGCTCTGCCGCGCGGCTCTCACCGTCCCGCGCTCTCTGTGGGTGAACTCTTGCGGTACTTCTCTCTTCTCAAACGCTTTTGTATGTTGTGGATGTCTGCCCCGGTCCGCCGGGAAAATGGGCCGTCTCGCTTTATGCCAGGATCACTTGACGCTGAACAGCAGATCGCCGTAAGTGGGGAAGGGCCAGCAGCGCTCCTCGGTCAAGATTTCCGCCTCGTCGGCTGCGGCCCGCAGCTCCGTCATACGGGAGAGCAACTCGTCCCGGATGAAATTGGCCTCCTCGGTCACATCGGAAATGGTCCTGAGTTTGGCAATTACGCTGTCCAGTGCGTCAGTTCTGGCGTCGATGCTCTCGATCACCGCCGTCAGCTTTTTGACCAGCTTTGTTTCATAGGCACAACTGAGCCCAGCATCCAGGGCTTTCTTGCCGGCGGCGTCCCGGGCCACATCCGCGGCATAGCGGGCAACAGCGGGCAGGATCTGCTTCCGGGCCATGTCGCTCATGGTCTGGGCCTCAATGCACACCGTTTTGCAGTAATTTTCCAGCATAATCTCATACCGGGAGCGCAGCTCCGCTTCGGTATAGACTTTGTGGGCCGTCAGCATCTCCACATTCTTCGCTTTCAGAAGCTCGGGGATCGCGTCCGGTGTGGTGCGCAGGTTCAGCAGGCCCCGCTCCTCCGTGGCCTCCCGGATCCACGCATCGTCATAGCCATTTCCGTTGAAGATGATCCGCTTATGCGCTTGGATGGCACGCTTGATCAGCTCATGCAGGGCAGCGTTGAAGTCCTCAGCCCGCTCCAGCTCGTCCGCATAGAGCTTCAGGGACTGGGCCACCGCGGCGTTGAGCATGATGTTGGCGCAGGCGATGGAGTTAGAAGAACCCAGCATCCGGAATTCAAATTTGTTGCCGGTAAAGGCAAAGGGCGAGGTGCGGTTGCGGTCCGTGGTGTCCCGGAGAAAGCGGGGAAGCACGTCCACGCCCAGCTTCATTTTCTTCTTTTCCACACCGGCATAGGCAGAATCGGTCTCGATGGCGTCTAGTACAGCGGTCAGCTCATCCCCCAGAAACATCGAGATCACGGCGGGGGGCGCCTCGTTGGCCCCCAGGCGGTGGTCGTTTCCGGCCGTCGCGACAGAAGCTCTCAGCAGCCCCTGATAGTCGTCCACCGCCTGGATCACCGCCGCCAGAAACAGCAGGAACTGGGCGTTTTCGTGGGGGGTATCACCGGGAGAGAGCAGATTCACACCGGTGTCGGTGGAGAGGGACCAGTTGTTGTGCTTGCCGCTGCCATTGACTCCGGCAAAGGGCTTTTCGTGGAGCAGGCACACCATGTCGTGCTTGGCCGCCACCCGCTGCATGATCTCCATGGTTAGCTGGTTCTGGTCCGTGGCCAGATTGGTCGTGGTGTAGATGGGAGCAAGCTCATGCTGAGCGGGGGCTACCTCATTGTGCTCCGTTTTGGCCAAGATACCCAGCTTCCACAGCTCAGTGTTCAGCTCCTCCATGAAGGCGGCGACACGGGGCTTGATGGAGCCAAAGTAGTGATCGTCCAGCTCCTGCCCCTTGGGGGGCTTGGCGCCGAACAGGGTCCTGCCGGTATAGATCAGGTCCTTGCGCTGCTCATACAGAGCCTTGTCGATCAGGAAATATTCCTGCTCTGGACCGACAGAGGGGGTCACACGTCTGACCTCGTCGTTGCCGAACAGCTTCAGTACCCGGAGGGCCTGACAGTTCAGCGCCTCCATACTGCGCAGAAGAGGCGTTTTCTTATCCAGCGCCTCCCCGCCGTAGGAGCAGAAGGCGGTTGGGATGCAGAGGGTCTTGCCCTTGATGAACGCATAGCTGGTGGGATCCCAGGCGGTGTAGCCCCGGGCCTCGAAGGTGGCCCGCAGACCGCCGGAGGGGAAGGAGGAGGCGTCCGGCTCTCCGCGGATCAGCTCCTTGCCGGAGAACTCCATGAGCACTCTGCCGTCTGGCGCGGGAGTGATGAAGCTGTCGTGCTTTTCCGCGGTGATCCCGGTCAGGGGCTGGAACCAATGGGTGAAGTGGGTCGCGCCGTTTTCGACAGCCCAGTCCTTCATGGCGTCGGCCACCGCATTGGCCACGGATAGATCCAGTCTGGTCCCGTTTTGAATGGTACGCTTCAGAGAGTGATATACCTCCCCGGACAGGCGCGCCTTCATCACGCGGCTGTCGAAGACCATGCTTCCGAACATTTCCGGTACAGTCGTCATAACAGATCTCCCCTTCAGAAAATAAAAAAGGACATTGGCGTTACGAAGGTCCTGCCTTCGAGACGCCAATGTCTCTCAACACCGCAAAATATACATCCTGGAGCAGGAAAAGTCAACTGTCAATCTGTCAAAAATGGTTTTTTTCAGCCAGCTATTTTTTGGCAAATTACGGACTTGCAAAACGGACGGTTTTCTCGTATTCTAACCGACAAACAGGGATCTTTCTCCCGAAAAGTGTTCAACATCCGGGAAATATCGCGCTGAACCCAGCGCGAAGCCGGTCAGATTCGTCTTGAAGGAAAGGAAGCGGGTGGGAACGTGAAGTACACGCCGGAAGAAGTGATACAGTTCGTTCAGGAGGAGGACATCAAATTTATCCGTCTAGCCTTCTGCAATGTCTATGGAAAGCAGCACAATGTAGCCATCATGCCCAGCGAGCTCAAGCGCGCCTTTGCATACGGGATCGCCTTTGACGCATCGGCAGTGGATGGATTCGGCGGCGAGATTCGATCCGATCTTCTGCTCCACCCGGACCCCTCCACCCTGATCCAGCTCCCCTGGCGCCCAGAACAGGGCAAGGTGGTGCGGATGTTCTGTGACATCTCCTACCCGGACGGCCGGCCCTTTGAGCGGGATACCAGAAGCATCCTCAAACAGGCGGTGGCGCAGGCCGACGCCAGGGGCTTCCGGTTTGCGTTCGGCGCCGAGATGGAGTTCTATCTGTTTCGAGTCGATGAACAGGGCAACGACACAAAGATCCCATACGACCGGGCCGGCTATATGGACATTGCGCCAGATGACAAGGGGGAATCGATCCGCCGGGAGATCTGCCTGATGCTGGAGCAGATGGGGATCCAGCCTGAGAGTTCGCATCACGAAAGCGGCCCGGGCCAGAATGAGATCGACTTCCGGTATTCAGACCCCCTTATGGCTGCTGACAACGCTGTCACCTTCCACACAGTTGTCCGCACCGTGGCCGCCCAGAACGGCCTTTGTGCCAGCTTTTCCCCCAAGCCGCTGGCGGACTGGGATGGAAATGGGATGCACATCAATGTCTCTGTTAAATGTGATGGGCTTTCCCAGCCGCTGCCCAGCGTGATCGCGGGGATCCTGGCGAACATCTGTGAGATGACGCTGTTCCTGAACCCATGTGAGGAGTCCTACTGCCGCCTCGGTCACGACAAGGCCCCGCGCTATGTGACATGGTCGGCGGAAAACCGCTCCCAGCTGATCCGTATCCCGGCAGCGGTGGGCGAATACCGCCGGGCCGAGCTGCGCTCTGCCGATCCGACGGCCAATCCGTACCTTGCCTACGCACTCCTGATCTACGCCGGAATGTATGGGATTGGGCATGACCTGCAGCTTCCCCCCGCTTCTGATTTCAATGTCTATACCGCTCCCGCCGAGGTGCTGGAGGGACTGAAAAAGCTGCCCGGCTCTCTGTATGAAGCCGCCGCACTGGCCGAGGCAAGTTCCTTTGTCAACGAGCATCTTCCGAAAACCGTAGTCTCTGCCTATTGCCATCGGTGAGAAGCCTGCCGGGTCCAGGCGAAAGGAGGAGAGAACATGGTCTTTCAGGAGCGGACATACAGCGTACTGATCGTTTCGTCTTCCGACAGTTTTGCCACCAAGATCATGCCGCTGCTCCCTGTGACAGATTACTGGCCGGTGACAACGGTACACAGTATCGGAGAAGCCCGCCGCAAAATTGCGGAAGCGGCGTTTGATATTGTGCTCATCAACGCTCCGCTGCCGGATGACTTTGGGATGCGTCTGGCGGTGGATATTTGTACCGGAAGCGGGGCCGGGGTCCTGCTGCTGGTCCGGAACGATCAATTTGATGATATATACGCAAAGGTCGTCAGCTACGGCGTGCTCACGTTGTCCAAGCCCACCAATATGCAGATGGTGGCGCAGAATCTGCGGATCCTCTGCGCCACCCGGGAGCGGATGCGCCAGATGGAGGCAAAGCAGGCCACAGTGGAGGAGAAGATCGAGGAGATCCGTCTGGTCAACCGGGCCAAGTGGCTGTTGATCGAGTGCCTCGGCATGACAGAGCCGGAGGCCCACCGCTATATCGAAAAGCAATCCATGGATCAGCGCATCTCCAAGCGGGAGGCCGCAGAAGCGGTCATCAAAACTTATAAATAGCACAGAGATCCTGTGTGCAGCAGCGGGCAGAATTGTGAAAACTCAGGTTGACAAATCGCTGTCAGCCGCAGTAAAATACCACCTGTTGAACGAAGGTGTTCATCAAGGGACTTCTGTCCCCTGATGGACGCCTTCTCTTTTTTAAGTTTTCTGTGGGAGGATGGCACATGACAAAGTATGTTTTCGTGACGGGCGGCGTTGTTTCTGGATTGGGGAAGGGGATCACAGCGGCCTCATTGGGGCGGCTGCTGAAGGCCAGGGGGCTGAAGGTAGCGGCCCAGAAGCTGGACCCATACATCAATGTGGACCCCGGCACCATGAGTCCCTATCAGCACGGTGAGGTCTATGTCACCGAGGACGGAGCTGAGACGGATCTGGATCTGGGGCACTACGAGCGGTTCATTGATGAGGACCTGAACCAATATTCCAACCTGACCACTGGAAAGGTCTATTCCAACGTCATATCTAAGGAGCGCCGGGGCGCATATCTGGGGACCACTGTACAGACCATTCCACACATCACGGACGAGATCAAGCGCTTTATCTACAATGTGGGCAGCAAGGCTGAGGCCGATGTGGTCATCACGGAGATCGGCGGGACCATCGGCGACATCGAGAGCCAGCCCTTTATTGAAGCCATCCGGCAGGTGGGCCATGAGGTGGGGCCGGGGAACGCCCTGTTCATCCATGTCACTCTGGTCCCCTATCTGAAAGCGTCTGGAGAGCACAAATCTAAGCCCACCCAGCACTCCGTAAAAGAGTTGCAGGGGCTGGGGATTGCCCCGGACATCATTGTTCTGCGCTGTGACGAGCCCATCACAGACCTGGAAATCTTCCGCAAGATCGCGAACTTCTGCAATGTGAAGCCGGACTGTGTCATAGAGAACCTGACCCTTCCCATTCTCTATGAGGCCCCCCTCTATTTGGAACAGTCGAATCTGTCCGCAGTGGTCTGCCGGGAGCTGTGGCTGTCCACGCCCGAGCCGGATCTGCGCGAGTGGCAGGCGATGGTTGCTGCCATCAAAAGCCGCAGCAGATCGGTGACCATCGGCCTTGTGGGAAAGTATGTGCAGCTCCACGATGCCTACCTCTCTGTCGCGGAGGCCCTGCGCCACGCCGGGTTTGCCCTTGGCGCGGTGGTGGACATCCGATGGATCGACTCGGAAACCGTCACAGAAGAGACCCAGGAGGAGCTTCTCGCTCCCCTTGACGGAATCCTCGTCCCGGGCGGCTTCGGAAGCCGAGGCATCCAGGGGATGATCTTGGCAGCCCAGTATGCCAGGGAGCACAATATCCCCTATCTGGGCATCTGCCTGGGGATGCAGATCGCGGTTATCGAATTTGCCCGTCATGTGCTTGGTATTGCTGATGCTGATTCGGGTGAATTTGCCCCGGAGTGCCCTCATAAGGTCATCGACTTCATGCCCGGTCAGAGCGAGGACATCGACAAAGGCGGCACCCTCCGCCTGGGCGGCTATCCCTGTGCGATCGCCACCGGAACAACCATGGCGCGGTGCTATGGGAGTACTCAAATCCGGGAGCGCCACCGCCACCGCTATGAATTCAACAACGACTATCGGGAGGCCATGCAGGCGGCGGGACTGACCATGAGCGGTCTTTCCCCTGATGGACGGCTGGTGGAAGCGGTAGAGCTGAGCGACAGACCCTTCTATGTGGGCGTACAGTATCACCCCGAATTCAAGAGCCGCCCCAACCGCCCCCATTCGTTGTTTCAAGGGTTCCTCGCAGCTGCATTGGAAGGAGAGAAAAATGATTGATTGATTATTATAACAGAAAGTTGATTTTGGAAGACGGCGAAGAATATCTGGGCTCTGCCTTTGGATACATCGGAGAAAAGGTGCTGGAACTGGTATTCAATACCTCGATGGTGGGACATCAGGAGATCCTTTCTGACCCCTCCTACACCGACCAGGCCGTGGTCATGACCTATCCTTTTATCGAAAATTACGGTATGGCTGCCGATGACTATGAGACAAAGGTCCCCACCATCGGTGCTGTGATCGTCCGGGAATATAACGATCTCCCCTCAAATTTCAGAAGTGAGCGGTCCCCGGCCTAGGTCATGGACCGATATCAGATCTCCGGCATCTCCGGGATCGATACCCGTAAGCTGGCCCGCTCGATTCGGGACAAGGGCAGCCGCAGATGCTTGATCACCGCTGCGGATACGCCCCGGGAGTCTGGCTTGGAGAAAATCCGCAGCGCCCATATCGCGAACGATGCGGTGCCGCGGGTCAGCTGCGGAAAGATTTGGCAAGCAGCAGCAACGGATCACCAATTTCATGTGGTTGCTTATGATTGCGGTATGAAACTGAATATCGTCCGATCCTTGAACGCAAGGGGGTGCGACGTGACGATCGTCCCCTGGAACACCCCGGCAGAGCACATCGAAGAACTGCGGCCGGACGTTGTCTTCCTCTCCAACGGGCCGGGGGACCCGACGGATGTCCCCCCGGTCATCGACACCATACACCAGCTGCGCGGGAAGTACCCGATGTTTGGGATCTGCCTGGGACATCAGCTCCTCGCGCTGGCCTACGGTGCGGAGACGTACAAGCTGAAATTCGGACACCGGGGCGGAAACCATCCGGTCAAGGACCTGCGGACCGGAAGGATTGAGATCACCTCACAGAATCACTCCTACGCTGTCAACGCCGGCAGCTTGCAGGATACGCCTCTGAAATGCACCCATATCAATCTTCTGGACAACATGGTGTGCACCCCGTCAAGTAGACAGCGAAATAATTTACATTTTACGCATGAAAATCCTTCCTGCATACCATATGGTGCTGGGTGCTATGCAGCCAGCAGACGGTCATGGACTTCCATAGGGGTCCGCACACCCAGGCCGCGCTGGAGGCGGCGGAAGTTGTAATAGGTGATGT
>CABIYX010000054.1 GCA_902363045.1 Clostridiales bacterium
CTCTTTTTAAATTTTTAACCTCACCCGCAGAGCGGGTGGCTATTCCTTTCGCTTCCGCGAAAGTCGCTTAAGCGAGTTGAAAAACTACTTCCCGCTTGTGCGGGAAGTAGTTTTTTGATTATTTTACCAGCTGGCTCATGTCATACAGACCCGGCGTCTTCACCGTCGCCATGAACTTGGCGGCCTCCACGGCCCCCTGGGCGAAGATCTCCCGGGAGAGGGCGGTGTGGCGGATCTCCATGATCTCATCGTGTCCGGCAAAGATGATCTCATGCTCGCCCACGATGGTACCGCCTCGGACGGCGGAGATGCCGATTTCCTTTTTGTCCCGGGGCTGGCGGACGGAGTGGCGCTCAAAAACATACTCACTCTCATGCCCGCAGGCAGAGGCGGCCGCATCGGCGATCATCAGGGCGGTGCCGCTGGGGGCATCCACCTTACGGCGGTGGTGCCGCTCCACGATCTCAATGTCGTAGCTGTCCCCCAGCACGGAAGCGGCTTTCTTGACCAGCTCCAGCAGCACATTGATGCCCAGGGACATATTGGCGGAGCGGAAGATGGGGACCTCCAGGGCGGCGGCGCCGATCTGGGCCACCTGCTCCGGGGTGTAGCCGGTGGTGGCCAGCACCAGCGGGGTCCCGGTGCGTCTGGCGAAGTCCAGCAGGCCGTCCAGCGCGGCGGGGGAGGAGAAGTCGATGACCGCGTCCGCCTCGCCGGTGAACTGGCTGGGGGAGGAGTACACCGGAAACTCCCGGTCACTGCTGCCCAGCACATCAAAGCCCGCCGCCACCTGCACCGCCGGGTCGGCAGCGCAGATGGACTCCACCACGCGGCCCATGTGGCCGCTGCATCCGGAAATGATTATCTTCAGCATGACAGGTTACCTTCCTTTACAGCAGTCCCTTTGCCTGCATAGCGGCGCGCAGACGGGCCTTGTTCTTCTCCTCCATCTCGCACAGGGGGAGACGTACGGGGCCAGCCTCCATGCCCAGAAGGTTCAGCGCCTCCTTCACCGGGATGGGGTTGACATCACAGAACAGAGCATCGATCAGGTCCATGTACTCGATCTGGAGCTTGGAGGCGGAGGCGAAGTCGTTGTCCAGACACAGGTGGGTCATCTTCACCATGACCTCGGGGATGATGTTGGAGGCCACAGAGATCACGCCCTTGGCCCCCAGGGACATCATGGGCACCACCTGGTCATCATTGCCCGACCAGATGTAGAAGTCATCGCCGCACAGATGGCGGGTATGTGCCAGGAGGGAGAAGTTTCCGCTGGCCTCCTTGACGCCGTTGATCTTGGGGTTCTGAGACAGCACCTGATAGGTCTCCGCCGTGAAGGAGACGCCGGTACGGCTGGGCACGTTATAGAGGATCACCGGCAGGTCCACCCGGTCGGCGATGTACTCATAGTGCTTGATCAGTCCGGCCTGGCTGCACTTGTTGTAGTAGGGGGTGACGTGGAGCAGGGCGTCAGCCCCGGAGTCCTGGGCGTGGAGGGAGAGGTAGACGGCGGCGGTGGTGTCGTTGCTCCCCGCGCCGGCGATGACCTTTACCCGGTGATCGACCCGCTTGACGCAGTACTCCACGGCGGCGATGTGCTCCCGAATGGTCATGGTGGCCGACTCGCCGGTGGTGCCGCAGACGCAGATGGCGTCCACGCCGCCGGCGATCTGCGCGTCAATAAGGCGGCCGAAGGCGTCGTAGTTGATGGTACCGCTGGCGTCGAAGGGAGTGGCGATGGCCACACAGTTTCCGGTAAAGACAGGAGTTCGCATAAAAAGCACCCTTTCTTTGAGTTAGGAATTAGAAGTTAGGAATTAGGAATTTTATGCCGGACGGCTTGGTAATTTTGCAAATCAGGAGTTAGAAACTCGGAGCCTCGGCGTTCGGTGCGGACAGACTGCTTGGCGTTCGATCCACGCTTTGAATTAGGAATTAGAAGTTAGGAATTAGGAATTTTTATGCCTGACAGCCTGACAATGTTACAGATCAGGAGTTAGAAGATGGGAGCTTTGGCGTTCGGCGCAGACAGCTTTCTTGTCTTTTGCCACACAATTCCTAACTCCTAATTCCTCATTCCTAATTCCTCATGAGGCCGTGGTATTACTTGCGGTCCATATAGCCCTCGGCGCACAGCAGCTCGGCCAGCAGGACCGCGCCTCCGGCGGCGCCCCGGAGGGTGTTGTGGCTCAGACCCACAAACTTATAGTCGTACTGAGTGTCAGGACGCAGGCGGCCCAGAGAGATGGCCATGCCGCCCTCCAGCTCCCGGTCCAGCTTGGCCTGGGGACGGTCGGGCTCCTCAAAGTAGTGGAGGAACTGCTTGGGGGCGGAGGGGAGCCCCAGCTCCTGCGCGCGGCCCTTGAAGCCGGCCCAGTCGGCCTTGATCTGCTCCATGGAGGGAGCCTCGCCCTGGAAGGAGACGAACACGGCGGCGGTGTGACCGTTGGACACGGGGACGCGGAGGCACTGGGCGGTGATGGCGGGGCCCGCGGCGTTCACAATTTTGCCGTTCTCCACCTTGCCCCAGACCTTCAGGGGCTCCTGCTCGCTCTTCTCCTCCTCGCCGCCGATGTAGGGGATCAGGTTATCCACCATCTCGGGCCAGCGCTCGAAGGTCTTGCCCGCGCCGGAGATGGCCTGATAGGTACACACCAGCACCTTGTCGATCCCGTACTTCAGCAGGGGGTGCAGGGCGGGGGCGTAGGACTGGATGGAGCAGTTGGACTTGACGGCGATGAAGCCGCGCTGGGTGCCCAGGCGCTTGCGCTGGGCGGCGATGACCTCCAGGTGCTCCGGGTTCATCTCGGGCACCACCATGGGCACGTCCTCCGTCCAGCGGTGGGCGGAGTTGTTGGACACCACAGGGCACTCGGCCTTGGCGTAGCGCTCCTCCAGAGCGCGAATCTCGTCCTTCTTCATATCCACGGCGCAGAACACAAAGTCCACCATGCCTGCGATCTTTTCCACGTCAGCCTGGGCGTCCATCACCACAAGCTCCTTGGCCTCAGCGGGGATGGGGGTATCCATGGCCCAGCGGCCTGCCACGGCCTTCTCATAAGGCTGCCCGGCGGAGCGGGGGCTGGCGGCCAGGACGGTCAGCTGGAACCAGGGATGGTTCTCCATCAGGGTGACGAAGCGCTGACCCACCATGCCGGTGGCGCCGATGATACCTACTTTGTACTTCTTTTCCATTTTCAACTACCTCCATAACAGCTCAGGGCCATTGTATGCCCCTCTGCCGAGATCGATGTGTCCCGGAAATCGTTTCCGCAAGAAAAAAAGAAATCAGCGGCTTTTCAAGCGGCTGATTTTGTACTATAATGTCAGCTGAGGTCTGGCTTCAGACCGGCCGGCAAAATGTTTACAAAAGCAGACAGCGCTCCATCAGGGTACCACCCTGATGACAGTCGAAAGGCTGTTGACCCGGCGACCAGGGCCCGCCCCCTCCGGGCAGGGGGGCCCTTCGGCGGCCTTCCCTTTGGGCGTGGATGGACGGGAACCGGCTCCCTGGCCACGCTTACTGATGTCGGCCGCTACCTCTATCTTGCACAAACTTGGGTTTATCCTATCATGTTTGCAAGCGGGTGTCAATACGAAACAGAGAAATGGGAGATACGATGAAGGGAATCTTTACACGGCTTGCCGCCGTTTTTCTGGCCGCGGCGCTGGTGACCCCGGCGGCACAGGCGGCCGGAACGGAGGCGGATCCGATCCAGGTGGGGCTGGCCTATGGCTCGGGCGCGCTGGTCAACGCCAACCTGGAGAACAACACCGGATACGGCGCCGGGTACCGGCTGGGCTACTTTGACCGGGACCTGGACTTTGTGGAGCTGGGCAGGACCGGCTCTAAAGAGACCAGGATCACCGTGGTCAAGGCCCAGAACACCTGGGTCAACGGCTCCTCCTATGCCAATTCCGACAATGGCGGCGCGGTGATCGGAAGCTATCACCTCCAGGTGGAGACCTGCGCCTCCTATGAGGAGGCGGCCCGGGCGGCGGAGGACTACCGGGACGGCTTTCCCGCCTGGATCGACGGGGAGTACCAGGTCCGAAGCGGGGCCTACGCCACCCGGGAGGAGGCTGAGGACGCCCAGAGCCGCCTGGGGGAGGGGACCATCGTTGGGACCAGCAGCTATGGGGTGAACGTGACCCGGACGGGGACGGACGAGATCCTGTTCCAGTTTGACGGCGGGGACGGCCTGGCCCTTGGCGTGCTGCCCGACGTCACCGGAGAGGATGAGGTCCGCACCTGGTTCAAGGGCAACCGCTATTACGGCGGGTTCCGCTATGAGCGCATCGGCGGCGGGGACCTGACCGTGGTGAACATCGTGGACCTGGAGACCTATCTCAAGGGCGTGATCCCTTACGAGATGAGCAACAGCTGGCCCCTGGAGGCCCTGAAGGTCCAGGCGGTGTGCGCCCGCAGCTATGCCTACAACAACCTCCGCAGCAGCCGGCACACATCCTATCACTTCGATGTGTGCAACACCACCGACTGTCAGGTCTACTACGGGGCCGGTCCCAACAATGCCAGCTATCAGGCCAATGACCGCACCGACCGGGCGGTGGAAGAGACGGCGGGGGAGTACGCCCGGTATGACGGACAGGTCATCGAGGCGTTCTACTCCTCCAGCCACGGCGGAGCCAGTGAGAGCGTCTACCATGTTTGGGGCTCCTCCCTGGAGGACTACCCCTACCTGAAGGGCGTGACCGACCCCTATGAGGCGGACCTGAGCGGAAAAAATCCCTATTCCTCCTGGACGGTGTCCTATTCGGAGGAGGAGCTGGTACAGCAGCTCCTCTCCAAGGGGTACGCCGCCGGGAGCGGGATCGACTCCCTGGAGCTCACCTACTCTGAGCTGGGGAACGTGATCCAGGTCAAGGTGTTCTATGAAAACGGACAGAGCAACACCCTGAAGCCGGAGAAGATCCGGAGCGCCTTCGGGGTCCCGTCCATCCGCTTCACGGTCAACGGGAAGGCGGCCGGCTCCGGGGGCCAGAGCGGGAGCGGCGGAGCGCTGGACCCGGGAAAGGACTACTTTGTCATCAGCGGCGGCGGGACCGTCTCCCAGGTATCTGGGGAGAAGCTGTATTCCATTTCCGGCTCCGGCAATATCCGCCCGGTGGAGGAGGCGGGGGAGGGAGGCTCCCCGGACGTCCCCTCCGGCACGCGGGTAACGGTGCACGGCGGGAGCTTCACCTTCCAGGGCTCCGGAAACGGGCATCAGCTGGGCCTGAGCCAGTACGGTGCGTGGGCCATGGCGGAGCGCGGCTTTTCCTATGATGAGATCATTGAATTTTACTATCCCGGCGCCGTGGTGCGGTGAGCCGGACGGACAGAAAGGCGTATGACCATTGAAAACCTCAGATTTTGATTTTTACCTTCCGGAGGAGCTGATCGCTCAGACCCCTCTGGAGCGCCGGGACACCTCCCGGCTCCTGACCCTGGACAAGCAGACCGGAAAGACCACCCACCGGCATTTTTATGAGCTGCCCCAGCTGCTGCGGCCGGGGGACTGCCTGGTGCTGAACAACTCCCGGGTGCTGCCCGCCCGGCTGATCGGACACCGCCTCCCCGGGGGCGGCGCCTGCGAGGTGCTGCTGCTGACCGACAAGGGAGACGGCCTCTGGGAGTGTCTGGTCCGCCCGGGCCGGAAGCTGAAGCCGGGGGCCCAGGTGTCCTTCGGCGAGGGACGCCTCACCGCCACGGTGGAGGCGGAGGTGTCCGGCGGGAACCGTCTGGTGCGCTTCCACTACCAGGGGATCTTTTTGGAGGTGCTGGAGGAGCTGGGCAAAATGCCCCTGCCGCCCTACATCAAGGAGGAGCTTCAGGACAACGAGCGGTATCAGACCGTCTATTCCAAGATCAACGGCTCCGCCGCCGCCCCCACCGCCGGGCTGCACTTCACCCCGGAGCTGCTCCGGCAGATCCAGGAGATGGGGGTCAAGCTGTGCTATGTCACCCTCCATGTGGGGCTGGGCACCTTCCGGCCGGTGAAGGCGGAGGACATCTCGGAGCACGAGATGCACTCGGAATACTGCATGATCCCGGAGGAGACCGCCCGGACCATCAATGAGACCAAGCGGAACGGCGGCCGGGTGATCTGCGTGGGGACCACCTCCTGCCGGACGGTGGAGAGCTTTGCCGCAGAGGACGGGACGTTGAAGGAGTCGGCGGGCTGGACCAGCATCTTCATCTATCCCGGCTACCGCTTCAAGGTGCTGGACGCCCTGATCACCAACTTCCACCTGCCCCAGTCCACCCTGATCATGCTGGTGTCCGCCCTGGCCGGGCGGGAGCACGTTCTGGCCGCCTATGAGGAGGCGGTGAAGGAACGCTACCGCTTCTTCAGCTTTGGCGACGCCATGTTCATTGGAGACCAGATACCGAACTTGTCAGAGGGCTGATAGCTGGCGAGTTTGCCAAATTATATGTATATCATATTGACAACTGGGCAAAAATTGCGTATAGTAAGGATAAGAAAGGAGTGACCTCAAATGGCGAAAGTATCGACAAGCATTTCCCTGGACGCCGATGTGAAGGCGAAGGCCCAGGAGCTGTTCGCAGACTTTGGAATGGATCTGTCCACCGCGATCAATATTTTTCTGCGTCAGTCTATCAGAGAGAACTGTATCCCCTTCAGCATACAGCGCGAGGTTCCCAATGCAGATACCATCGCAGCCATGAAAGAAGCTGAAGATATGGTGAACCACCCTGAGAAATATGAAACCTTCAGCAGCATGGATGATTTAATGAGGGCGCTGAATGAAGTATGATGTAAGAATGTCCACCCGCTTCAGGAAGGATATGAAGCTGGTTCAAAGGCGTGGCTACGATCAGCGGCTCATATTTGCGGTGATTGAACAGCTTGCCAACGGAATGAAACTCGACGAGAAGTACAAGGACCATCTTTTGACTGGCGACTATGGCGGCTTCCGTGAGTGCCACATCACGCCTGATTGGCTTCTGGTGTATCAGTACCGGGAGGAAGAACTCCTTCTGCTGCTGTCCAGGACCGGAACCCACAGCGATTTATTTTGATCGAGAGGCGCGGCAGTCTTGACTGCTGCGCCTCTCTTTTGTAAAATACAAGAGTACAAAACGACCCAGTACGCCGGCGGATGGATATGCCGCGGTATACTGGCTGCCGCCGCTGAACGCGGTGTGCCGGTGACAGGGGAGAGAGCTGCCAAGGGATAAAGGGGGAACGCCCCATATCCTGTGAGCATCGGCGGCGTCATGTCCATCTTCTGAGTCCCAATCAATTAAAATATACAGAGATCTGACGGGTCTCGTCAAAGGAGTTTTTTTGTGTTTGAAGTGATCAAGACCGAGGGAAACGCCCGCCGGGGCGTGTTCACCTGTCCCCATGGCACGGTCCAGACCCCCGTCTTTATGAACGTGGGCACCCAGGGGGCGATCAAGGGGGCGGTGTCCGCCCACGACCTGAAGGAGATCGGCTGTCAGGTGGAGCTGTCCAACACCTATCACCTGCATCTGCGCCCCGGGGATGGGGTGGTCCGGGAGATGGGCGGGCTGCACCGCTTTATGCAGTGGGACGGTCCGATGCTCACCGACAGCGGCGGCTTTCAGGTGTTTTCCCTGTCCGGGCTGCGGAAGATCACCGAGGCGGGAGTGACCTTCGCCTCCCACATCGACGGACGGCGCATCTTCATGGGTCCGGAGGAGTCCATGCGGATCCAGTCCAACCTGGGCAGCGACATCGCCATGGCCTTTGACGAGTGCATCGAAAACCCCTCGCCCCGGGAGTATGTTCAGGCCTCCGTAGAGCGCACCACCCGCTGGCTGGAGCGGTGTGTCGCGGAGCACGCGCGCCTCAACGCCCAGCCGGACTGCGTCAACCCCGGCCAGATGCTCTTCGGCATCAACCAGGGGGGGACCTATGCGGACATCCGGCAGCAGCACATGGAGCGCATCGCCCCCATGGACTGCGACGGCTTCGCCATCGGCGGTCTGGCGGTAGGGGAGCCCACCCAGGTGATGTACGACATCATCGACGCGGTGGAGCCCAGTATGCCCAAGGACAAGCCCAGATACCTGATGGGGGTGGGGACCCCCTCCAACATCATCGAGGGCGTGGCCCGGGGCGTGGACTTCTTCGACTGCGTCATGCCCGCCCGCAACGCCCGCCACGGCAAGCTGTACACCTGGAAGGGGACCATCAACATCAAAAACGAGAAGTTCAAACTGGATCCCCGGCCTATCGATGAGACCTGCCAGTGCCCCGCCTGCCGAAGCTTCTCCCGCGCCTACCTCCGGCACCTGCTGACCGCGGGGGAGATGCTGGCCATGCGCCTGGCTGTGCTCCACAATCTGCACTTTTATAACGAGCTGATGGCCCGGATCCGTCAGGCCCTGGACGAGGGGACCTTCGACTCCTTCCGCCGGACCTATTCCGGCCTGCTGGACCGTCCCGCTCAGGAGTGAGAAAATTTCAGAAGAGATCAACGAGGCAGACGGGAACGCGTGCTTGAAGGCGGCTGTCCGGAAGAACAAGGCCGCAGTCCAGAATCAAAGAAGGCGGGCAAGCACCTTTGGGGCTTGCCCGCCTTGATGACCGCAGAGCAAGACCGGGCGGGGCGGTCAATGGCGGCGCACTTGTGCGCCGTTCATCTTGACCATTGACGGCCATGGATGGGGTTGCGGTAAATCATTCTCTTACCTTCTGAATGAGGGCTTTGGCCTCGTCTTTTTTCAAAACCTTTCCATAAGATACCACCTTCCCATCTACCACAAGAGCGGGGGTCGTCATTACGCCATAGGCGGCGATCTGCGTGAAATCCGTTACATGGTCGATCGCGGTGTCCATCCCCAACTCGGCCAGCGCCTCACGGGCGGCCTTCTCCAAAGCGTTGCACTTGGCGCACCCGGAGCCAAGCACCTTAACGCCACCGGAAGACTTGACCGCCTCTGCATGGGCCATCGTTTCTGGGGTGCAGTTGCCGCCACAGCAGCAGGACGCGGGTTCTTCTTTCTTCTTGCTGAACAGTCTCATGTTTCATTACCTCCTAAAAATTAAATCAAAATGAATTGGAACACATTGAACAGATAGCCGACGATGACGATACCAATGGTGCAGATGGCGATAAACAACGCCAGCAGTTTTGGCTTGACGGCTTTGCGGAGCATGATAAGGGACGGCAGAGACAAGGTAGTAACAGCCATCATAAAGGATAAGACGGTGCCGAGTTGTGCCCCCTTAGAAAGCAATGCCTCCGCAACAGGAATTGTACCGAAAATATCCGCATACATCGGAATACCAACGATAGTAGCCAGGATCACACCAAAGGGATTACTGCTGCCAAGCACCATTTCGATCCAACTTTCCGGTATCCAGTTGTGGATCACAGCGCCAATCCCGACACCGATTAAAATATAGGGAAACACTTTCTTGAATGTGCCAAGCATTTGTTCCTTTGCGTAGGTGAGCCGTTCCCGGATCGCCAGGTCTGGAGACTCAATGTCAACGCTGCCAGCCGAAAGTACAAAACTTTCAACATACTTTTCCATACGCAACTTTTCAATCATGCTACCGCCGATTACCGCAATCACGAGCCCAAGGATCACATAGACAACAGCCACTTTTGCCCCGAAAATGCTCATGAGCAGGACAAGACTTCCTAAATCAACCATTGGAGACGAAATCAGAAAAGAAAATGTCACGCCCAAAGGAAGCCCCGCGCTTGTGAAACCAATAAACAGCGGAATAGATGAGCATGAACAAAAAGGCGTTACAGTTCCCAGCAGAGCGGAAATGATATTTGCCCAAATCCCACGGAAACGCCCTAAAATGCGTTTGCTCCGTTCTGGAGGGAAATAACTTTGGATATAGGAAATCGTAAAAATCAGCACACAGAGCAGCACCGTGATTTTCAAAACATCATAGATGAAAAACTGAATACTGCCGCCTATGCGTCCATTTACATCTAAGCCCAGCGCCGACAGCCCAACGCCAAGAAGTTCATTCATCCATTTCATGCCAAGCACCTGGTCTTGAATGAAATCCCACACGCCCATACAAAAGCCTCACTTTCCATAGATAGAAAATATATCAAAAAATTTTGATGTATCGTGCCGATAGAAACGCCATCTACTTAGATGGCGTTTCTATCCACAACGAGGACAGGTACCCTCATGCTCCATGTCTGGAGTTGTCAACTTCTTCAGCAATTCCACCGCATAGTTCCTGCCAGCAGGACTCAGGCGGTAGTGCGTCCATTTACCCTCCTGGCGACTGACAACAATGCCAGAATCGCAGAGGATCTTCATGTGGTAGGAAAGGCCGGACTGCGTTAAATCCAATGGCTCTTGCAGGACGCAAGCACACTTTTCACCGCTCCTTAACTGTTCCAGGATTGCAAGCCGCTTAGGGTCACAGAGGGCCTTGAATACCTTTGCCTGCTCTTGATATGCTTTCCCCATGTTTTCATCTCACATTAAATTATTTTGATATGATTAGTGTATGCGGCAATTATGCGTTTGTCAACAGTTCAATCAAAATTTTTTGAAGTCAACGCCCGTCACGGTCAACAGAGTGCCGGGATGTAGATTTGTCAATGATGTGTTACACATTATGAAAAGCAAATAAGACCTGTTTAGGGGATCGCCATGCGAGGGGACGGATAGGGAAATTGTTATAAGCCCTCTCCCTGACAGCGAGCTGGTCCTTAAAATCCTGAAAGCTGTAAAAACGATGGGAAGCATAGAAGTCTTCATTGTCCTTGCGGTGACTGCGCTCCACTTTTCCATTGTGTCTGGGGGTGTAAGGCCGGATGAGTTTGTGTCGGATGCCAAGGCGCTGAAGCTCCAGTTCAAAGAGTGTTGGCTTGTCACTCCCCCTTGGGAGCAGGCGGTTGGTGAATTCAGTGCCGTTGTCCGTCTGAACGCACTCGATGGCAAAGGGGAACTTTTTGACCACATGTCGCAGGAAAACAGCGGAGGAATAGGTGCTGTGTTCCCGGAAGGCTTCTATATAACGGAAGCGGCTGAATTCATCCAGAAAGGTATATTGATACCACTGAGTAGGTTCCTGTTGGCCGACAATGCAGGACTGCGGCACGAATTTCACATCGATCTGCACCCGCTGGCCAGGATACAGCATCTGTTCGTAGGGTTTCGGCGTATACTTGGGGTTTGGCAGTTTGACGGCCATAGCCCCTCGTTTCCGAAGGAAGCGGTATAGACCGGAAATGGATCTGGTATAGCCTCGCTTGCGCAGCTTGACCCAGAATACCACGATCCCTGCGTTTGGATTGCGGCGTCTCATATTCAGGATCAGCTTGATCTCTTCCGCTGTATGCTGATTGGGATGGCTGTGAGGGCGGTGCGATCGGTCTGCCAGTGACTGGAGCGTACCATCGTACCGGTTCCGCCAGCGGTAGATATACTGCCGGTTCAGATGGTAGCGGATCGCTGCTTTTGTGACCCCGTGCTTGTTGGAATATTCAATCACCGCTTGCCTGAAACGCATCGTTTGTGTTATCTTATTCATGGCGAATAGGGTGACACCTGCCTTTCGGTTTGGTCTCAGCAACTTAACCTTAACACAGGTCACTCCTATTCGCTTTCTTTTTTTCTATCTGTCACACATCATTGTAACACCTACACGCCACGGTCAAGAGAGCGCCGGGACTGTTTGCGGCCTTTCTTCGCCTGTTCCCGTTGCTTGTCAGCCTCCGATGCCGCCTTCACTTGTTCCGGGGGCAAAGGATAAGGTACAATAATTTTCGCAAATTGAAAAGCAAACAAAAGAAGACATGGTTTGCAGCCCTCTGGTAGAATGA
>CABIYX010000055.1 GCA_902363045.1 Clostridiales bacterium
CTTCCCCATCTTTTCACCTCTATTCCTATTTTAACAGATATGAAAAAAGTAGACACTCACCCGCTTTGTGAGTGTCTACTTTTAGCTTACCAGATGCATGTTCAGAGTGAACAGGCCCGCGTTTTCGTTTTGGGGGACGGGGGAAGGTCGCAAAAGCGCTGGGCGTGGGATCAGTCTCCGGCCTGAGCCGCCCGCCGGGCGGCCTTTTTCCGCTTTGCGGCCAGATAGCGGTCCTCCTCGCTGAAGATGCAGCCGCAGTATTTCTGCATATAGAAGCCGTGCTCCCGGGCGAATTCCTGTCCCGCCTGGAACAGGGGACGGAAATCCCGGTCAAGAAATTCCACGCCGTAGCGCGCCCCCATGGCCTGGGCGGTGGCCCGGATGGCCTCGTGGTTCTGGTAGGGGGAGATGAGCAGGGAGGTGGTGAAGCTGTCAAAGCCGTGCTCGGCGGCATAGCGGGCGGTCTCCTCCATCCGCACCTGATAGCAGTAGGCACACCGCCCGTCGATGTTGCCTGCCACATGGGTGATGAAGCTGCGCAGGTCATAGGTCCCGCCGATGACCAGCTTCATGGCGATCTCCTTGGCGTACTCCTCCAGGGTGTGCTTCCGGGCCTGGTACTCGGTGTAGGGGTGGATGTTGGGGTTGAACCAGAAGCCGGTGACCCCGATCCCCTCCTCCCGGAGGGCGGCGATGGGCCGGTTGGCGCAGGGGGCGCAGCAAATATGCATCAATGTATTCATGGAAAAGCTCTCCTTATACCGGGGGCAGGATGGTGACCGCAAGCCCCTTTCGTAAGGCGTAGGCCAGGGTCTGGGCGGTGCCTCCCTTGGGTACCCCGTCATACACCGCCAGCAGCCGGGCGGAGCGGTCCACCATATAGCGGTTGCGCCGCATCATGCACCAGCGGTCATACTGGTGCTGGACCAGGGTCTCATAGTCGCACCGCTCCAAAATGCGCTGATACCGCCGCTGCTCCTCCTGGGGCCAGCGGCTGGCCTGGCTCTCACAGGGGCGGGCGGCCTCAAGGGTGACGCCGGAGCGGCGCTCCCGCAGATCAAGCACGGCCTCGGCAAAGTACAGGTCGGCGCCCCGGGCCATGCCGCAGATGAAATGGCGGGAACCCGCGTCGTATTCCGCCTCCAGGGCGGCGGCCAGGCGGGCCTTCAGGTCCGCACAGCGGGGGTCGTTTTCCCGGATCCCCCAGGGCAGCTTGTCCGGCCGGTGGCCGGTAAAGCAGCAGGTCTCAGTTTGCTCCAAGGCTCCCGCCTCCTCTCACAGTGACAAGCATCGGGATCTCCCCCATTTGACGGTAGCTATTCTATCGGAAAATCTGGGAGAAGTCAACCGGCGCCCGGTGGAGAAGAGACTTGCCAAGGTGGGCAGGAGATGGTATACTGGGAGAGAATCAAACATCTGTACCAGAGGAGGGAGGAAGATGACGCTGATCCTGTGCGTGGACGACCGGGGAGGGCTGTCCTTTAACGGACGGCGGCAGAGCCAGGACCGGAGGGTCCGGGAGGACCTGCTGACCATGGCCGCCGGCGGGACGCTGTGGATGGACGGCTACTCCCGGCGGCAGTTCACAGAGCCGGAGGCTGCCGCCATCCAGGTGGACCGGGACCCCGCCGCCCGGGCGGCAGAGGGGGGCGGGCTGTGCCTGCTGGAGCTCCAGGACCCGGAGACGGCCCTGGAGCGGGCGGACCGGCTGGTCCTGTACCGCTGGGGGCGGCGCTATCCCGCGGACCGGAGGCTGGACCTGCCGCCAAAGGGCTGGCGGCTGGAGGGACGGACAGAGTTCCCCGGCCGCTCCCACGACATGATAACAAAGGAGATCTACATCAAATGAAACGAACTAAGCAAGCCGCCCTGTCCCTGCTTCTGCTGCTGTGCCTGCTGCTGTCCGCCTGTGGGACGGCCGCTCCCGCCCCGTCCTTCGACCTGGAGGACATCCCGGAATTTTCCGGCGAGCCCTATGTGGTGCTGGAGGACAACCGGCCAAATTTTCCGGAGGAGGAGTGGTCAGCAGAGCCTTTTGAGGAGTACAGCCCTCTGGACAGCCTGGGCCGGTGCGGACCGGCCTATGCCTGTGTGGGTCTGGAGACCATGCCCACCGAGGAGCGGGGCTCCATCGGCCAGGTCAAGCCCTCCGGCTGGCAGACCGCCAAGTATGACAATGTGGACGGGAAGTACCTCTATAACCGCTGTCACCTGCTGGGCTTTCAGCTCACCGGAGAGAACGCCAACGAGGAAAACCTGATCACCGGCACCCGCTACCTCAATGTGGAGGGGATGCTCCCCTTTGAGAACCTGGTGGCCGACTATGTAAAGGAGACGGAGAACCATGTCCTCTACCGGGTCACTCCGGTGTTTCAGGGGGATGAGCTGGTGGCCCGTGGGGTGGAGATGGAGGCCTTCTCTGTGGAGGACCAGGGAGAGGGCGTGTATTTCCACGTCTACTGCTATAACAACCAGCCGGGGATCTCCATCGACTACGCCACCGGGGAGAGCCGCCTGGCCTCAGAGCCGGCCGGGGAGGACGAGCCCGGGACCGCAGAGACCTATATCCTGAACACCAAGTCCAAAAAATTTCATCTGCCCGGCTGCTCCGGCGCAGCGGAGATGAGCCCGTCCAACCGGCAGGAGTTTGCCGGGGGGCGGCAGGAGCTGCTGGATCAGGGCTATACCCCCTGCGGCATCTGCAAACCGTAAAAGTACATGAAATGGCGGCCCCAACCCGGGGCCGCCATGTTTCTTTCCGAAAGCTTTCAACAGTGAAAGATTTCGGAAAGGGTCTGGAAAGCTTCCTGTGGTATGATAGAAGCAGGCGGGAGGGCCCGGGCTGCCCCGCGGACAGATCCAGATAAAGGAGCGATCGGTATGACAGTATTGGAGACACAGGAACTGAAAAAATATTACGGATCGGGGGACACCCTGGTCAAGGCTCTGGACGGGGTGGACCTCCGGGTGGAAAACGGGGAGTTCGTGGCCATCGTGGGGACCTCAGGGAGCGGGAAATCCACCCTGCTCCACATCCTGGGCGGGCTAGACCGGCCCACCGGAGGCTCTGTGCGGGTGGAGGGGAAGGATATTTTCTCCTTGAAGGATGAGGAGCTGACCATCTTCCGGCGGCGGAAGATCGGGTTCGTGTTCCAGGCCTATAACCTGGTGCCGGTGCTCAGCGCCTATGAAAATATCATTCTGCCCATCCAGCTGGACGGGGGCCAGGTGGACAAGGACTATGTGGGCCGGGTCATCGAGGCCCTGGGGCTGGAGCAGCGGCTGAACAGCCTGCCCAGCCAGCTCTCCGGCGGCCAGCAGCAGCGGGTGGCCATCGCACGCGCCCTGGCGGCCAAGCCGGCCATCATCCTGGCCGACGAGCCTACGGGGAATTTGGACTCCAAGACCAGCCAGGATGTGCTCTCTCTGATGAAGATCACCAGCCAGAAATTTGCCCAGACCATGGTGATGATCACCCATAACGAGGAGATCGCCCAGACGGCTGACCGCATCGTCCGGATCGAGGACGGGCGGATCGTGGCGCGGTAAGGGGGCACCGGAATGAATGTGGCAAACAGAAAGTGGATCCGCCGCCTCAGCTGGAAGAGCCTGCGGGCGGCCCGGACCCGGAATCTCATCGCCGTGCTGGCCATCGCCCTGACCACGGTGCTCTTCACCGCCCTGTTCACCATCGCCCTGTCCATCAACGACGGGTTCCAGCAGGCCAACTTCCGGCAGGTGGGGGGCTGGTCCCACGGCGGCTTCAAATATCTGACGGAGGAGCAGTTCCTCCAGCTGCGGGACGACCCCCTCATCCGGGAGTGGGGACTGCGGCGCTTTGTGGGGATGCCGACCGAGGTCCCCTTCAACAAGTCCCATGTGGAGATCGGCTATTCCGACCCCAACCAGGCCCACTGGATGTACTGTGACCCGGTGGAGGGGCGCCTTCCGGCGGAGGGGACGGAGGAGGCCGCCACCGATACCCGGGTGCTGGAGCTGCTGGGGATCACGCCGGAGCTGGGGGCGGAGTTCACCCTCACCTTTGAGGTGGACGGCCGCGAGACCACCCAGACCTTCACCCTGTGCGGCTGGTGGGAGTATGACGAGGCCGTCACCGCCAGCCACGTCCTCATCCCCCACAGCCGCGTGGAGGCCGTTCTGGCGGAGACCGGCGTCACCCCGCCGGGGGCGGACGGTATGACCGGGAGCTGGAACATGGAGGTAATGCTCAAAAGCGGCTCCCGCCAGATCGCCCGGGACCTGGAGGAGATTTTGGAACATTACGGCTATCAGGGCGAGAGCCGGACAGCGGGGGACAACTATATCGACACCGGCGTCAACTGGGGCTATACCGGGGCGCAGTTCTCTGAAAACCTGGATCTGCCCACCGTGCTGGCGGTGGCCGCGCTGGCGCTGCTGATCGGTTTTACCGGCTATCTCATCATCTACAACGTGTTTCAGATCTCTGTCACCAATGACATCCGCTTTTACGGCCTGCTCAAGACCATCGGCACCACCCCGCGGCAGCTGCGGCGGGTCATCCGCCATCAGGCCCTGGCCCTGTCCCTGGCGGGCATCCCTCTGGGGCTGGCGGCGGGCTGGCTGGTGGGCGGACAGCTGACCCCGGTGGTCATCGCCCAGCTGAACGGCGTGGTGAGCGTGGTGTCCGTGGATCCGGCCATCTTCCTGCTGGCCGCCCTCTTCTCTCTGGTGACCGTGTTCCTCTCCTGCCGGAAGCCGGGCAGGATGGCCGGCCGGGTGTCTCCGGTGGAGGCGGTGCGCTACACAGAGGGGGGAGCCGGCAAGAAAACGCGGGCCCGCCGGGCCTCCGGCGGGGTGTCTCTGCTGTCCATGGCCCGGGCCAACCTGGGGCGCAGCCGGGTCAAGACCGCCGTCACCATCACCTCCCTGGCGCTGGCGGTGGTGCTGCTGAATGTGACCGCCACCTTTGCCAACAGCTTTGATATGGATAAATATGTCGCCAACTTTACCGCCAGCGATTTCATCGTGGCGGACGCGGGCCAGTTTCAGACCGGCGGCGACTCCTTCAACGGCGAAATGGCCCTGCCGCAGGCTCTTGTAGATGAGATCGACGCCCAGGGCGGTGTGACGGAGGGTGGAAAGGTCTACGGCAAGACCAGTCCTGTGGAGGAGTTCGTCACCGAGGAGTATTACCGCACCAGCAAGAGCTGGTGGTACGACGCGGAGCAGCTGGACAGCATGATCCGCTTCAAGGACCGGAATGAGGCGGGGCTGCTGGCAGATACCGCGCAGATCTATGGGATGGAGCCCTTCGCCCTGGACCACCTGAGGGTGCTGGAGGGGGACCTGTCCAAGCTCTATGAGCCGGGCGGCAACTATGTGGCCGCCGTGTACAGCGACAACGACTACGGAGAGGCGGAGATGGACAGCCACTGGGCCAAGCTGGGGAGCACAGTCACCCTGCGCTATGTGGAGGAGTATGAGTACTATGATCCCGACACCGGCGAGGTCTATCCGGAGGACGCGGACCTGAGCCAGGTGAACTGGGCGTCCCGGGCCGTGAAGTACCAGGATGTGGAGTATGAGGTGGCCGCCCTGGTGACGGTGCCCTCCGCCCTGAGCTACCGCTATTACGGTGCGGACGAGTTCGTGATGAACGACCAGACCTTCATCCGGGACACGGGGACGGACGGCGTGATGTACTACGCCTTCGATACCACCGATCAGGATAACGCCGCCATGGAAGCGTTTCTGGCCGATTACACAGGAAACGTAAACCCCCAATTCGACTATGAAAGCAAGGCCACTTATGCCGCGGAATTTGAGAGCTTCCGCTCTATGTTCCTGCTGCTGGGCGGGGTGCTGAGTCTGATTGTGGGGCTGGTGGGGGTGCTGAATTTCTTCAACGCCATCCTCACCGGGATCATTACACGGAAGCGGGAGTTTGCGGTCCTCCAGTCCATCGGTATGACGGGGCGGCAGCTCAAGACCACCCTGGTGTATGAGGGGCTTCTCTACGCCATGGGGGCGGTGGCCGCGGCGCTGGTCCTGACGGTGGGGCTCTCCCCCTTGCTGGGGAAGGCGCTGGGCAGTATGTTTTGGTTCCTCACCTACCGGTTCACTGTGGTCCCGATCCTGCTGGTGGCCCCGGCCTTTGCCCTGTTGGGCGTGCTGGTGCCTCTGGGGGTGTACCGCTCCGCGGCGCGGCGGACCATTGTGGAGCGCCTGCGGGAGGCAGAGCAGGGAGGGTGACGTCTTTCACGCGCGCTGATGGACTGCGGCCAGGGCCGCCGATGGCGGCGCTTCCTCCCTTCGCCCGGTATGGCTTGTTCTTCCGCCGGGGGCCGTCTGGAGACAGGAAACGGTATGTTTGTTCCTGCTGTTCCTTGCCGGGCAGCAAAAGGCCGCCCTGTCGTACTTGACAAAGCGGCCCAGTCTGATATAATAATGACGAAGGGACAACTGCGACAAGCGGTTAGCCCAGATGCAAAGTTATAGTTTCAAATAGAAACCGTCACCTGCCGGGGTGGCGGTTTCTGCCTTTGATCCGTATCGTCACCGTATATCCGAGGATATGTAGTGTGATCGTAATAGGCATATACCTCACCCCCTTTCGGGTGGTGTGGCCAACCGCCTGCCGTTGCGCAGCGTCCCTTCGGCCCCTTGGGGGGCGCTTTCATCTTAGCAGACACGCCGCTTCCTGTCAATTCTTGCCGCCTGCACGGGCGGCTTTTTTATTGGGTAGGGAAACTATTGGCTCTGCCAGTGGAAGTGCCCAATAAAAAATATTTATCTTCAAACATCGAGCGAAGTGAGCTGCTAATAGTAAATTATCAGAGAAGAAAGACTTTTGTTAGAATAGCGGTTGCACGTTTACGGGCTGCGGGGCAAATGATGTGAGTGAAATAAAATTCAGGTTGTTTGACTGTACATGAAAGATGAGCCTACCGTTTTTCTTTTACACGATCCTTCCCTCGCCAGAAGAGTGAAAGAGGGATTATCCCTCCTCCGACTGATGAATTTCTACATTTTTCCGGTGTTCCTCCCTTGCCTGCTGGCACAATGAGTCATCCAAGCACAAATCAATGGCACTGTAGGTATAAGCCCGCACAACTTTTTCCATCAGCCTGCTTGCACGGGGGGAGTTGACCAGCGCCAGAGCGCTTTTTTCGTGGACTACCACAGGGTCACCCTCCCCCTCCAGGGCGATCTCACAGTATACAGTGGGGCAGATGTAGCTGACATTTCCGATGTCAGAAGAGCCAGAGCCAGGATATTGTTCTTCTGGGACGAAGCCTCCAATGCCCAGATCCTCAAAGTGATGCTGACACAGGGAGGTCAGGCATTTTACATTGATCATATCATCAAAGGGATTCTCATAGTTCCGATATTTTAGACCAGCGCCGGTGGCTAAAGAGGCACCCTCAGCAATCTTCAGCAACCGTCTGCGCATTTCGGCTAAATAACCCTTAGTTTTGGCTCGGATGCTGAACCGGCATTGTGCAAACTCTGGAATCGTGTTGGTAGCTGTGCCACCATGCGTGATAATCCCGTGGATACGGGCGCTCTGGGGGAGTTGTTGACGCATGGCGTTAACACTGTTGAACATAATGATGACTGCGTCCAGAGCGTTGATTCCTTTCTCTGGGTTCTGGGCAGCGTGGGCAGGGAAGCCATGGAAATCAAACTCCAGGGAGTTCATAGCCAGAGAAAGTGTTTCCAGCGAGTTAAATTCGTCCAGGTGGGCCTGGAAAACAAAGTCCACCCCCTGGAACACTCCGGCCTGGATCAGGTCATATTTGGCTCCAAAGGTCTCCTCCGCGGGAGCGCCAATGACCTGGATGCGGCAGCCCAGCTTGTCTGCAGCATCCCGCATACAGATGGCGCAGGCGCACATGGAGGCGGCGATCCAGTTGTGTCCGCAGGCGTGTCCCGGACCGCCGTTGGGGCCAAAGCCGGGGAGTGCGTCGTACTCAGCTACAAAAGCAATGGTCAAGCCAGTGCCGGATCCATACTGGGCCACAAAGGCAGTGGGGAGCTGTACCGCAGGGTTCGACACGGAAAAGCCATGCTTTTTCAGTACTTGGGTCAGATATGTGGCAGACTGTATTTCTTCCCCGCCTACTTCAGGATGTCGAAAAATGTAGTCTGAGATTTCCTCAAAAGTATCCTTATGCGCTTGATATTGTGTGTTTACGGATTGATACAAGTCATCTTTTGTTAATTTCACTAAAAACACCTCATCTCTTTCTGGAAAATTTGATGCTAGGTGAGACGAGTATAGCACAGGCTCTGTAAAAAATAAATAATAAAATTTATATAAAACTATACGGATTTTTTTATTCAAATAGAGACTGGTATTCCTTCATGGCCTGGGTGGCCCGATCCTGGTTCAGTTCAAAGATGCGCAGCAGCAGTCCGTTGCAAAATGCCATGGGCAGCACATAGGAGTTGAAGAAGTTATCTGCCCGCTCGTTGATCACTGCAAACAGATCTGCGCCCAGCTGTTTTGCCGTGATCTCCGAGTCAGTGAGGGTCAGTAGCGTGGCCTGCTTGCGGTGGGCGTAGCGGCTCACCCACCGCTCGCTCTCGGTCATGGTAGGAAATTCCACCACAAAGACGCAGTCCTCGGGAGACAACAGGAACATCTTTTCCCGCAGAGCCAGGCCCTCCTCGGTGACGGCGGTACAGGAGATCCCCATGACATTCAGATAGTTTTTCAAAAAATGGACCACAACTTCATCCGAGCCACAGCCCATCAAGTACACGCGGCGGGAATGGATGATGGTTTCCGCCATTTTTGTAAATATATCCAGGGGAAGGTGCTGGAAAAAGGCTTGGATATCTAAATTCAGATTGTGGAAATAGGAATGGACGTAGTCGTTGTCCCGGTCCATCAAAGGCAACGAGGCATATACCCGCTGGACAGGGACATATTCCTTGCGGATCTCCCGCTTATACTCTAAAAATCCGTGGAAGCCCAGGGCTTTTGCAAAACGGATCACCGCGGTATTGCTCACGCCCGACTGCTGGGCCAGCTCCGAGGAGGAGAGCAGAATGGACTGCTGATAGTTGTCGATGATGAATTTGGCAACTTTTTTCTCCTGAGAGGAGAGCGTATCGTAGTTTTCTTTGATGCGCTGCTTCATTGTTTCGTGTTCCATAGCCGTCCTCACAAAAAAATAAATTTTTTTATTTATTATAGCACCATTTTCCTCCGCCTTAAATATTTTTTTCTTTTCTGCCGTCATGTTGCAAAGTGGAAATGATTTTTAAAATTCAATTTTATCTATTTTGAATAATTCTATTGACAGTGAAGAAAAAAAGCCTTAATATATGTGCGTGAATAATTTTATTCACACAGTACAAAAAGAGGCACTGCGATGCCGTTTTATTTGTCGGAGGTGTGTGTTATGAAGCCCAATACGGAACGTCCCAGCTCAGCAGATCCCGCTCCCGAGGCGCCCCAGACCCTTCCCGACCCCACACAGAAGTGGAAGTTTATCTCCAATCTGCACCCACTGTCCATTGTGTTTGTCATTATTGTTCTTTTTGCACTTTTAACTTACGTGATTCCAGGCGGAGCCTATGACCGTTATGAGGTAACCATCGGTGCCCTGGGCGGAGAGACCCGTGAAGTTTTGGACCCCGAATCCTTCCATAACATCCCCTCAAATCCCCAGGGGTTCCTGCAGCTTTGGACCGCGTTCTTTGACGGCGCGGTGGAGGCGGCGGATATAAGTTTCCTGATCATGATCTGCTCTGGCGCCTTTACCGCCATCATTGCCACTGGGGCTATTACACAGGGAATTCACTCGCTGGTAAAGCGCTTTGGTTCCAAGTCTTATGCCATTATCCCGGTCTGTGTGTTTGCTTTTGGAATGGCGGGCGCCGCAGCAGGACTCTATGAAGAGACGATTCCATTTATCCTGGTGCTGGTGCCGCTGATGGTGTCGATGGGCTTTGACTCTATGGTGGGGCTGATGGTGGTACATTTTGCTGTGGCATCAGGCGCATCTGTCCCGTTTTTGAACCCTTTCAATCTGGGAGTAGGGCAGGCGCTGGCAGAAGTGCCTATGATGTCCGGTATTGTAGTACGGTTTATCCTTTGGGTTATTATGATGGTCTTGACATCGGCCTATATTCTGCACTATGCGTTTAAGGTAAAGAAAAATCCCACCATGTCCATCTGTTATGAGTCTGACTGTAAGAAGCGTGAAATGTACAATGTATCTGCGCTAGATGAACTGGAAGGTATGAACAGGCGCTCTATGCTGGTACTGCTGATGGTGTTGGTTGGCTTTTCTGTAGTGGTCTATGGCGTATTGCAGCACGGATGGTGGTTTGGTGAGATCGCATCGGTCTTCCTGTACATGGGCATTGTCATTCCGCTGGTAGGTGGTCTGTCGGTCAATGAAATGATTTCAAAGTTTATGGAGGGTATGGCCTCTACCCTCTCTGCTGTATTGATGATTAGTGCCTCACGGGTCATTTCGGCAATTCTGACCAACAGTAATACCATGGATACTATTCTCCACTTCCTGTCCGGATCCCTTACAGAAATGCCTAAAATAATATCTGTTTTGGTCATGTTTGCTATTTCGGCGGTGAGTATGTTACTGGTCCAGAGCATGTCTGGATTGGCGGCAACTATGATGCCGATTATGAGTCCCCTATCCGATCTGTTGGGAATCTCCCGCCAGGTGATGGTCTCCAGCTACGTCTTTGGGACAGGAGCACTGGCAACTTTGGTTCCTTGGGAAGGAATCAACTATGCTATGAGTAACCTGGCCGGTGTAGATTTTTTGGGGTACTTGAAGGAACTGGCCAAGTTCACATTTCTTGTTTATATTCCATTTTGTGTGATCTCTTTGATCTTGATGACCATGTTCAATTTCACATAAGAAAGTTTCTTGTGGTTCAAAATTCCCCGTAGCTTGTCGCTATGTGAACTGTACCCCATTTGTTAGGCAGTATGATATACTGAATAACAAGTGGGGTGTTTTATTATGCCAAAAGGGAAAGCAAACAAACGCTACAAGCCGGATGCCCTGTTGGGTGTGCTGGTGCCTCTGGGGGTGTACCGCTCCGCGGCGCGTCGGACCATTGTGGAGCGCCTGCGGGAGGCAGAGCAGGGAGGGTGACGTCTTCCACGCGCGCTGTTGGACTGCGGCCCGCCGGTGGCGGCGCTTCCTCCCTTCGCCCGGCATGGCTTGTTCTTCCGCCGGGAAACAGGACGTTGGTTCCTGCTGTTCCTTGCCGGGCGGCAAAAGGCCGCCCTGTCTGTAGGTTTGTCAAACATCTTGGACGGTGAACTCCAGAGGAGAAAGCCAACCGAGCGGTCTCATGGGGAAGTTATTGGAGCGGCGG
>CABIYX010000056.1 GCA_902363045.1 Clostridiales bacterium
CGTTGGTCAAGCGGTTAAGACGGCGGCCTCTCACGCCGCAAACATGGGTTCGATTCCCGTACGGGTCACCAGTCAAAAATAAACTGCACACGGTTCGCTTCCGGCTGAAGCCGAAAGCTCACCTGAGTTCCGTTTATTTTTTCCTTCCAAATCACAAACGCTTCGCTGGTTTGTGATTTGGTGACCGCCCTTCGGGCGGTGAGTCAGGAAAGTTTTTCTTGACAGGCGGTTGAAAATTTGATAAAATGATCGCTGTTGAAAAAGACGGTAAGGAGAGAAAAACAGTTCTCCTGAAGTGGAAAGCATGAAGTTTTCTTTGCTTACTTTCTTTTTCAAAAGAAAGTAAGTTGGTGCTGATTAGGGCGAGGGTCCACCCGTTCCCATTCCGAACACGGAAGTTAAGCTCGCTTCTGCCGAAAATACTTGTCTGGAGACGGACCGGGAAGATAGGTAGTGCCAACACAAAAGGAAGGAACATTTTGTTCCTTCCTTTTTTCTTTGTCCGGGACCTTTTCGGAGGCGGAGACGCAAAAGAATCAGGTCTTCATAAAAATTCCTATTGTGTCGAATCGGCGCGTTTGCTATAATGAAGAAAATATTACTGTAAACCAAAAAGGAGAACGATCTTAATATGAAACATCAAATCGGGAGGCGTATCGTGCCCTTTGCCCTGGCTGCCGTCCTGGGGATCCAGCCTGTGATGGCCGCACCCTACCGGCTGAGCGTGCCCAGCGGCTATACCAGCCCCTTCATCGATGTGCAGAGCGGGGATTGGTACTATAAATATGTAGCGGTCCTGAACAGTCAGGGGATGATCGACGGCTATGGAGACGGCCGTTTCGGGCCCAATGACACGCTGACCTCCGGCGCGGCACTGGTCATGGTTCTGAAGGCCGCAGGGAGCGGCGCCATCGCCCCCAGCGGGGCCCACTGGGCCAGCGGCTATGCGGATTACGCTGTGGAGCAGGGGTATTTGACCCGGGAGGAGATCAGCGACCTGGACGCGCCCATCCGCCGGGAGTTGATCGCGCGGCTGGCGGCCCGGGCGCTGAAGCTGGAACCCTCTCAGGGAAA
The DNA here is from genome assembly GCA_902363045.1 of Clostridiales bacterium. Taxonomy (GTDB): domain Bacteria; phylum Bacillota; class Clostridia; order Oscillospirales; family Oscillospiraceae; genus Lawsonibacter. The sequence goes on from CABIYX010000056.1 coordinate 1,075, forward strand.
GTCGCCCTTTGCGGACGCGGATGACGGATATTTGACCGCTCTGCACGAGCTGGGGATCATCACCGGCAGCCAGGAGGAGGGCAAGACGGTCTTTTTGCCGGACAAGCCCATCACCCGGGCGGAGATCAGCGTCATCGTCTGGCAGGTGGACCGGGTCTTCCGCTATGGAGAGCAGATCCCCTTCCAGGGGGCCTACTACGACATTCTTCCGGATGTGCCGGTGAATTCCTACGATCCGGAGGGATTTGGGCGGAAAAACGGCGTGATGTACTATCAGGAGAGCGGGGTGGACGTGGCCCGCGGCGTGGATGTGTCCGTCCACCAGGGGGAGATCGACTGGGAGAAGGTGGCCGATGCCGGCATCGAGTTTGCCATGATCCGGGTGGGATACCGGGGCTATGGCAGCGAGGGTAAGATGATGGGGGACACCTATTTCCAGAGCAATATCCAGGGCGCGCTGGACGCGGGGCTCAAGGTGGGGGTGTACTACTTCTCCCAGGCGGTCACCGTGGAGGAGGCCCGGGAGGAGGCGGCCTATGTGCTGGAGCAGATCGCCCCCTACCCCATCTCCTATCCGGTCGTTTTCGATTGGGAGCGGCAGAATTACTCCGGCTCCCGCACCCAGAAGATCCCGGATACAGAGACGATGTGCCGTATGGCGAACGCCTTCTGCGAGGAGATCCAGGCGGAGGGCTATCAGCCCATGGTCTACTTCTATCAGAATCTGGCCTATAACAACTACGACCTGAGCAAGATCATGGAGTATCCTTTCTGGCTGGCCCAGTACACCGATCATCCCTCCTTTTACTATGATTTTGAGATGTGGCAGTACACCTCCAGCGGCCGGGTGGCCGGGATCTCCGGGGATGTGGACCTGAACCTCCGCTTTTTCCGGGACGGGAGCAAGGACGATCTGACCGAGGTTTGGAAGGATCCGGACGGACGGCAGGACCCCCAGGAGGAGCAGGAGGACCCTGGGAAGGACAGCCATGAGGAGCAGGCCCCATCCCAGGACATTCCTCAGTGAAAACAGAGAGCATCATAGACAGAAAAGCGGCCTCACGGGAGTGAGAGCCGCTTTTTTGCATAAAAAACTTTATAAATCCTTGTGAACTATGGAAAAAAAGCATAGAATGGTTGACTTTTGGTGAGACTCGTAGTATGATAATAAATAAGAATAATTCTTATTATAAAACCGTTATGTGATATGGAGGACACATTATGAATCGAAAGGCATTTGACCGGATCAACTATGGGCTGTTCCTGGTGGGGGCGGCTTTGGATGGGCGCTTCCAGGGATGCGTGGTGAACTCCCTGCATCAGGTGACCTCCACCAATCCCATCAAATTCTCCCTGACCCTGAGCAAGAGCAACGAGACCTTCAAGGCTGTGGAGGCGGCAGGGAGCTTTGCCGCCACGGTGCTGTCCAAGGACACGCCCAAGGAGCGGATCGACCTGTTCGGCTATAAGTCCGGCCGGGTGGTGGATAAATTTGAGGGCCTGCCGGTGGAGACCGACGGGGCGGGCAACCCCTATCTCCGGGACTATGCCCTGTCCCGGATCAGCTGCCGGATCGTGGAGAAGCTGGATCTGGGGAACTATATGCTCTATATCGCGGAGGTGACCGAGGCGGAGGTCCTGGGGGACGGCCCGGCCCTGACGGTGGACGACTATAAGAACGGCGGCGGAGCCACCCCGGCGGCCGCCACGGTGTACCGCACGCTGGAGCCCAATGTGGGCTGGCGCTGCACCGTCTGTGGCTATGTGGCGGAGCGGGAGACCCTGCCCGACGGCTACCAGTGTCCCATCTGCCGGGCCAATAAGGACAAGTTTGTCAAAGTGTAAGGGCGTTCAGCAAAAATTTCCGGAGCCGGTCAGGCTCCGGAAATTTTTTTGCTCCGGATGAAAGATTCCGGGTCTTTGGATCGTATAGAAGGTGAAAGCGCTTTTCAGAATTCCCAGAGAGGATGTGAGCAAGATGAGATCCCATCTCAGCCGGGGGGAGGCGGAACGCCTGGTGCGGACTTACTCCGATTTGATCCTGCGTCTGAGCTTTACCTACCTGAAAAATACGGAGGACGCCAAGGACATCTGCCAGACGGTATTTCTCCGGCTGCTGGAGAAGCCCCGGGAATTTCAGTCGCCGGAGCACGAACGGGCCTGGATCATCCGTACGGCGGTCAATGTGTGCAAGGACCAGCTGAAAAGCAGCTGGCACAGGACAACGGTGGACCTGTCAGCGGCCTCGGAGGCTCGGGCGCCGGAGGCGGAGGAGGGGAGCCTGTGGGCGGCGGTGGCGCTGCTCCCGCCAAAATACCGGACCGTGATCTATCTTTACTACTACGAGGGCTACTCCGCCAATGAGATCGCCCAGATGCTGGGGGAGAAGCCGGCCACAGTGGCCACCCGGCTCAGCCAGGGGAGGGATAAGCTGCGGATACAGCTGGAACAGGAGGCATTGACATGAAAACATATCGGGAGAATATGGACGAACTGCGGTTTACAGAGCAGGAGAAGGAGGAGATGGTGGACCGCCTGCTGGAAGGGGGCGGCTCCCGGCGGAAGGGGCTGGGCCTGCGCCGGGCGGCTGTGGCCGTGGCGGCCGCCGCCGTTCTGACGGTGGGCGCGGGGGCCGCGGTGGTCCTCACCCCGGCGGGAGAGGTGTTTGCCTCGGTGCTGGGCGGTGCGCCCGCCCAGACGGAGATCCTAGACTGGATGGGGGTCCCTGTGGGGGCCAGCGACACCCACAACGGGGTGACCATCACTGCCGATGCCATCATCGGGGACGCGTACAGCTATGCGGTGGTCTACTCCATCGCCCGGGAGGACGGACAGCCGCTGGCTGAGGACCTGGAGCCCCTGGGGAACGGGGTGCTGCCCCTGACCTTTGACCGGGCGGACACCAGCGTGGGGGTGATAGGAGGGTCCCACGGCTCCGCCTACTTCTATGACGCCGACCCCTCAGAGCCCTCCATCCAGTATGTGGAGAAGACGACGTCCGATGTGCCCCTTGAGCCGGGAACGGCCACCGCCACCTTCCGGAACCTGTACCTGATGGGGAAGGAGTTTCAGGATAACATCCCGGTGGCAGAGGGAAACTGGAAGATCCGCTTCCAGTTCAGCTTCCCGGACAGCAGCGTCCGCCTGCCCGGCGGCCAGACCTTCCAGCTCAATGGAATGGAAGCCGTTCTGGACGGGGTGGCCATCTCCCCCCTGTCCATCCAGGTGGACTACACCGTGAAGGAGGAGCTGGTTTGGGACCACCAGAGTCAAGAGAATGGACGGGAGAGCGGGCACGACCGGGAGCAGTCCCACCGCTTCTTCGAGTCCCTGTCCCTCTCCCTGAACCTGACGGACGGATCCACGGTGGATCTGACCGGAATGGGCGGAAGCATCGACCCGGAGACGGGCCGAACGGTATGCCGGAAGGGCGGTGTCTTTGAGGAGATCCTGGACCTGTCCACCGTGGAGTCCGTCACAGTGGCGGGGATCACCCTGCCGGTCACACCGTAAGGGCGGAACGGCTCCTCCTGAAGAAAGAGAGATCCCTGAGAGAGACGGGATAGGATTTTTTCAAAAAAGAAAATACGGTGGGTCATTACTTGCTTTGTAATGACCCACCGTATTTACATATTTGGGAAGTTCAGCAGCTTCTGGGCGTTCCCGCCCAGGATGCCGTCCTGTTCCTCCTGGGTGAGGGGCAGGGCGCGGATGGCGGCCACGGCGTCCGTCTGGCTCTGCCAGGGGCTGTCGGTGCCAAACAGGATGCGGTGGGGACCGAAGGTGCGGACCATGCGGAGGAACTGCTCCTGGGGCATCATGGGGAGGTCCTCCGGGCGGTAGAAGCCGTCATCCAGGGGGGCCAGATTTCCAAGGGAGTAGGAGGTGTCCAGATAGACGGAGGTGTCGGGCAGCAGCGCCTCCACCTGGTCCCAATTCCGCCAGCCGCCCATGTGGGCCAGGATGAGGGTCATGGGGCCCACCTGGTCCAGGGCGCGGCGCACCATCCGGGGGGTGACATGGACCACGCCGGGGAAGCCCACATCCAGCCCGGCGTGGCTGAGGACGATCAGGCCCAGCTCCGCCGCCCGGTCCAGGACGCGGAGGGTGCGGATGTCATCAAAATCCACCCCCTGATAGATGGGGTGCAGCTTGATCCCCTTCAGGCCCAGACTGGCCACCCGGGCCAGCTCGCTCCGGTAGTCGGAGAAGTCGGGGTGGATGCAGCCGAAGGAGAACACGCCTGTTTCGGGAAAGCGCTCATTGATCTGGGCTGAGCAGTCGTTGACGTGGACCACCTGCTTGGGGGCGGTGGCCACCGGGAGGACCACGGAGCAGTTCACTCCGGCCCGGGCCATAGAGGCGGCAAGTCCGGCGTTGGTGCCGTCAGAGAAGGAGCGGGTGTGGGACGCCTGCTCCAGCTTGGGGATGGTGGTGGCGGCCAGCCGGTCGGGGAAGGTATGGGTATGGATGTCGATGACCATGGGGATCAGACCGTTCCTTTCGTTGGTAAAATGGGTCCGGAAAGACCGAAACCGTGCAGTATAGATAGCGTACCACACGGTTTCGTCTTTGAAAAGGAAGTTTCTTGCGGACTTTCTGGCGTTTTTGGGCTTATCCGGCCTTTTCGCCGTCGCCCAGGGCCTCCCGCTGGCGGACCAGCACCTTCCGGTCATAGCAGGAGAAGGCGTCCTCTACCAGGGTGGCGTCCAGACGGGGGGTGAACAGCGAGACCGCCGGAACCAGGACCAGACCGGCCAGCATACAGAAGGCCCCGGCGTTGATGGGGGAGCGGAGCGGGGCGGGGAAGCTGGACTGGAAGAAAATGTTGGCCGTCATCACCAGGGTGGAGAACAGAAAGCTGGTCCAGCAGGCTGCCCTGGTGGCCTTTTTCCAGTACAGGCCGTACAGGAAGGGGGCCAGGAAGGCTCCGGCCAGCGCGCCCCAGGACACCCCCATGAGCTGGGCGATGAAGGTGACGCTGGACTTGTACTGGATGATGGCCAGCACCACCGAGATGGCGATGAACACCACGATGAGACACCGCATCACAAAGACCTGCTTCTTCTGGCTCATGTCCTTGACCAGATGGTCCCGGATCAGATCCAGGGTGAGGGTGGAGCTGGAGGTGAGCACAAGAGAGGACAGGGTGGACATGGAGGCGGACAGCACCAGGATCACCACCACCGCCATCAGCAGGTCGGGCAGGCCGGACAGCATGGTGGGGACCACCGCGTCATAGCCCCCGGCAGGGACCCCGTTCACCACCTCCAGCTGGTCGGAGAACAGGCGGCCGAAGCCCCCGAGGAAGTAGCACCCTCCGGCCACCACCAGGGCGAACAGGGTGGAGATGATGGTTCCGGCATCAATGGACTTCTCGCTTTTGATGGCATAGAACTTCTGCACCATCTGAGGCAGGCCCCAGGTGCCCAGGGAGGTGAGCAGCACCACGCCCAGCAGATTCGCCGGGTCGGGGCCGAAGAAGGAGGCGAACACGCCGGGGGCGGAGGAGACGGCGGGGTCGCTCACTTGGGCCAGCCCCTCCAGGGCGGCCATGAAGCCCCCCTGGCTGTTGAGGACGGCCAGGATCACGGCGCAGATGCCGAAGAGCATGATGATGCCCTGAATGAAGTCGTTGATGGCGGTGGCCATATAGCCGCCGGCGATGACATAGACCCCGGTGAGCACCGCCATCACGATGACGCACACCGTATAGTCGATGTCAAAGGCCATGCCAAACAGCCGGGACAGCCCGTTGTACAGGCTGGCGGTGTAGGGGATGAGAAAGATGAAGATGATGACCGAGGCGGCCACCTTCAGGGAGGGACTGCCAAACCGCTTGCCGAAAAACTCCGGCATGGTGGCGCTGTCCAGATGCTGGGACATGATGCGGGTGCGGCGGCCCAGCACCACCCAGGCCAGCAGCGAGCCGAGCAGGGCGTTTCCGATCCCCGCCCAGGTGGCGGCGATGCCGTATTTCCAGCCAAACTGTCCGGCGTAGCCTACAAAGACCACGGCGGAGAAATAGGAGGTGCCGTAGGCAAAGGCGGTGAGCCAGGGGCCCACCGAGCGTCCGCCCAGCACAAAGCCGTTGACGTCAGAGGCGCTTTTCCGGCAGTACAGGCCGATGGCCACCATCACCGAAAAAAATACCAGGAGCATCGTCAGTTTGATGAGCATAGGGGATCCGTCCTCTCAAGTTGGAGTGTCCCGGGCCTGCCGCGCGCCGCCGTCCCGGGGAGTGGGGCGCGGGCGGGACCAAGGGTGGTTTGCTGATTTGCTGTGTTGAAGTTTAACGCAGAAAAGTATTGAAGTCAAGAGGGAAAATAATTTTTTTCGGGAGGGGGGCGGACAGAGCGGCAGCTTGTGGAAAAAGCCGTTTCAACACGCTCCATCATGTTCCCCGATCCTTCTGTGTCCGGAGACGACAGAATTAAATAAATCAGGCGGAAAGCCCCGGTTTTCCAGGGTTTCCGCCTTTCTTGGTATCATCGTGTTCTTAGTTCCGCGTTCAGCGGCCTATAATGTTCACAGGCTTGAGCCACTCCTATTGACATTTCAGCGGCCTTGCACTATACTGAGCATAGAACGAGGGTGCTGCCGGCAAACGGTTAGCCCCCACCCCTGATTACAGAAGTAACCGCTGGTTTGGGTAGGCCGGGCGGTTACTTCTTTTTATTGGCCTGCATGAACAGGGCAATAATGGCAACGACTAAAATACCTGTCTGGATCAGATCAGAATATGTAACCATTGTCAGCCCCCCTTTCCATAAAGATCAGGGGGCAAGAAGCGCCCCTGATCGGGTCAGGGGAACGAACCGCTTGCCGTTTATCGGCAGCACCACAAAAAGAGTACCACAGGATCTGACAAAATTCAAGGAATTACTGAATTTGTTCCACAGCCGTCTTCAATTTGTCCAAAGTTTTGTGATATAATAGACGCCACAAAGCACAGAGGAGGAAGAAGAACATGGAGATCTCCGGATTTCAGGCCCTGCGGAGCGGGATGTGGGACGTCCCGCCCAGGACAGCGGTGGTGGCCGCCGCTCACGACCCCCATACGCTGGAGGCGGTGTTCCAGGCCCGGCGGGACGGGCTGATCCGTCCCCTGCTGGTGGGGGAGCGGGACAAGATCCTGCGGATTTCAGAGGAGCTGGGCGCCCCGGTACCGGCGGAGGATGTGGTGGACGCCGGGGATGACGGGGAATGTGCCCGCCGGTCGGTGGAGCTGATCCGGCAGGGGCGGGGCCAGCTGCTCATCAAGGGGCTGCTCCCCACCGGGACCCTGCTGGGGGCGGTGGTCCGGCGGGAGAGTGGGATCCGGGCGGCGGAGCTGCTGTCCCATGTGGCCATTTTGGACGTCCCGGCCTATCACAAGCTCATGTTCATCACCGACGGAGGCATGGTGGTCGCCCCCGATCTGGAGCAGAAGCGGGCCATTTTGAAAAACGCCCTGGGCCTGTGCCGCTTTTTGGGGTATGAGGAGCCCAAGGCGGCGGTGCTGTGCGCCGTGGAGACCGTCAGCCCCCACATGGCGGAGACCGGGGACGGGGCCGCCCTGAAGGCGGAAGCGGAGCGGGGAGACTTTGGCCACTGTCAGGTGGAGGGCCCCATCTCCTTCGACCTGGCCACCGACCGCCAGGCCGCCCAGGTGAAGGGCTACCGCAGCCCGGTGGCCGGGGATGCGGACATCTTCCTGGTCCCCTCCATCACGGCGGGGAACCTGCTGGGCAAGGCCCTGTACGGTATGGCTGGGGGGAAGATGGCCGGGCTGGTGCTGGGGGCCTCGGTCCCCATCACGGTCAACTCCCGAGGGGCCGCGCCGGAAGAGAAGTACAACTCCATCGCCATCGCTGCGGCCATGGCCCGGTGAGGACTGGGCGAATACAAGATACAGGAGGAAGATCATGTCCCATCGACTGTTGATATTGAATCCCGGCTCCACCAGTACCAAGGCCGCCGTCTATGACGGGGAGCGCCAGACGGCCATGAAGAACATCGTCCACACCAACCAGGACCTGGCCCCCTACCCCAGCCTGTATGACCAGCTGGATTACCGGGTGGCCCTGGTGCGGGGCTGGCTGGCCCAGGAGGGGATAGACCTGTCCACCCTGTCGGCGGTGGTGGGCCGGGGCGGCATCATCCCCAACATCGTGGCCGGCGGCTATCTGGTGGATGACAACCTGGCCGACTGCCTGCGGAACTACCCGGTGTTTGACCACGCCTCCAACCTGGGGGGGCTGATGGCACGGGCATTTGCCCAGCCTCTGGGGATCCCCGCCTACATCTATGACGCGGTGACCAGCGACGAGCTGGTTCCGGAGGCCCGGGTCACCGGCTTTAAGGAGGTCACGCGCACCAGCTTCTGCCATGTGCTCAACGCCCGGGCCACCTCCCACAAGTACGCGGAGACCCTGGGCCGGCGGTACGAGGACATGAACCTGGTGGTGGCCCACCTGGGGGGCGGGATCTCCATCTCCGCCCACCGCCACGGGCGCATCATCGATTCCGTCTCCGACGACGCGGGCCCCTTTTCCCCGGACCGGTCCGGCAGCCTGAATATGCTCTATGTGGTGGATCTGTGCTACTCGGGGAAGTACAGCAAAAAGGATATGCTGAAAAAGCTCCGGGGGGAGGGTGGGATGTCCGCCCTGCTGGGCACCCACGACTGCCGGGAGATCGAGCGCCGCATCCAGGAGGGGGACGAGTGGGCCGCCCTGGTCTATCAGGCCCAGGCCCTCCAGATCGCCAAGGGAGTGGGCATCATGCTGGGCTGCTTTACCGAGCTGATCGACGCGGTGATCCTCACCGGCGGCCTGGCCAACTCCAAAAAGCTGACGGGGATGGTCATCGACTACCTCCACAACCTGGTGAAGGTGGTGGTCATCCCGGGGGAGAACGAGATGGAGGCCCTGGCCCAAGGCGGACTGCGGATCCTGGATGGCCGGGAGCAGGTCCACATCTTTCGCCCCGCCTGCGCTTTGACGACCTGAGTGATGATAAAAAGGTCCGTACCTGATAGATAGGTACGGACCTTTCAGCTCGCTTAAGCGACTTTCGCGGAAGCGAAAGGAATAGCCACCCGCTCTGCGGGTGAGGTTAAAAATTTAAAAAGAGCCG
>CABIYX010000057.1 GCA_902363045.1 Clostridiales bacterium
GCAAAGCAGCTCTATCCCAAGGCGGACATCACAGTAGGCGGCTTTGAGACCACCGACAGGCGTGACTTCTTTGACCTTGCCATCGGCAATGTGCCTTTCGGCCAGTATCAGGTCAATGACAAAGCCTACAACAAGCTGAATTTCAACATTCATAATTACTTTTTCGCCAAAGCACTGGATCAGGTGCGTCCCGGCGGTGTGGTAGCTTTTGTGACCTCCCGCTATACTATGGACGCCAAGGATTCCACCGTGCGCCGCTATCTTGCCCAGCGTGCCGAGCTGCTGGGAGCCATCCGTCTGCCCAATGACGCGTTCAAAAAGAATGCCGGTGCCGAGGTGGTATCAGACATCATCTTTCTCCAAAAGCGGGACCGCCCGCTGGACATCGTGCCGGAATGGACCCAGACCGGACAGACGGAGGACGGGTTTGCCATCAACCGGTATTTTATCGACCACCCGGAAATGGTGCTGGGCAGACAGGAGCCGGTAAGCACTGCTCATGGTATGGATTACACCGTGAACCCCATTGAGGGACTGGAGCTTTCCGACCAGCTGCATGATGCAGTGAAGTATATTCATGGCACTTATCAGGAGGCAGAGCTGCCGGAGCTGGGCGAAGGCGAAGCCATTGACACCTCCATTCCTGCCGACCCCAATGTGAAGAACTATTCCTATGCCATTGTAGACGGGCAGGTGTACTACCGGGAAAACAGCCGTATGGTGCGCCCTGACCTCAATGCTACTGCCGAAGCCCGTGTGAAAGGTCTTGTGGGACTGCGTGATTGTGTGCAGGAACTGATCGACCTTCAGATGGACGCAGCGGTTCCGGACAGCACCATTACTCAAAAGCAGGCGGAACTGAACAGCCTCTATGACAGCTTTTCTGCCAAATATGGTCTCATCAATGACCGTGCAAACCGTCTGGCCTATGCAGATGATTCTTCCTATTACCTGCTCTGTGCGCTGGAAGTCATCGACGAGGACGGAAAGCTGGAGCGCAAGGCGGATATGTTCACCAAACGAACCATCAAGCCCCATCAGGCGGTGGCTGTGGTGGATACGGCAAGTGAAGCACTGGCGGTGTCTATCTCGGAAAAAGCCTGCGTGGATATGAGCTATATGAGCCAGCTTACCGGAAAAACAAAAGAAGAACTGGCCGGAGAGCTGCAAGGCGTGATCTTCCGTGTACCGGGACAGTTGGAGAAAGACGGCACACCCTATTATGTGACTGCTGATGAATACCTTTCCGGCAATGTACGCCGCAAACTGCGTCAGGCGCAGCGGGCGGCACAGCAGGACCCGGTTTATGCAGTCAATGTGGAAGCTCTTACCGCCGCCCAGCCCAAAGACCTGGATGCGTCGGAGATCGAGGTGCGTCTGGGCGCTACCTGGATCGACAAAGAGTACATCCAGCAGTTTATGTATGAGACCTTCAATACTCCGTTTTATCTCCAGCGCAGTATCGAGGTCAACTATTCCTCCTTTACCGCTGAATGGCAGATCAAGGGGAAATCTTCCGTATCCTACAACGATGTGGCAGCCTACACCACCTACGGGACCAGCCGTGCCAATGCCTACAAGATTTTGGAGGACAGCCTGAACCTGCGAGATGTCCGTATCTATGACACCATAGAGGACGCAGACGGAAAAGAGCGCCGCGTGCTGAACGCCAAGGAGACCACCCTGGCTGCCCAAAAACAGCAGGCTATCCGGGAAGCCTTTAAGGACTGGATCTGGAAAGACCCGGAGCGCCGCCAGACTTTGGTGCGCCAGTACAACGAAGAAATGAACTCCACCCGTCCCCGCGAGTATGATGGCAGCCATATCACTTTTGGCGGCATGAACCCGGCCATTACCCTGCGGGAACACCAGAAAAGCGCTATCGCCCATGTGCTGTATGGCGGTAACACCCTGTTGGCACATGAAGTGGGCGCGGGCAAAACATTTGAGATGGTGGCCGCTGCGATGGAGGCCAAACGCCTGGGCTTGTGCCAGAAATCTCTTTTTGTGGTTCCAAACCACCTGACCGAGCAGTGGGCGTCGGAGTTTCTGCGCCTCTATCCTTCTGCCAACATCTTAGTCACAACCAAAAAGGACTTTGAGACCCATAACCGCAAAAAGTTCTGCGCCCGTATCGCTACCGGGGACTACGACGCCATCATCATGGGACACAGCCAGTTTGAGCGTATCCCCATCAGCCGGGAGCGTCAGGAACGGCTTCTCTATGAGCAGATCGACGAGATCACCGAGGGTATCGCAGAGGTGCAAGCCAGCGGCGGCGAGCGTTTTACCGTCAAGCAGCTGGAGCGTACCAGAAAGTCTCTGGAAGCCAGACTGGAAAAGCTGCAAGCCGAGGGGCGAAAAGACGATGTGGTAACCTTCGAGCAACTGGGTGTAGACCGATTGTTCGTGGACGAGGCCCACAACTATAAAAACCTGTTTCTATACACAAAAATGAGGAATGTGGCAGGCTTATCCACATCGGACGCGCAGAAATCCTCCGATATGTTTGCCAAGTGCCGCTATATGGATGAGATCACCGGAAACCGTGGCGTGATTTTTGCCACCGGCACCCCGGTTAGCAACTCCATGACTGAGCTTTACACCATGCAGCGTTACCTTCAGTACGAACGCCTGCAAGAACTGAACATGACCCACTTCGACTGCTGGGCTTCCCGATTTGGGGAGACCGTTACAGCATTGGAGCTGGCACCGGAAGGCACCGGCTACCGGGCAAGAACGAGATTCAGCAAGTTCTTTAATCTGCCGGAGCTGATGAACCTGTTCAAAGAAGTGGCCGACATTAAGACTGCCGACCAGCTGAATCTGCCTACCCCGGAAGTGGAATACCACAACATCGTGGCGCAGCCTACCGAACATCAGCAGGAAATGGTCAAGGCCCTTTCGGAGCGCGCATCGCTGGTACACAGCGGAACCGTTGACCCGTCCCAGGACAATATGCTCAAGATTACCTCGGATGGCCGCAAGCTGGGGCTGGACCAGAGGATCGTCAACCAGATGCTCCCGGACGAACCCGGAACAAAGGTCAATCAGTGTGTGGACAACATCATGCAGATCTGGCGGGATGGAGAAGCTGACAAGCTGACCCAGCTGGTGTTCTGCGATATTTCTACCCCGCAGGCAAAAGCTCCTGCAAGCAAGGCGGCGAAAACGCTGGATAATCCACTGCTTCACGCACTGGAAGGCGCTGTGCCTCTGCCGGAGCAGGAACCGGCCTTTACGGTATATGACGATATTCGTCAGAAACTCATTGCCCAGGGGATGCCTGCCGACCAGATCGCTTTTATCCATGAAGCAAACACCGAAGTCAGGAAAAAGGAGCTGTTCTCTAAAGTCCGTACCGGTCAGGTGCGTGTGCTTATGGGCAGCACCGCCAAGATGGGCGCAGGCACCAATGTGCAGGACCGTCTGGTGGCACTTCATGACCTGGACTGCCCGTGGAGACCGGGAGACCTTGCCCAGCGCAAGGGCCGTATCGAGCGCCAGGGCAACCAGAATCCCCTTGTTCATGTGTACCGCTATGTGACCGAAGGAACCTTTGACGCATACCTCTGGCAGACGGTGGAGAATAAGCAGAAATTCATCAGCCAGATCATGACTTCTAAATCGCCGGTGCGCTCCTGCGATGATGTGGATGAAACCGCCCTCAGTTTTGCCGAGATCAAGGCTCTGTGTGCCGGAGATCCCCGTATCAAAGAGCGTATGGATTTGGATGTGGAGGTATCCCGCCTGAAGCTGATGAAAGCCGACCACCAGAGCAAGCAGTATCGTCTGGAGGACCAGCTGCTCAAATACTTCCCGGAGGAAATTGAAAAGCACAAGGGCTTTATCAAGGGCTTTGAATCTGACCTGGAGGTTTTGGCAGCTCACCCGCACCCGGAGGACGGCTTTGCCGGTATGGAGATCCGTGGAGACCTGCTGACCGATAAGGAGAACGCCGGTGCTGCCCTTTTGGATGCCTGCAAGGAGGTCAAAACCTCCGATCCGGTGCAGATCGGCAGCTACCGGGGCTATGCCATGTCCGTGGAATTTTCCGCCTGGAAACAGGAATATACGCTCCTGCTGAAAGGACAGATGACCCACCGGGCAACCCTTGGTACAGACCCTCGCGGAAATCTTACCCGTATCGACAATGCCCTCGCCCAGATGCCACAGCGTCTGGAGGCGGCAAAGGCCCAGCTGGATAACCTCTATCAGCAGCAGGCTGCCGCAAAGGAGGAAGTTGGAAAGCCATTCCTTTATGAAGAAGAACTGAAAAGCAAAAACGCCCGTCTGGTGGAGCTGGATACCCTGCTCAACATCGACGGAAAGGGACAGGCACACACCGAGTCCGCTGTTGCCAAAAGCACACGCCCTTCGGTATTGGATCATCTGAAACGCCCGATGCCGCCCCGCAGTACAGACAAGAAACCAAAACAGCATGAGGAGGTGCGATAACATGAATACTAACGATCTGAATATGGCTCTTTATGAAAAGATGGCTGCTGAGCAGGATAAATACAGGGACTGGCTGAAAAGCCAGCCCCCGGAAGAAATCCTGAATCACACCTATGAGTACACCATCCGTGAGGACATCGTGATGGCGATGGAGGAACTGGAGCTGACCGACGCCCAGGCCAAGGCGCTTTTGGAATCTCCCTCGCCGCTGGCGGATGTGTACCGCTATTTTGAAAAGCTGGAGACCGGCTATATGGATGTGATCCGGGACAGCATTGAAAGCCGAGCCAATGAGGTATGCAGAGAACCAGAAGAACTTAATCCCATGGTAGTTTATCTTCATTCTGCTTCATACGCGACTAAGCATGGAGAAACAGACGCATATTGGCTGTCTGACCAGGCGAATTTTTCCTGTAAAGTTGCCATTGAGCAGGCGATCAGCGCCCACTACGGAGACAACCGACTGGATACCGCTTCTGCGGTGCAGGAGGTCATGGAGAAATTCGGACCGGAGCGAATGAACTTTATTCTCGCCAATACCATTCAGCATAAGGATGCAGATGGGCGGATCTCCCGTGACAACAAAGCATGGGCAAAGACCATTCCTATGCCGGAGGATAGTGCTTCTTCCCAACAATGTGCAGATCTGGTAGTGGATCGAGTCAATCCGGGACTTGTAGACCTGTTTACAAGACAGGCTCGAAAGATCGTTCAGGAGAAAGAAAAAGGCTCTGTCCTGCAAAAGCTCAAGCAGGAGCTGCCTCCCCATAAGCCTGCCGCCCCAAAGAAACAGGAACCGGAGAGATAACTATGGCAAAGCGTAAGAGGGATATGCAATTAAATTTTAGAGTTTCATCGGAGGAGCTTGCTGTAATTGAGCAAAAAATGTCTCAGTTTGGAACCTCAAACCGTGAAGCCTATCTAAGAAAAATGGCACTGGATGGGTATGTGGTCAAGCTGGAACTGCCGGAGCTAAAGGAACTGGTCTCCCTGATGCGCCGAAGCAGCAACAATTTGAATCAGCTGACCCGTAAAGTGCATGAGACAGGGCGGGCTTATGATGCTGACTTGGAGGATATATCCCAGCGGCAGGAACAGTTATGGGAGGGTGTGAAGGAAATCCTTACCCAACTTTCCAAACTTTCATAACAGGGATAGATACTCCATTTGCGGAGGGAGGAACGGCATTACTTCGCTGCTCCTCTCTCCGCTTTTTCTTTTTATCGGTATCCTTGTCTTTTGCCTGTCCATACCAGATAATATGAGTAGAAAAGATACCGAGAACGCTGCAAGGAGGAAATGATATGAAGATTTTGAAAGGACTTTTGATGATTATAACTGCGCCGGTCATTTTGGTGTTGACGCTTTTTGTTTGGCTCTGCATGGGTCTGATCTACATATCCGGTCTGGTGCTCGGCCTGCTTAGCATGGTGATTGCTCTGCTTGGCGTGGCTGTGCTGCTTACCTATTCCCTGCAAAATGGTTTGATCCTTTTAGTCATGGCATTTTTGATTAGCCCTATGGGGCTGCCACTGGCTGCGATCTGGCTGCTGGGCAAGGTGCAGAGTTTGAAATTTGCGATCCAGGATAAGGTGTATGGATAAAGAAACAGGATGTCAGATTTAACATCCTGTCTTTACAAAATCGGAAGTGAAACTGCAATATTTTCGGAAGTCAAAAAGGTTAAAAGAACGCGGTCTGCTACGACAGGCCGTTTTCTTTTCGGAAAGGAGGTCTGACCTATGGCAACCACAAGAATCATGCCGCTTCATGTCGGCAAGGGCCGCACAGAAAGTCGGGCGATCAGTGACATCATCGACTATGTGGCCAACCCAAAGAAAACAGATGACGGCAGACTCATTACCGGCTATGCGTGTGACAGCCGGACTGCGGATGCAGAGTTTCTTCTGGCAAAGCGACAGTACATTGCCGCTACCGGACGAGTGCGCGGCGCGGATGATGTGATTGCCTATCATGTGCGCCAGTCTTTCCGCCCCGGCGAGATCACTCCGGAAGAAGCCAACCGGCTGGGCGTAGAATTTGCAAGGCGCTTTACCAAGGGTAATCATGCCTTTGTGGTCTGCACTCACATAGACAAGTCGCACATTCATAATCACATTATCTGGTCATCGGTCAGCTTAGAATATGACCGGAAATTCCGAAACTTTTGGGGCAGCACCAAGGCGGTCCGTCAGTTGAGCGACACCATCTGCATTGAAAACGGACTGTCTATTGTAGAGAACCCGAAACCTCACGGAAAGAGCTATAACAAATGGCTGGGCGATCAGGCAAAGCCCTCTCACCGAGAGCTGCTTCGTGTGGCGATTGACAATGCATTATCACAAAGTCCTGCTGACTTTGAGGAGCTGCTGAGGCTGCTGCAAGAGTCCGGCTGTGAGGTATCAAAGCGCGGAAAATCATATCGCCTGAAGCTCCCCGGTTGGGAGAAAGCCGCCCGAATGGACAGCCTGGGCGAAGGATATGGATTGGAAGATTTGCAGGCAGTTCTCTCTGGGAAGAAAACGCATACCCCACGAAAGAAAACGGTCACACAGGCAGAGCCGCCGAAGGTCAATCTGCTGGTGGACATTCAGGCAAAATTGCAGGCCGGAAAAGGTGCTGGCTATGCTCGATGGGCTAAAGTTTTCAATCTGAAGCAAATGGCACAGACCATGAATTACCTGTCGGAGAACAATCTGTTGGAGTATGCGGTTTTGGAAGAAAAGGCTGCGGCTGCCACGGCACATCACAATGAGCTTTCGGCACAGATCAAAGCAGCTGAAAAGCGCATGGCAGAGATTGCTGTTCTGCGTACTCACATCGTAAATTATGCCAAGACCCGTGAGGTCTATGTGGCATACCGCAAGGCGGGCTACTCTAAGAAATTCCGGGAAGAACATGAGGAAGAAATTCTGCTCCACCAGGCTGCCAAGAATGCCTTTGATGAAATGGGAGTCAAGAAGCTGCCTAAGGTCAAAGAGTTGCAGACGGAGTATGCGAAATTGCTGGAAGAAAAGAAAAAGACCTATGCCGAGTACCGGCGTTCCCGTGAGGAAATGCGGGAGCTTTTAACGGCAAAGGCCAATGTGGATCGGGTGCTGAAAATGGAGGTAGAACAGGATGTTGAAAAAGAAAAAGACCACGGCCAGCGATAAGCTGGTCCTGGTCAAAAGCGTTCGCAGAACGCGCAGCCACAGAATGAAATTCTGTGTTCAAAGGGGCTTGGGGGCACTGCCCTCAACAAGCAGTTTGTGGCGAAATGGATAGCCACAAGCATTGCTTGCCACAATATGCTGCGCATAAAATAAAAAAACTAATGATGGGACGCTTACTGCCTCCTATCATTAGTTTTCTGTGTTTAAGCGATTTATAAAACCAATCAGCATAATCAGATCGTCATCTGACATCTTTCTCATTCCGTCCAAAGCCTTCTTGATAAGCTG
>CABIYX010000058.1 GCA_902363045.1 Clostridiales bacterium
CTCTCATTCTAACAGCTTTGGCAACGATGCGGAAAAAGACACGGCTGGCTGCCGTGCCTTAGACCGTAAATACATTGTAATAGGAGGGGACGCCGTGCGGACCCTATTCTCTCCACTCCATGAGTTTTTCAAAAAGGGAGACCTGGTGCTCCTGTCCCTCTGTCTGCTGACCAGCGGCTTTGGTGTGGCACTGATCTTCTCCGCCACCCGGTACAACCAGAACAACCGTCCGGTGGCCATCCAGTGTATCGCCATTTTCCTGGGCGTCGCGGTCTATTTGCTGTGTACCTTTGTGGACTTTCAGCTGTTTGTGGAAAAAAACTGGAAGTGGCTCTTTGGGGGCAGCGTATTCTTCCTGCTCCTGCTGCTCACCCCCCTGGGCAACGACCACAACTCGGGGAACCTGAACTGGCTGGACATCCCGGGCTTCCCCATGGAGATCCAACCCAACGAGATCATCAAGGTCCCCTTTATCCTCCTCCTGTCCCTTCAGATCACCAAGATACAGGACCGCGGCCAGAGCATCAGTTCCCTCCCCTCCCTGATCCAGATTGGCGGCCACGCGGCCTTTATGCTGGCCCTGATCGCCGGGATCTGCGGCGACATGGGGATGTGTGTGGTCTATCTGTTTATTTTCGCCGTCATGGCCTGGGGCGCCGGAGTCAAAAAACGCTGGTTTTTGCTGGCGGGCAGCGCCATCGTCATCGGCTTTTCTGTGCTTTGGATCTTCATTCTGCCCAACACAGCGGCCTGGGACAGCCTGTACCTAGTCAAGCGCTTCCGGGTGCTGTTCGACCACTCCTTCGATCCCCAGGGGATCGGCTTTCAGCAGACCCGGTCCATCCTGGCTCTGGGCTCCGGACAGGTATTCGGCAAGGGCTATCTGCACGGGAGCATGACCCAGTCCGGGCACGCCTCTACCCTCCCTGCCCGGCACACCGATTTCATCTTTGCCGTCTGCGGCGAGGAGCTGGGCATGGTGGGCTGCCTGGCCCTGCTCCTTTTGCTGGCGCTTGTCATCCTCCGCTGCCTTTGGGTGGCACGGAACGCCAGTTCCCCCTTCCATGCCTATGTGGCCGTTGGGATGGCCGGGATGCTCATCATTCAGATCGCCGCCAACGTGGGGATGTGCCTGTTCATCTTCCCTGTGATGGGGCTCACCCTGCCCTTTGTCAGCTATGGCGGCTCCTCCATCCTTACCCTATACGCCGCCATGGGTATTGTATCCAGCATCAAGGCCAGGGCCCTCCCCAGCTGGCTGAGGGACCGGGCCATCCAGTGAACCGGTTCAAGGAGGAAGCATTTTGGATCTGTCCCATGTGACCGCCCGCCAGAGGGCCTATTTCCGCTCCGGCGCCACCCTGCCCCTCCCCGCCCGGCGGCGCGCTTTGGAAGCGCTGCTCCGGGGGCTGGCAGACCGGGAGGACGCCCTGCTCGCCGCCCTGGAGGCGGACCTGGGCAAGCCGCCCATGGAGGGCTATATGACGGAGCTCGGCCTGGTACGGGAGGAGCTGCGGTTCCACCTGAAGCATCTGGCCCGCTGGGCCCGCCCCCTGCGCGTCCCCACCCCGCTGGCCCACTTCCCGGCCCGGAGCACGGTCCGCCCGGAGCCCTACGGCTCTGTGCTCATCCTGTCCCCCTGGAACTACCCGGTCCAGCTGTCCCTGATGCCCCTGATCGGCGCCTTGTCCGCCGGAAACTGCGCGGTGCTCAAGCCGTCGGCCTACGCCCCCGCCTGCTCCCGGGCGCTGGCGGAGCTGATCGGCCAGTGCCTGCCGCTGGAGCTGGCCGCTGTGGTGGAGGGAGGCCGCGCGGAGAATCAAGTTTTGCTGGACCTGCCCTTCGACTATATTTTTTTCACCGGAAGTCCCTCTGTGGGCCGCTTTGTCATGGAGCGGGCCGCCGCCCGCCTCACCCCGGTGACCCTGGAGCTGGGTGGAAAGAGCCCGGTGATCGTGGCCGGCGACGCGGATCTGCCCCTGGCCGCCCGGCGGATCCTCTTCGGAAAGCTGCTCAACGCGGGTCAGACCTGCGTGGCCCCCGACTATGTTCTGGCCCAGAGGGACGTGCTCCCGGAGCTGATCCGTCTGCTCCAAAAGGAGCTGGCGGGACAGCTGGGCGAGGACCCGCTCTCCTGCCCCGGCTATCCACGCATCGTCAACGCCGCCCACCTCCGCCGTCTGGAGGGCCTGCTGGAGGGCTGTCAGGTGCTCTGCGGCGGACAGACCGGCGGCGGCCGGATGGCCCCCGCCCTGGTCCTGCCCTCCTCTCCAGACGCCCCGGTGATGCGGGAGGAGATTTTTGGCCCGATCCTGCCCCTGCTTCCCTTTGACACATTGGAGGAGGCAATTTCTTTTGTCCAGGACAGGCCCCGCTCCCTGGCCCTCTACCTCTTCACCAAAAGCCGGTCCGTGGAGCGGGAGGTCCTGGCCCGGATCCCCTTCGGCGGCGGCTGTGTCAATGACACGGTGGTACACCTCTCCACCCCCTATCTTCCCTTCGGCGGCGTGGGGGCCAGCGGCATGGGGAGCTACCACGGCCGGGCCAGCTTTGAGACCTTCTCCCATACCAAAAGCATTTTGGACAAGGGCGGATGGCCCGACCTGCCCATTCGATACCGGCCGTACGCCCCCTGGAAGGAGAAGCTGCTGCGGAAATTTCTCCTTTGAAAAAAATTTTTCTTCCGAAGAAGGAAATTCGCCTTGTTTTGCGTATATGGTATATGTAGAAAGTTGACCAGAGACGTACACCCATCCGGGAAGGAGGCGTTTTCCCATGGAGCTTCGACAGCAGCGGGAGCAGCTGGAGGAGACGTTCCTCTCCCCGCACGCCTGCCGGGCCGCGCAAACCAGAGGCCGGGTCCGTCCGGAGGCGGAGTGCGGGCTGCGCACCTGCTTTCAGCGGGATACCGACCGCATCGTGTACAGCAAGGCGTTCCGCCGCCTCAAGCACAAGACCCAGGTGTTTCTTCAGCCCCAGGGGGACCACTACCGCACCCGCATGACCCACACCCTGGAGGTCAGCCGCATCGCCCGCACCATCGCCCGGGCCCTCGCTTTGAATGAGGACCTGACGGAGGCCATCGCCTTGGGCCACGATCTGGGCCACACCCCCTTCGGCCACGCCGGGGAGCGCCTGCTCAACGAGCTGATGACCGGCGGCTTCGCCCACTACCGGCAGTCCCTCCGGGTGGTGGACCGCCTGGAGAAGGACGGAGCGGGCCTGAACCTGACCTGGGAGGTGCGCAACGGCATCGTCTGCCACACCAGGGGACAGCAGGCCGCCACGCTGGAGGGGCAAGTAGTCCGTCTGGCCGACCAGATCGCCTATATCAACCACGATATTGAGGACGCGCTCCGGGGAGGCGTCATCTACCCCATGGACATTCCCCTGGAGGTCTCCAGCATTCTGGGCTTTACCCACGGAGAGCGGATCAACGCCCTGGTGCTGGATGTGATCCGGTCCAGCCGGGATCAGGACTCCATCCGGCAGTCCGAGGAGGTCGGGCAGGCCATGGCCGTCCTGCGGGAATTCATGTTTGAAAGCGTCTATACCAACCCCCTGGCCAAGGGGGAGGAAGGAAAAGCCCAGGAGATGCTCCGCCGACTGTTCGATTACTACCGCCGCGACCCGGACGCCCTCCCCGCCGACTTTCAGGAGATCCGCCTGGAGGAGGGCGTGGACCGCGCGGTCTGCGACTACATCGCCGGCATGACCGATCCCTTTGCCATTGAGCAGTTCAGCAGGCTGTTTATTCCTACCGCCTGGTCCGTCAAATAGGGGCCGGCGATGGGGACCCATCCGTATGGATGGGGCGCGCGCATCGCGTACAAGGTTTTGCCAAAGGCAAAACCTTTGCGCAGGGCGAATTGACTTCGCCCGAGCATTTAAAATCCTCAGGGCTCCCACGGGGCCTGACCCGTGGGAACGGCCTGCCCTCGTGATCCCGATTTGAAAGGAGGAAGTCTTTTGGCCATTCCGGACCGCTTTTTGGACGAGCTGATCGCCCGCACCGACATCGTGGACCTGGTCTCGGAGTCGGTCCGACTCACGAAAAAGGGCCGAAATTACTGGGGACTGTGCCCCTTTCACAGTGAAAAGACCCCCTCCTTTTCCGTGTCGGCCGACAAGCAGATCTATAAATGCTTCGGCTGCGGCAAGGGGGGCGGAGCTATCAACTTTGTGATGGAGCTGGACAACCTCCCCTTTCGGGACGCGGTGGCCCTTCTGGCCAAGCGGGCTGGGCTGGAGGTGCCGGACAGCGGCTATTCCGCCGGAGCCAAGGAGCGCCGTGAGAAGCTGCTGGCCATCAACAAGCAGGCCGCCCGCGCCTTTCACCGCTGGCTGTACGCCCCGGAGGGGGTGGAGGGGCTGGCCTATTTGCAGCGGCGCGGCCTGTCCCGCCGGACCCTCACCAGCTTCGGCCTGGGCTTTGCTCCCAACCGCTGGGACGCCCTGATCCAGGAGCTGGGACAGCAGGGCTATGACAAGCGGGACCTGCTGGACGCCGGTCTGGCGGTGAACAATCAGGACGGCCGGATCTATGACCGGTTCCGGAACCGGGTCATGTTCCCTATCATCGACATCCGGGGCGAGGTCATCGGCTTCGGCGGCCGGGTGATGGACGACTCCACCCCCAAGTACCTCAATTCCCCGGACACCCCGGTGTACAACAAGAGCCGCAACGTGTTCGCCCTGAACATCGCCAAAAAGTCCAAGGCAGGCCGGGTCATCCTGACGGAGGGGTATATGGATACCATCTCCCTCCATCAGGCGGGCTTTGACAGCGCGGTGGCCTCTCTTGGCACCTCCCTGACCCCGGAGCACGCCCAGCTGCTCTCCCGCTACTTCCCCGAGGCCATCATCGCCTACGACGGGGACGGAGCCGGTGTCTCGGCGGCCCAGCGGGCCATTCCCCTGCTGGAGCGGGCCGGGATGAAGGTGCGCGTCCTGCGGATAACGGGGGCCAAGGACCCGGATGAGTTCATCAAGCAGTACGGACGGGACGCCTTCCTCCGGCTGCTGGACCAGAGCGAGAACCAGGTGGACTACCGCCTGGAGCAGATCCGGAAAAAATACGACCTGAGCGACGACAGCCAAAAGGTGGGTTTTCTTCAGGAGGCTGCCCAGCTCCTCTCCTCCCTGCCCAGTGCGGTGGAGCGGGAAATCTATGGCCGGCACGCCGCCGAGACGGCGGGGGTCTCGCCGGAGGCGGTGGCCCAGGAGGTCAAGAAGGCCTTCCAGCGCCGCCTGAGAAAGGAACAAAAGCAGCAGGAGCGCCGGGATCTCACTCCGGCCATCCAGTTCCAGCCCAGGGCACGGGGGCTGCGGTATGAAAACATCCGCTCCGCCCGGGCGGAGGAGGGTGTGCTCCGGCTGCTGCTGATAGACCCCTCCCTTCACCGGGAGCTGACCCAGCTGAGGCCGGAGGAGTTCTCCTCCCCCCTGCTGGGCAAGGCATACGCCCTGCTGCTCCGGCGGGCGGAGGAGGGGCTGTCCACCCAGCTGTCCCTGCTGGCGGGCGAACTCACCAGCGAGGAAATGGACCACCTGACTCAGGTGGCCAGCGCCCCGGAATCCATGGCCAACAGCCGCCAATCCCTGGCTGATTACATAGCCGTGATCCGCGCAGAAGCCATCAAGCGGAGCGGCGCCAGCGAGAATGACCTTCTTCTGGCCGCACAGCGCAGTAATTTGGAAAAGAAAGCATATATGGAGGAGAAACCATGAGTACCAAAAAGAAAGAAAATCCCGCCCTGATCGAGACCCAGCACAATGGAGTAACCATGATCCTGGAGAAGAAGTCCAACGGGAACAAGGCCCCCACTCCGGAGATGCAGGCCCGTATGGAGGCTGGCAAGGTGGAGATCATGAAGGTGGTAGAGGGCGTCCCCGGCGCAGAAAAGCTGGGAGAGCTGATCGAGCGGGGTAAGAAGAAGGGCAACCTCTCCTCCACCGAGCTGATGGACGTCCTGGAGGACATGGATCTGGAGTCCGATCAGATGGACAAGATCTATGACACCCTGGAAAACCTGGGCATCGATACCGTGGGCGAGGACTATATCCCCGACCTCCCCGATGACGCAGATCCCCCTCTGGAGGCCATGGAGGAGATCAACGAGGAGGAGATGGTGGACCCCAACTCCATGGTGGACGCCTTCGGCACCGATGACCCGGTACGGATGTATCTGAAGGAGATCGGCAAGGTCAACCTGCTGTCCTCTGAGGAGGAGATCGAGCTGGCCCAGGCTATGGACGCGGGCAACGCCGCCAAGTCCCAGCTGGAGGAGCTGGAGGCCGCTGGCGAGGAGATCCCAGATGAAGTCCGGACTGAGCTCAACCGGGCTATTAAGAAGGGCGAGCGGGCCAAGCAGCGCCTGGCCGAGGCCAACCTGCGTCTGGTGGTGTCCATCGCCAAGCGGTATGTGGGCCGCGGGATGCAGTTTTTGGACCTGATCCAGGAGGGCAATCTGGGCCTGATCAAAGCGGTGGAGAAGTTCGACTACACCAAGGGCTATAAGTTCTCCACCTATGCCACCTGGTGGATCCGCCAGGCCATCACCCGGGCCATCGCCGACCAGGCCCGCACCATCCGCATCCCCGTCCACATGGTGGAGACCATCAACAAGGTCATCCGCGTCTCCCGCCAGCTGCTCCAGGAGTTGGGCCACGACCCCTCCCCCGAGGAGATCGCCGAGGAGATGTCCATGCCTGTGGAGCGGGTGCGTGAGATCCTGAAGATCGCCCAGGAGCCCGTCAGCCTGGAGACCCCCATCGGTGAGGAGGAGGATAGCCACCTGGGCGACTTCATCCCCGACGAGGACGCTTCTGAGCCCGCCGAGGCCGCCTCTTTCACTCTGCTGAAGGAGCAGCTGGTGGAGGTGCTGTCCACCCTGACTCCCCGTGAGGAGAAGGTGCTCAAGCTGCGCTTCGGCATTGAGGACGGCCGCACCCGCACCCTGGAGGAAGTGGGCAAGGAGTTCAACGTCACCCGTGAGCGTATCCGCCAGATCGAGGCCAAGGCCCTGAGAAAACTGCGTCATCCCTCCCGCTCCAAGAAGCTGAAGGATTTCCTGAACTGAAGCAACACCAAAAGCGGCAGGCCCAAACGGGTCTGCTGCATCTGGTAAGCTAAAAGTAGACACTCACAAAGCGGGTGAGTGTCTACTTTTTTATATCTGTTAAAATAGGAATAGAGG
>CABIYX010000059.1 GCA_902363045.1 Clostridiales bacterium
ACTGCGGGAGTTTCTCCTTTCCACCGGGGACAGCGTGCTGGTGGAGGTCAGCCCCTACGATGCCATCTGGGGCATCCGCCTCGCGGCCAGCTCCCCGGAGGCTCAGGACCCCATGAAGTGGCGTGGACAAAACCTGCTGGGCTTTGCGCTGATGGAGGTGCGGGATGAGCTGCGCAGGGTGACGCAGAATGAAATGCTTTGCGATTGGAGTACGGTATGGCAGAAATGAAACTTTATGAACTGGTCAACCACTACCACATCGGCACGGAACTGACCTGTGCCGAGGCGATGTTCCTGGCCTGCAATGAATATTACCATCTGAATTTGTCCGAGGAGACCCGGAAAATGTTCTCCGTCATGGGCCTTGGGATGCAGACTGAGCAGTCCTGCTGCGGTGCCTTCACCGTGGCGGTGGGGATCATTGGGCTGATGACCGCAAAAGAAGGTCAGACGGATGTGAGCAACATGGAAGGCTACCAGATGATTGCTGAATTGACGGACTTCATGCTGGGCTTCTATGGAACGCTCCACTGTGTCGAGCTGCAAAGGCTGGAAATCATGGGCTGTGAAAACCCCTGCCACGCCATTGTGGAGGCGCTGGCCAGGAAGCTGGAGGAGCTGCTGGCGGGCCGCAGGACCTTCCGCACGGTTAATGCGGGACAGATTGGTTCGTGATATGCTGGAAAAGGAGGGGAGCCATGAAAGACTTTTGCCAATACGGAAAGCGTCGGGATGATGAATGGGAAATACTGCCCTGGATACCTGACCCACGCCCGCCCTTCAAAATTTGGGTGAAGCCGGAGCAGATCGCGCCATTCTTTCTCATTCCCTACCACCCCTATGCGCTCTCCCTTCTGCTGAAAATCAACGATGGATTCCGGACGGAAGAATTCCGTCGGCTGGGACTGACTGGAAGCAGCGGAGACTGGGAGCGGTTGGTCCGGGGCGTGATACGGGAGTTCGAGGAAAACAACAGCGGCGAGGATCTGTTTCACTTCGACTCCGACAAGGATGTGTTCTGCGTCTATTCCCAATACATCGACGATTTGATGCTGCTGTCCAAAATGATCCGGGCGGCCTGTGACAATGAAAAAATGATGGGGATGTATCTGAACATGAGCGAGGTTGCGAAAGCATGAAAGAGTTGACCACTCAAACAGGGATTATAGTAAAATGCAGGAAAACGGCCATTGAATTTTTCCAAAATGCTCAATCAGTGGATTTCTTCTCTGCACTGGAGATTCCAGAGGAATTCCAAGACATAGCGGTTGAGTTTTATGATTTGATTCTGGAAAACGACCATCTCGCGGCCTTGCTGGGCTGTCGCGGCAATTATGATATTGCGGTACAGATAGATGAGGTAACCGGCACCATGACGGGGTGGCATTGGTTCAAATGAGGGAAATGGAATGATCGAGTACATCAAACTCTTTTGGGAGGACGCACCGGAGGGAGAACCGTCGGTGATCCTCTATGAAGTGGATACAGGAAATGAGCGGCTGGCCCTCCGCTCCATTGACATCTTTATGGACGGTCACACCCGCAATATCCCTGATTTTTACGAAGGAGCTATCGAAATCACATCGATCCCTACCGTGGAGGAATTGAACGCTCATGTCTGGGGCGAGGAGTTCCACGCCTGCGTCATAGAGAAAGCAGAATTTGAGGCCATTTGGGAGGGCCGTACCTATGATGGAACGTGAAAGGAATCAGGAGGGTCTGATGAAACAGACAGATATTTATACTGAGGCTCTGATCTGTCTGCGCTCGATCCTTCTGGCAGACCATCCAGAGTTCCAAAACTGGATTGACTGGCTGGAGTGGGACATTCAGGACTGGAGCCAACGACGGGAGGTTGCCCACCACCTCCGGGCATACGGTGGCATGGGCTCGTTCAACGACCTGCCCGGTATGCGTGGCAATCACGACTATATTTTCGGCTTTCTCAAGTCCGTGTGCTATACCTTCGGCCACCTTTATGGCAAACGGGAAGGCATTTCTTCGGAGGCATTGATGGAAGAGTGCCTGCACGATGTAGAGCAGGCAGCCTATCACCCCCATAAGGCCCTGAACCGAGCCATTGCCCGGCACTTGATGCAGGGCGATTTGCAGGAAAATTGGGATAAGCTGTAGGAGAATAAATGATGGTTCAAGCGTGGCGCAAGGTGGATTTTGGCACCGGAACGGTCACCTTTCTGGATGACACACAAAAAGAAGATATGCTGCAAGTGGAATATCCAAACGGATTTTTGTTGGATATGGGTTGGTATCAGGACAGATATATCATTCTTGTCATTCGAGATTTTGATTGGGCGCATCCGATCAAGCGGTATGAAACGGCAGATAGGGATCAACTTCCTGTGTTGTTGACAGAGGCGGTTCACGGTGTAGAACGGGTATCTCAGAATGACAAAGTGGAGAAATGGTGCAGAGAATCGTGAGGTAAGCGTATGGCAAAGGACATCAGGGAACGCCTGCTGGAGCAGGCAATCAAGTTCCATCAGTGGCAGAAAGCCACTTATCCCGGAAAAACCGCCGAAGAAATCGGTAGTATGTGGGAGGTCGATTATCCATACTGGAATGACACTTACCGTGCCTTTTGCCATGTGTTGACCCAAATGGATGCAGAAACGGCAGACAGCGTCCTACTGGATGAGATGGTCTATCTGATCGCCAGGGACAACGAAGCGGAGGGGTTTATACAGGAGACCACTTCCCATCCCCAATGGTTCGAGCGTCTCTGCCGCAGGGCCACAGCCTCCAATGAGAGTGAGGCCAAGTGGCAGTTTGCCGCTTATCTGCCAGAATGTCCGTGCAGTCAGGAAGTCAAAGACATGATTCTGGACTTCGCAAAGGACCCCAATGAATATGTGAGCCGGCGGGCGCTTTTGGCGATGCCCGCTCTGCGTCCTGACTGTGTAGAACAGTTCGCTCCGCTGTTCTGGGAGCGGAACTGTTATTCCCTCGAATTACAGGAATACCAGCGGATCGCTGTTCTGGTCTCACTGGACGCCATCCATTCCGTCATGCTTCCACAATACTTGGAGCAGGCCAAGCAGGATGGCCGACGCTATCTGCTGGAACACGCAGAAAGGATTGAAGGAGGATTACTGTGAACGAAAATTTATTTCGCACCCAATTCGATCAACTGGAAAACACCGAGAAACAGGCGCTGATGGAAAGCCTGGCTGCTCGTTATACTATGACTTTTCTCGGTCTACATACCTTTGACCACTGGGGCCAGAACTGTACCACTGGCATATTCGAGAAAGATGGCCGGGAGTTCGTCTTTGTCCCCGGCGATACCGTCACCCTGGGCTGGGAGCAGTTTGCCGTGGGACTGAATCAGGAGAGCCGGGAGAAGTTGGAGTACCTGTTTCGGGAATGGGAGTTGGAGCGGGACCCGGAGGAGCTGATCCGGGAAAACATGGCTCCCGTTCGGCAGGCAGCCATTGGCCCTATGCTGGTGGGCCGGGAGCTGGAGGAACTGTGCTGGGAGCCGGTCACAATGGACAATCCAAGACTGTCCGCCCATCCTGACTGGCTGAAGCAGTTCCGGGATTTTGCCTGGAGCGACCTTGACAGCCTTACTATGCACCAGTCAGCCCGCATTGAGCGGACGGAAGAGGGCTTTCAGATCTGTATCTATAACCGCACTGATTACGATGAACTCTTTGCCGGGCTGGAAAAGCAGGGGCTCTCACTGCCTACGGCAGACGAGTGGGCCTATCTGTGCGGCGGTGGGTGCCGCACCCTGTTCCCTTGGGGGGATGGAATAGACTACTCCATGCACCTGCACCACTTTGAAAGCCCAGAGGATGAGGACAAGTCCTTCGATATGGAGGAGCCCAACTTCTTCGGCCTGTCCATCGCCTATGACCCCTATATGCGGGAGGTGGTGAAGGCCGAGCAGTTTACCACCTGCGGCGGTGATGGCGGGCGCAGCATCTGCGGAGGACTTGGAATCTTCCTCGGTTTCCTGCCCTGTTCGCCGCACTGTAAACCGGAAGTGCCAGAGGACAAGGAACTGAACGGCGACTATGACTTCTACCGGCCTATTATCCGGGTAGATGTGAACAGATAGAATGGAAAGCAGTAAAAATGAAGGATGAAACTCTGGCCGCCCCAATCTACCATGGCTTCCTGCCGCCCAAGAGCCGGGAAAGGCAGATCAACCTCCCCCCTCGGCTTTATACCCAGATCGGCGAGAAGATCCATCTGACCTTCCTGCCCCTTCGTCCAGACTGCGGGAATGACCCCCAGTGGGAGGACTGGAACTGCTACCGCTCCATCCTCACCATCGGCTGGCCGGACTGTGAACAACTGTTGTTCCCCACACTGAAACAAATTTTTCCGGTTAAGGACCCCACCAATGGAGAAGTACAGGAGGAATTTGACCTCTGCTTTGACAACTGGATTGGAAAAGAGGACTGGGAACGCTGGATACTTCTTGTCCGGGATTGTTTGCCAAGTTTATCAGAAAAGGAATCAGCCTTTCTTTTCTCAGTCTTGGAATGGATTGAAACAGCATTGACCTATACCACCGTTATGGTTGTAGAAAGTAATTTGTAGCCGGAGGGATGAAGATGGACAGCAAGAAGCTGAATTGCCCCTCCTGTGGTCAGCTGACGGCACAGATGAGGGAGGACGGCAGCATCTCCTACCACCAATATGACCAGCTTCTCCAGAAACTCATGGAACTGGAGCGGCAAGGTGACATGGAACTGTTCGCCGGTGACTGCCCGCTGGAGGACACCGGCGCGGTGCTGGACGCTGAGCAGCATTACACCGTCTGCCACTATATGCGGTGCCGCAGCTGTGGAGCCCTCTATTTTGTGGGAGCCTGCATTCGGGGTGTGCCGGTTTTTCGGCAGGTGGCAGACATCGGAAAAGAAAACCTGGACACCCGGCTGTGGGGCCGGTGTGGAACCTACTATTTACAGAAAAAAGACTGAAGGAGGCGTCAACATGGATGTCGTGAAACTCCCCAAGAAAGTCCGTATGGTCTGCTATGAGATCATGGACGGCAAAGAAGAAGCCCTGGACACGCTGGAATCCTTTTCCGATCAATACCCCCATCAGGTAGCGGCGGTCAAGGCCGAGGTCGCATATTTCAATCTGGACTATGAAAAGGCGCTGGCTTTGGATCTGACCATCCTTCCCTGGCTGGAGGAGTGGTATTACAGCAATGTGAGCGATGAGCACATGATTGCCATGACGGTGGCCGCCATCCAGCTCCACCGGGAGCAGGAGCTGATTGAGGCGCTGACGAAGGAACAGGCGCGCATCCGGGCTGAGAACGGCCTCCCCCAGCGGGATCGGTTCTGTGACATCCTGATGGACTACCTCAAACGGGGCCTTATGCCCTTTGCGGACAACGACAAGAACTACCCCTACCATGAACCGGAGGAACCGCAGACAAAGGAGCAGCTCTGGGCAAAGCTGGTGGAACAGAATAAGAAGCTCTCGCCAGACGATCCCGATGCCAGGCGGAAGCTCTATAACCACTGCTGTATGTTCGGAACCGCCAGGGATGCCGTAGATCTCTTTGAGGAGATTCAAGGCGTGCCCATGGCTGACTCCTCCTATCGGGACGCAATCGCCCGCTATCTCTATTTAGGCGAACGGGAGAAGGCGCTCCAGACAGCGGAGCGGTTGGCAACATCGCGGCTGTGGGCGGTTGCCGGGCCGACGCAGGTGCGTCCCATGTCCTTCTTTGAGGACCCGAACCTGCGGGAGTTTTTGCTGGAGCCGGAATCCCTCCGGCGCATCCGGGAAGCTGCCTTCATTGATGACGGGAGTTTGATCCGGAAGTAAATTGCTTGGGAATGGAGGATCTGCCATGAGCAAAGAGCTGGAACTGTATAAAGCATTTATTGACGGCCTTGTGGAGCGGAAAGACAGCATGACGGCCCTGTGGGTCAAGGGCGATGGCTTTCCTAAGACAGAGGACAACAAGGCGAAAAATGAACTTCTCGCCGCACTGACCCCGGAGCAGAAAGGTGTGCTGGCTGAGATGCTTCAGGACGAACATATTGCGGGTATCCACGATACCCTTGCATATATCAATGAGATGATGGATCTGGAGGGGCTGGAGCTTCATCAGGACGGTGAATCCTATCCCAACGACTATTTTGAGAGCCTGCACTATGACTTCATCAGCCGTTGTGACGGAGATGAGTGGCCGGAATAAAAGGGGGCGTCCAGGCAGGGGAGAGGGGGGCAGATCAGATTTAGACCAGCTGCTTTATCGAAGAGATTTTTGGACCGGAACCCCTGCTTAGACGCCTTTTTATTCACACGATCGGCCCAGTATGGAACCGCTTTCCCGAGGTGCTGAGCAGGTCGAAAAAAATAAAAAGAAATTTTGAAAAAGTACTTGACGAATGGAGAATA
Source organism: Clostridiales bacterium (assembly GCA_902363045.1). Classification (GTDB taxonomy): domain Bacteria; phylum Bacillota; class Clostridia; order Oscillospirales; family Oscillospiraceae; genus Lawsonibacter. Next base: position 6,397 of record CABIYX010000059.1, read on the forward strand.
TCTGTTATAATACATATCGCTGTCATACAAGAGCACTTGAGCCAAGCGGCTTGAGGCGGCAGCTGGAACAGAATATGGAGTAGTATCGAAGTGGTCATAACGAGCACGACTGGAAATCGTGTAGCCGCTAACACGGCTCGAGGGTTCGAATCCCTCCTACTCCGCCATGTCGGAGCAAACGTCAAAATGTTTGCTCCGACTTTTTTGTTGGCCTGTTGCAAAATAGGTGTTTGAAAAATAGGTCCAAAGAAAAAGTGGGTAGTGTCAAGGAATTTTCGCAAAATGGTTTGCAGGCCCTGGCATGAGAGAAGTCAGCCAGCAATGGAGGCGTCCTCA
>CABIYX010000060.1 GCA_902363045.1 Clostridiales bacterium
ATAGAAGCCCAGTTCAGTACAGGACCGAACTGGGCTTCTGTTAGCTGCGCTTTTTTGTGTCTACTTTTACTTGACAGATGCACGCTGCGCCCTCCCTGGTCTCGTTCTTTTTCATGCTCTCGATTCCTGCTCCGCATCCAGTACAAGGACGTCCGTTCCCAACCGGCCGCAGAAGGCGCGGTCGTGCTCTACCAGGAGCATCGTGGGCTGATATTCCAGGATCAGCTCCTCCATCTGGATGCGGGAAAACAGGTCGATATAGTTCAGCGGCTCGTCCCACACATAGAGGTGGGCGCTCTGGCACAGGCTGGCGGCCAGCAGGAGCTTCTTCTGCTGGCCCGCGCTGTACTCCGCCATATCCCGCTCCAGCATGGGCCGGGAAAAATCTAGCTTCCGCAGGACGGTAAAAAATTGGGTGCGGTCCAAACCCCGCTCCTCCGCCAGGGCGGCCGGGCAGCCGCGGAGCCGTCCCACCTGCTGGGGGACATAGGAGACCACCAGCCCAGAGGTCCGACGCAGGCTCCCGGTGTGCTCCAGCTCTTCCCCCAGCACCAGGCGGAGCAGGCTGGTTTTTCCGCTGCCGTTTCCGCCGCGCAGGCAAAGCCGCTGCCCCTGCTCCAGTGTGAAGCTGGCCGGGCGGTTTGCCGGCCTTCCGCCGTGGAGGACCACCAGGTCGCGACCCTCCAGCAGCCGCTGGCTGTGGTGCCGGAGGGGGATCAGCTTCAGACTGTCCGCCCGCTCCACATCCTGGAGCAGCGCGGTCTTTTCCTGGATGGCCCTCTGCTGGCGGACCTCCAAATTTTTTGCCCGCTGCATCAGCTTTGCGGACTTGTGCCCCAGGTAGCCCCGGTCTGGACGCAGGCCGGAATTTTGACTGCCGTACTTGCTCTGCTCCACCCGGTCGGACCAGAGGGAGGTCCGGCGGGACGCCTGCTCCAGGCGCCGGATCTCTCCCCGCAGGGCCTCGTTCTGTGCGGTCTCCCGCTGGTCCCTGCGCTCCTTTTCCTGGTACCAGACGGAAAAGTTCCCCTTGACCACCTCCGGGCCGGTACGGTTCAGGGCCAGCGTGTGGTCGGTGCAGGCGTCCAGAAAGGCCCGGTCGTGGGATACCAGAAGGAAGCCCCGGTCCAGTCCCCGGAGGTACCGGGCTGTGAGGTCACGTCCGGCCTCATCCAGGTGATTGGTAGGCTCGTCCAGCATGGGGTAGCCGTCCTCTTGGCAAAACAGCCTGGCCAGCCCGGCCCGTGTCTGCTCTCCGCCGCTGAGAGAGGAGAACGGCTGCTCCAGAATCTCCTCTGACAGCCCCAGGCGGTTCAGTTCCCGCAGGAGCATCCACTCCTCCTCCCACGGGATCCCCTCCAGCAGGATCTCCCGGGCAGGCCACTCCAGCTCCGCCACCGGGAGGGGAAAATAGATGGGGTGATCCGGCCGGGTGAGGATCCCACTGCCGGACAGGCTCCCCTCCAGCAGACGGAGCAGGGTCGTCTTGCCCCGGCCGTTGCGGCCCACCAGCCCCAGCTTCCACCGGGTGTCCAATTGAAGGTCCAGGTGCTGAAAGACGGGGACGTGGTCCCCATCATAGGTAAAGGAAAGATCTTGAATGGTGATCTGTGACATCGTCATGCCCTCCTGTCTGTTCTGAGTTCGTTTCACGAAAAAGCCGCAAAGAAGGATCATCCTTCCTTGCGGCAGACCGACAGGACACCCACCGGCCCAGAGACCGGGGGCGCAGATATGGCGATCAGACGGCGGAATGGACAACACCCTCTCGCGGCGGCATGACAGAACAGGACCCACTTCGGGTCCTTTGTTCTTCTCTCATGCCTCAGCAAGCGGTATTGCGCATCGTTCCGCCTCCTCTCAATATGTTCTGTGGGGACTATATCACAGGAGCGCTCCTCTTGTCAAGCCGCGCTCCCATACCTCCGGAGCCCGGCGGCAGAGATCACGCCCTGGGATGAGCCTTGTGGTAGACGTCCTTGAGCTTCTGATTCAGCAGCCTGGAATAGATCTGTGTAGAGGAGATGTCCGCATGGCCCAGCATCTCCTGAATGGAGCGCAGGTCCGCCCCATTTTCCAGCAGATGGGCGGCAAAGGAGTGGCGGAGGGTATGGGGCGTGATGTCCTTCTCGATCCCCGCCTTCTCCTGATAGTACTTGATGAGCTTCCAAAAGCCCTGACGGCTCATGCGGTCGCCGCTCATGTTGACAAAGAGGGCGGTCTCGCTGGGGGACTCCACCAGCTGGGGACGCACCCGGTGCAGGTATTCGCTCAGGGCCCGCACCGCCGTTTGATACAGGGGGATGACGCGCTCCTTCCCCTTGCTGGCGCAGCGCAGCATCCCGGCGGACAAATTCAGGTCGTCCACATCCAGCGCGATCAGCTCGCTGACCCGGATGCCGGTGGCGTACAGCAGCTCCAGCATGGCCCGGTCCCGGTAGCCCTTCAGGTCGGTGCACTCCGGCTGCTCCAGAAGCAGCTCCACCTCTTTGCCCGTCAGGATCTGGGGCAGCTTTCGCTCCACCTTGGCCGGGACCACCCCCTTGGCCGGGTTGTGGTCCATGATCCCCAGGGTGACCAGGCAGCTGTAAAAGGATTTGATGGATGCGATGGAGCGGGTCACTGTGGCGGCGGAGCGGCCCTTCCGGGTCAGCGCGGCGGCGTAGTGCTCCACCTCCTGGGTCAGCACCTCTGTGAGCTCCAGCTCCTGCTCCTGCATAGCGGCCTCGAACTGGTGCATATCCCGCAGATAGGAGCTGACGGTGTTGGCAGACGCCTTTTTTTCTGTGATCAAATAGTCCTCATAGAGGTCCAGCAATTCAGACACGCAGACAACTCCCTCACATTCTTCTTGGTTCCAATTCACAGCACAAACCGGGCTGAGGCCGACAGCAGCGCGGGCGCGGCCAGAAATTCCAGCACAACACACAGGAACAGCCCCAGTCCCCAGAGGGCCAGACGCTCCCAATAGAGCGGCCCGAAGGGAAGCGGCTCTCTCCCGCCCCCCATCGCCCGCCGGAACAGGCCGATGGAGCCCTCCATGCTCTGGGTCCCCGCCAGAAACAGGATCGGTCCCCAGAGAAAGGCGGGCAGGCCGAAGAGGAACAGAGCCGGTCCCAGCCCCGCCGGACCGAAGGCCCGGCAGAAGCCCGCCACCGAAAAGGCGAACAAAAATCCCCGCGCCCCGAAGAGGACTGGGATCCCCGCGGCGCCCAGGGCCGTGAGCCCCAGAACGCAGACCCCAACGAAAAACCGCCCCTGCTCCCACAGCATGGGCCAGAAGTCCACGGCCACCTTACCCGCCTGCCCGGCGGTCAGATAATCCCGCAGATAGGCGGTCAGCGCTTCCGCCGCGGGCTGCGCGATCATACTGACCAGCGCGGCCCCCAGGAGACCGCCCAGCAGAAAGGCGCTCCCCAGGATGGCCAGCGGGCCCAGACGGCCCAGCGCTCGCTCCACTCTCATTCCGTCCCGTTGGCTCATGGCACTCACCTCTCCCGTATACCTTATGAGACGGGAGAGGGAAATAGACGCGCAGGCCGCGGCCCTGTCTAAGGAGGAGCAGGCAAATTTTTCTTTCTGCTACTACTATATCGCGCCTGTTCCATTCACGCAAGGGATTTTCTTCATTTTCATAAAATTCGTCAATTCTGCAAATATATTATGTAAATTGCGTTATGTAAATCAGAGAAACTAAGAAAGGACGCCGTGGCGATCCACGGCGTCCTTTTCGGATAAAATGTTGGATTTATGTGAAAATAGTTCAGAAAATATCGAAAATCAATGATTTTGAATTTACTGGCAGAAGCCGCACTGATTACATTCCGTATTATTACGGCTTGTATTTTCGGTTTCCCCCATGCCGGCGGCGATGGCCTTCAGCGCGATGGCGCACTCCAGCCGCTTCCGCTCCATTTTACAGGCCACCTCATTGGACAGACTTATGTCACCGTTCACCAGCAGGTTGGAGGCGGAGCAGCCGCCGCTGCAATAGAAGCGCGCCCAGCACTCCCGGCAGGCGGGACGGGTGTAAATGTTCTGCTTGGCGAACTGTCCGGAGATGCCCATGTCAAAGGAGCCGTCAAACACGTTCCCCATGCGGTACTCCTCCTTCCCCACAAACTGGTGGCAGGGATAGATGTCACCATCGGGGGTAATGGCCACATACTCGCAGCCGGCTCCGCAGCCCCGCAGGCGCTTGATGACGCAGGGCCCCTGGGCAAGGTCCACATTGAAGTGGAAGAAGTTCACGTCCTTACGGCCCATGAGCTCCCGGGCCAGCTTCTCGTACTCCGCCTCAACCTGGTCCAGATCCTCCTCCTTGATGGCGAAGGGGTCGTCCAGGGGACCGCTGGCCGGCTCAACCGACACATGGCGGAAGCCGAGGGAGGCCAGATGCGTCACGTCCTGGGCAAAGTCCAGGTTTTCCCGGGTAAAGGTGCCCCGGGCATAGTAGTCCTTGGTACCGCGTCCGGCCACCAGCTCTTGGAACTTGGGGACGATGACGTCATAGCTCCCCTTCCCGCCGGCGGTGGGGCGCATATGGTCGTTGACCTCTCTCCGCCCGTCCAGGGAGAGCACCACGTTGGACATCTCCCGGTTGATATAGTCGATGTTCTCATCACTGAGGAGCATTCCGTTGGTGGTGATGGTGAAGCGGAACACCTTGTCGTGCTCCTTTTCCAGGGAACGGGCATACTCCACCGTCTTTTTCACGGTGTCCATGGCCATCAGGGGCTCGCCGCCGAAGAAGTCCACCTCGATGTTCCGGCGCTTTCCAGACTTTTTCACCACCCAGTCGATGGCCTGCTTGGCAGTCTCGAAATCCATGGTCATGCGGTGGCCGGTGCCGAAGTCGCCGGTGGAAGCAAAGCAATACCGGCAGCGCAGATTGCAGTCGTGGGAAACATGGAGACAGAGCGCCTTGACCACCGCCTGCTTGGGCAGCTCCATGGCGGCCTCCGGGTCCAGATAGTCGTCGTCAGAAAACAGGAGTCCAGCCTCCTGAAGGCCCCGCAGCTCCTCCCAGGCCTCATCCACCTCCTGGTCAGAGTACTGGGTCAGCCGCTCACGGATCTCAGGGGGGCAGGTCTCCCCCATGGTCTCCTCCCCCTCCAGCAGAGAGAGCAGGTCATAGCTCATCCGGTCCAGCACATGGACCGCGCCGCTGTTCACATCCGCCACCAGGTACTGTCCCAGGGCGGTAAAGGTATGGATCATAGCAAACGAATTCCTTTCTGCCCGCCCGTCCGGGGCGGGGTGTTTCACGCATGAAAAAGGGCAGGCTGACACCTGCCCTTTTCAAGCGACCGTAAAAATTACTGGTTCTCGCACTTCTGGTTGGCAACCGTGCAGGAAGTCTTGCAAGCGGACTGACAAGAAGTCTGGCACTCGCCGCAGCCGCCCTTGGCCGCGCTGGCCTTCAGAGTGGCGCCGTTCAAAGTCTGGATGTGCTTCATTGGAAATCTCCTCCTAAATCCCTGCAAGGCGGACGCCTTGCATCAATTTGACTGTATTATACCATATCCGCCCGGCCATTTCAATCGTTCATTTGCTTTTTTTCACGCGCTGCCGCCGCCGCTTCCGGTTTGGCCGCGCGCCCAGCACTCCCGCCATGGCTCCGCCGCAGCAGCAGGACAGAAGGATCAAAGCCCCGTCATTGGACACAGAGGCGGACCCGGAGAGCAGACACCCCGCCGACAGCAGCAGCAGAAACAGGCAGAGCCCCACCCCAAGTCCCACCGGAAGCGGGCTGCGCCCGATCCGGCGCACCGCCAGCAGGCCGCCGGTCAGGCTGCCCAGTACGCACACCGCCAGCACCGCCCGGTCCATCATCCCCTCCCCAATGGCCCCATTGGAGACCAGCAGCGCGCAGGCCAGCAGCGCGAGCAGGGTCACAGCCGCCGCCGCGCCGCTGCCCCGGAGCACCTCCCGCATCACCGCCAGCCAAAGGGCGCCCGTCTCCTCCGTCTTCTTCTCCCGTCTGGTCTGAACCATAAAAAAACCTCCCCGCAGATCCATTCTTTATCTGGATCCTATGCGGGGAGGGCTTGTCAGCTTGTCAAAAAGTTTCCGGGACGCCGGCTCAGCGCGCGGTTTCCTCCGCCTGAGCAGTCTTGCTGGAGACCGCCCACTTGGTAAACTCGATCCGGACGCGGTCCACGCCGCTCTCGATCACAATGGTGTTCTCCTTCACCGTGCAGATGGTGCCGGTGATGCCGCCGATGGTGGTGATCACATCACCCACGGTCAGAGAATCCCGCATCTTCTGCGCTTCCTTTTTCCGCTTGTTTTCGGGGCGGATCATAAAGAAGTAGAGCATTGCGAGCATTGCAATGATCATGATCATACTTTCCATAGCTGGTTGCTTCCCTCCAAAAAAATAATGTAAAAATGCGTCCTTACAAGTATATCCGATTTCTATACAGTTTGCAAGTGCTTTTCCAAAATTTCTTTGCTCCCGCTTGTAGGACTACAATACATATTGGACAGTTGAATAAAAAGGGATGAAGGATAAGGTCTCATCGGTTATAGTTGAAGTTGCGAGCAACAACCGCACGAGAGGAGACCAAATCCTTCATGA
>CABIYX010000061.1 GCA_902363045.1 Clostridiales bacterium
CCGGCCCGCCGAGCCGGAACGCCCTCACAGGGTACTCACGCCCCAGCTTCGAGCCGGAGCCGACCACCCGAAATCCCTGCAAAATCCCCTGCATTTGTGGCTCCTTGATGGTGGAGGTAAACTTATTCCAAATCTGCCGAGTGAGGGAATATTTCAACTCTTTCAAGCATTTCTGGTTGTACGGGTACATAGGCACCGGCTCTTTCAGCACATAATACAGGTGAAGCCCTGTCCCGCTGTTTACAACAAAGGTTGCCTGGGGCAAAATATCCTTGTTCATCTGGTGCAGCGTGTCCCGGAGCTGGGGCATACCTACCCCGTCCAGGTCAAAGACCAAAGCATAGAGATACCGGGCATTTTTGCCGCACCGCCGCAGCCCAAAATAGGAGATCGGGGACATAATCGTAAAATCGGTGTCTTGCAGCTCCCTCAGCTCGTCCAGCTCGTCAGTGATGGTACAGCGTTTCGCTTTACCGTCCCCCTCGATCTGCAGGGCGATCCCGGTTGCCCTGTCAACCTCACCTTTCGTCACTGTCACCGCGATCCCGTTTCCCTTCCTGTCCTCAAAATGGCCCTTCCTCTCGAAAGATCCTTCCGGGAAGATCTCACGATAAAACTCATACGGCTCCACCGGCTCCAAAAACTTCTCTAAATGCTCATTCTTTTCCCTGTAAAGTTCCCGGAGCTGTTCCAGGGCTGCTTGCTGATCCTCCATTCCTTACACCTCTTTTCGTACATTCTGCAAACCCACAGGGGGAAAAGGGGGAGCCAAAGAGCGGCCCCTTCGGGGCCTTAAAGAGAAAGTCACCTCCCCCTTTTCCCCCTCGCTCTGGGGCATGGAAATGATGGAAAACCTTTCAGGTTTACCACATTCCCACACCCCGCCGCTCACCCCCATAACCCCCTCCGACTTTCTCCCTGTCAGAGAGAGAATATTTTATTATTTTTTCCCTGGCCTAAAGGCCATAGGGGGGCATATATTATCAATACATTTTATTCCCTATTTTACGACAAACCCATTTCAGCTTGTCCCCTTCACCCCATAGGGGGGCATATATTATCAATACATTTTATTCCCTATTTTTACTGTTATTATAGCCTGTCCGGGCGGCTCTTGCAAGGCTCCCGGACAGGCTTCTTTTACAGCTCCATACCGCCCCAGGTGTGGCCCTGTTCCTGTTCTCTCTCCGGCTGCTGCACCTCTGGCACTGGTAGCAGCTCCCGCGCCTTTTCGACCAGGGGCCGGAACTGCTCCGGCAAGTGCTGATCCAGAAAGTCCAGCACCGCCCCGATCCCTTCCCGGAGCCGCGCCGAAATCCCACGCTCCCAGCTCAAATCTTCTTCCAGGTATTCCACCTGCACTTTGAGCTGCCGGTTTTCATTTTCAAGCCGCTGCCGCTCCTGGGCCTCCTTCAGTTTTTCTTTCATCGAGGGGATTTTCTGCTGAAGCTGTTGGTTTTCTACCTTCAGCTCCCGCACCTTCTGCTCTGCCGCCGCGCCCCGGATCACCGCCGCCTTCAGCTCCTTCACCTGCTCCACCGTCACACCCTTGACGGCCCCTGTCAGCGTCTTTTCCGGCTGTATCGCGTCCAGATCGGGCTTAACCTTCTCCACCGCTTTCAGCAGCTTCACATTCCCTTGCAGGGCCTTTCTCTGCTTTTCCAGGGCCGCGATCTCCTGCTCTGCTGCTGTCACCTGTTCCTGGATAGCTTCAAGCCGCTGGGCCGCTGCTCTGTACTCTGGTAGCTCCATACGCTCGCGGCCACCGCCCAGGCTGATAATCTCAAACTCGTGAGCCTGGGCGATTTCCGTTAGGGCTTCTTTCTCCCGTTCCATCCAGGCTTTCCATTCGGTCTGCTTTCGGCCCATCCCTTCAAATCCCTGCTGCTTTAACGCCTGTTTCATTGATACCCGCGTTGAGAGGCCCCGGCTCTGCTCCGTTGCCACAGGCACGAAGTCCACATGGAGGTGGGGCGTGGCCTCGTCCATGTGCAGCACCATATTGAACACCCGCAGATGAGGGTTGCGCTCCTGGAAGGACTCTGCAAATTCTTTGAGAGCTGCCGCCGCCCGTTCCCCTCCAGGGGAGCCGCACCCGCAGTCCGTCAAGTTGCCGATCTGGAAGATAGCCTCGTGAAATAGCTTCTCCTGTTTGCTCTGCCGGATATGCTCATAGTAATCTGGTATCTTGTCCCTGGTCTTTTTCTTTTTGGCATTGTAGGCGGCCAGGGCTTCATCGAAAAGTTCGTGGTACACCTTCTTCAAATCCTCGTTGCAAAAGGTGACATTCTGCCCCGACCTGCTCCGGTCTACATTCGCCGCTGAAAAGCTCCTGTTGTTGTGCCGGATACTTCCCCGGCCCGTCATTCCCGAAATGGTTGTGCCTATAAAATCACCCGTCCCTTTCCTGCAAAAGCCTATATCCTACTACTCCTATTTTACCATAACTGGCCGCAGGCCACAACCTCTTTGTTACTTTCTTGTGAGAAAGTAACGCAAAAGCACTTTCACACCGCCGCCCCTTCGGGGCTGGCAGTATGAAAGTGCTTTTGCGCCCTGCCGGGGGCTAAAAGAAGCAGCCTCACAACTGTCTCCAAGAATTTCTGTTGTCACTCTACTTCTTCTGGTGCAAGAGGATAGCCACACAATTCATCTTCCTGTGCAGAAACCTCTGCGTCCTCTGTTTTTACAAGGCCGCTTTCTTCAAGCAAATCTGGCGGCACAGCACTTACAGCTAACTGTTGTTCTTCCGGCAAGCTATTATACCAATCCAGCCATTCAAGCGTTTCTTTGGAAAGGCCCTCCGCATCTACCATCCGATCACCATATCGGACTTGATTTCCGGCTCCTTCTCTTTGCTCAAAAACGATCCATTTCTCGTTCATAAAAATCTCTATGGTATTGTCGGCCCCGTATTGATATTCAAATCCTGTTCCAAAATTAGATTGGTTATCCTTTGTCGGTATCTCAGAGCCATCAACCGATGAAGTGATTTCCCCGTCCATTACCCCGCAACGGCCACTTATGGTACTTTCTTTCCCCGTATCATAGTAGAGTTTGCCATCCACCATTACCATAGGGATTTTATCCCATTCTTGCGTTTCTTCCTGTCCCGGCAGTTCATTCTCACTTACAGGAACAATCTCATATTGGTAGTTGTCCCAATAAGATTCAATATCAGCTGCTGTAAAATAATCCAGTTTCTCCTCTGGAAGTTTCAGTCTGCCTGACTTTACTGCTTCTGCACAGTAGATAATCTCATAACTTGTATCATTTGAGAGATTAAACCGAAAACTTGTTACTGTCCCTCCAGCAACAGGCTCCGTTTTTTTATCGCTTACCTCCAATCCCGAAAACAGAAAATAAATATCCTCTATATCATCGGTTTTTGTAATGACTTGCTTTTCAGCGGAGTTTGGCACAACATTGCGATACATCTCGATATTATTCACATCAGCAACATCAAAAGGCATTGAAATAGTTTCCTTTTTTTCGCAACCAGTGAATACCAAAACCATAGCCGCCACCAAAACAAGAGCAATCTTTTTCACTGTATCACACCGCCTTTCTTAACTTGTAGTGACGAAAAAAATATCCTTTTGTTTCCTATCTGCCACCAAAAATTTTTGAAAACCAGCTTTTTTTCTGTTCCGGTTCCTGCTGATCCGTTCCAGCCTCCCCGGTAATAAGCTGCTGCTGGATTGTCCCCGCGTGTAGGGCCTGGGCCGCTGCCGCTGTCTGCTGGGCGGCGGCCAGCGCGTCAGTAAGCCGGGTAATGGTCTGGGCCTGCTGCTCGATCTGCCGGTCTTTCACTTCAAGCTGCCCCTGCAGCGTGTCGATGGTGGCCTGTAAAACAGAAATCACACCATCAACCTCTGCTGTTTTTTCTGCATTTTTGGTTGACGGCGCGTCAACCAAACCGTCAACCGCGCCCGTCAACTGGTTGTCGGTGGTTGACGGTGCAATTTCAGAAAACGCCTGTTTTATCAGCTTTTCGCCGTCAACCTCTACCATCAACCTACCGTCAACCGTTGCCGTCAACCCCTGTAAACTGGTTGACAGTGGTTCACGCTTAATTTTTTTGAAAACAGCTTGCTTTGATACCCCTATCTCGTCAGCTATCTGCCGGATCGTTTTCATACCTTTACGAACAGGCCCACAGGACACACGCCCTTAAACCCCGGCGTAGATATGTACCAGCAGCCGGGGCCTGTCGGCTCCCACGCTACTTCCAGGGTAATCTCGTGCCACCCATCAGGGAACAGGGCCGTAAAACCCTGCCCTGCGTGTATGCCGCGACCTTCCAGGAGCAGCCGAGGGTGCGGATCATCGTCTGCCGGATCGGGAAGCTGTATCTGCGCGATCCTCTCTTTATCCCAGCTCATAGACCTTTCCTCCTTCCCCTAAAATAAATCGCTATGCGATCCCGTCCGGGTGAGATATAAAATCAGCTCGTCCCCGTCCACTTCGTAGATCAGCAACCAATCCGGCGTAATGTGGCACTCACGACACCCCGTATAATCCCCGGAAAGTTGGTGCTCCCTGTTCTTCTCTGGCAACGGCTCCCCCGCAGCCAGCTTTTTAATAATATCCGTCAGCAAAGAAATATCAAAGCCGCGCTTTTTCACGCGCTTCAAATCCTTCTGAAATTTTGTGGTTGGTCTTATGTTATACATCGGCAAGCAGCTCCTCCATCATCTGATCGACATTGGAATAGGTCTTGCCGAGGCTCGGATCGGCCTTCATTCTCTTTACTTCCTTGATTGCTTCAACGGTTTCAGCGTTCGGCACATCGCCGCTGATTTCAAAGGGTATTCTATACTCCCGCACCGCCTTACGCGCAAAAACATTGAACGCCGTTGTCATCGTCATTCCCATATCAGCACAGAACGCCTCAAACTGCCGCTTCAAGTCTGCGTCCATACGAATGTTAATATTTGTATTTGCCATAGGTAGCAACTCCTTTCATTCTTATTATATCCATTGTATAACTTTTTATTTACAATGTCAATATATGTTCCTGACCGTTTACCCAAGCACTGGCCCTTAAACTTCTACCCTGGTATGTTCGCATTTAGAGGGCAAAAAAGCCTTGATTTATGCGGCTTTCCAAACGCGGTAGAGAGGGGGCCGGTATATTTACCCTCGGAGGGCTGAAAACGGCTTCTAAAGCGTAACAGGGGCCTTTCTGGGCCTTATTCCTGGCCCCCATCGTGCAGCGCATCCAGGAGCCAATCGCTCAACTCCTGGGAAGGGGACACCCGCACCGTTATATGCCCATTTTCAAAGCGCACCGCTGGCGGCGGACAATCCCACCACTTGCGGACGGTTTTCGGATCAAGGCCAGTTTCCCGGTGACAGTCGGCCTTGCGCCCCTCCGGGTGCTGCTGCCGCCATTCATAAACCCGCGCCTGGGCCGTTCCGCTGCCTTTAGGCCGCCCGTTCCCTTCTCTCCAATTCGTACCATTAGCCTTATCGTTAATCTCCTGGATTGCTCTCGCGCCCTGCAAATGTACTGGCTGTTTGCGCCAGTTCCGCTTGTTGACAGGCATAGTCAGACCGGAGAGCTTCGCTATATCGTCCCTGGGGAATGTCACATAGTCCTCGTTGAACATCTCCAGGGCGCACACCACATCATCTTTCGTGAAGCGGTTTATATCCTCCACGCTCATATCATCGTAAGGCCGGAGCAGCGCGAAAGCGTCCCGGCGCAGCTCGTCCTCGTCTATCCCGCATTTTTTCGCATAAATCGCCAGCGTCATAATGCCATAGAAACGATGGCCCACCCGGATTTCATCGGCGATCCGGTGCAGCCACCAGTCGTAAAGGTCACGCTTGACCGTCCAGCGGCCCCGCCGCTCCTTCTTGACGATCCGCCGCTCATACCAATCCGGGTACTTCTCTTTCGCCTCGGCCAGCGACAGGCGGCTCTTTCTCATAAGCCCTTCAAGCCGCTGCTGCTCCCCGTTGCTGTCCGGGATATAATCAAGCAGCCGCACCAGCTCCACCGGCCCGCCGAGCCGGAACGCCCTCACAGGGTACTCACGCCCCAGCTTCGAGCCGGAGCCGACCACCCGAAATCCCTGCAAAATCCCCTGCA
>CABIYX010000062.1 GCA_902363045.1 Clostridiales bacterium
TCATGAAGGATTTGGTCTCCTCTCGTGCGGTTGTTGCTCGCAACTTCAACTATAACCGATGAGACCTTATCCTTCATCCCTTTTTATTCAACTGTCCAATATGTATTGTAGTCCTACAGAAAATGAAAAAACAATAAAAAAATATCGGATCCCGCGGGGGACCCGATACCAGCTTGTCGAAAAAGTCTTTTTGACAGGCTCATAAGAGGATCAGGAGGCGCTGTTCCGCCGCAGGCGGCGGAGGATGGCGGCCTCCGCCCGGTCGCCGTACTTCATCCCCAGCAGAAAGAGGAGAAGACCGGCGGCGCCGATCAGGGCCATGCCCCAGGCGGGGATGGAGAAGGAGGCGCCGCCCAGAGCGCTGGCAAAGAGGAGCCCCCAGGGCCGGGCGCACAGGATGATGCCCGCAAACCGGCGGAAGGAGATCTGGGTGAGTCCGGCCAAGATACACAGGACGTCGTCGGGAAAGAAGGGGAACAGAAAAGCCAGCACCAGAAAAATGTCCGTTTTGGCGTGGATCACGTCCAGATATTTTTCAGAGACCTTTCGGCCCACCAGGCGGGTGACCGCGTCCCGGCCCAGGCCGCGGGCCAGGGAGAACACCAGCAGCGACCCGGCGGCGACCGCGGAAAAGGTCAGCAGGAAGGAGACCCAGGTGCCGAAGAGCACTCCGCCGGCCAGGGCGGAGACGTTGCTGGGGATGGGGGCCAGGATGACGGACAGGAACTGGATCAAAAAGAAGCAGAGGTGGGAGTAGGGGGAAAAATCCTCAATATACGCCCGCAGAGACTCCTGGGAGTCAACGGCGGAAAAAAATCCGCTCTGCCACAGGAACAGCCCCCCGCCAATGCACAGCAGAACGGTGAGGAGCAGAAACAGCCATTTGAACCAACGCTTCATCCGTGATCGAAACCTCTCTTTGTGTTGCCGCGGCGGGGCCCGGAGAGACCGGGGAGGGCCGCTTATCGTTCTTTCATACCATACCACAGAGAAATGTAAAATTTGCGAACAATTTCTTAAAATTTGCTGAAGAAATACATGGACGTCCCATCGGAGAGATTTTGCGGCGGATGCGCTGGACTTTTCAGCCGCCCTCCGCTAAACTATGGGGGAGTAAAGCAAAGGAGCATCGCCCATGAATGATCTGATCCAAACGCTGGCCCGGGAGCTGGACACCTCCCCGGAGTATGTGGAAAATGTAGTCCGTCTGATCGATGAGGGGGCTACCATCCCCTTCATCGCCCGCTACCGGAAGGAGCTGCACGGCTCTATGGATGACCAGCTGCTGCGCCGGCTGGCCGACCGGCTGCAATATCTCCGGGGCCTGGCCGCCCGGAAGGAGGAGGTCCGCGCCGCCATCGAGGGGCAGGGCAAGCTCACCGAGGCCCTGGCCGCCGCCCTTGACGCCGCCGCCACCCTGGCGGAGGTGGAGGACCTGTACCGCCCCTATAAGCAGAAGCGGCGCACCCGCGCCTCCATGGCCCGTGAGAGGGGGCTGGAGCCACTGGCCGCCCTGGCCGGGGCCAGAGGTCCCGCCGTGGATCTGGAGCGGGCCGCGCGGGACTATGTGGACCCGGAAAAGGGGGTGGAAACGGTGGAGGCCGCCCTCCAGGGGGCCAGCGATATTCTGGCCGAGGAGATCTCCGACCGGGCCGACCTGCGGAAGGAGCTGCGTCAGCTGTATCTCCGCCTGGGCGTGCTGACCTCGAAGGCGGCGGAGAAGGAGCCGGAGGACAGCGTCTACCGCCTGTACTACGACTTCAAGTGCCCGGTGAGCCGGGTCCAGGGCTATCAGACGCTGGCCATCAACCGCGGGGAGCGGGAGAAGCTGCTGAAGGTATCGGTGGAGCTGGACCCCGAGACTGCCCAGGTGGCGGTCCGGCGGATGAGCGTTCCGGGGGCGGCCGCCATGGAATTTGTCCGGGGGGCGGCGGACGACGCCTGGGAACGGCTGCTCCAGCCCTCTCTGGAGCGGGAGCTCCGAGCTTACCTCACCGAGCAGGCCGACGAGGGGGCCATCCGCACCTTTGCGCTGAATTTGAAGCCCCTGCTGATGCAGCCCCCGGTGAAGGGCCGGGTGACCATGGGCCTCGACCCCGGCTACCGCATGGGGTGCAAGGTGGCGGTGGTGGACGGCACCGGAAAGGTGCTGGACACCGCGGTGGTCTATCCCACCCACGGTCCGCGGCAGAGGGAGGAGGCCATCACACGGCTGTCCCAGCTGGTGCGGAAGCACGGGGTGGAGCACATCGCCATCGGCAATGGAACGGCCAGCCGGGAGACGGAGCAGGCGGCGGTGGAGCTCATCCACCGCCTGGGGGGCGGTCTGAGCTATATGATCGTCAGCGAGGCGGGGGCGTCGGTGTACTCCGCCAGCAAGCTGGCCGCCGAGGAATTTCCGGAGTACGATGTGAACCTGAGAAGCGCCGTGTCCATCGCACGGCGGCTCCAGGATCCCCTGGCCGAGCTGGTGGAGATCGATCCCAAGGCCATCGGCGTGGGACAGTATCAGCACGATATGCCCCAGGCCCGCCTGGGGGAGGCGCTGGACGGCGTGGTGGAGGACTGCGTCAACGCCGTGGGGGTGGACGCGAATACCGCGTCGCCCTCTCTGCTCCAGCGGGTGTCCGGCCTCACCGCCGCCACCGCCCGGAATCTGGTGAAGTACCGGGAGGAGCACGGGGCCTTCACCGCCCGGAAGCAGCTGCTGAAGGTGCCCAAGCTGGGCCCCAAGGCGTACGAGCAGTGCGCCGGCTTCCTCCGGGTGCCGGAGAGCACCTCCATTCTGGACCACACCGGCGTCCACCCGGAGAGCTACGGCGCGGCGGAGAAGCTGCTGGCCGCCTGCGGCTATACCCGGACGGACGTGGAGGCAGGCGGGCTGGAGGAGCTGAAGACCCGGGCGGAGGCCATCGGACTGGACCGGCTGGCGGAGACCTGCGGCGCGGGAGCGCCCACCCTGGCGGACATCATCCGGGAGCTGATGAAGCCCGGACGGGACCCCCGGGATGAGCTGCCCGCCCCCATCCTCCGCACCGACGTGATGGAGCTGAAGGACCTGAAGCCGGGGATGGAGCTCCAGGGCACCGTCCGCAACGTCATCGATTTCGGCGTCTTTGTGGACATCGGCGTCCACCAGGACGGCCTGGTCCACATCAGCCGCCTGCCCCGCCGGGTGAAGCACCCCTCCGAGCTGCTGGCCGTGGGGGATGTGATCACCGTCTGGGTGGTGGATGTGGAGGAAAAACGGGGGCGCATCGGACTGACCATGTGCCGCCCGTGAGGGGGCGCGGTTGACCGGAGGCCCCTTTTCGGGTACAATGAGACGATACCACACTGGATGAAGGAATGAGAGATACCATGCTGGACCATGAACAGGAACTTCGATTTTGCAAGGCGCGCCGGGCGGCCATCGCCCGGGAGTTTGCCCGGCTGAACCCGGAGCAGCAGCGTGCGGTGCTGGCCACCGAGGGGCCGCTGCTGCTGCTGGCCGGGGCGGGGAGCGGTAAGACCACCGTGCTCATCCACCGCATCGCCAACCTGATGAAATACGGAAGGGGCTCTGACAGTCCGGAGGTCCCCCAGTGGGTGACCGGGGACGACCTGACCTTTTTGGAGGGATACGCCGCCACGGGGCAGGGGGACAGGGAACGGCAGGAGCGGCTGTGCCGCCTGGACCCGGCGGTCCCCTGGTCCATCCTGGCTATCACCTTTACCAACAAGGCAGCCGGGGAACTGAAGGACCGTCTGGCCGCACTGTTGGGGCCGGGGGCGGAGGATATATGGGCCTCCACCTTCCACTCCGCCTGTGTGCGCATCCTGCGCCGGGATATTGAGCGGCTGGGCTTCGCCTCCTCCTTCACCATCTACGACACGGACGACTCCCTGCGGGTCATCAAGGACTGTTTGAAGGACCTGGATCTGGACGAGAAGCAGTTCCAGCCCCGGACGGTGCTGGGCTATCTCTCCCGGGCCAAGGACGCCATGAAGCTGGCCGACCAGTATCTGGCCGAGTGCGAGAAGGCGGGGGACTACCGCCTGACCAAGATCGCCAAGGTCTATGTGGAGTACCAGCGCCGCCTTTGGGAGGCCAACGCGCTGGATTTTGACGACATCATCCTCCACACTGTGCGCCTGCTCCAGCAGTTTGATGACGTACGGGAGTATTACCAGAAAAAATTCCGATATGTACTCATTGACGAGTATCAGGACACCAATAACCTGCAATATCTGCTGGCCTCCACCCTGGCGGGAGGGTACGAAAACTTCTGCGTGGTGGGCGACGATGACCAGTCCATCTATCGCTTCCGGGGGGCCACCATTGAGAATATCCTCTCCTTCGAGAAGCAGTATCCCGGCTGCCGCACCATCCGCCTGGAGGAGAATTACCGCTCCACCCGGCACATCCTGGAGGCGTCCAACGCCGTGATCCGCAATAACCAGGGGCGCAAGGGGAAGGAACTGTGGACCCGGGCAGGGGAGGGGGAGAAGCTCCACCTGTACACCGCCATGAATGAGAACGACGAGGCGCGGTATGTGGCCGAGCAGGTGATGGAGGATTACAGCCAGGGCCGGCCCTGGAAGGACCACGCAGTCCTCTACCGGATGAACGCCCAGTCCAACCAGCTGGAGCAGGCCTTCAAGCGAAACGGTATCCCCTACCGGATCATCGGGGGCACCCGCTTCTTCGACCGGGCGGAGGTCAAGGATATGATCGCCTATCTGGCCGTCCTCAACAATCCGGAGGACGATCTGCGCCTCACCCGGATCATCAACAACCCGCCGCGGGGGATCGGGGCCAGGACAGTGGAGACCGCCCAGGCCATCGCCCGGCGGGACGGCAGCTCCCTGTACGCTGTGATCGACAACGCCCGGATGTATCCGGAGCTGGAGCGGTCGGCGGCCAAGCTGGCGGCCTTCACCAATCTGATGGGGGAGCTGTCCGTCCTGCTCACCCAGCTGCCTCTGGACCAGTTCTATGAGGAGTTGATCCTGCGGACCGGCTACGCCGCCATGCTGGAGACCAAGAATACGGTGGAGGACCGCACCCGGCTGGAGAACGTGCGGGAGCTGCTCACCTCCATCCACGGCTATCTGGAAAACGCAGGGGAGGAGCCATCGCTGGCGGGCTTCCTGGACGAGATCGCCCTGTATACCGACCTGGACAACCACGACCCGGATCAGGACTGCGTGGTGATGATGACCATGCACTCCGCCAAGGGGCTGGAGTTCCCTGTGGTCTTTGTGGTGGGGGCCGAGGAGGGCATCTTCCCCGGCATCCGGGCCATCGGCGAGCAGGATGAGATGGAGGAAGAACGGCGGCTGTGCTATGTGGCCATGACCCGGGCCAAGGAGCGGCTGTACCTCACCTGCGCCGGTCAGCGGATGCTGTTCGGGCGCACCAGCTCCAACCGGCCCTCCCGCTTTCTGGACGAGATCCCGCCGGAGCATCTGGAGCGGTCCGGCCGCAGCTTTCTGGACGACGGCTGGGGAGGTATGCCCAGCCGGACCTCCAGCTATGGCGGCTATGGGACGCGGGCGGCCCAGGGAAGCCGCAGCCCGTATGACCAGCGGCCCCAGTACGCCGGGAGCCAGCCCTCCTACGGCGGATTTGTCCAGGCCATGTCGGGGGAGGACCGGAGAAGAACGGCTGCCCGCCCTACCGCCCCAGCGGCCCCGGCAGCCAGCTTCCAGAAGGGAGACATGGTGCGGCATAAGGCCTTTGGCCAGGGGATGATCCTCTCCATTCAGAAGATGGGGGGCGACGCCCTGGTGGAGATCGCCTTTGACAACGTGGGCACCAAGCGGCTGATGCTGAAATCGGCCTCCGCCCACATGAGCAAGGTATCGACATAACGGCATGACCACAACAGAGGGCCCGCCGCGTCCGCGGCTGCATCTGGTAAGCTAAAAGTAGACACTCACAAAGCGGGTGAGTGTCTACTTTTTTATATCTGTTAAAATAGGAATAGAGG
>CABIYX010000063.1 GCA_902363045.1 Clostridiales bacterium
TACCTGCTGGCCGCTTTTGGTATGCCCTTTTTCTCTCCTCAATTTTTCTTTATTTCCCTATTGACTTTTTATTTGCAGACTTTTCTTTTTGAATACGGCCCTATATTTTATCACTTTTTTGTGGAAAGGTAAACCGGAACTGTGTTATAATCAGGAGGAATTCAGAAAACAAACTGTGAACACGGGGGAAAGACATGGAATATTGTTCCAATAGTGTGGCGGAGACCGAGGAGCTGGGCGCTCAGCTGGCCGCCCGGCTGCGCCCCGGGGACGTGGTGGCCTATACCGGGGACCTGGGGGCGGGAAAGACCGCGTTTACCCGGGGGATCGCCCGGGGGCTGGGGATCCCGGAGCGGGTGACCAGCCCCACCTTCACCATTGTTAACGAGTATGAGGGGGGGCGGCTGCCGCTGTTCCACTTTGATCTATACCGGCTGGGCGACCCGGAGGAGCTGTTTGACATCGGCTGGGAGGACTATCTGGCCCGGGGTGGCGTATGCGCGGTGGAGTGGAGCGAGAACGTGGCCGGCGCCCTGGAGGACGAACCCATCCGGGTGGACATCCGCCGGGGGGCGCACGACGGACAGCGCATGATCTCCATCCGGAACGCGCCGGGGATGTGACCGGGACGGAGGAACGTTTCCGGGAAGACAGATCAAGACTGCAAGAAAAGTGTGTGATGAAACCATGAAAATATTGGCGTTGGAGTCCTCTGCCACAGCCTGCTCCGCGGCGCTGTGGGGGGAGGAGGGGCTTATTGCCCAGAGCTTTCAGAACAGCGGCCTGACCCACAGCCGCACCCTGCTGCCCATGGCCCGGGACCTGCTGAACAACTGCGGGACGGGGCTGGAGCAGGTGGACGTGATCGCGGTGGCGGCGGGACCCGGCTCCTTTACCGGGCTGCGCATCGGCGTGGCTACCGCCAAGGGCCTGGCCTGGGCGGAGGACAAGGACTGCGCGCCCTGCTCCACCCTGGAGTCCATGGCCTGGCCCCTGGCGTTTTTCCGGGACGCGGTCATCGTATGCGCCATGGACGCCCGGCGCAAGCAGGTCTATAACGCCCTGTTTCAGACGGATGGGGAGCGCCTGACCCGTCTGTCTCCTGACAGGGCCATCTCCCTGGAGGAGCTGGGGGAGGAGCTGAAAAAAATCAAAAAACGGAAAATAGTCGTTGGAGACGGGGCGAAGCTGTGTTATAATACCCTTCGAGAACAGGACGGACAGCTGGAGCTGGCCCCCGAGCTCCTGCGGATGCAGAGCGCCCAGGGGGTGGCCCGGGCGGCCCTGGAGCAGATCCGGGCCGGCGGGCTGGTGAAGGGCGGGGAACTGGCCCCTGTCTATCACCGGCTGTCCCAGGCGGAGCGCGAACGGCTGGAACGGGAGCGTCAGAGCCGCGGCAATCAAAACAAATAAAGGGGTTTATTGTGATGTTTGAAAACGACAACAAGGTACACATTCTGGACCACCCGCTGCTTCAGCACAAGCTGAGCATCCTCCGGGACGAGCGGACCGGCGTCAAGGAGTTCCGGGAGATCGTCTCTGAGATCGCCGCCCTGGAGTGCTATGAGGCCACCCGGGATCTGCCTACCCAGGAGGTGGAGATCAAGACCCCCGTGGCGACCGGGACCTTCCGGGTGCTGGCCGGGAAGAAGTTGGCCATCGTTCCCATCCTCCGGGCCGGCCTGGGCATGGTGGACGGGATCCTGGACCTGATCCCCTCCGCCAAGGTGGGACATATCGGCCTGTACCGGGACCCTGAGACCCACCAGCCCGTGGAGTACTACTGCAAGATGCCCTCTGATATTTCCGAGCGGGATGTGATCGTGCTGGATCCCATGCTGGCCACCGGCGGCTCCGCCTCCGCGGCCATTACCTTCATCAAGGGTTACGGCTGCAAGCACATCAAGCTGATGAACGTCCTGGCCGCCCCCGAGGGGATCCAGGTGATCCGCCGCGACCACCCCGACGTGGACATCTATGTGGCCGGTGTGGACGAAAAGCTCAATGAGCACGCCTATATCGTCCCCGGCCTGGGCGACGCCGGCGACCGCATCTTCGGCACCAAATAAGCGGCGGGTCAGGACAGATCCCAAGCATCCAACATCCCCGGCGATCTCAGATCGCCGGGGATGTTTCGTTCCTTCCCAGGCACCTCCGCGCCTCTCCGGACATAGAACGGTGAGAGGGAGGGGAGCGCGCATGGAACATCTGCTGCGATATGACCGGGCGGCGGCGGTGGCCTATGCCCACCGCTGGGCCTATGACCGAAATCCCCGGTACTATGATTACGGGAGGGTGGGGGGAGACTGCACCAGCTTTGCCTCCCAATGCCTGTACGCCGGGGCGGGGATCATGAACTACACACGGGACCTGGGCTGGTATTATCTGGACGGAAACCGCAAGGCCCCGGCCTGGACGGGCGTCCCATATTTCTACCGCTTCCTGCTTCGGAGCGCGCCCACACGGGGGCCGGTGGGGGTCCCGGCTCCGCCAGAGGCCCTGCTTCCGGGAGATTTTGTCCAGCTCCGGTTTGACGCGCCTGAGTTCGGCCATACCCCCGTAGTGGTGGAGACCGGCAGCCCGCCCACTCTGGACCGGATCCTGGTGGCGGCCCACAGCCAGGACGCGGACCTCCGGCCCCTGAGCACCTACTCCTTCCGGGAGATCCGGGGGATCCATATTCTGGGTGTGCGTCCTTGAAGCAACGTCTGTCTTCGGGCGGAGGACGGATGGATGAGAAAATGTTGTCCTTAGCTGTACATTTTTGAATCATCACATAAAACTTGAAGTTTTTATGAATAAAAACGATATAAAGAAACTGTTAAAAATATAGAAAATTTAGAGTGAAAAGCGTTTTTTTGATGAATTTACTTGGCAACTTTCCGGTTTCGTGCTATGCTTGCAGAGCCTTCGCAGGAAGGAATTGGTTATCTAAAATATGAGAGGAAGTAAGCGGCATGGAAAAAAAGAAAAAGCTGGGCCTTGTGCCCAAACTGATTATCGGCATTATACTGGGTATTCTGATCGGGTCCTTCTGCCCTGAGCTCGTCTGCCGGATCGTGGTGACCGCCTCCGGCCTGTTCAGTACATTTCTGAAATTCGTGATCCCCATGATGATTTTGGCGTACGTCACCATGGGGATCGCGGACCTGTCCCAGGGGGCCGGAAAACTGCTGGCCATCACGGCGGGGCTGTCCTATGGCTCCACGCTGATCGCCGGCTCCTGCGCGTTCCTGGTGGCGATCACCCTGTTCCCAAGCTTTATGGACGCCTCCGCCCTGGAGCGGATCGCTGCCACCGCGGGCAACTCCGTGGCATCCCTGTTCAGCATCTCCGTGACCCCCATCCTGGATACCCTGGCCGCCGTGCTGCTGGCCTTCATCCTGGGCCTGAGCCTGTCCGCCATGAGGGGGAAGGAAATCGGCGACACCCTGTACAACGCCATCAAGGACTTCTCCGCCATCATCGACAAGGTGCTCCATGTGGCCATCGTTCCTCTGCTGCCCCTGTATATCTGCGGCACTTTTGTGGACATGACCCGCTCCGGTAAGACTTTCGTGATTCTGGGCATCCTATGGAAGGTGTTCCTGGTGGTCATCGCCATGCACCTGCTGTACCTGGTGTTCGCCTTTGCGGTGGCCGGCGGCGTCAGCCACAAGAATCCGATCACCCTTCTGAAAAATCAGATCCCGGGCTACACCACCGCTCTGGGGACTCAATCCTCCGCCGCCACCATCCCGGTGAACCTCCAGTGCGCCGAGGCGGACGGCATCTCCCAGGAGATCCGCAACTTCGTGGTGCCCCTGTGTGCCAACATCCACATGGCCGGCTCCATGATCACCATCACCTCCTGCGCCACCGCGGTGTGCCTGATGAATGACCTGCCCATCAGTCTGGCTACGGTGGTCCCCTTCATCGCCACCCTGGGCATCGCCATGGTGGCCTCTCCCGGCGCGCCGGGCGGATCCATTATGACCGCGCTTCCCTTCCTGTACATGGTGTTCGGTCCAGAGGCGGGCGATGTGAACGGCCCCATCTGCGCCATCATGGTGGCCTTGTACATCACCCAGGACTCCTTTGGCACCGCCTGCAACGTCTCCGGCGACAACGCCATCGGAATCATTGTGGACACCATCAACCGCAAGCTGTTCAAGGCATAATTCCGACCTGCCCTGAGGAGGCTTCTATGAACGTATTTGACATCATTGGGCCGGTGATGATCGGCCCCTCCAGCTCCCACACCGCCGGCGCGGTCCGTCTGGGCCGGGTGGCGTGGAAGATCCTGGGCGATAAAGTGGTAAAGGCGGACATTGAACTGTCCGGCTCCTTTGCTCAGACCTACCGGGGCCACGGAACGGACAAGGCCCTCATTGCCGGCGTGATGGGGATGGACTCGGATGACGAACGGATCCGCCACTCCCTCCAGCTGGCGAAGGAGAGCGGCATGGAGTTCGCCTTCCATGAGACTGAGATTCCGGGCGCCCACCCCAACACCGCGCGGATCGCCGTGACCGGCGCCCAGGGGGGTACCACCGTGATCCAGGGGGCCTCTATTGGGGGAGGCAATATCCTGATCACGGAGATCAACGGGATGGCGGTCTCCTTCACGGGGCAGTACAACACCCTGCTGGTGCTCCACTATGACAAGCCGGGCACCATTGCTGCGGTGACCAACTTCATGGCCTATTCCGAGGTCAATATCGGGAATTTCCGCCTCTCCCGCCCCAAAAAGGGGGGCGAGGCCGTTATGACCATCGAGGTGGACGGCGACGTGTCCGACGCGCTGATCAGCAGTCTAAAGATCCTGCCCAACATCATCAACGTGGTGTTGATCCGGGCGATTTGAGGAGGGGGAAGCAATGCTGGAATATTCTTCGATCGCGGAGCTCTGCCAGGCGGCGGAGCAGGCCGGGACCACTATCTCCCAGACTGCCCTGGCCGATCAGTCGGAGCAGATGGAGCAGCCGGCCGACGTTTTGTACCGGCGCATGGCGGACAGCCTGGTCGTGATGCGCGACGCGGTCCGGGCGGGGATGGATCCGGAGCTGCGGTCCACCTCCGGCCTCACCGGCGGAGACGCGGCCAAAATGGCCCGCTACGCGGAGCAGGGCGGGATCACCGGAGCATTTCTCAACCGGGCGATGGCGCGGGCCATCGCGGTTTCAGAGTACAACGCCGCCATGGGCAAGGTGGTGGCCGCCCCCACGGCGGGGTCCTGCGGAATCCTGCCGGGAACCGTTGTCTCCATGCTGGAGGAGGGCCTGTGTGACGAGCGTGCCGCGGTCATGGCCCTGTTCACCGCCGGGGCCATCGGCATGGTGATCGCTCAGCAGGCGTCCATTGCCGGGGCCCAGGGAGGCTGTCAGGCGGAGTGCGGCTCCGCCTCCGCCATGGCCGCCGCGGCCCTGGTGGAGCTGTGCGGCGGAACGCCGGCCCAGTCCGTCCACGCCTGTGCCATGGCCATCAAGAACCAGCTGGGGCTGGTGTGCGACCCGGTGGCCGGCCTGGTGGAGATCCCCTGCATCAAGCGCAACGTCTCCGGCATCGCCATCGCCTTCACCGCGGCGGAGATGGCCCTTGCGGGGATCGAGAGCAAGATCCCCGCGGACGAGTGTATCCAGGCCATGCGGGCGGTGGGCGACTCTATGCCCTGCGCTCTGAAGGAGACGGCCCAGGGGGGGCTTGCCACGACGCCCACCGGGATAGAACTGAAGCGGAGGGTGTTCGGTCCAGCTGATTGAGCGGGCGTAAAGCATGGCCTTCTTGGCGGTCGGGCCAAAGAAAACCTCTTGGGCGGTCCAGGTCCGGGACGCACCCATAAAATCCGGGACTCATGTAGGTTTGTCAAACATCTTGGACGGTGAACTCCAGAGGAGAAAGCCATCCCAAAGGTCTCATGGGGAAGTTATTGGAGCGGCGG
>CABIYX010000064.1:0-1360 GCA_902363045.1 Clostridiales bacterium
GGCCGCTTTTGGTATGCCCTTTTTCTCTCCTCAATTTTTCTTTATTTCCCTATTGACTTTTTATTTGCAGACTTTCGCGGGAAAGTGTCCCTTTTTGTCTTACTCGTAATCCTTATACGATTGAATGACAACAATAGTTTCTAACCGACTAAAGCCCATTCCTCAAGCCCGCCTTTTTCGTTGGGCTGTCATAGGTTCGAGCTTCGCTTTTCAGCACAGATTAAGCGGCTTATATGATTCGTCCGCAGATTGCTTATGAGCAACTCTGTACCTTTCCACGTTCCGATAACCCTATCTGTACATATATCCTTAGGTGTCCGCTATAGTCCTGTCAGCTTGATTGTGCCTGTAACACAATACGGAATTTCATATTTTCGATTTTTACTTTACCGCACTGACCCACATTTAAGTGTCCGTACATTTCTATACGGTAAACATCTAGACCCGTACATTCGCGGTTTTCGTCAGTCCGTCGTAGACATTCTCACCATAGATATTTTATAGACTCCCGGCGTGTCATCTGCATACAGTACCTCTACTGCACTTTCGTCAGCCGTGTTGCCACGCTGTTACGACAAACTTCCGCCGACTTTATCGAGCTCCAGACTCCAGCCATTACAGCCGAAGCCGGTCGAAGTATCAGAGTAGGCATTTCAGGGCGTTACTCCTTCATTCTACCTATCGGGTTATCAGTTGTTGCTCATCCCTGCCGAGATAAGCCCGACGCTTTTAGCATCACATGGCCATAAGTCTATGAAGTATTACCCTCATAGCGTGATGTTTGTGCGTCAACGTGTCGCACCAAAGATGTTCTCAACCTCGCGTGAAGAAAGCAGATCTTTCACATTTTGGGTAATCTGATTGTTATTAACAGATGGCTTTTTATCCATCTCTCTGGGGCTTTCGCCCATTTTCATCGGCGTGTCATTTCACGCCCAGCATAGCATATCTTTTTGCCACGGATCATACCGTACCGGCTGGTAATGCGGCCTCGTGGAGCTGTTATATTCTGCTCAAAGCAGGGTCAAGCTCTATGCGTTGCGTGTGACTGTCCTTTTACAGACAGCCTTCCACTCGGATTAGGGCGCTACCCCTTTCCCGATTTCTTCCGCATTGATAATTCTGACCTACTTGCCGGTTTCAGTCAGAACGGCGAAATCTGCACTTTAAGCGGCTAACAAGTTGCAGACCCAATCACCAGTGGGGATGCCGCCCCATTTTCTGAATCGCTTCCAGATTTCCACCGTATAGGCGGCGGTCTGTTCCTCCTTCAAAAGCAGGTGCATCTCGTCGATGTAATAGCGGGTGGACTTGTGAGCGGCACGGTTGATGGTAACGCGGTTCCACACCTGATCCTGTA
>CABIYX010000064.1:1745-2809 GCA_902363045.1 Clostridiales bacterium
GGGCGAGATCTTAATGACCTGCCCATGCAGGCGCTCAACAAGAGGTGCGTACTCCGCTTCCGGGTCACAGATGATAACATCATCACTGGTAAGCAAAAAGCAGTTGGCAATTTCTCGTTTTGCGCTGAAGGACTTACCGGAACCCGGCGTACCCAAAATCAAGCCATTGGGGTTTTTCAGCAGCTTTCTGTCTACCATGATGAGGTTATTGGACAGGGCATTGATGCCGTAGTACAGCGCTTCTTTGCCGTTCTGGAATAATTCCTGTGTGGTGAACGGTACAAAGATAGCCGTAGAACTGGTGGTCAGCCCCCGCTGGATCTCGATCTGATTGAGCCCCAGGGGCAGACAGCTCATCAGCCCTTCTTCCTGCTGGAAGTCCAGTCTGGTCAGCTGGCAGTTATACTTCTGGGCAATAGAGCCTGCCTGAAAGATGTTGTTGCCAAGCTGACGGGGATTGTCCGCTGTGTTCAGCACCAAAAAGGAAACAAGGAACATTCTCTCGTTTCGGCTCTGCAAATCCTGCAACAGCTTTTTCGCCTCACTGCCGTAGGTGGCAAGGTCAGAGGGAATGATGTCCATGTCGTATCCTGCGCGGACTGCTTTTTTCTGTTCCTCGATCTTACTGCGGTCCAGGTCGGTAATCTTACGCTTTACCGTCTTAATGGCTTTCACCTGATCCACCGACTGAATGTGCATACTCACAATGAGCGAGCTTTCCATATCCAGAAAATCAGCCAGCAGACGGTCATTCAGCTCCGGTGCAAGGATCTGCAAAAAAGAAACAGCCCCGTATTTCTTGCCCATACGGAACTGCTTGCCGGTGCGGAACTCAAAGGAGCTTGGTGCGATGAAGTCCTTGGTAGATAGGCCGGAAGGGGCCAGCCAGTCCCATTCAAACTGAAACGGGAGCTGTTCGTCCATGTGGAATACTGCATGAAGCTGGGAAAGCCTTTCCTTACCATCCAGTGTCCTGGCGGCTACACCAAGACGCTTGAAGTTATTGAGAATATCGGTCTCAATACGCTCCAGACGGGGCTTGGCTGCTTTGATGCTGTCAGCGT
>CABIYX010000064.1:3126-3657 GCA_902363045.1 Clostridiales bacterium
GTCCTGAAACTGAATGGTCTTTGTGTAGTGGCTGTCCGATACGCGGCAGATCCCGTCCGGCCACATCCGTTCATAAGGGATACTGTCCTGTGCGGATTTTCCTTTTTTGTCCGTGCGGTTGGCGCGGGCAATGGCCGCTTCGATCTGCTTCTTATCGGCGCGGGACAGCTTTTTCTTTGTCTTTACCGGCTGCACAGTTTTTTTCTCGGTTTTGCCGAACAGCCGATCCAGCCAGTTTTTGATTGCGGTGAACAATGTCATACACCTCCTTATCGAGCATTTCCTGCCGTTTTAATACGGCATAAAAGTTATTGGTCTGGTAGGGACGCTGCTTGGGACGGATCACAGCCACTTTGAGAATGTTGCCGACGATCTTTTCCAGGCCCTGCCCATGCTTTTCATACATTGCCAGCAGGAAGAAGGGCATCATGACCAGCATCATACACATGGCGGCCATGCTGTTTCCCGCAGGCTCACGGAGCAAAAAGAACAGCGGTACGCCTACAAGCGCCCCGGCGGTAAAGCAGACCA
>CABIYX010000064.1:3993-4751 GCA_902363045.1 Clostridiales bacterium
GACGATAAAGATGCAGATATACAGCGCCCACATGGTAATGCCGATAAAGAGGGATTGGAACCAAAGCCCGAATAGCGGCCCCAGATCCATTTCCATCAGCCTCGGTTCCAAATCGGTCATAACTGAGGAAATGTCAATAGACGCATCCGAACCGATGATCCCTGCCGCCTGTGCCACCACGCTCTGCGCCATATCAAAGACGCCCATCACGATATTCCATGTGTTTGTGACAATGAGGATGGCAGTGGCTGATTTGAACACCCACTTGAAAATCATCCAAGTATCCACATCATGCAGGTTGTTCTTGTCTGCGATCATCTGGATCAGGTCTACGGTCATCACAATAGCCAGGATCACGCCTGCAATCGGCACCATGATGGAGTTGGACAGATTCTCAATCATGCTGAAAATACTGCCATTCCATCCCTGTGGGGTCTGTCCTACCTGTACGGATATATCCGCGACCTGTTGGTTTACGCTGTCAAACATCCCCGAAAGGTTGCTCATAATACCGCCCACCAGCATTTCTTTCAGCCAATTTGTCAGGGTTTCAAGTAAGAAATCCATACGGTGTCAACCTCCTTTCCGCCGCCCCCGCAAAACTGCGGGAGCGGCAAGGATTTCATGCAGGGACGCTTAGACAGAGAAAAGCCCGGAGAGCAGAGGTACAAGGACCATGCCGACTACGGCTACACCAGCGCCGGCCATGAGCTGCTTCATGCCCTGGCTTTTTGCGCCCGGATTATCATTTCCGTAGC
>CABIYX010000064.1:5192-5562 GCA_902363045.1 Clostridiales bacterium
CTTTCAAAAGCGGAACGAAGTTAAGCGCCCTTTGTGTCTACTTCATATACATCGCAGACCTCATTGGGCTTGAGTTTCAGCCTTGCGGACAGGAATGCTTCAATGTCAAAAGCGTTCTTGTCATCCGCGTCGGCAGTGTACTTGAAATTGGGGTGCTTGGTGATGTCGTACTTATCCGAAAGGAAAGGACGCACACCGCGCAGCTGGAGGATGCACTTGTTTCCGTCCATCGTTGCAAGCTCATCCTGGCTCATCAGCTCTTTCCCCAATTTTTGATAGTTGAGAGAATGGGAAGTTTCCCGGCCACGGCTCTCTCCGGTGTTGTAGTGGAGTAGGGAAGCACCGCCTTGCCATATTGCTATGGTAGGTT
>CABIYX010000065.1 GCA_902363045.1 Clostridiales bacterium
TCATGAAGGATTTGGTCTCCTCTCGTGCGGTTGTTGCTCGCAACTTCAACTATAACCGATGAGACCTTATCCTTCATCCCTTTTTATTCAACTGTCCAATATGTATTGTAGTCCTACATCCAAGTCTCAAATCCGTCCACGTCGGCGGATTTGAAAAAAGCCGCCCCGGCTCGGGGCGGACTTGACAATCGAACATCAGGCGGTTATACTGAATATGAAAAGGGCGCTGCCGGCAGACGGTTAGCCCAAGACTTTAGTTCTTCAAAAGAAGTAACCGCACTCTTTGGACGGAGGGGCGGTTACTTCTTTTTATTGGCCATCATAAAGAGGCCGATAATGCCAACGACTAAAATGCCGGTCTGGATCAGATCGGAATATGTAACCATTGGGCAGCCCCCCTTTCCACAGATCAGGGGACAGAAGCTGCCCCCTGTCGGGGGCCAACCGCCTGCCGTTTGCTGGCAGCGCCAAGGTCAGAATACCACACTTTTCGCCGCCGTGCAACCGCGCCAGGACCAGGAAGGCCCGGCCTCTTCTTTTCTGACCGGAGTGTACCACTGCACGGCCCCGGGCCGTCCATCCGAACGCCTCGGGTTTTTTTACCCGCAGAAACGGCCCGTTCCGCCATTTTCCCCTTGACCTTCCCCCAGGTGGAAGGTGTACTGTAAAGCCGCTGGGCAAAATTTAATGAAAATGTATCTCATGCCGACCTCTTCCTCCTTGCGCCCCAATGGCTCCCGCCATTTCATGTCACACACAAGTGAGGAACCCGTCTCTAATGCCAAAACATTGGTCAATGTGACACAAGATAGAGGGAGCAGCTCACCAGCTGCTCCCTCTATCTCATCCTCTCGCCGCCTTGAGGATGGCCACGCCCATGGTGGCCAGCTCCTGCCTGGTGGTGTGGGCCCTGGGCCTGGCGATGGTCACGCCGCCCTGGCCGTCATCCACGCCGGTGAGGATCCCGGCCTCCACGGCCTGCCGGATGTAAGGCACTGCCCAGCCGTCCGCCGGTGCATTGGCCAATTTGGCCTCCTGAGCCGCCAGCTCCTCCCGGACGATCTGCCGCACTCTGTCCTCTGTCAACTCCGGTCTCTCCTCTCTCACCGTCCAGCGCAGTACGCTGTTGATCCGCCGGTTTTCTCCGGTCCTGGAGACCACCCCGTCCCGGCTCTGGTAGTAGCTCCCGCCGCCGTCTAATTTGAGCACATCCACGAACCCCAGCCCTCGGAACACCCGGGCGGCCTCGCCGCTGTCCAGCAGGTTGGCGGTCCTGGACTGCCAGCCCATGACGTACACCATGCCGTCCCCCTTGAGGCCCACCAGCGTGTGCCAGGTGGCCCGCAGCGGGGAGGCATCCCATCCCTGCCCCTTGGCCTGGGCGGTGGTGCAGGCTTTCCCGCCCCGCAGCACGGGGATACCGGACACGGCGTAGTCCGTCCCCTCCGGAACCGTCCGGATCTCCTCCACCCGGGCCTTGCCGCCGGAGATCAGCAGGGTGGAGATTGCCTTGCCGTGCAGGGAGTTGGCGTAGGACCATCCGCCGGAGTCAAAGGTAAACTTGTCCCCCTGGAACCGCCCGCGCTCCTGGCAGTAGTGCCTCGTCCATTTCCCTGAGGCATTGTAGTCCGCCACCAGATGGCCCACAGGTAGGGTGAACGGCTCCCCGCCCTCGGAGTAGTTGGCGAAATAGCCTGCGTTGGCGCAGTTGTCGCCGCACTCCGATTTTGGCCGGTCCACCAGTTCCACCGTCAGATCCTCCGCCGGAACCGCGGTCATCAGAACCTGCCCGCCGCCCTTGGGCTGGAGATCATACACCTCTACCAGCGCCGCCGCCAGCCCGGCCGCTGCCTGGTCGGCAAACTGCTCCGTCAGGATGATGGGGGTGTCCGTGGTGGAGTCCATAAACCCCAGCTCGATCAGGGTGGCGGGCATGGTGGTGTAGTTGCACACATACAGGCTCTGCTCCGCCAGCGGCTGCGCCCGGTTGCCCCGCAAGCCGGTGGAAGCCACGGTATAGCGGTACACCGCATCCCGCACCACCTCGCTCTGCTTCTGGTGGCTGGGGGCCACATAGGCCACGATGCCGCCGCCGGAGCCGCCGTTGATCCCGGCGTTGTGGTGGATGGACAGATACACGTCCGCTTTGGCCCGGTTGGCCGCCGCCACCCGCTGGGACAGGGTCACGTCCCTCTGCCCGGTCACATCGTCCACCCGCATGGTCCGGCAGTCGTACCCCGCCAGGATGGCCTCCAGCTTATCTGCCACCCGGCGGTTCAGGGTCCACTCCCGGGTCTCCCCGGGGTCGATGCTCTTGAGGCACCGCTTCCCCGGGGTCCCGATGTAGTGACCCGCATCGATGCAGATCAGCATGGGGTCACACCTCCTGACCGGCCTCCAAGGCGGCCTTGCGCTCCTCGTCCTCCTTGATGCCCGCCTCCACGGCGGCGGCGAAGACCTCACGGTCGTGGCCGGCGAAGGCGTCCACCAGGGCCTCATAGTGGTTGCCCACAAACTCGTTGATGCCCTGCTCCGTCATGCCCTCAGGGATGGGGTGGGCCGACTTGTGGTGGGCCAGGGCAATGGTCAGGTCGGGCAGGTCCAGGTCCTCACAGGTGGCAAAAATGTCATAGATGTAATTGGCGTTCATTGTTCTTTCTCCTCTCATGTTGTCAGTTGTGTGTTACTTACTCAGCTGCTTGGCCGCCTGGTTGACGCCGGTGGCCGCAAAGCCGCTCACGATGCCCACCGCCAGGGCGGTCACCGGGTCCGTGGCCGGAAAATCCGGCACCGCCAGAGCCATACAGGCCACGCCCAGCAGTCCGCCGGACACGCCGCAGGCGATGGGGATCCACTTGTTGTCCACCCCAGACGCCTTGACCACCTGGCCGATCAGATAGCAGATCACCGTGATGGCCGCCACGCTCGCAATCCCAAAGTCCATAGTCTCACCTCCCTTCATAGTCACAGGAAATCGTGCTTTTGTAGCCGATCATCGTACACCCTGCCGATATTTGCGATGGCATGGGTGGCCCGGCTGTTGGGATATTCCGGGTGCTCCCGGCAAAACTGCTGATAGCGGTCGATCTCCGTCAGCACCTCGATGAACTCTTCCCGGGTGTGGGGAATCTGTCGGATCAGCTCCTGGTTGAACCGCAGGATCCTGGCCCGGTGCATATCTGCCGCCCGCTCATCGTCGGTCTTGATGTGGTTGTCCAGTTTGATCCGGGTCCGCTCCAGCTCGGCCAGCACCTCCGCATTGATGGCTCGCCCGATGGCCTTGGCAATGGCGGACCAGGGGTTGATTTTGACGGGGGCGACCTGGATGACCGTCAGCGCCAGGACCACCAGCCCGCCCCCGCCTGTCAATAGCTCCTGGATGCTCAATGTCTGCCTCCTCTGCCTAGCCCGCGGCGGGGGCCTGTGCCTCCCGGCGCAGCTGCTCCCCTTCCGCCTGGGTCAGCCGCCCAGCCTGGACCAGAGCGTCAATTCGGGCGTCATCCCACAGCCGGGGGTAGTATTTTCGGGCCAGCTCGTACACGCTCATAGCTCCACCCCCGTCATAGCCGCCAAAAAGTCCACGTCCGCCCGCAGCCGTTCTGTCTCCGTGGGCTCCGGCTCCAGCTGAGGCGGGAGGGAGGATTTCCACGCCTCCCAGGCCTCGGTGTTCGGTGCCACTGTCACTGCACTGCCCTCTGTGTCAGGATCCGGCTCCCCGGTGATGACCACAAAGCCGTTGTGCTGTACCAGCATATCCGACTGCTCATCCGTCAGCGGAATCGCTCCGTCAAAAGATGTGGACTGCGGAGGACTGTATGCTCCCGAGTCATTTGGGATAGGGTCGATATACCACAACATTTCGCTTTCCTCCTTTATCCGATTGCCACCCAGTAATATACGTCTCCCTTGCTGTTTAACTGAGAACTAGAACGGTCTTTGTCGTAAGAAAAATACCAATAAAATGTCTTTCCATCTTTAGATTTTTTCCCGTATGAGTATCTAGCTTCATCGTTGATATATCCTAGCTCGTAGAAACCATTTCCTGATTGAAATGATTCAGTAAGGGTGTCTGCTACCATGACTGCATTACTTGCCTTTTGACTTGAATAAATAGGACCATATACACCTGAGGCTGAGTTAAAGTACTGCACTACAAAAACAACTTTTGGGGTAAACGAGAAAGTTAGTTTGTTCGGGCTGCTCTCGCCCCACGCCCCTGTTCCTACATAAGACCCAGTCGCAATGCGGCACCCCTTCGCTACCGCCTGGGCGATCAGCTGATCCGAGCTCAGCCCGCCCACCGTGGCCGCATTGCCTCCGTTGGCCGGGAGCGAGGCCGGGAAGTCGGTGATCTGCGCTTTTGAGTGCGTGTGGCTCTTCGCGGCGTACAGCGGATCAAAATACCCCTTCAGCGCCGCCTTGATCCGGCTCCACAATACCCGCTTAGTGGCATTCCCCGCCGCGCTGTCCGTGACCAGCACCCCGTCGCCATCCACCGGCGGGTCCTTCAGCTCCGCCTTAGCCAGCGTCTGGGAGACGTCCATCTCCGGCAGCTGCTCCTCCGGAATCTGACCGCCATTGTCCAGCACCGCAATTTGAATGTTGACCCCTTCC
>CABIYX010000066.1 GCA_902363045.1 Clostridiales bacterium
TTCCAGTACGACAATGCGGGCAACCTGCTCCAAGACGACAAGGCAAGGTACAGCTACGACGCCTTCAACCGGACGGTGAAGGTGGAGACCTTTGACGGCAACGTGCAGGTAAACCGCTATGACGCGGAGGGCCTGCGCCACGAGATGGAGGAGAACGGGCGGCTGGTGCGGTTTATCTTCCATAAGGGGGAGGCCGTGGCGGAGCAGGAGGAGAACAGCAATGTGATCCGCCTGATCCGTGGCTCGGAGCTGATCGCCCGCAGCGGCGACAGCGAGAGCGCCCGGACGTACTACCACTACGCCAGCGACGAGATGGGGTCAACCACCCACATCGTCGATGAGAACGGCAATGTCAAAAACCGCTATGCCTACGACGCCTGGGGAAAAATTGAGGTCAAGGAGGAGGCCGTTCCCAACCGCTTCACCTACTACGGCCAGCAGATCGACCCCATCACCCAGCAGTATTACCTGCGGGCCCGGTTCTACAACCCGGTTATTGGCCGCTTTACTCAGGAGGATACCTACCGGGGGGACGGGCTCAATCTGTATGCGTATTGCGCGAACAATCCGGTCTATTATGTTGATCCATTAGGCCAATATAAGGATGGATTAGACGCGGCAACAAGGCGAAACATTAGGAATTATATTGACAGTATCAGGAAAACAGAGACTTTGGATGCGGTAAAACAGGCTATTTATGATCGTGTCGCACATGGTGAAACTCTGGCGGTTGAGGATATTTATGGCTTGGCCTATCTAAAATATGGGCAGTCACCTCAAGGCCATAATCTTTTAGGAGTTGTTATAGGAAAGGATGCTTCTGGAAATTCCAATATTCTCTTTGCAGATGCCTATACTAGTGGGGAGCATCCATTCAAATTACTTGATGGAGCAACATCGGCGATGAATGGCAAGCTGCTATCAGAGCTAAAGTTAGACTCTCTAATATCTAAAGAAAATGTTGTGGCGGTCTCTAGTCCAAATGGATGGAGGCATAAAACACATACTGAGCCTAAATTTACATCTGTTGCATCAGAAGTGCTTGATAGGGCTGACCAATTGGGGTATACAGACATATCTTATATTATGCTTGGATATCAAGGGCCTTGCCAGCCTGCGTGCAGACCGTTACTTCATAAAACTGCAGAGCAACTTGGAGTTTATATTGAATATACTGGAATTCTTGATGAAAGTAAGTGGGTTTTTGGATCGAAGGGATGATTAGATAATGGATGTATTTGAGGCTATTTCATTCTTTAAGTCTTATGCTTTAATATCTGATAAAGAGCTCGAAGTATCTAAAAAAGAGAAGGAACTTAATATCATACTCCCATATCCTCTCAAAAAAGTGTATTGCCACTTTGAACCAACAGATTCTCATTTTCTATTTAAGTACAAACTTGTACCCATTTCTCAACTGCATATAGTTGACTTTGAACACGATATGGAAGATTATTCCGTAATACCATTTTTATATGATGACAAATATGCTTACGCCTACAAAATTGGGTCTAATAGTGAGGGCGGCGGCTCAGAGGTACATCTGACAGAGGACAATCCCACAGTCGTAATTTTCAACTATACTAGTGGGACAAAGGAAATAGATGTGCATAGAAATCTTTGCTTGAATGACTGCATTGCCCATTGTTTGGGGTATGCACAAATATACTCTTTGCCAAATATAATTGCACTTGATTCTGAAACTATAAATATAAAAGCACGCAGGATGCTTTGGGGCGCTTTTATACCTGTTGAATCTGTAAAATCAGATATATATATGGACAAAAGTAATGAGATTATTGCCCTGCGCATTTATGAAGATGCCCCTGTTCCATTTTCATCACATTCGTATGTTTTTGGAGCTACATCACAGAATGCACTTATTCAGCTTGAGGAACGATATGGGCTTCCATTTATCTGGTTAAGGAAAGAGGGAAATCTGCAAACTTCGGCTAAGCAAGAGGCATTTGTGCCAGAGGAGCGTGAAATATTCTCTATTCAACCTGTATTAGAGTTTCTGCTCAGTTTTGCTAACATTGGTAAGATTGATTGTGCCACAGATACAGAACTTCAAACGATGGAAAAAAGAGTAAAAATGGAACTTCCACTTCCATTGAAAGAATTTTATCTCCACCTCCCTAAAAATTTTTATAACGTTTACAATTCGTTCCGTCCTCTATCAAAACTAAAACCGATGAAGGATGGAAAAATCAACTTTGCAGAAGAAAATCAAGGTGCATTTTATTGTGCAGTAAAACCGGGGAGTTCCTTCATTTATCAAAAAATGCAGGATAATGGGTCAAAGTGGAATCCGATTGGGATTATGGATGGCTATTTGGTTTCTGAATTTTTCTGGGTTCTAGCCTGTGCGGAAGATCTTGAAATGGAGCTGTGGGAATATCCGGACTTTGATGCCAAAATGTTGGATCAAGACGGAAAGCTGTTCCCGTATTTTTCGGATATTGCAGATACTACGCAAAAGGTTTCAGAAGGAAATTTTATGCGCCTTTATCAAGTTTGCGATGGAAAGGCGATTGCATTGTATGAAAAGACAACCCCAAAACTGTGTCTACTGGCTAAGACCTCTGAAGATTTAGATTGTATTCTCGAAAAATTTGGATTCCCTAAAGAGGAATAACGCCCCTATATAACAGCTGTCAATGCAAAGCCATCCCAAATGAAGGTCAAGAAGATATGGTTTAGTTATTCTAATCTGGGTATAGTGTCTAGACGGGCGGACCCTTCTGGCCCTGGAGTATGACAAGAACGGAAATAAGGTACGGCAGATCGACGTCACGGGCAAGCTGACCGGCTTCGACTACGACCCCATGGGGCAGCTTCTGCGCCTCACCGACGACGGGCAGGAGCTGGCGGCCTACACCTACAACCCGGACGGCACGCCCAGGGCTGTGGCCCACGGCCCCATCCGGCAGGAATACGCCTACGACCTGGACAAGAACCTGACGGGCCTCACCGTCCGCTCGGGGGACACCCTGCTCTCCCATGCCAGCTATGCCTATGATGGAAACGAGGTGGTGCGGCTGATCCGCCCCAACGAGTACGACCCAGAAACGGACAGCGGCGACGGCTTCCAGTTCACCTATGACGCCCAGGGGCGGGTGCTCACGGTGCTCAGCCCGGACGGCCACGTGCTCCAGAGCAATACCTACGATGCCGATGGCAGGCTGCTCCAGCGGCTGGACGGCGTGGGCAGCGGTGTGAAGTACGAATACGACCTGGCCGGGGCCCAGCGGCGGATCGTGAGCATGGGCGGGGCCAGCCAGGAGTTGGAGTACGACGCCCGGGGCCGCATCACCGGCATCGTGGACGGGAACGGCAGCGAGACAAAATACCTGCTGGACGAGTGGGGCCGCATCACCGGTGTGGTGAAGGCGGACGGCTCCACGGAGCGGTATGCCTACAACTTCGCGGGGGATATGGTCTCCTCCACCGACGGCGAGGGCCACACCACCCAGTATGAGTACAACCGCATGGGGAAGATCTCGGCCATCGTGGACCCCACCGGGGAGCGGGAAACCTATCACTACGACGGCCAGGGGCGGCTCATCCGCAAGACGGACCGCAACGGCGTGACGGTGGAGCTGGGGTACAACCTCTATGGTGCGCCCCTGTTCAAAAAGGAAAAAGACGGCGCTCAGGGTGATTTTTACGAATACACCCCGGAGGGCTTACTCAAGTGCGCCATTTCCGCCGGGATGCGGTACGCCTATGAGTATGACGAGATGGGCCGCATGATCCGCAAGAGCGCCAGCGGGCGGACCCTTCTGGCCCTGGAGTATGACAAGAACGGAAACAAGGTACGGCAGATCGACGTCACGGGCAAGCTGACCGGCTTCGACTATGACCCCATGGGGCAGCTTCTGCGCCTCACCGATGACGGGCAGGAGCTGGCGGTCTACACCTACAACCCGGACGGCACGCCCAGGGCCGTGGCCCACGGCCCCATCCGGCAGGAATACGCCTACGACCTGGACAAAAACCTGACGGGCCTCGCCGTCCGCTCCGGGGATGCCATGCTCTCCCAGGTCAGCTACGCCTACGACGGAAACGGAAACCGGATTCGGAAGCAGACCCTGGATGGGACCACCCTCTACCAGTACGACGCCCTCAATCAGCTCCAGCGGGTGGACTACCCGGCCTATTCCGAGGAGCTGTTCTACGACAAGGCGGGCAACCGCGCCCGGCGTCTGGTGGGCGGCGAGGAGGAATTGTACCAGTACGACCCCCGCAACCGCCTGATGGCCCTGACCCGGGGCGGCGTGACC
>CABIYX010000067.1 GCA_902363045.1 Clostridiales bacterium
CATCTTCTCCATAATGATCTATAATTACTCTCATCAATTCGTTTTCACATAGAAGGGTTACTTCCTTCGATGACTCCGATGTAAACATATCAACCATTTTATTTGTATAGGAGGCTACATCAAATCCCTCTATCGGCATAAAGTAAGTTTCCAGATTTTCTACACTTGTTAGCCGATCTACACGGAAGTGAGCAATCTTCTGATGCTTCAGAGAAAATCCAATCAAATAGTAATGGTCATTTTTCCATTCAAGCGCATAGGGATTTACGACATAATAATATCCATCGTGCTTTAAGATTTTCTTTTTTTCCTGAGTATATTCATAGTATTGGAACCGAATTTGCTGATGGTTTCCAATCGCTGTTTGGATATTATCAATGATATAGTAAACCTTTTCATTATGCGGTTTTACACGGCTGGATAAAGCAGCAAATTTTTGAAGCTGTTCTGCCTGATGTGTGCTGGTCAGACAGCATAATTTCTGTACCAGTTCCTCGGATTTCTTGGCAGAAATGATCTTCGAGGATGCTACTGCGTCTGTCAGCATTTTTAGTTCTGGATACTCAAACAGGCGGCTTCCCATAAAATATTGGTTTTGGGTACTCTTGACCACCACAATATCAATCCCTGCATCGATCAGCGCATTGGTATCCGCGTAAACAGTCTGCCGCACTGCCTGAATTCCTTTTCCATTCAGATGGGCAATGATGTCAGATACTGTGGCGGGATGGTTTTCATCGGTCCGCTCATAGAGAAACCGGAGTAATTCCAGTATCCGCATATTTGTTGAATTCTGCATACTTCACCTCCTCAATTCTTAAAATGGCCTATTTTGTATGGTGTCCAGTCCCAAAGACCAGGAACAGGGCAACAACACAGAGAAGCAGGCCAATCCAATTTCGATCCATAATCAGCTTGATTACCGCCACAAGCAGCAGTCCGCCCACCAGGAGCACAACGCCGTTCATTCAGCGTCCTCCCGAGGCATAGTTTCCCATGTGGATGTCCAGCACCCCTCTGGGCGACTGAATCAGGGCGTTATCAAATATATCAACTGAACTCTTTCGTTCCATGGAAGTCCTCCTTAATAATCAAGCAGGATGGGCACCTGCTGTTCCTCGGCAAACCGCATGGCCCGCCAGAACATGGAGAAGGCGAATTTGGCCAGGGATTGGGTGTCATACTGGGTGTGTTCCGGGATGTCTGCCTTGCTGTACTGTCCATCTGAGTCTATGGTTCCGTTTACCGGGTATCCCTCAGTGTCGGCCCAGCCAAGGATGGTGTCCTCATCGGCCTGCCATGCCAAATGGTTCAGCTTTTCCAGCTCCTTCCGCAGACCGCCCAAAGTGGCGATCATCGTCTGATCATCGGTGGGCAGAGGGCCTTGGAACAGAAAGCTGTCGGTGAGGGGAAGCCACCAAGTCGCGCCCCGAAGCAGGGACCACACCCGATCCTCGTCCGATGCAAGGCGGGCAATCAGGGGATGCTCCCCGAAGAACCAGTCTTTCTCCACGGTGGGAGGCACCGGTTCCTCGTATGTACGACAGGCAGCTACCAGCAGCATAGCGCCAAAGGCATCCCAATCCGGCTTGTCGGTGTAATAGGGCTTCTCATTATCCTCCGGCCAGGGGGCATAGGGGGGCTGATTTGGCTGGGAAATGGCGGCCAGAATCTGATCCCGCCAGTTCTCCACCGCCGCCTGAACATCGGTCGGGGACAATTCCTCGTCGTCGGCGGGTTCCCCATCCGGGGTGATGCGGTTGAAGGAATATCCGTTTTCCTCCGCCCACTGCTGAACAACGGTTTTCCAGTTGTGAGAATAGTACCGGGTCAGCGTCCCGGCGTAGATGTCAAGTCCCATAGTGTTTACCTCCTTTTCTGCTTGGTCAAAGCCGTTCCAGGGTACAGTCGTGCCCGGAATGGTCTGTATCCAAAATGATTTCCACAATGGTGTCCATCATCTCTTTTCCGAGATTACGGACGCTTTTTTCATAGGCCAGCCACTGGATGTGGATGGGTTGTCCATACTCATGCCGCCCAAAACCGCCCCGGAGAACATCATTGAAAGCGTTCAGGTTCCGACCAATCTTCCGGTCCAAACCAAAGGTAAACACCCGTTCCACCTCGTCATAAAAACTGGCCATGTTAGAAAAGCGGTGGCCATCGATGGTAAACTTCTGCCGCTGTGGTTGGTCTGCTTGCATGGTATCCCTCCATTTTATAACATTTCATACAGCAGGGCTGTATTGCCCTGCACCAGCTCCAGGTGGGAGCGCAGCGTTTCCAGTCCGCTTTGCACCGCCTCGGTGGGCAGGTCCCAGTCCGGGGCAATTTCAGCGGCCAGTTCCGGGAGGTCCTGCTCCCGCAGAGCTGCCAGCAGTTTAGACGCCAGCTCTCCCTCCAGCAGAGCGCAGTCCAGGGTGTCCTCCGTCTGGGGCGCAGGAAAACGGACATCCAGATCCAGCTCGTACTCACACCAGTCCCAGATGGACATATAGACCGCGCCGGAGCAGTCGCCGTTGGACAGCTCCTGCCGTCGGCCGTTTTTGAGCAGATAAAAGGATGCGATCTGTGACATGGTGATTCCTCCTCACCGAAATTATGTTTCCTCTAACGAATCGATTATTTCCTGTAATTCAAAAAGAGCATCTTCTGCCTGGCGTCCTGTTTCCTCGCTCCAATACCGATTTCCACCAGCCAGCTGGTCAATCAGATTGAACATAGCAACTGCATCGGGAATAGGGATCGCTCCTGCTGCCTTCCATGCTGGTTGATTTTCAAGAAGATAGGCTTTTATTTTTCCAAACAACTGCACCTGAAATGTGTTATTACAACGCAGTTCTACCAAAAAACCGTCTTCACCTTGGACAATATCCGAAAAATTCATGCTGCACAATTCTCCTAACCCTCGTTATTCTCTGTCCATCAGCCCTTCTGCCTGCATCCGGGTCACATAGAAGGCCCGCACCCAGTCCAGCTCCTGCTCCATGGATTCCTCCAAAGCCAGCAGGCGGCGCTTTCCCAGCCTTCGATCCAGGAGAGCAAAGATGCGGACAAGAGGATTCTCGCTGACAAGGCTTTTCTCGATGCTCTGGTTGTCAAAGATACCAAACGCCTCATAGAACACCTTTTGGTCAAAGGTGCCCTGCTCCAGTGCATGAGCATGAGAAAGGTTGATTGCCTCCTTTGTGGAGTCACAGTCTTTCATGGTTGTTGACCTGAGCTGCGTGAATTTCGTCCACACATTCTCAAAATAGGTGTAGTAGTTGCTCCGCAGCACTTCCACGCCGTCCACACGAATGGCTGCCCGGCCCTCATGGTCAGCACTTTTGCTGTAACTGGTGGCAAAATACTGGATGTGACCCCGGAGTGCCGGGCACAGGTAGTCACTTTCCAGTTTGTTTCGGATTCCGCTCCAGGTTGACATAGGTACTTGCCTCCTTTCTGAACTTGCTTCGGAATTTCATATCGGCGGGCGAAAGATTTCCAATCCCATAGCCCTCAATTTCTTTATTTTAGCAATCCATCTGTTTTTCATCACGAATTGGCGGAATAGTAAAGAAACTATCATCTATCTTTATTTGGGCATAAAGCATTCCGTTTGTATAACAATATCTCTTGAATGATGGGTATCCATCCAAACTCTTTAATATCTCATCTGGTAAACATCTAAAATCATAATCTCTTAATGCTCCTGCACCAAGCAGTCTTTCTGTTCTGTAAGCGTTAATTTCCTTTGCATATTTTTGACAAAATTCATCTGGACTTTCTTCATAGAGCGCTATATCTTCCTCATCTATAGCATAATACCGGTCATATCCCACAACCCACGAAATATGAACGCAAAGTAAATACCGCTGTATTTCTGGGCAAAACCCTACCGAAAAAAATTTCTCTCTGTTGATTTTTTCATTTTCTATGCTTATTTCCTT
Organism: Clostridiales bacterium; assembly: GCA_902363045.1. GTDB lineage: Bacteria > Bacillota > Clostridia > Oscillospirales > Oscillospiraceae > Lawsonibacter. The sequence continues at coordinate 3,933 of CABIYX010000067.1, forward strand.
TATGGACAGATCCATCATCATTTCACCTTTACTATCTGATTCCTTTTATCTGTGGCGGGGTTGA
>CABIYX010000068.1:0-2372 GCA_902363045.1 Clostridiales bacterium
ACATCACCTATTACAACTTCCGCCGCCTCCAGCGCGGCCTGGGTGTGCGGACCCCTATGGAAGTCCATGACCGTCTACTGGCTGCATAGCACCCAGCACCATATGGTATGCAGGAAGGATTTTCATGCGTAAATGTAAATTATTTCGCTGTCCACTTGATGGGGTGCACACCAAAAGTGTCCCAAGGCGGAGGCATCCTTGTTGTCCCGCCCGGGCAGAGGTATAATATAGATGTAATGTGATAGGGAAGGAGGAACAATGGCACGAACAAAAAACAGAGGATTTAAGCAGAGTTTCTCTCCCTCTTATACCGTCCGCCGCTGGCGGCTGGGCGCATACATCCGGCTTTCTAAAGAGGATTTGAAAAAAGTTAAAGACGGCAAGGATGACAGCAACAGCGTGAAAAACCAGCGTGACCTGCTGGGGGATTTCTACTTTAAGCATCAGGACGAATTTGAAAGCATCGCAGAGTATGTGGATGACGGCCACACCGGGACGGACGCCAACCGGGAGGACTTCCAACGGCTCCTTGCCGATGTAATGAGTGGCAAAATAAATTGTGTGATCGTCAAAGACCTTTCCCGTTTCGCAAGAAATTACAGCGATGCAGGCAGTCTGATTGACAACCTGTTTGTTCAAATGGGCGTCCGCTTTATCAGCCTTGCCGAGAATGTAGACAGCTACCGTGACCCGGACAGCGTTTCCAGCATTATCGTCCCCATTACGAATGTAATGAACGATCAATACTGCTACCAGACCTCAAAGAAGATCCGCCAGGTCTTTGACTACAAGCGGCGCAACGGGCAGTATATCGGCTCCTTTGCTCCCTATGGCTATGTGAAAGACCCGAAAGACAAGCACCAGTTGATTGTCGATCCCGAGGCGGCTGAAATAGTCAAGCTCATTTATGACCTGTGTTTGCAGGGCATGGCCCGGCGGTCTATCATCTATCACTTGAACGATCACGGTATACCGAGCCCGGCTACCTACCGCAAGGAAAAGGGCCTGCCTGTGAGCTCACCATCGGACACTCCCCTGTGGGGCGATAAGGCCGTAACCCTTATTCTCACAAACCCGATTTATACCGGGGATTTGGTGCAGGGCCGCCGCCGGGTGAAAAGCTACAAGGTACACCAGATCGAGGAAGTGCCCGAGGAAGAATGGGTACGGGTTCCCGATACTCACAAGGCCATCATAGAGCGGGAGACTTTTGAAAAGGTGCAATCTCTCTTAAAGCGGGATACCCGGCGGGCTCCCCGGACAAAGGAGCTCCATCTGTTCAGCGGCTTCCTCCGCTGTGCGGATTGTGGAAAGTCTGTTACCCGAAGCTCAAGCGGGCAAAGTACCCGTTACCTTTGCTCTACTTACAAAAACCGTTCTCGGACAGCCTGCACCATGCACTCTATCAAGCATGAGCGGCTGGAGGCCGCTGTCCTGTTCGCTGTACGGCAACAGGTACATCTGGCGGTTTCCTACTCCGAGATTATCGCCCGGATCAATTCGGCCCCCATCAAAAAAAGCCAGTCTTTCCGACTGGACGATCTGATAGCCGCCAAGGAGCGGGAACTGGCAAAAGTGACCCGGTACAAGCAGTCTCTTTATCAAGACTGGAAAGACGGGGAAATTACCCAGCAGGACTACCGGGATATGAAAGCCGATTATGAGCGGCAGGCCGTATCCCTCTCGGACATTCTGGCCCGGCTGACCGCTGAACGGGCGGAGCTGGCAAACGGTGTAAATAATGAGCATCCTGCTCTTGTAGCCTTTATGAAGTACCAGAACATTGAAACACTCAACCGGGAAATTCTGATTGAGCTTGTAGACCATATCAAGGTTTACGAAAACGGCAATATCAGTGTGAAATTCAAATTTGCTGACGAGCTCCGCCGGATTGCCGAGTACATTGAAATCAACACCACTCAAAACCCTGCTGTGGCGGGCTGATACCCGCCACATACCTTTCTGACAGTGTGTATTCCTAATAAGAAACATTCATATGTGGAGGGCTTCCAGATGTCCGCCACCAGCTCCGGTTATCAGTTCAACAACCTGGTGGTACACAAGTAAACAGTAGTTTTGCGCAGCGGGGAGCACGGCGGCTTTTCAGGCCCCGTCTCCCCGCATATCGTTCTTCGAAAGGAGATCCATTGTGAAAAAGCGCAACTGTTTATCCATACCTTTGGCGCTGGCCCTGCCCCTTTCCCTGATGGCTCTTCCCGCCGCAGCGGCGGGAGGCCCCCGGTTGGTGGCCAGTTCCGCCACGGCCTCCACCCAACAGGTGGGATTTTCCGGCTTTCCCACGGACGCGCACAGTGTGCAGTTTACCTTTACCCTGCCCGCCTAGGGCAGCTGTATCTTTGAACCGGACAGCG
>CABIYX010000068.1:2664-3788 GCA_902363045.1 Clostridiales bacterium
ACCTACAAGCAGAACGGTACGGAAGTGACCGTCTACATCACCACCAAATCCGGAGTCCTGGCGGAGAGTGGTTCCCTCACACTGGGGATGCTCACTGTGGCCGAAAATGCCTTTGCCGTGACCGGAGCCAAGGACATGAAGCTGCTGAGCTCCGGTGACGGGGAGACCATCTACGATGCCGTTACCGACACCGGTTCGGACAGCTCTGGCTCCACCGGCTGCGGTGGTTCAAATATGGGCGGCTCCAACAGCGGCAGCTCCGGCAATTCCAGTAGCTCCGGCAGCACCGGGGTGGAACAAATTCCGGCACCAATCCGTCCGTTCCGCAGACCTTTGACAATGTGTCCGCCGACGCTTGGTATGCATCCACAGTCCGGTATATGTCCCAGCGAGGCCTGATGTCCGGCACCGCCGCGCCCGACATTCCCATGAGCCATGATCTGGACGGTTCTGGCCGCCTACAATGGGGCCAACACCAGCGGCGGCAATCCCTGGTATACCCCTGGACAGAAGTGGGCTATGATTAACGGTGTCTCAGACGCAGCCCCCCAACGGCTCCATCACCCGTGAGCAGCTGGCCACCATGCTTTGGAGGGCCGCGGGAAGCCCCAGCACCAGCGGGAACTTGAACAGCTATGTGGATGCCTCCAGCGTCAGTGACTGGGCGGTGCAGGTCCTGGGCTGGGCTGTGGACAAGGGCATCCTCTCCGGTATGGGCGTCGGCGCATTGGTTCCCCAGACCACCGTGACCCGGGCCAAGGTATCTGTGATGCTCATTCAGTTTGTGAAGAACATGGAAGTATAACCTGGCCTGGTTAGAGAAATTCCTATGATACGAAATACGAGGCTCTGTACCCTGTTTCTGCGGTACAGAGCCTCGTATTTTTGACGTTCCTCCGGCGGGAGAGGGGACGGCGGGGTACAAGAAAGAACAGGAGTTGCTACAGTCAGAGTACATATTCTGTGCGTAGTAGGGCAAACTCATTTATCAGTTCCAGTAAAAACAGTAGGCATATGCAGTGCTTGTGCTGCATCTGGTAAGCTAAAAGTAGACACTCACAAAGCGGGTGAGTGTCTACTTTTTTCATATCTGTTAAAATAGGAATAGAGGTGAAAAGATGGGG
>CABIYX010000069.1 GCA_902363045.1 Clostridiales bacterium
GGCTATAGAAGCCCAGTTCAGTACAGGACCGAACTGGGCTTCTGTTAGCTGCGCTTTTTTGTGTCTACTTTTACTTGACAGATGCAGTATTTATTATGGCTAATCAGATTTTTATGCGTGTCAACGAAGTGGCAGAGGAGTTGGGGATCTCCATCCCCTTTGCCTATAGGATCATTCGACAGATGAATGAGGAACTGGCTAAAACCGGCTGCATCACCATTGCCGGGCGAATTGACCGAAAGTTTTTCCACGAGAAATTCTATGGTACAAGATCTGAGACAGAAAGGAAGGAGAAATAATTATGGCAGCGTTCAAAAATAAGGACAATGGCACCTGGTATGTTCAATTTCGCTACACCGATTGGAAGGGTGAACGCCAGCAGAAGCTCAAACGCGGCTTTGCCACCAAGAGAGAAGCGTTGGAATGGGAACGGGAGTTCCTGATGGAAAAACAGGCTGATGTGAACATGACCTTTGAGAGTTTTGTTGCTCTCTACGAAAAGGACATTAAACCCAAGCTGAAACTCAATACCTGGCTTACCAAGGAGAGTATCATCAAGAAAAAGATCCTCCCCTATTTTGCAAATCGAAAACTTTCGGAGATCACGGCAAAGGACATTATCCGTTGGCAAAATGAAATCCGGGAGTTGAGGGACTGCCATGGCAAACCTCTGTCGAAAACTTACCTGAAGACAGTTCACAACCAACTAAGTGCCATTTTCAACCATGCTGCCCGTTTTTACGGTCTGAATATCAACCCGGCCCGACAGGCTGGCAACATGGGGGCGGAGGAACGAAAGGAGATGTTGTTCTGGACTCGAGAGGAGTACACCAGATTTTCCGAAGCCATGATGGACAAGCCGTTGTCCTTCTACGCCTTTGAGGTATTGTACTGGTGCGGTGTCCGTGAGGGAGAGCTGCTGGCCCTGACCCCAGCAGATTTTGACTTTGAAAAGCGCACCGTTTCCATCAATAAGTCTTACCAGCGGCTCAATAAGCAGGATGTGATCACTACGCCTAAAACACCCAAGAGTAACCGCGTGATCCAGATGCCGCAGTTCCTCTGTGATGAGTTGCAGGACTACCTCAAGCAGCTCTATGGAGTGGAGCCAGACAGCCGGATGTTCCCCATCAGCAAAAGCTATCTCCACCGAGAAATGGACCGTGGCTGTAAGCAAACTGGGGTAAAACGCATTCGCATACACGATTTGAGACATAGCCACATCAGTTTGTTGATCGACATGGGCTTTACTGCCCTGGCTATTGCAGAGCGTGTGGGGCATGAGAGTATCGACATCACCTACCGATACGCCCATCTATTCCCCACCCGCCAGGTGGAGATGGCTGACAAGTTGGATTCACTGAAAAATGAGAAGGGGGTGTAAGAAGATGTCCAAGAAGAACTATGACAACCACAACCGCTGGAGAAACAAGACAGTGGCTTTCCGAGTGTCAGCGGAAGAAGATCTCCAACTGGAAACCCTGGTGAAACTCACCGGCCTGACCAAGCAGGACTACATTATCCGGCGGCTATTGGAACGAGATGTGGTGGTGCAGGGCAACCCAAAGGTTTACAAAGCCTTGCGGGATCAGTTGTCTTCCGTGCTGGACGAGCTGCGCCGGATCGAAGCCGGGCAAGGCGTAAAAGAGGAACTGTTGGACACCATTCAGATGATCACAGCCATTATGAACGGGATGCAGGAGGAATTCGCCTATGACCGATGAGAAAAAGAAAATGACCGCCCAGGGCTCATCTGTTGGCGCAGATGATGGGCAGTCAATCTCAAAAAACTCTGAAAATAGTATACCCACTTCCAGACAAAAAAGCAACGATGAAATTGTAAACTCTCAGGACAGTCTGGAAGAAATGTACCGCAAGATGCAGCGTATGACAGACCCCCGATACCTGCATACACTCACGATGACAGAGCTGTTCCAAACCACCTATAAGAGTAGGCCACCAGTGGTGGAAGGTCTGCTTTACGCAGGGGCATATATCCTTGCCGGCGCACCCAAAATCGGCAAGTCCTTCCTGGTGGCTCAGATCGCCTACCATGTCAGTACCGGGCAGGATTTGTGGGGATATAAAGTCCATCAGGGGACGGTACTTTACCTTGCGCTGGAAGATGATTTTCAGCGTATCCAGAGCCGGATGTTTATGATGTATGGCGTGAACGATACCCCCAACCTCCACTTCGCCACCGCCGCCGGAAAGATTGGGAATGGGTTGGATGAACAGCTGAAGAATTTCGTGCAGGAGCACCCGGACACCAATCTCATCATCATTGATACTATGCAGAAGATCCGTGAGGTAGGCGGTGAAGCGTACAGTTATGCCAGCGACTATGAGATCATCGGCAGAATCAAGCAGTTTGCTGATCAGCATGGGATCTGTGTTCTGACCGTTCATCACACCCGAAAGCAGCAGGCAGACGATTCCTTTGAGACAATTTCCGGAACCACTGGGCTGCTGGGCTGTGCAGATGGTTCGCTGCTAATGCAGAAGAAAAAACGCACGGGACTGGATACTACCATTAAGGTGGTGGGACGAGATCAGCCGGATCAGATCCTTTACTTGAAAAAGAACCCGCAGACCCAGATCTGGAATCTGGAACGCATGGAAAATGAGCTGTATAAAGAACCGCCGGACCCGGTGCTGGATGCGGTTGCAAAATTGGTTTCCCTTGAGTGCCGGGAGTGGATTGGCTCTCCATCCGAACTGGCTGAAGCCATCCAAACGGGAATGGCCTCCAACGCCCTCACAAAGTACCTGAATGTCAAGGCAGGCAGGCTGCTGGAAGAATACCATGTTGGCTATGAAAATAAGGCCAAACATTCAGGTCGGCAAGTGAAGTTGACCTATATGCTGATGGAATCAACCGCCTGTGAAGTAACCGAAGAATAAGGGGCGCGACGATAGCGACGGTCGCGACGATGAAAATAATACTGTCAAAAACACCGTCGCTATCGTCGCAACCGTCGCGGAAAGGAAATGAATATGAAAAGTGTACAAATCCCCTATGACCTTTTTGTAGCTTTGGTGGAGTATCATCTGGCCTATGACGATGATTATGCCGAGGAAATTCACCAGGGTTTGGAACAGAAATTGGATGCGCTGGTGCGGCATGAACTGTATGCAAAATATAAGATTGCGCCCACCGCAGAAGAACGGGAGCAGGCCCGGCAGGAGTATCTGAACCGGCGCGGCGTATTCCAGAATTTTCGCTGGTAATAGGTGCATACTTTCATACTAATTTCGCGGATGAAATTAGCACCAAATTCAATCTTCTCCCTGTTGGCTTGGACAGGAGCGTGTGTAGGACTACAATACATATTGGACAGTTGAATAAAAAGGGATGAAGGATAAGGTCTCATCGGTTATAGTTGAAGTTGCGAGCAACAACCGCACGAGAGGAGACCAAATCCTTCATGA
>CABIYX010000070.1 GCA_902363045.1 Clostridiales bacterium
ACGTGAGCAGAAAATTTCGCGCATAAAGTGTAAATTATTTCGCTGTCTACTTGACGGGGGGCACACCACTTTGTCCCACCAGCGGGGGACGAAAGACAGAGGCGGGGACTAGCGGAAATGTACCTCAATTTGAGGTATGTTTTTCGACAAAATGCACCTGCTTTTGAGCCGCATGAAACGGGGACGGGGGCTTATATACCTGCCGCCGCTCTCTGAAAACAGGCTGGGTTTTTGTTCCCTCCCGGTCACAAAAACCCAGCCCGTTTTCCTGCCGGGGGAAGCGGGGTGCATAAAGCACCGCCCCCCGCTTCCCCCGGCAGCCGCGCCAGCAGGTATAACACACTACACCTTGCAAGCAAGGTCGTGTGCCAAGGGGGTGCCGTTGCCCCCCCTTTGGAAACCCCCGGTTTTGTCGTGGTGTGCCCACAGTCCGCATTTTTGCGCCCGTGTCCCCACCCCTCCAAAACCCAAAGAAGCGGCGCAGACCAGCCCACCCCACGGGCTGATCTGCGCCGCTTCTTTGTTCGGCCTGTGGGCCGGGACGGGAGAAAAAACGCATGGGAGAAATTATGTTTCCGGGTTGCAATTTTCGACAAACTGGGTTATAATAAACTTAACCCGAATAGGAGGTTGCAACATGAAAAAAGTGGGTAAACGGTTGAAAGCCCTGCGGGAGAGCATTGGCTTTTCACAGGTGAAAATGGCCGAGGCCATCGGCTCCACACAGTCCAGCGTCAACCGCTACGAAAACGGCCAGTCCACCCCGCCCGTGGAACTGTTCCGCCGCTATGCGGATTACTTTGATGTGTCTCTGGACTATATCTTTGCCCGGACGGATAAGCCCCAAGGGGTAACATACGAGTTTAAGCCCAAGGCCGCACCGGAGCGGGCGGAAATGCGCCGCTTTATCGAGATGTGCTTTGACCCGCAGTCCCCCATGAATGAGAAGCTGAAAGAAACCCTGCTGCGCATGATGGAGGGCGAACAATGAAAGCTGTGATATACGCCCGCTATTCCTCCGACAATCAGCGGGAGGAAAGCATTGAGGGCCAGATTAGAGAGTGTACCGCCTTTGCCGAGAAGAACGGTATCACCATTCTCCGCCACTACATAGACCGGGCTTTTTCCGCCAAGACGGACAACCGCCCGGAATTTCAGAACATGATTAAGGACAGCGGCAAGCGGCTGTTTGATATGGTCATTGTCTGGAAGCTGGACAGGTTTGCCCGGAACCGCTACGACAGCGCCCGCTATAAGGCCACGCTGAAAAAGAACGGCGTGAAAGTAGTATCGGCTACCGAGGTCATTTCAGACGGGGCCGAGGGTATTATTTTGGAGAGTGTGTTGGAGGGGTACGCCGAATACTACTCCGCCGACCTGTCCGAGAAGGTAGTCCGGGGCATGACGGAAAACGCCCTAAAAACCAAGTACAACGGCGGCACCCTCCCCATCGGCTATCAGATCGACAGCGACCAGTGTTTCCAGCTTGACCCGCTCACCGCCCCCTTTGTCCGGGAGGCGTTCCAACGGTACGACGAGGGGGCCACCATGACCCAAATTCGGGACTGGCTCAACGCGCAGGGCGTGAAGAACACACGGGGCCAAAAAATGACCTACAACAGCATCCAGCACCTTCTGAACAACCGCCGCTATATCGGGGAGTACACCTACCGGGACATTGTAGTGCCGGACGGTATTCCCGCCATCGTCCCCCAAGACCTCTTTGACCGGGTGCAGGAGAAGCTGGCGAAGAACAAGAAAGCCCCGGCCCGCCACAAGGCCGAGGACGATTACTTACTGACAACCAAGTTGTTCTGCGGCTACTGCGGGGCCTACCTCTGCGGCGAGAGCGGCACCAGCCACACGGGGAATGTCCACCACTACTACAAGTGCGTGTCCGTGAAGAAGAAGCGGCAGGAGTGCCACAAAAAGTCCGTCAAGAAAGAATGGATCGAGGATTTGGTGGTAAACGAAACCATGAAAATGGTGATGGACGATAAGGCAATAGAGGCCATCGTGTCCATGCTGATGGACTTGCAGGACAGGGAGAATGTCAACCTGCCTCTCTATGAACAGCAGTTGCGGGAGGCGGACACGGCCATTCAAAACCTGCTGAACGCCATCCAGCAGGGTATCTTAACCAAGTCCACAAAAGGCCGTCTGGAAGAACTGGAGGCCACGAAAGAGGAACTGGAAACCAAGATTGCCTGTGAGAAGCTGGCGAAGCCCAAGGTCAGCGCCGAGTTTATGACCTTCTGGCTCCACCGTTTCCGCAAGCTGGATGTGCGGCAGAAGTCCCACAGGAAGATGTTGATTGACACTTTTATCAACGCCATTTTCCTGTATGATGACAAGCTGGTGATTACCTTCAACTACAAGGACGGGACGGACACCATCACTTTTGATGACCTGAAAGCGGCGCTGGATAAGGAAAACACAGGTTCGGATTTGGATTGCTCAACGGCACCAGCTCGTCGTAAGCGACATATCGCTTGCGACGAGTTTTTTTATTTCATTGCTCAGTATTTCAATGCTCGGGGCAAGTAAATTGTCCCTCCGTCAAGGTTTTCGCCGCAGGCGAAAACACTTGTACGGCGCATCAGCGCCGCTGGCCAAAAGGCCGGTTGGGCGACAAGAAATAAAAAGCCGCCCGGGTAGGCGGCAGGAATTGACAGGAAGCGGCGCGTCTGCTAAGATGAAAGCGCCCTCCAAGGGGCTGGAGGGACGCTGCGCAACGGCAGGCGGTTGGCCACACCACCCGAAAGGGGGTGAGGTATATGCCTATCACGATCACACTACATATCCTCGGATATACGGTGACGATACGGATCAAAGGCAGAAACCGCCACTCTGCCAAGTGACGGTTTCTAGGTCTATTCCTATGAATCTGTAACTGGGCTAACCGCTTGTCGCAGTTGTCCCTTCGCCATTATTATATCAGACCGGGCCGCTTTGTCAAGTACGACAGGGCGGCCTTTTGCCGCCCGGTGTAGGACTACAATACATATTGGACAGTTGAATAAAAAGGGATGAAGGATAAGGTCTCATCGGTTATAGTTGAAGTTGCGAGCAACAACCGCACGAGAGGAGACCAAATCCTTCATGA
>CABIYX010000071.1 GCA_902363045.1 Clostridiales bacterium
TCATGAAGGATTTGGTCTCCTCTCGTGCGGTTGTTGCTCGCAACTTCAACTATAACCGATGAGACCTTATCCTTCATCCCTTTTTATTCAACTGTCCAATATGTATTGTAGTCCTACACCTCTGGCGAAAAAAGCGGCGGACGGCCCTTGACAAAGGGGCCGTCCGCTGTTATATTCACTCTACGCTGCCCGTTTCATCCGGCAACTGACAAATATCTGCCGCGGACAGAGGCGCCGCGGCTGCTTTTATCACAAAACAAGGAGGCCGTGCTGTGTCCTGGGACTATTTTACCCACGCCAGAACGCTGGAGCTGCTCTATCACAAGTTGCAAAGCCCCGTTTTGACCCGCTATCGGATGACTCAGATCGAGCTGGACGTCCTTCTGATTCTCGCCAACCACCCCGGGCTGGACACAGCCAAGGACATTGTGGAGATCCGGCGGCTGACCAAATCCCACGTCTCCGCCGCGGTGGAGGGGCTGTCCCGGAAGGGCTATCTGTTGCGTGTCCGCCGCCCGGACAACCGCAAGCTGATCCACCTTGTCCTTCTCCCGGAGGCCGCGCCTGTGGTGGCTGATGGTCAGGCCAGCCAGCAGGCTTTTTTCCAGACGCTGGGACGGGGATTCTCTCCCCAGGAGCGGGCACAGCTGGACGCCCTTCTCCTCCGGGTCACAGAAAACGTCCGGCAGGAGTATCTCCGCTTGGAAAAGGAGGACTAAAAGACAGACATGAGTATGATCGAATTGTTCCTTTTGGCTGTGGGTCTGTCTATGGACGCCTTTGCTGTATCAGTGTGCAAGGGGCTGTCCGCCGGACGGGTCACCCTGAGCCACGCGCTCACCGCTGGGCTGTGGTTCGGCGGCTTCCAGGGGCTGATGCCCTTCTTGGGCTGGCTGCTGGGCAGCCGATTCCAGAGCCTGATCTCCAGTATCGACCACTGGATCGCCTTTCTGCTTTTGGGCCTCATCGGTCTGAACATGATCCGTGAGTCCCGCAGCCAGGAGGAGGAGAGCCTGGGGACCTCCTTCGCCCCCCGGGCCATGCTCCCGCTGGCAGTGGCAACCAGCATCGACGCCCTCACTGTGGGCATCACCTTCGCCTTCCTCCAAGTGGACATTCTCCTGGCGGTCGGCCTGATCGGCCTGACCACCTTCCTGCTCTCCGCTGTTGGGATCAAGGCCGGAGCCATTGTGGGCTCCCGGGGCAAGTCCTGGGCGGAGCTGGCCGGCGGCCTGGTCCTGGTGCTCATGGGGTGCAAGATCCTTCTGGAACATCTGGGCGTCCTTTCATAAACGCGCAAAAATATTAAGAGGGGCACGGCTGTGCCCCTCTTATTTTGGTATTTCCAGTCACGCTGCTCAAACCCCGGTCTCAGAGACCATACTGAGCATCAGGTCCATCACATCCACCACCTCGGCCCCGGCGGGAGGCGCTCCCGCTGGCTTTGTGCCGGACCGGCGGTACTCGCCGTCCATGGTCATGGTCATGTCCATCATGGTGTCATCGATCTCCATGTTCATCTCCATCTTGTCGTTCTTCATGGAGGCGGTCATGGTCATGCTCAGGCCGCTGGGGTCGTTCGCCGACATCTCCATGGCATAGCCGTTGACCTGACTGCCGCCGTTGGTGAACAGGGTGAAGGTCAGGTCCATCCCCTCCCACTGGAAGGAGGACACATAGGAGGAGCCGGACTTTTGGAACGCCTGGTCGCTGAACAGCTGGTTATAGAGCTGAAGCATATCCTTTGTGGTCATATCCGGGCTGACGGGAGTAACTTCCCGGAGCAACAGCGCCAGAGCCTCGCCGAAGCCGCCGTCGTTCTCCTGATAGGCCAGGGCCAGCAGATCCTGGTAGTAGCCGGAGCCGTACAGGCCGTCCATCGTGTTTTTCAGATCCAGCAGATACCAGCTGTCCAGCTTCTCCGCCCCCAGCATCCCGGAGAGGGCTTTGGACTGGAAGTACAGCTTCCCCGTCTCCAGGTCCATCCGCATGGCCGCGTCCATATCTATGGATGCGTTCATATCCAGAGACACATCCCCCTGGCTGGACGCACTGGTGTTGAACACCATGTTCGTATCGAACTGGAGGGCCTTCTGGGACTGGAGCATGGTATAGTCACCCTTCCAGGTAAACAGGCTCTCCTCCAGCGCGGCGTCCTTCGCCGTGAACTCCATCTGATAGCCGCCCGTCACCTGGCAGGCGTCCTGGGTGTACTTCCGCCCGTACTCCATATAGCGGTCCATCCACTCATAGGTGGCGGTGTTGGCCGCCAGAATGGCGTCCACATCGTCGATCATCACGGTGGCTGTATTGCCATCCCAGCCCACGTTGTAGTCCAGGGCGTCGGCCACCAGTCCAACCGGGATATAGGTGCGGTCAGAGGCCGGATCGATATAGGGGGCCACATCGGTGGGAATGATCTTCTCCCCCTCCGGACCGGTGACCTTGATCTCCTGTTTCCCGATGGCCAGCAGAAGGGTCACGCCGTCCTTTTCTGCGGTCACCGTGCGGGCGTCGTTGTCCCAGGAGATGTCGCCCTCCCCATAGCCAAGGGCCTGGAAGGTGGCCGCCATGGGCAGGAAGGAGCGGTCATCCTTCAATTGGGGAAGCGCGTCGGTAAAGGAGACAGGCTCACCGTTGACCACCAGGGAGAAGTCACCCTCCTCAGCAGCCAGCGCGGGGGTACACAGCAGTGCGGCTAGCGCGCCGCCGCAGAGCATGGAATGCCAGATCTTTTTCATATTCGTTTCACTCCTTTTTCAAAACGGTTCCCAGAGCTGTCAGCCCATGGGAATGCTTCATGACGTTCTTCCTTTGTATTGTACAAAATCCACATCAAAAAAGCAAGTCGATCTGCACATTTTTATATGCGAGCGTGTAGGACTACAATACATATTGGACAGTTGAATAAAAAGGGATGAAGGATAAGGTCTCATCGGTTATAGTTGAAGTTGCGAGCAACAACCGCACGAGAGGAGACCAAATCCTTCATGA
>CABIYX010000072.1:0-609 GCA_902363045.1 Clostridiales bacterium
CATCTTCTCCATAATGATCTATAATTACTCTCATCAATTCGTTTTCACATAGAAGGGTTACTTCCTTCGATGACTCTGATGTAAACATATCAACCATTTTATTTGTATAGGAGGCTACATCAAATCCCTCTATCGGCATAAAGCAAGTTTCAAGATTTTCTATGCTTGTTAGACGATCTACACGGAAGTGAGCAATTTTCTGATGCTTCAGAGAAAATCCAATCAAATAGTAATGGTCATTTTTCCATTCAAGCGCATAAGGATTTACGACATAATAATATCCATCATGCTTCAAGATTTTCTTTTTTTCCTGAGTATATTCATAGTATTGGAACCGAATTTGCTGATGGTTTCCAATCGCTGTTTGGATATTATCAATGATATAGTAAACCTTTTCATTATGCGGTTTTACACGGCTGGATAAAGCAGCAAATTTTTGAAGCTGTTCTGCCTGATGTGTGCTGGTCAGACAGCATAATTTCTGTACCAGTTCCTCGGATTTCTTGGCAGAAATGATCTTCGAGGATGCTACTGCGTCTGTCAGCATTTTCAGTTCTGGATACTCAAACAGGCGGCTTCCAATAAAATATTGGTTTTGGGTACTCTTGA
>CABIYX010000072.1:870-2700 GCA_902363045.1 Clostridiales bacterium
CAGCTTGATTACCGCCACAAGCAGCAGTCCGCCCACCAGGAGCACAACGCCGTTCATTCAGCGTCCTCCCGAGGCATAGCTCCCCATGTGGATATCCAGCACTCCTCTGGGCGGCTGGATCAGGGAATCCTCATACTGGCACTTCCACTGGACTTCACGGCTCATTCTGCCCTCCAGAATACCGTCTATGGGGTCCCCATCCGCAACGGGGTTGTCGTGCTCCAGGATATAGGACGCCGCGTTGTAGGCGTGGTTCACCACCCAGTTGGGGTCCATGCCGTGGAAGTGGTACTGGAGGTCGGGCAGGAACAGGGTTCCCATGCCCACCGTGTCGATGAGCATATCCTCGGTGCCCTCAATGTTGAAGAAGCGGACATTGACGCCAAAGCGGATGAACCGGTCCGGGCCTTCAATCTGGTGAGAACGCACATCCTCCGCCAGAAACAGTTTGCCGCAGTTCTGGAAATAGAATGCCTCACAGGTGGGGTACAGCTCCGCCAGGGCCTCCAAAAAGTCGGCATCCAGGTTGGCCCGCTCCAGTGCCGGAAGCGCCGCAGCCAGCATATCGGTGGCTACCACCTGATATTTGCACTCCCGGAAGATTCTCTCCCGGTCCTCCTGACAGTCCCACATCTGGCTCATGAGAAAGGCATCAAAGCCTTTGCCCTTGAACTTGTCGCATTTCATCACCATCAGCTGCACCGGGCATTTTCCGTCCTTGAACTCTGCAATATGGTCCTGCGCGGCAAAGCCGGCCATTTTCTTATCATAACAGAAGCACTCTGCTGACCCGATGTGCTTCTCCATTACGGCAGTCATTTTTTCTTTATCCGGCATTTCTACCGGCTCTTTGAACAGCATCTGAATGAGATAGGGGTCACCGGGCTGGGGGCCTTTTTTGTCGTTCAGGTTTTGCTGGAAAGCTCTATTGCTCATTTGGTTTCCCCCTTAATAATCCAGCAGGATGGGCACCTGCTGTTCCTCGGCAAACCGCATGGCCCGCCAGAACATGGAGAAGGCAAACTTGGCCAGGGACTGAGTGTCATACTGGGTGTGTTCTGGGATGTCTGCCTTGCTGTACTGTCCATCTGCGTCTACGGTTCCGTCTACCGGGTATCCCTCCGTGTCTGCCCAGCCAAGGATGGTGTCCTCATCGGTCTGCCACGCCAGCTGGTTCAGCTTTTCCAGCTCCTTCCGTAGTCCGCCCAAAGTGGCAATCATCGTCTGATCATCGGTGGGCAGAGGGCCTTGGAACAGAAAGCTGTCGGAAAGAGGGAGCCACCAGGTAGCCCCACGAAACAGGGACCACACCCGCTCCTCGTCCGATGCAAGGCGGGCAATCAGGGGATGCTCCCCGAAGTCCCAGTCCTTCTCCACGGTGGGAGGCACCGGTTCCTCGTATGTATGACAGGCGGCTACCAGCAGCATAGCGCCGAAGGCATCCCAATCCGGCTTATCGGTGTAATAGGGCCGCTCGTTGTCCTCCGGCCATGGAGTGTAGGGCGGCTGGTTCGGCTGGGAAATGGCGGTTAAGATCTGATCTCGCCAGTCCTCCACTGCCGCCTGAACCTCGGCCGGGGACAGCTCCTCCTCGTTGTCAGCAGGTTCTCCATCCGGCGTAATCCGGTTGAAGGTATATCCGTTTTCCTCTGCCCACTGCTGAACAACAGTTTTCCAGTTGTGAGAATAGTACCGGGTCAGCGTCCCGGCATAAATGTCAAGTCCCATAAGTTTTTCTCCTTTTCTGTCTATATCATTTCATACAGCAGGGCTGTATTGCCCTGCACCAGCTCCAGGTGGGAGCGCAGCGTTTCCAGTCCGCTTTGCACC
>CABIYX010000073.1 GCA_902363045.1 Clostridiales bacterium
GACCCAAAGACCGCCAGAAACAAAAATGTGCTGGTGATCGGCGGCTCCGGTTCCGGTAAGACCCGCTTCTGGCTCAAACCGAGTGCGCCCGTAAGGGCGGTATAAATCCTACCTTGAGCAAGTAGTAGGTAAAAGTATCAAGCGGCATTGTGCCGCAACCTATCATTCCCCGTCTTACCCCAAAAGGGAAACCGGAGGGCGACCATAGCATGACGGAGGACACGGGGCGCTGAAGCCTCAGAAGCGCCGGCGTGACGGAATGAAAATCCACGTATGAGGATGGAAGCTAGACTGCTTGAATGACAGCCTGAAATCGGGACCAAGAGCGTACCCCTGACGTAGAGAGGTTGTACTCGTCAGTGTTCCTGACAGTCGCATTGTTTGGCTATGCGGCTGCTGATACTCGGAGCAGGTTCAGCCACGGGAAAGTGGAAAAAGGCGAACGTCACATACCGACAACGTGGAACGCTTGTTTATACCGTACTAAACGGGGATTGCCTAAAGTGAAATGCCGAAAGGCTATGAAAACGCTGAAATGCGGGGTTCTGAATATTCACCATGGCAACAGAGTTCCCATAGTAGTCTGCGGACGGGAAAGCCGTCTACATGGCAAAGGGGAACAGTGAATCATTTTCAAAACAGAAAGGATGGTGTGTGAGACACTATGAGAAATCCGATTCATGTCTTGAAAAGCCTTGAAGAAAAGGCAAGTGTAAGTAACTACAAATATGAAAGATTATATCGCAACCTATACAATCCAGAGTTCTATCTCCTTGCATATGCGAACATTGCGAAATCGCAGGGGAGCATGACGCAGGGGGTAGACGGGCAGACGCTGGACAACATGAGCCTGCCGAGAATTAACCGGATTATTGAATCCATACGCAACAGGACATATCAGCCAAAGCCTGCAAAAAGAAAGTACATTCCTAAAAAGAATGGGAAACTTCGCCCGTTGGGAATCACTTCTACTGATGATAAGTTAGTGCAGGAAGTGGTCAGAATGATTCTTGAAGCAATCTATGAGCCGACATTCAGCAACAATTCACACGGTTTCAGACCAAAAAGAAGCTGTCACACGGCACTTACGCAAGTGAAGAAAAACTTCACAGGTGTTACATGGATTGTCGAGGGAGACATTAAGGCGTGCTTTGATAACTTCGACCATCATGTGTTGGTTGAATTACTGCGGAAAAGGATTTCAGACGAGGCTTTTATCGGTCTAATCTGGAAGTTCCTGAAAGCCGGATATATGGAACAATGGCAGTACAACTGCACCTACTCCGGCGTTCCGCAGGGCAGCGGTATCAGTCCGATATGTGCAAACATCTACCTCAGCGAACTGGACAACTATATGCAGGAATACAAAGAAAAGTATGATTGCGAGCCAGAACGCAGAAGGACGACCAGAGAATACGAGCGGGCGTCCCGGAGATACAGAAAGGCACGTAAAGCGTTAATGGGCGCAGAAAAATCAACTCCTGAACTGGTAAAAGAATTTAAGGATTCCAGAAGGAAGAAGATGAATCAGCACTATTACAATCCATTTGAGGAAGGCTTCAAGAAAATCCAGTACAACCGTTACGCCGATGATTTTGTAATCGGCGTTATCGGCTCCAAAAAGGACGCAGAAAAAATCAAGGAAGATGTAAAAATCTTTCTCCAAGAAAAACTGCATTTGGAAATGTCCGAGGAAAAGACGAAAGTCACCCATTCCAGTAAGCCGGTACGCTATCTGGGGTACGATTTCAAAGTAATCCATTCCAAGAACATGAAGCGTTGTAAAAACGGCGACATGAAACGGGTGTGGTATGGAAAAGTATTCCTGTATATGCCGAAAGAAAAATGGATTAAAAAAGCGATGGAACGGGGAGCGATACAGGTGAAACGCAACAATGACACAGGCAAAGAAATGTGGCGGCCTATGCCAAGGAAAGACCTGATGAACCGCAGCGACGCAGAGATTGTGTCTACTTTCAATTCCGAAATTCGAGGGTTATATAACTTCTATCGGATAGCAGAAAACGTAGGCGCATTGCACAAGTATTACTACATGGTGCGGTACAGCATGTTAAAAACTCTGGCAGGAAAGCACAGAACGAATGTCAGTGTTATTAAGAAGCGGCACATGGTAAACGGAGTACTGAGAATCCCATACGATACAACTAAGGGACGTAAATACTGCGAATTTTACCATGATGGATTCAGAAAGCACAGCGACGGCTATGACAATGTGGCAGACGTTATGCCGAGTTATAGGAAATATGACAGCAGGCACACGATAGTAAACCGCATAAAAGCCGGAGTATGCGAGATTTGCGGGGAACATGCAGACTATTTATGTATGCACCACGTAAGAACGCTGAAATCGCTGAAAGGCAGGGATATATTTGAGCAGAAAATGCTGAAAATGAGAAGAAAATCTCTGGCTCTCTGCCCTGACTGCTTTGAACTCTTACACGAAACCAAAGAATCAAGGTGATTCATGGAAAGCCGGATACGCTGAGAGGTGTACGTCCGGTTTGGGAGGCGGCTCCCTGAAACCTACTGATGAAAGTCAGCAAGGCGCAGGGTGCCTACCTCATATTTGATGCAGATGCACAGTTCTTATGTGGTCACAGACCCGAAGGGAACCATTTTGGTGGAGTGCGGGAAAATGCTCCAAAGGGGCGCACCCAAACTGGGAAAGGACGGAAAGCC
>CABIYX010000074.1 GCA_902363045.1 Clostridiales bacterium
GTTTCCCGGCCACGGCTCTCTCCGGTGTTGTAGTGGAGTAGGGAAGCACCGCCTTGCCATATTGCTATGGTAGGTTTGCACCACCCTCTCCGGGAACCGGACTTACATCTCTCAATGTATCCGGCTCTGTTATCGTTCGGTCAGTAGTAGCTCACTGGTTGTGTATTGCAATGTGGCATTTTTTGCATACAACCAGCGTTTTACGCCGTTTTGCAATCATAATAATTTCCCATGCCTTTTTGCCCTTGAGATTTTTGAGCTTATTTACATGGTGAATTTCATAACAATCGCTCTCGGTCGTACCGCATAGCTCACAAATTTTTGCCTTTAGCCGCTGTTCGAGGGCAGTTCGGCAGTATCCATATTCAACTGCTGCATTGCATACGGTATCGGTTGGATCAGCCTTTCCTTTGCAGTCGGAATACTTTGCAAAATAGCATCGTTTCGTGCCAGTTTTGGTTTCATAGGGAATGCCCCATTTACCATTACCGTCTTTGAATTTTTTGACGACTTTGGATATGGTGCATTTGTGCTTGGCTGCAAGGGTCTTGAGGCAACTGTATTCCATGAGATAGGAAAAATAGCACAATTTATAGAAATTGCTGGCTATTCCGTAGTAGTTGCAGATTCCTCGCAGTTCGGCATTATAGGCAGATACGATTTCCAAATCTGTGAGTCGCAAAAGAGATGCACGGTGGACGGGCATGAGCTTCCCGTCTGGCTTTTGTATCGCAATTTTGTTAGCAAAGATGAACTTGTGAATTTTGTCATCCAATGGAATAGCCAATTCACAGGAATTATTGAGCGTCCGTTTTGTTTTGTTACCCGGACCTCCATGCTTAATAACAGCACTTCTCCGAACACGCACATCGTAACCTAAGAATCTGGCACATTCACTGCTATGGGTAATAAGCGTTTTTTCTTCGCTGAGTTCCATTTTTAGAGTTTCACTAATAAACTCAGACAGCTTGCTCTTAATCCACTGACAATCCTCCCTGCTTCCTTTCACACCAAGGATAAAGTCATCAGCATAGCGAATATACTTGAGCCTTTTATTCGTTTGTGCGGTACAGGGCATTTTCAGCATAAGTTTCCGCTTTCGGTTGTATTCCTCAAGCAATCGTTCCTTTTCTGCCCCGGTGCTTCTCCCGATGTGGTAGGAAAGTTTCTGGATTTCATTGCTCAGCAAACGATATTCCGTTCTGACAGGTTCCTGTCCATGGGTGTCAAATTCGCTTTTCAGCTTCATAACAAACCTATCCAGCTCATGCAGATAGATGTTGGCAAGGAGAGGGGAAATAATTCCACCCTGCGGTGTTCCGCTGTACGTCTTATGGTACTTCCAGTCCTCCAAATATCCGGCTTTCAGAAATTTGTAAATCAGCTTCATCATGCGGGTATCTTTGATTTTGCTGTTAATCAGACCGACAAGAACATCGTGGTCAATGTTATCGAAGCAACCTTTGATGTCGCCTTCAACAAACCACCGCATACCATTGAACTCTCTTTTTAGAGATTTCAATGCCGTGTGGCAGCTTCTTTTCGGTCTGAAGCCATGAGACACAGGCAGGAAAACCGGCTCATACACCGCTTCTAGTACCATCCGCAGAACTTCCTGTACCAGCTTATCTGTGAATGTTGGTATTCCCAGAGGACGCTTTTTCTTAGGATTGTTCTTTTTCTGGATATAGGTTCTTCTTACCGGCGTGGGCTGGTAGGTTTCATCAGCGAGCTTTTGAATGATTTTTGCAATTTTGGCTTCGCTGAATCCGTCTGCCGTGTCGTCATTTGCTCCCTTAGTTGCGGCACCGCTGTTGGCATACAGATTTTTATATGCCACGAAATAAAGGTCGGGTCGCAACATATAGCGATACAATCTGGTGAATATTTCATCTTTATTTGCGAGTGAGTTTCTACTAATTCTTGCTAAAATGTCGGTTGTTGGTTGCATTTTGAGGATTTCCTCCCTAATCAACGTATATTTTAGTACACAATAACTACGCTCCTTCGCCATGTGAGGGTCATTATCCCTCTCGGACTACTATGAGCGTTCCGTGCCCATGCAGGATTTTCAGACTCTACAAGCCATAGCCGAATTTTCACCTCCTTCGGTTGGCGTTCCTGTTTAGGGCATCCCCAGTTAGCGTTAAGCATTGGCAAATGTGGATTGTCGGTCTCCGCTTTCGTTTCGTTGCCATAGGTTCTCCTACAGATTGCATACAGTATTTGATAACCGACTGACTGACACCTATAGTCAGTCGCCTGTATGCCAGAGGTTACAGATACTTTCCTCCGTCTGACCAATAACAGAAATTAGAAACTTACGTTCAGTAAACACAACTTAAGCCTCATATCCACTTAACATTGCAGTTCAGTCGCACCAAGTTATCTTTAGGTGACTTACTGCTTTCCTGCCGTGCTGTGTTCCCGTGTCGGCTTTCGCCTTTCGGTTAGGCAGGTTGTTTCCCGTGTTATCTTACGGGGTAGTGCCTTACACTACTTTGCTTAACGCCCTGTCTGGGCGCACGGTGTCGATGGTTTCCTTGCCCAGCACGGCAGCCAGCTCCTTGAGGGTGGTTGGCTCCTTACCGCCCAG
>CABIYX010000075.1 GCA_902363045.1 Clostridiales bacterium
GGACGCCTCCATTGCTGGCTGACTTCTCTCATGCCAGGGCCTGCAAACCATTTTGCGAAAATTCCTTGACACTACCTGCGCATGACCGGACGCAGCGAGACAGACCCCTCCAAGCGCCGGTTCTATTTCTACAAAAAATAAATGAACACATCCACCAGCTTCGCTGGTGGATGTGTTCATTTTGGTCGGAGTGTTATGATAGGATCTGGCGAAACCCTGTAAAATCAACGGTTTGCAAGCAGCAAGCAAGGTGCTTTTATCCTAAATTGTGCGAGAAATGACATTAACTTTTGTAATCACATCGCGTAGACGATCATTTCCAACCATATATTCAAGAACATCATCTGGTGTGTTGCACATTTTTTCGCAATTCCCGTCAATACAGGCAATACAATACCCACTGTCAGAAAAACATACCCCATATACAATGCCATTCCAGCGAAAGACAGGCTCACCACCACGTATAATGCATTCTTTGAATTCTGATATTGTTGTAAACTTGTTATCCTCGAATGTATTTAAAACGTAGTTCATAATCATATCTCCATATTTTTTAAACTCAGGAGCACCTCCTGGATATTCATCCGGCCAATAATTCATGTGAGGCTTTTCAAAATTTGGAACGCCATACCTTGGAGATTCCCAATTTATTTTATGGTCATGTGGATTGGAGTGATATTTGGGATTGGGTGAAGAGGTGTAGTGTCTTTCGGCAACTGCTTTTCCGTCTTTTCCGATTTTAGTTTCGATTTTAGTTCCATCTTTTGCATAGGTGATTTTAATTTCACCCGGTTTTCCAATCAAACGATAATCTT
Organism: Clostridiales bacterium; assembly: GCA_902363045.1. Taxonomy (GTDB): domain Bacteria; phylum Bacillota; class Clostridia; order Oscillospirales; family Oscillospiraceae; genus Lawsonibacter. The sequence goes on from CABIYX010000075.1 coordinate 816, forward strand.
CTGGTTTGGAGGGTTTCCACCCCCCACCGTATGCACTGCCGCCGCCCTTGCCAATGAGGTACGGCTCCATTGTATCATAATTTGTATAGAAAGAGCCACCAATTTTGAAAGATTCCAAATCTTCTTTCTGAAATCCTCGTTCGTAATTCATATACCGCCAGGAACTGCGTTCGTAATCCACATAGATAATGTTGCCCTGCATTTCGGGAAACGGTGTATTGTAGCAAATGATTTTTTCCGGCTCAATGCGCCGCAGCATCTCGTTGTATCCAGCCATGAACCACTCTTTTTGATCCTGGCGGTTGCTGTGTTCGGACGCCATGTAGGTGGAGACAGCCACCACACTGCCTTTTTCAATCCCGTCAAAGCAGAAATCGAATGTGGATTCATCGCCCCAATTGACGGTGGGAATGACCCGGAGCCCTTTGGATGCCCAGTAAGCGCCGCACCAACGATTGCGAAATACATTATTAGGACTTGGAAAAATCCAGTCATATCAATGGTTTTGGCGCAGCAAGCAAGAGGTTTTATCCCATTTAGATACGATAATTAGAAAAATCATCTGGAATTTCGGCAAATGATTTTGTCTGATCGGCTTCTTTTTCAAATTGTGCCTTGATTTGTTCGTTCACGCGTGCATCAAGGATTCGTACGACTTCTAAATCTTCTTCTTTGATGCTGATTTCGGCAATATCATCCTTCTCGCCGCATTGTGGAAAATTGACCAGCCAATAGCCTTTGACGCATTTGGAATAGCAAATCCATCCATACATACCTTTATGAACGCCATCTCGTGAATAGGTTTCTTTTTCAACGGTCACTCTTACATTGTCCATTTCTTGCATATTATTTACCTCCATAGGGTGTTGTCATCCTCAATTTCCCGCCTGGCTCCACCATCCAACCGGTAATGAAGGAAACCTCTCCAGTTCCATCTCTTCTTGGAATGATAACACGGATACTAATTCTTTGACCGTTCCAGTTTAATTTACCAAGCGTATATTTGCCTGCTATATATCCTTCCTTCGCCTGCCGCTCTATCTCTGCTTGTAGCCATCTTGCATCCTCGACAGTATATCCCCATTCTTTAAAGAGCTTTTCTTTATTGTGTGTTTGCAGTCCGGTTGTGTTAAACAAATATGGATCAAATTTTCTATAGTCACTGTATGCGGATGCATTGATCAGGACTACAGCATAATCAACTGGCTCTAAAGTACAGTGGCAGAATGGGTGATGCGGATAAGGTGGATGATTGGACGCCATAAAGAAACATCCATCCAGCATCAAGCACTCTTCACAGTGGGTTTTGCCTTCTGAATGGTGCGTCCATTGGACCCACCTTGGATGCTCTGCCGCTTTCTGCGGCAGCAGTTTTCTTGTATATCGTTTGTAGTATATCATATTTCCTCCTATCATGTAGTCAGATCAGGCTTCTACAGATAGGTTGAAAAAAGAAAAAGTTGTACATTTCTGTGCAGCAACATGAGAAAATTTACAAATTGGCAATAAAAAATCGGAGTATCCAAAAATGGATAACCGTCTTTGACAAAGGTATAATAATAAAACACAACAAAAACCGAGCCAACCTACACTAAAACTGCATCTGGTAAGCTAAAAGTAGACACTCACAAAGCGGGTGAGTGTCTACTTTTTTCATATCTGTTAAAATAGGAATAGAGGTGAAAAGATGGGGA
>CABIYX010000076.1 GCA_902363045.1 Clostridiales bacterium
CTATAGAAGCCCAGTTCAGTACAGGACCGAACTGGGCTTCTGTTAGCTGCGCTTTTTTGTGTCTACTTTTACTTGACAGATGCAACGCGCCACCGGGCGCGTCCCTCTGTTTTTAAATTTTGTCGAACTCCCGCCGGAAATAGTGGAGCAGAAAGGCCGCCGACACCAGAAAAGCGATCAGGTCGGAGCACATTTGGGTCATCTCCAGCCCCAGCAGCCCAAAGCACATGGGCAGCAGATACACCAGCGGGATGAAAAACATCCCCTGCCTGCACAGGGCCAGCAGCGACGCCCGCCAGGATTTGCCCAGAGACTGGAACAGCATATTGGCAAAGACCAGCACCGCCGCCAGGGGCAGGGAAACGCACTGGAAGCGGAAGGCCCGCGTCCCCACCGCCACCACTGCGGGATCGTTTCGGAAGAACTGCACGATCTGGGGCGCAAAGACCGCCCCCGCCACAGCGGCCACCGTCAGAAGGGCGGTGCAGAATTTCAGAGAGAAGGACACCGCCTGCCGGACCCGTCCCAGCTCCCGCGCGCCGTAGTTATAGCCCACCACCGGCTGCATCCCCTGACCGAAGCCGATGACCGCGGACAGAAGGAAATTGAACACCTTGGTCACGATCGCCATGGCGGCCACCGCCGCGTCCCCATAGACGCCGGCATTGAAATTCAGCGCCATGGCGGACACGCTGGCCATCCCCTGACGGAAGAAGGAGGGCATTCCGCTTTTGAAAATCGTGAGATAGGTCTTTGGCGCGGTGGAGACACACCGGATCGAGACCCGGATCTCGCTCTGCCCCCGCAGGAAGAAGGAGGCGAGGATAGAGACGCTGACGCACTGGCTCAACAGGGTGGCGATGGCCGCTCCGGAGATGCCCAGATCCAGTCCGAAGATGAAAATGGGGTCCAGAAAGATATTGAGCACCCCGCCGATCCCCAGACCGATCACCGAGCGGTTGGCCTTGCCCTGCCAGCGCAGCAGATTATTCAGCGTAAAGGCCAGGCACATCACCGGCGCGCCCCACAGAATGTAGGTGGCATACTGAAGGGCATAGGGGTATATGGTCTCGGTGGCTCCCAGGATCCAGACGAACCGCTCCAGGGACAGCAGCCCCGCCAGAGTCAGCAGGCCTCCGCACACCAGCGCAGAGACCACCGCGCTGGAGGCGATCACCGCCGCCCGGCCCGGAAGGCCCTGTCCCAGCAGCCGGGACGCAACGCTCCCCGAGCCCATCCCGATGGTAAAGCCCACCGCCTGGATGATCGCCATGATGGAAAACACGATCCCCACCGCGCCCGAGGCGCTGGTGTTGATCTGGGAGACAAAATAGGTGTCCGCCATGTTATAGATCGAGGTGACCATCATGCTGATGATCGTCGGCACCGCCAAAGTCAGCACCAGGCGCGGTACCGGCTCCTCCAGCATCCGGGTACGCTGATCCCGGTGCGGTCTCTCCTTGGATGAGGCCGGCATGGACCTCCCTCCTTCCTGAGGCGGACCTTCCTCCGCCTGTTGTAGTTCTATTTTACACCATTTCATCCACCTCTGGCAATGTGTATCAACAGGATCGACCCATTTTTTCCGTCATTCGGAGTATAGAAAAACAGCGTCGTCTGCGCGCAGCGCGGCCCTGGGGAAAGAATAGAAGCTTGAAACACCCTCTTGCTGGGGGTATCTTATTGTTCCTGTCACCTCTTCATTGGACGCAAACAAAAATGGAGACATAAAACGGAAGGAGGCTCCACCGCCCCGAGCATTGAAATTCCGAAGGGCAGAGCCACCGCCGGGAGCGGAACCCAAAAAGAAAGACAGCCGCCCATTCAGGCGGCTGCTTTTAAGCGCATTGCACAGGATCGATGCCTGCCCTCAGCTTTGTACCCAAAACCAAACCGAAGCCCAGCGGCAGCGGGTTCGGTTTGGAAGGGAGGAGCAGCAGAATGAGCACGTGATAAGCTTTGCAATAAAATGAAAAAGCTCGTTGCAAGCGATATGCCACTTGCAACGAGTTGGAACATCAAAACAGTATAGATGCCGAGACTTTTGGGTTTGCACCCGAAACCAAATCGCAACCCAGCGCAGCGGGTTCGATTTGGAAAGGAGGAGCAGCGGCATGAGCGCGCTCTGACTTTTGCAAAAAAAGTCGGAGCAAGCGATATAAAGCTTGCTCCGACGTGGTGCCGGTGACCGGACTCGAACCGGTACGCTGTCGCCAGCGGTGGATTTTGAGTCCACTACGTCTACCAATTCCATCACACCGGCCAATACAGGTCACATTATACAAGAAACCCCGCCAATTTGCAAGAGCAAAATTTCACAGCAGACCAGCAAAAGTGTAGGACTACAATACATATTGGACAGTTGAATAAAAAGGGATGAAGGATAAGGTCTCATCGGTTATAGTTGAAGTTGCGAGCAACAACCGCACGAGAGGAGACCAAATCCTTCATGA
>CABIYX010000077.1:0-381 GCA_902363045.1 Clostridiales bacterium
TGAGCCAGAAGCGGGTCTTACCGGAACCGGAGCCGCCGATCACCAGCACATTTTTGTTTCTGGCGGTCTTTGGGTCCTTGGGGCGGCTGTTCATGGTCAGGCTTTCGGTTTTGGTCAGAATCACATTGTTCTGGAACACCGGGTCGATGTAGGGAGCAATATCCTCACGGGTTCCCCAACGGGCAGAACCATACTCCATGCCGTGACGGTACTTCTTGGCGTTTTTACTTTTGAGATACACCGCTAGACGCAGGCCAGCACCGCAGCACAGCCCCAGCAGCAGATCCAACGGGTGCAGGCTGGGCCAGAAACTTTGCAGCGCCCCAGGCAGGACATCAAACAGGGAAAGGAATTTCTCCGAAGCATTTGCCCCCTGAGCCA
>CABIYX010000077.1:732-2006 GCA_902363045.1 Clostridiales bacterium
ATTGGAGATCCCCTGATTCTGACCAATGAGCTGCTTGACGGTCTGTTTTCCGTGGGGTGTCACAGGAGCATCACGGCTTCTTTTCTTTTGCAGCTTCTTTTCCTTGCAGTGGGCCATGTACTTGCTGATGGCGGCTTTGAGCAGCCGACCGGTGAACTTTGTTCCGCTGACAACCAGCGTTAAAGTTCTGTTTTCCACTTCTTCCTGCATTTTCATCGCCTCCTATTCCACAAAATGTGCAGGGGTGGTGCATTTATTTCTAAGGCGGGACCACCAGACGCCGGAGAAAATAGTGATTTATCATATCACCATCAGGATACTGTCTCTCAGTTCGGCAAAATACAGCTTGCCTTGCGGAGTTATCAGCGTATAAGAACCGGTATGACCGTGATTGCAGTAGTCCTTTACACAAAACAGCCCTTCATTGGCTGGCTTTGCATAGGGCAGTACATTGCCGGACGCAGTGCGGTACACAAAACGCTTTTCCAGAAGAAATCGGACAAAGCGGCGTTCCGGTACATCAAGCTCTTTGGCAGTAGTTCTGAGATTGGTGCTATGCTCCAAATCAATGAACAGGTCATAGAAAGCGGCTTTACCCTCCAGCTGTGCGTTTGCTATGCGCAGAGATACATTCTCCTCTCGCTCAGCCAGAAGATCCGAGCAGAGCTTGAGCAGCGCCTCCGGTGAAGTAGCTGCTTCCCATAGCTTTTCTTTTGTGAGATAGGCCCCATGCTTGCGAATGGTAGGAAGAACCTCGTCAAAGACCCATTGCTCAAATCGTTCAGCTGATGGCAATTTACTGTGGACAATCAAACGATACAGATTTCCTTCACTGATGAATTTAGCTTTCTGTTCACGCCCCAAATTATCGGTGAGGTGGTAAAACGCCACCCCATCTTCTCTGCAATGTGTCTTTAGGGCGTTTACTGTATCTTTGTATCCCAGCGATTTTGCAACATCAGCGCCGCAGAACAGGTATTTCCCATTTTCCTCGACTATTCGAATGCTTCCAAACTCTGGACTATTGAAAATTTCAATCTGATTCATGCTGTGCCTCCTTTGGTGTAATACAAAAGCGGCTGATTACCAGCCGCCTGCGTGCATATCGTGATTTACCAGTGAAGTGTAGTGGTTATTCATGGTGGTAGGAGCGTTGAACAGCACTGCAAGCAGGTACTGCTTGATGTTGCGTACCTGGGTGGTGTTCTTTTGCAGACAGTCCATGACAAACTCGATGTGAGAGCTGTCCAGCTTCAAAAAGCGGGAGCGTACAA
>CABIYX010000078.1 GCA_902363045.1 Clostridiales bacterium
CAAGAAACCTTAGATTTTCGGCCATTATGATTCCCACATAATTCTCGCTACTCATTCCGGCATTCTCACTCGAATACAGTCCACCGCTGCTTCCGCTGCGACTTCACCCCGTATTCGACGCTCCCCTACCATGCATTGCTGCATCCCAAGCTTCGGTTATACGCTTAGCCCCGTTACATTTTCCGCGCAGAACCACTCGACCAGTGAGCTATTACGCACTCTTTTAATGAGTGGCTGCTTCTAAGCCAACATCCTGGTTGTTTTCGCGATTCCACATCGTTTTCCACTTAGCGTATATTTGGGACCTTAGCTGTAGGTCTGGGCTGTTTCCCTTTTGACCACGAGACTTATCTCACGTAGTCTGACTGCTGATCATCAATTTGCCGGCATTCTTAGTTTGATAGGGTTCAGTAACTTTATCAGCCCCTAGCCCATTCAGTGCTTTACCTCCGGTAATCTAAATCAACGCTAGCCCTAAAGCTATTTCGGGGAGAACCAGCTATCTCCAAGTTCGATTAGAATTTCTCCGCTATCCACAGGTCATCCGCCACCATTGCAACGGGGGTCGGTTCGGTCCTCCATGGGGTTTTACCCCCACTTCAACCTGCCCATGGATAGGTCACCTGGTTTCGGGTCTATTGCACGCAACTATATCGCCCTATTCAGACTCGCTCTCGCTTCGCCTCCGGTGCTGAACACCTTAAGCTCGCTACGTACAATAACTCGCCGGACCGTTCTACAAAAAGTACCTCATCACACTTTAACGTGCTTTGAGTGCTTGTAAGCACAAGGTTTCAGGTTCTCTTTCACTCCCCTCCCGGGGTCCTTTTCACCTTTCCCTCACGGTACTGCTCCTCTATCGGTCATCGAGTAGTATTTAGGGTTGGAGGGTGGTCCCCCCAGCTTCCCACCGGGTTTCACGTGTCCGGCGGTACTCTGGATCCTCGCTGTAAGACTTCGGTTTTCGCTTACGGGTCTCTCACCCTCTGTGGATGGCCTTCCCATACCATTCAGCTAACCTAGTCTTACGTGTGCAAGTCCACAACCCCAGAGGATAAATCCTCTGGTTTGCCCTCTTCCGCGTTCGCTCGCCACTACTTGCGGAATCTCGGTTGATTTCTCTTCCTCGCCCTACTTAGATGTTTCAGTTCAGGCGGTTCCCCGCGTACGCCTATTTTGTTCAACGCACGCTGACAGAGTATTGCTCTGCCGGGTTTCCCCATTCGGAAATTCCGGGATCAAAGCCTATGTGCGGCTCCCCCAGACTTATCGCAGCTTGTCACGTCCTTCTTCGGCTCTCGATGCCAAGGCATTCCCCTTGCGCTCTTTCTAGCTTGACCTCGCCGGCGTGGATTTCGTATCATTCGCTTCCCTGTCGCCAGGAAAGCTCATTCACTCCATCACGCCTCCTCTTCCTCGCAAACCCGCTTTCGCTGGGCTTTGCTCGGAGAGTTCTGGTTCTCTTCAAGAATTATGCAGGCTTCAGATTCGGTTCATTGTAGTTTGTGTTACCCTTCTTATTTCTAAAAAGTCCACAAATTTTACTTTGTTACCTCTCTGTTGCTTGCTCGCAATTTCTTGCTTGCTTCACTGTTCAGTTTTCAAGGTGCAGGTCTCCGACCCTTCTTCAAGGTCAGATCGAAATGCTCGGTCTCTTGACCAAACACTTCGATTTGATCTTGTGGTGGAGGTTACCGGACTCGAACCGGTGACCCCCTGCTTGCAAAGCAGGTGTTCTACCAGCTGAACTAAACCCCCGGACGGCCTTCCTTTTAGAAAGTGGTGGGCCCAAGTGGACTCGAACCACCGACCTCACGATTATCAGTCGTGCGCTCTAGCCAGCTGAGCTATGGGCCC
>CABIYX010000079.1 GCA_902363045.1 Clostridiales bacterium
TCCCCATCTTTTCACCTCTATTCCTATTTTAACAGATATGAAAAAAGTAGACACTCACCCGCTTTGTGAGTGTCTACTTTTAGCTTACCAGATGCAGGAATTATAAACTCCCGCCCTTCTATTATGTGATTGACTTATCCTATATCAATCAGAGTGATTGTATTGTCACTATAACTTGCAATGCCAAAGGCCGTATTTTTAATTACACCGCCAAATGCATTTTTAGCCGAGAATTGGGTTTGAATGAAAAGATCGCCAACTTCAACCCGCTGTGTATATCCCGAATCTGCCAATATCTGATTTATCTCGTCACGGTCATCTTCCGTTGCAATATCTCGATATGTTGTTTCAATATGTTCATAGGACTTTTCGTCATTGAGATTGCTGATAATCAATTTTTCTAACTCTACATGAGAACCATCCCATGCGCTAAACTGATTTCTTATCCAATTATTGCGCTCACTGTTATAGTCAATACTCATAGAGGATATATCAATCGTACCATCGGAATAAACTCCAGCCATCACAAGTGCTGTGGCATCATCGCCATCCTCAATGTCGCCAAAAGTAAAGATAGCACTTTCGTTGGTAGTGTTATTCTTTATTGCTTCTGAAGTTTCTGAAAGGATTTTATTTACAACATTTTCATCATTTTCACACAAGATACTTGCTATTACAGTCGCTTCTTCAGAACCTTCGGAAGTCACCGTTTCAATGCTCGTAAGTTCACCGTTATTCTCTTTAACAATGTCGTACACACTTCTCTCAAAATCAGTAGATAATTCAATATCAGGGGTATCTTCTTCAATGGGTTCACCAGTGGTATCAGAATCTACCGGTGAAGATGACGCAGGGGGATTCGTTGTGTCATCTGTCGAACCACTATCATTTCCGGAAGATGCAGCTCCTATGACGATAAAAGCGACAATCAACCAAAACCACCATTTTTTATAGAACGGCCTTTTGTTTTTTGCCCCACAATGTGGGCAAGATTTGGCATTTGCTGAAATTTCTTGATTGCAAGTTTTACACTGTATTATTTTTGGCGCTCTCTTCATCTCGATAATCTCCTCTCAAAAAAAGTGCGCAGCCGAAGCTGCGCACCGAAAAATGCAGAGCCTCGAATGCTGCGACACATCTTTTCAACGCCATACAGGTGCGAAAATAGAGGATGCATTTTTACCGAAGTAAAATGCACCTAATACGGCGTTAATATTCAGATGTGTCGCAAAGTCAGTTTATCACATGACAGTAATATTTTCAATAGAGATTGTCGAGAAGTGGGGACAAGAAAACTGTAGGACTACAATACATATTGGACAGTTGAATAAAAAGGGATGAAGGATAAGGTCTCATCGGTTATAGTTGAAGTTGCGAGCAACAACCGCACGAGAGGAGACCAAATCCTTCATGA
>CABIYX010000080.1 GCA_902363045.1 Clostridiales bacterium
GGTAGTGTCAAGGAATTTTCGCAAAATGGTTTGCAGGCCCTGGCATGAGAGAAGTCAGCCAGCAATGGAGGCGTCCTCAAGGGCAGCCTCCAGGTGCTTCATGTTCATGTACTTCTTGTTGCCCCACTGGGTGCCGGCCACATGGCGCAGCCGGGCGCAGACCAGCATGAGGGCGGAGTTGCCGTCTGGGAAACTGCCCACTACACGAGTGCGGCGGCGGATCTCCCGGTTGAGCCGTTCAATGACGTTATTGGTACGGATGCGAGTCCAGTGTTCGCTGGGAAAATCGCAGTAAGTCAGCGTTTCCTCAATGCCATCCTCCACCTTCTTGGCGGCCTCTTTCAACTTCATAGAGCGCAGTTGCTCCACCACGGCTTTGGCTTTCTCCCGGGCAGCTTTCTTGCTCTCCTGAGCATGGATCGCTTTGAGCATCTTTGCCACCAGCTTCACCTTGGAGCGAGGCGTTACGGAGAACACATTGCGGTAGAAGTGCACAGTACACCGCTGGTACTTGGCCTCTGGGAATACTTCTCCCACAGCTTCCAGCATACCAAGGCATTTGTCTCCAACCACCAGTTTAACCCCGTCCAGGCCGCGGCCGCGCAGCCACTGGAAGAAGCTGACCCAGCTGGACTTGTCCTCTTTCATCCCCTCGGCGGCACCAAGAACCTCACGGTATCCGTCCTCATTCACTGCAATCGCCACCAGAATGGCCACATTTTCAAACTCTCCGCCCCAATTTCGGCGCAGGTAGATCCCATCCACATAGACATACGGATAGCGCCCGCCTTGCAGAGGGCGGTTCCGCCAGTCTTCAATGTGGACATACGCTTTCTTGTTCAGCTCACTGATGGTGGCCGGAGACACCTTGCTGCCCCACAGAGCCTCAGTAATATCCTCCACACGTCGGACGGATACGCCTGCCAGGTACATCTCAATGAGAGCTTCTTCTACACTGCTCTCCCGGCGGCGATACCGCTCAATGATGGCGGTCTCAAAGGAGATCCCCTTGAGCTTGGGCACCTTCAGGGTAACGTCCCCGGATGTAGTGGTGAGATTCCGGTTGTAGTGGCCGCTCCGGTACCCCTGGCGCTGCTCATTACGCTCGTACCGGGCAGCCTGGGTCAGCTTCTCTGCCTCGGCCTCCAGCAGCTTGTTGAGTGTCTCCTCTACGCTGCCACGCACAAGTTCCTTGAGCTGCCCCTTGATTACTTCCTCATTCAGCTGTACAATCTTTTCAGGCATGGTTTGCTCGCTCCTTTCAGAATGGTGTGTCGCGACTTCATTCTACCAGAGGGCTGCAAACCATGTCTTCTTTTGTTTGCTTTTCAATTTGCGAAAATTATTGTACCTTATCC
>CABIYX010000081.1 GCA_902363045.1 Clostridiales bacterium
GCCCGTTGGTCAAGCGGTTAAGACGGCGGCCTCTCACGCCGCAAACATGGGTTCGATTCCCGTACGGGTCACCAGTTCAAAATTGCCCTTAAGGCACGAATCCCCGCCGTGCGGCGAGGCTTCTTAGCCAGGGCGGGCAATTTTTCACTTTCCCATTGAACCCGCTTCGCTGGTTTGTGATTTGGGACCGCCCTTCGGGCGGAAAGTTAAGAAAAAATCTTGACAAACGATTGAAAATTTGATAAAATGATTGCTGTTGAAAAAGACGGTAAGGAGAGAAAAATAGTTCTCCTGAAGTGGAAAGCATGAAGTTTTCTTTGCTTACTTTCTTTTTCAAAAGAAAGTAAGTTGGTGCTGATTAGGGCGAGGGTCCACCCGTTCCCATTCCGAACACGGAAGTTAAGCTCGCTTCTGCCGAAAATACTTGTCTGGAGACGGACCGGGAAGATAGGTAGTGCCAACATAAGGGTCCGGTCCAGCCGGATTGGACCTTTTCTATGCCTCCTTAGCTCAGTCGGTAGAGCATGCGGCTGTTAACCGCAGGGTCGTTGGTTCGAGTCCAACAGGTGGCGCCAAAAGCGGCTTGCCGCCAAGAACTTGCCGGCAAGCCACTTTTTTCCGAACATAACGTGTGACGGTCTATGGGCCTTTAGCTCAGTTGGTTAGAGCAGCCGGCTCATAACCGGCCGGTCCACGGTTCGAGCCCGTGAAGGCCCACCAATACAGGGGTATAGCTCAGCAGGTAGAGCAGCGGTCTCCAAAACCGCGTGCCGAGGGTTCGATTCCTTCTGCCCCTGCCAGAGTATTACAGAGCAATCTGTTCTAATAAGTTTTGAGTTAAATGGCTCGGTAGTTCAGTTGGTTAGAACGCCGGCCTGTCACGCCGGAGGTCGAGGGTTCAAGTCCCTTCCGAGTCGCCATTTAATTACTCCAGCTGATTTCAGCTGTTTGTATAAGCCGCCGGGAATCTTCCGGGGCCATGGAAGTTCCAGGCCAGGCCTGTTCTAAATAGTTCCCCGCGAGGGGACAAATATGCTGCTATAGCTCAGTCGGTAGAGCGCATCCTTGGTAAGGATGAGGTCCCCAGTTCAAATCTGGGTAGCAGCTCCACAAAAACCCTTGAGCCGCAACGGCTTGAGGGTTTTTCTTTTTCTCTTGCCGTGGAGAAAATTCTGGCTTTAGCGTCCATTTAGCGCCCATTTTGACAAGGCGATACCGCAGAGCACAAAAGTAGCGGCCGGAGATCTATTCTCTGCATCTGGTAAGCTAAAAGTAGACACTCACAAAGCGGGTGAGTGTCTACTTTTTTCATATCTGTTAAAATAGGAATAGAGGTGAAAAGATGGGGA
>CABIYX010000082.1 GCA_902363045.1 Clostridiales bacterium
TAGAAGCCCAGTTCAGTACAGGACCGAACTGGGCTTCTGTTAGCTGCGCTTTTTTGTGTCTACTTTTACTTGACAGATGCAAACCTACACTAAAACGCCACTTTTTGTATCAACAAAAGGGGCGTTTTTTTCATGGCTCGACAGGGAAAGGAGTGGTAGCAATCAAAAATAAAAAACGGAAAGGAGGAAAATTTTTCGCTGGCCGGGCCGTATGGTCTGGCCTTTTTTCATGCCACAAAAAAGGAGGTTAGCGAATGGCAGATGAAAGATTGAACAAGGGCCCAGAGGGAGAAAAGCTCCCGGAGTCCCCGGCCACGGATGGGCCAGGTACTGTGCCCGCACAGGAACAGGCCGAACAGGTGACACTCCCCGGTATGGGCGAGGGCGGCCCTGCCCCGTCTGATAAGGTCATCAACCTGTCGGATGTGCGGGGCGGTGATGATAAGGGCGGCAAGGCTCCCGCTGTTCCCGCCGTTGAAGTGGAGAAGCGGGAAAAGCGCAGGGGCCGTCCGCCAAAGGAACAGGCGGAGCCGAAATCTCCAAAAGCGGAAAAGACGGCCAAGCCCCGCACAGGCCGCCCACCCAAAGGGGACAAGGCGGCCCGCGCCGGGGCCCAGCCGTCCAAAAGAGAACGAGACAAAGTGGTATGCTCCCAATAAAGCAGACAGGAAAATAACATTGGGAGTGAATACAGGATGGGCAAACGAAAAGAAGTTGCTTTTGAGGAAAAAGTCTCACTGGTGGAGGAATATCTTGCGGGACGGCTGCGGATGCGAGAGGCGGCGCGGCGAGCTGGGGTGGGTCACTCCACCATGGAGAGTTGGATCAGCCGGTATCGCTCGGAGGGAATTTCGGCATTGGAGGAGAATGGGAATCGCTCCAAACGGAAGTACAGCGAGGACTTCAAGCGCCAAGTGGCGGAGGAGTACCTGTCCGGTCAGGGCAGTTCCATGGCCATCGCGGAAAAGTATCATTTGCGCTCCGGGAATCTGGTATTGGACTGGGTAAAGGCGTATCATGAGAGAAACTCCAAGAGAGAAAGAGGAGGGACTATCATGAGGAACGACCACACCATAGAGGAACGGCTGGAGGCGGTGCTGGCCTGTCTGGAGGGCGGCCGGACGCTCCAAGAGGTGGCGCAGGCACACCAAGTAGCCGTACAGACGCTGCGGAGCTGGGTGAAAAAGTATCAGGAGTTGGGTCCCGCGGGATTGGAGGACCGGCGTGGCAAGCGCCTGGCGGACCAAACGCCCCGGAGCCGGGATGAGGCCCTGCGGATCGAGAACGCCCGGTTGAAGAAGGAGAATGAATTGCTGAAAATGGAACTGTATCTGCGAAAAAA
>CABIYX010000083.1 GCA_902363045.1 Clostridiales bacterium
CTCATGGGCACAGGTAAAACGGAGCCGCCCTAATTTTGACGGATCACAAAGCCGTTCATCAATTAAGATTGTACCGGCTCTTACTGCAATCATTCGATACTGTCTCTGTATCTGGTCATATAAAACAACGGCACCGTCATCGAAAATTGTTTCCCCTAATATCTTGGGGTTTTTTCTTAGTGTATGAAACTCCAGGATTAGATCAAACTTTGTCTCGATAATGGTTTCGATTGGCACAGGATATGGTTGCCCGGATAGCAGAGAGGGATCATATTCCATCAGGATTTTTCGCCCTACCGCCTCGATTGCTTCTGTACGGATTTGTGGAATTGACAAAGCTATCCCCCCTATCGTTTACGCTCCTTTAGCATTTTCATAAATGTCTGCCATTCTTCATCGGTAGCGTCTACTTCTTTTGCCACACGCAAGGCCGCCCGAACAATATCTTTTTCCATGATATAGTCTGGCAAATCAGCAGATACTGTATTGCGTGATTTTGCGGCCAGATCCAAAAGCAACTCATGTTCTGATTTATCCAAATTCAGAAAGGCAGAGATGCGTTCCACAAAATCTCCAGTGGGAGCAGGACGGCGGCTTTGTTCAATGTCACACAGATAGCCATAAGCAATATTCAAATGCTTGGCTGTATCGCGTAAATTGAATTTATGTGCCTTGCGTTTCTCAGCTATAAATGATCCAAAAGTTATATTGCCCACAGCATTCACCTCTCATTTGTTCGACGAACTGCGAACATCTTGCTTATATTGTATATCGAACATCCGTTCACTTCAAGGACAAAAATTCCATTTGAAAAGAGGTGTTAAAAATCAATAACACCTCTTTTGCACTATATAAATTCCTGAGCGATTTGCTGCATTTCCGTAATGCACTCTTTGGGAGAGAGAATTTTTATTTTCCCTTTGAATTTGAATATCCAGCCATAAAAAGTTCCACTGGGGTTCACTTCAATTTTGGCTGTGAAGTGTGTATCATCATACCTATCAACAGCAGCATCTTCTCCATAATGATCTATAATTACTCTCATCAATTCGTTTTCACATAGAAGGGTTACTTCCTTCGATGACTC
>CABIYX010000084.1 GCA_902363045.1 Clostridiales bacterium
TGGGCGCACGGTGTCGATGGTTTCCTTGCCCAGCACGGCAGCCAGCTCCTTGAGGGTGGTTGGCTCCTTACCGCCCAGAAAAATGGAAGTATCCATGTTGCCGATGATGGTATCCGCATTGTCCTTATAGATCGCCTTGAGCTGACTCTGCGCCTGCAACACCAGACAGGCGGAGATCTCACGGCTTCGGATGGTTGCTACCAGCTTTTCCAAACGGGGAATCTGCCCGATATTGGCGGCTTCATCAATGAGACAGCGCACATGGACCGGGAGCCTGCCGCCATACACATCGTCGGCTTTTTCGCAGAGCAGGTTGAAAAGTTGGGTATAACACATGGATATAAGAAAATTAAAGCTGTCGTCAGTATCACTCATGATGAGGAACAAGGCAGTTTTCCGGTCGCCCAGAGTGTCCAGCTCCAGCTCATCATAGGCTGTGACCTCACGCAGCTCTGCAATGTCGAATACCGCAAGGCGCGCACCACAGGAAATCAGGATCGACTTGGCTGTTTTGCCGGCGGCCAGCTTATATTTCTTATACTGGCGCACCGCAAAGTGGTTTGGCTTCTCGGCTTCCAGTGCATCAAACATCAGGTCTACGGGGTTTTTGAACTCCTCGTCATCCTCACGGACTTCCATGGCGTTGATGAACTCAATGAGGGTGGAGAAGTTCTGCTCCTCCACCGGAGCCTCATAGTGGATATAGCCAATGAGCGCGCAGTACAACAGCGTCTCCGCTTTGACCCAAAAATCGTCTCCGGCCTTGCCCTCGTAGAGTAGGAATGAGCCGCCTTGCGGCATTACTGCCGTAGGTTTGCCCAAACCCCTCCCAGAACCGGACGTACACCTCT
>CABIYX010000085.1 GCA_902363045.1 Clostridiales bacterium
GGCGCACGGTGTCGATGGTTTCCTTGCCCAGCACGGCAGCCAGCTCCTTGAGGGTGGTTGGCTCCTTACCGCCCAGGAAGATGGAAGTATCCATGTTGCCGATGATGGTATCCGCATTATCCTTATAGATCGCCTTGAGCTGACTCTGCGCCTGCAACACCAGACAGGCGGAGATCTCACGGCTTCGGATAGTGGCCACCAGTTTTTCCAGACGAGGAATCTGCCCGATATTGGCGGCTTCATCAATGAGACAGCGCACATGGACTGGGAGCCTGCCGCCATACACATCGTCGGCTTTTTCGCAGAGCAGGTTGAAAAGTTGGGTATAGCACATGGAGATCAGGAAGTTAAAGCTATCGTCCGTATCACTCATGATGAGGAACAGGGCAGTTTTCTGGTCTCCCAGAGTGTCCAGCTCCAGCTCATCATAGGCTGTGACCTCACGCAGCTCTGCAATGTCGAATACCGCAAGGCGCGCACCACAGGAAATCAGGATCGACTTGGCTGTTTTTCCGGCAGCCAGCTTGTACTTCTTGTACTGACGGACGGCGAAGTGGTTGGGCTTCTCGGCTTCCAGTGCATCAAACATCAGGTCTACCGGGTTTTTGAACTCCTCGTCATCCTCCCGGACCTCCATGGCGTTGATGAACTCAATAAGGGTGGAGAAGTTCTGCTCCTCCACCGGAGCCTCATAGTGGATATAGCCAATGAGCGCGCAGTACAACAGCGTCTCCGCTTTTACCCAGAAATCGTCCCCGGCCTTGCCTTCGTAGAGTAGGAATGAGCCGCCTTGCGGCATTACTGCCGTAGGTTTGCCCAAACCCCTCCCAGAACCGGACGTACACCTC
>CABIYX010000086.1 GCA_902363045.1 Clostridiales bacterium
AGACGGTCATGGACTTCCATAGGGGTCCGCACACCCAGGCCGCGCTGGAGGCGGCGGAAGTTGTAATAGGTGATGTACTCCTGGATCATCTTGACCAACTGCTCCCGGCTGGTGAACCGCCTGCCATAGTAGCGCTCCCGCTTGAGGATGCCCCAGAAGCCCTCCATGGGGCCGTTGTCAATGCACTTTCCCACCCGGGACATACTCTGTGTAATGCCAGCTGCAGCCAGCTTGTCATGGAAGATCTGAGTGGTATAGGCGCTGCCCCGGTCGCTGTGGAGCAGAGGGCGGGCGCCGGGATTGCCCTCCAATGCCTGATCCAGAGTGCGATGGACCAAGGCAGCGTCGTTGGTGTCCCGGATGACAAAGGAAACGATGCGCCGGTCACACAGATCCAGGATGGCGCTCAGGTAGAGCTTGCGCATGGTGGTGCCCGTATAGTAGTGAAACTCCGTCACATCGGTGAGCCACTTTTCGTTGGGGCGGCCGGCGTAAAATTGGCGGTCCAACACATTCTCCGCCAGCTGTCGGGGGGAGGATGCCGCCCGAGTGCAGCCATGTGGGGCATGTTTTACCACAGACTGAATCCCAAGGCCACGGCAGATGCGCAGTGTCCGCTTATCGTTGACCGGCGTATGGTAATACTTGTCCAAATCGTCCCGAATGCGGCGGTATCCCTTGTCCGGGCTCTCCCGGTGGATCTCCTGCACCAACTGGGCGATGCGCTGATTCTCGGCGACGCGGCCCCCGGCTTTCCCGGAGCGCCAC
>CABIYX010000087.1 GCA_902363045.1 Clostridiales bacterium
AGTCAAGACCACGCGTGAAACGCGTGGCTTGAACAAGCCCTAAAAGGGCATAGTGCGGCCAGCGCCTGAAAGACGCTGGCTTTCACTATGTTCAAGCCATTGTGGACTGATTACCTCGCTTGACCCTTAAAAGGGTTTTCGTACTCCTTGGTGCTGATTTTATCCTCAATCTGATCCTGTTTCTCTTGCTCCTGGATATACTTCCGTAGGGCCTTTTCCTGGATACCCACAGTGCTTACATAATACCCTGTTGCCCAGAAGTGGCGATTCCCAAATTTATACTTCAAATTCGCGTGACGCTCGAATATCATCATCGCACTTTTCCCCTTCAGATATCCCATAAAGCTGGACACGGAATACTTCGGCGGAATTGACAGCAGCAGATGAATGTGGTCCGGCATTACTTTCCCTTCGATGATTACCACGCCTTTCCACTTACATAGGTCCCGGATGATATCTCGGATATCTTCCCGCATCCCCCAATAATCTATTTTCCTCCGATACTTTGGCGTGAACACTACATGATACTTGCACACCCATTTGCTGTGTGCTAAACTGTTTGCCATAGAGCTTCACCGTCTTTCTTGGTTTTTTGATGGCCTGAACATCCATCATTCTACCATAGGTGCGGCTCTTTTTAAATTTTTAACCTCACCCGCAGAGCGGGTGGCTATTCCTTTCGCTTCCGCGAAAGTCGCTTAAGCGAG
>CABIYX010000088.1 GCA_902363045.1 Clostridiales bacterium
AGCGCACAAGGCCCATATCATGGTGGCTGTGTTGGGCGAGGAGGAAAAACTGCTGGAACGAGGTAAGCTGTTCACCAAGGCGATGGCAGTGTGCTGCAAGCAGAAATACGCCACCGGTGTCTACACCAGCGGCGTGGTATTTGAGCCTCGTTTCTATGAGGGCCTTGCCGATATGCTCAAAAAGGACGAACTGCCCATCTTCAACTGGGTTTGGTTCGGCCTGTACCGGAGCGAGGGGGGCCTAAACGGCTACACCTACGGCATGGATGTGTTTGGCAAGGAGGAAATGGAGGTGTTGAACACCGACGCTGAGCCGGAGGAACTACGGGACTTTTTGGCAAGCCTTGCCTCCTATGTGCTGGCGTGTGATGTGACGCTGCAAGACGGCGAGACCATCGGTTTTTCTGCGGACGATAAGCACACCATCACCCGCAGCCCCGGTGTCTCTCTGCCAGAGGAACAGATGACCCTGAAGATCGGTTACGAGCCTATAAAGGGAGATCCGGAGGATGAC
>CABIYX010000089.1 GCA_902363045.1 Clostridiales bacterium
ATCTCCAAGGAAAGAGCTATGGAGGTGGCTGTGGAGCAATATGGTTTCTGCCCAGATCTGGATCAGAATGAGGATGGAAGCATTGGCTCCTTGGCAGATGTCCTGTGGCAGTCCACCGTCTGGTATTTCTGGTGGGATTGATGGGAGGTGCGACTAATGACAGAATATCAGAAAACCTATATCGAACTAAAAAAACAGTTTGTTGCGACCAATGAAGGTCCGGACAGTGTCCGCGCTCTATATACCTTCAAGGAAGAACTTGAGCAGAGTGAGGATCAGCAGGCCAAGGAAGTGCTGGTGGATGTGTATGATCTACTGGACTTCAAGAAAGATGCCTATGAACTGCTCTGCCAAATCGGAAATCGTTCCGATAAAAAGACCCTCAAGCGGCTGGGCACGCTGAAGGACTATTCGGAAAACTGGGGCAATCATTATGCTCTCCCCAAGCCCAAAACGCCGGAGGAAAAGCAGAA
>CABIYX010000090.1 GCA_902363045.1 Clostridiales bacterium
TGCTGCCGGTTCAGCGTTTTCAGTTGCATTCGAATCGTATCCATGGGTGTATGTTGGCGCAATTCTGCCCAGTTGTTTGCATGGCTCTTGGCGGCTCTGCCGCTTAGAGACATGGCATCCCCCTTGTGGGGACAAGCCCATAGCGGGCGATCTTCCGGGCATCTGCCTTGTCTGTTTTCACTTTTCGCAGGGTGTTGTTTCCATAGTCCTTGATAAGCTTCGGATTGACTGCGCTGACAAAGACGCCCTCTTCATGAAGAAAACGAGCTACTGGCTCATAGTACCGTCCGGTGTGCTCCATGACTACCCGTGTCTCACCGTCCAGACTTTTCAAGTAGTCTGCCAGCTCCTTAAGTTCGCTGCCGGTGTGACCAACAGAAAATGGTTTTGCTACCACTTCTCCAAAAGGACGGAGGACAGACACCATGCTCTTTCCTTTGGAAACATCGATCCCT
>CABIYX010000091.1 GCA_902363045.1 Clostridiales bacterium
TTCCCCACCACCCCTATGCGATCTCCCTTCTGCTGAAAATCAGTGACGGATTCCGGACAGAGGAATTCCGACGGCTGGGACTGATCGGCAGCAGCGAGGATTGGGAGCGGCTTGTCCGGGGCGTGATCCAGGAGTTCGAGGAAAACAACAGCGGCGTGGATCTGTTTCACTTCGACTCCGACGAAGATGTGTTCTGCGTGTACTCCCAATACATCGATGACCTGATGCTGCTGTCCAAAATGATCCGGGCGGCCTGTGACAATGAAAAAACGATGGGGATGTATCTGAACATGAGCGAGGTTGCGAAAGCATGAAAGAATTGACCACTCAAACAGGGATTATAGTAAAATGCAGTAAAACGGCCATTGAATTTTTCCAAAATGCTCAATCAGTGGATTTCTTCTCTGCACTGGAGATTCCGAAGGAATT
>CABIYX010000092.1 GCA_902363045.1 Clostridiales bacterium
CAGATAGTCTCCGTTCTGGATATAGGTCATGGGATTGTTCATCTTGTTTGCTCCTTTCTTGGTTGGCTTCGCGCTCTGCATTTCGGACGGTGACGCCGATCTGCCGCAGCACCTGCTGGTTGATCTGGCTGACCGCTGTTCCCAGCGCCCCGATGGTGGACGGGGTGTTGAAATCAAAGATCGCCATGAAATCTTCGTGGTCGAAGTAGCGTTCCGGCTCCAGTCCGCAGCGGGACATCAAAGCGTAAGTGATGCTGACGGTGGCGGCTGCCTTGAACTGCACTCCGATGTTATACTCATCATATTCCTCCAAAAAGGAATCGTCAACGATATAGAAGAAGTCCTGCTGATGCTCCGTCCAGTATTCCTCAGCCAGTTTTCCGGCTACCTCAGTGAGCTGTCCGGCAAGGTCA
>CABIYX010000093.1 GCA_902363045.1 Clostridiales bacterium
AGAGAAGGGGTAGCCTGCTCATAGTCCATTGTTTCCACCAGCATTTGCTGTTCGTCCGGTTTCAAAAAAGAGAGTTCATAGGCTGGATTAAATGCGATTTTCTTTTCATCCACCATATCCAAAAGCTCTGGAATCAGCTCAGTCAAACGAACATATCGCATTACCTGGATACCGCTTCGTTCACCGGCTTCTTTTGCCACCTGGTCTCTGGCGCTCAACTTCTGTTCAACTTGAACAGAAGTCAGGTCTGTTCTTGCTCCCTGATGTTTAATGGCTTCCAGCTTCATTTTGTAGGCAAAGGCCCTTTCACTGGGGAGCAGATTTTCTCGCTGCAAATTGCTGTCAACCATAATAATTGTGGCAGCATCGTCATCCAAGTCGCGCACAATGACAGGCATGGTTTCTTTT
>CABIYX010000094.1 GCA_902363045.1 Clostridiales bacterium
GTTATGTCCCCAACGCTGGCACTCATTGTCCAGCGAGAAGCTGAGATCGACACCTTTAAGCCGGTTCCCTTTTATACCGTGGCGCTGGAGCTGCCCGGTCTTACCGTATCCGGGGAGCGCATGGCGGATAAGGCCGCTGCCGAGCAGCTGAAAGAAGCCTGTCAGGGTGCAGCTGTCACGATCAAAAAGGTGGAGCGCAAGGAAAAGTCCGAAAAGCCGCCTGCCCTCTATGACCTGACTACTCTGCAAAGAGATGCCAACCACCTGCTTGGATTTACAGCCCAGCAGACCCTGGACTATCTGCAAAGCCTGTATGAAAAGAAGCTCTGCACCTATCCCCGTACTGACAGCCGCTATCTGACCGGTGATATGGCAGACAGCCTGCCGGTGCTGGT
>CABIYX010000095.1 GCA_902363045.1 Clostridiales bacterium
GCACAGTACGCATACAGATTAAGCCCATCGCCCCGGTAGGTGTCCTCCTGGGTGAAGCGGCCAATGACCGGGTTGTAGAAGCGGGTCCGCAGATAATACTGCTGGGTGATGGGGTCGATCTGCTGGCCGTAGTAGGTGAAGCGGTTGGGGACGGCCTCCTCCTTGACCTCAATTTTTCCCCAGGCATCGTAGGCATAGCGGTTTTGGACATTGCCCTGTTCGTCAACGATATGGGTCGTTGACCCCATCTCGTCGCTGGCATAGTGGTAGTACGTCCGGGCGCTCTCGCTGTCGCTGCTGCGGGCGATCAGCTCCGAGCCACGGATCAGGCGGATCACATTGCTGTTCTCCTCCTGCTCCGCCACGGCCTCCCCCTTATGGAAGATAAACCGCAC
>CABIYX010000096.1 GCA_902363045.1 Clostridiales bacterium
CCCCTGTTCAAAAAGGAAAAAGACGGCGCTCAGGGTGATTTTTACGAATACACCCCGGAGGGCTTACTCAAGTGCGCCATTTCCGCCGGGATGCGGTACGCCTATGAGTATGACGAGATGGGCCGCATGATCCGCAAGAGCGCCAGCGGGCGGACCCTTCTGGCCCTGGAGTATGACAAGAACGGAAACAAGGTACGGCAGATCGACGTCACGGGCAAGCTGACCGGCTTCGACTATGACCCCATGGGGCAGCTTCTGCGCCTCACCGATGACGGGCAGGAGCTGGCGGTCTACACCTACAACCCGGACGGCACGCCCAGGGCCGTGGCCCACGGCCCCATCCGGCAGGAATACGCCTACGACCTGGACAAAAACCTGACGGGCCTC
>CABIYX010000097.1 GCA_902363045.1 Clostridiales bacterium
ATATTCCGTCTCTCCCGCTGACCTGGAGCGCGGGGCGGAGCCCCAGCTGATTATGGGCAAGGTCACCGCCCTGCTGTATGAGCGCTATCAGGCCGGAGCCATGCCCATCACGGTGCAGAGCATGGACAACTGCTCCCACAACGGCGACAAGGTGCGCGCCGCCGCCATGGCCTACGCCGAAGCGTGGGTAAAGGCCGGCCTGGTCCCCCAGGGCTTCCTGGACTACCTGAAGGATGAGAGCAAGGTCTCCTTCCCCTGGAGCATGATCGACAAGATCACCCCCCGGCCCGACGCCAAGGTGCAGAAGATGCTGGAGGAGGACGGCTTCGA
>CABIYX010000098.1 GCA_902363045.1 Clostridiales bacterium
CCTCTATTCCTATTTTAACAGATATGAAAAAAGTAGACACTCACCCGCTTTGTGAGTGTCTACTTTTAGCTTACCAGATGCACTGCTGTTTTGACAGTTCACGCTCACTGTTTTCTGTCTGATTCTTTTCCGGCGGACCGAAAGGCCGGCATGGCGGGCGGCGGGATGCTGAGTCAAAAAGAAGCAATATCCAGGCGCCAGGTCCCCTTTTACGGCCCTTTTGCTGGTCTGCTGTGAAATTTTTGTAGGTTTGTCAAACATCTTGGACGGTGAACTCCAGAGGAGAAAGCCAACCGAGCGGTCTCATGGGGAAGTTATTGGAGCGGCGG